>CAZFIU010000025.1:0-43068 GCA_964519455.1 uncultured Syntrophobacterales bacterium
AGTTGACGATCTCGGCGAGCCCGGCGACGTCGGTGACGGAGGGCGGCGACGTGACCTTCACGGTGACGTCGGACCCGGCGCCGCAGCTCGATCTGACGGTGAACGTGGGCCACAACGAGGAGATGGGCGCGGGCCTGGACTATGTGGGCCAGGGCGAGACGACGACGGTGACGGTTCCGGCGGGCCAGACGACGGCGAGCTGGACGGTGACGGCGATGTCGGACGACGTGGAGCGGGCCGACGGCGAGGTGTCGGGCCGGATCATGCCGCGGGAGGGGTACTACACGCTCGGGGATCCGTCGGAGGTGGCGCTGGCGCTGATCGACGACGACGGCACGCAGGGCGGAACGCCGCAGGCGCAGGGGGCGCAGGACGGCACGGTCGTGCCCGGGACCCCGGCGGTGCCTGCGGAGCTTGTGGCGCAGGTGCGGAGCCATGCGTCGGAAAGCAACCACGGCACGGCGCACGTGAAGCGCTGGCGGCGCGTGCTGGTGGCGTTCGGGGTGGAGAGCTATCCCGGCCTGACGGCGACGACGGCGGCGGAGGCGCGGGCCAACGCGGAGAAATACAGCAGCCCGCTGTGGCCCAGGATCGCGAAGGTGCTGGCGAAGCTGGAGGCGCTGCCGGAGGTGACGGTCACGGCGGGCGACGCGGTGACGGAGGGCGGCGACGCGGTCTTCACGGTCACGGCGACCCCGCCGGCCGCCGCGCCCCTCGCGGTGACCGTGACGGTGGCGGCGGACGGCGCGTTCGGTGTGACTGCTGGCAGCCGGACGGTGAGCATCGGCACATCGGGCAGCGCGACGCTGACGGTGCCGACGACGGACGACGAAGCGGATGAGCCGGACGGCTCGGTCACGGCGACGGTCAAGGACGGCAGCGGCTACACGGTGGGCTCCGCCGCATCCGGCACGGTGGCGGTGCAGGACGACGACCTGCCGCCGCCGGTGATCTCGATCGCGGCGAAGGCGGCCTCGGTGACGGAGGGCGGCGATGCCGCGTTCACCCTGACGGCGGACCGCGCGGTTGACGCGGACCTCGCGGTGAAGCTCACGGTCGCGGAGGCCGCGGGCAGCGACCATGTGGCGGCGGCGCACGAGGGCGCGGCCACGGCCACCATCGCCAAGGGCAAGACGAAGGCTGCGTTCACGGTCGCCACGGTGGACGACGCCCTGGACGAGCCGGACGGCACGGTCACGGTGACGGTGGAAGCCGGCAGCGGCTATACCGTGGTTGCCTCACCCGGCAACGCGGCCGGGGTCGCGGTGCTCGACAACGACGCGTCGGCGCTGCCGGTGCTCTCGGTGGGCGACGCGACGGTGCGCGAGGGCGCCGAGTGGCTGATGACGTTCACGGTCCGGCTGTCGGCGGCGGCGGACGCGGTGGAGGTGCGCGCGGACACCCGGGCGGTGTCGGCGGAGCCGAAAGAGGACTACTGGCCGCTGCGGGCGCACCGGGTGCGCTTCGGCGCGGGCGAGACGGAGAAGCGGGTCCAGGTGCTGGTCTACGACGACAGCCATGACGAGGAGGCGGAGACGTTCGAGCTGGTGCTGTCGGATGCGCGGGGCGCGGTGATCGGGGACGGGGTTGCGGTCGGGACGATCGTGAACGACGACCCGATGCCGGCGGCGTGGCTGGCGCGGTTCGGCCGCACGGTGGCGGAGCAGGCGCTGGACGGCATTGCGGGCCGCATGGCGGCGCCTCGCGCGCCGGGCATGCAGGGCAGGCTGGCTGGACAGGCGCTCGGCTTCGACGCGGCCGCGTCCGGTCAGCCGGTGGCCGGCCGGACGCCGGGCGGGGCGTCCGCTCCCGCAGGCCCCGGATCGTGGTCCGGGGCAGGACCACGCCGGGCGGTGGACGAGTTCGGCGATGACCGCTTCGGCAACGGCGCCGGCTTCGGCGCGCCGGCGCCGCAATCCCGGTCGATGACGGCCCGGGAGGCGCTGCTGGGCAGCAGCTTCCTGCTGACCGGGCAGAAAGACGGCGCGGGCGGGAGCCTGGGCTTCTGGGGCCGGGCCTCGCAGGGATATTTCGACAGCGCCGAGCGCGGCGACGGCACCGATATCACCCTCGACGGCGAGGTCACCACCGGCATGCTGGGGGCGGACTATGCGCGGGGCAAGTGGCTGGTCGGCCTCGCGCTCACCCGGAGTTCCGCCGACGGCGGGTATGCGGCCGAGGGCGACCATGTCGAGGGGGGCGAGCTCGGCTGTCCCCCGGTGGGCGGTGAAGCACAGGAACTGTGCCGCGGTGCAGTCCGGGACGGCGACGGCGGCGTGGAGGCGTCGCTGACGGCGGCGATCCCCTGGGCGGCGTTGCGGGCTTCGGAGCGTCTCAAGCTCTGGGGCGCGGCGGGCTACGGTTCGGGCAAGGTGACGCTGAAGACGATGGAGGAGAACTACAAGGCGGACACGAGCTGGAGCATGGCGGCGGCGGGCATGCGCAACGACCTGCTGACACCGCCTGCCGACGGCGGCGGCGGTCCCGCGCTCGCACTCACTACGGACGCCCTATGGACACGGACCTCGTCGGACAGGACCCGCGACCTTGCGGCGTCGGACTCCGACGCGACCCGGCTCCGGCTCGGGCTGGAGGGCAGCTGGCGCATGGCGCTGGCCGATGGCGGCAGTCTGGCGCCGAGGGTGGAGATCGGCGCGCGCCATGACGGCGGCGATGCGGAGACCGGGTTCGGGGCCGAGTTCGGCGGTGGCATCGCCTGGGTCCATCCGGCGCTCGGCCTCTCGCTCGACGTCTCGGGGCGCACGCTCGTGGCGCACGAGAACGACGACCTGAAGGATCGGGGGTTCTCGGCGCAGCTCGGCTTCGACCCACACCCGGCGACGCGGCGGGGGCCGTCCTTCAGCCTGCGCCAGGACTTGGGCGGACGGGCGCAGGGCGGGCTGGACGCGCTGTTCGCGCCGGACCCGCTGGAGGACCGCACGGGGAGCGAGGCCGCGCCGCGCCTGGCGATGGAGGCGGCATACGGCTTCGCGGCCTTCGGCGGGCGCTTCACCGGCAGCCCGCATGTCGGGATGGGTCTCTCAACGGGCGCGCAGGACTACAGCGTTGGCTGGCGGCTCACGCCGGAGGCCGTGACCGCGACCGACCTCTCGTTCGGCCTCAAGGCGATGCGCCGGGAGAGCGACACGCAGGCGCCGGACCACACGATCGGGTTCGAGGTCCTCGCGCGGTGGTGAGACGGCGGTGACGGCGCCGCGCCATGGGTTCGGGCGGCCTTGCGCGGGCCCGGGCCTTGCTCCGGCTCGACAGGGACCACTGGGCGGCGTGGACGGAGCATGCCGCCCGGGATGCCGCGGTCGCCGGACCGGAGCCGGCTCCCGCCCCGGTGGCGAACCGATATGGCCTTCGCCGTCGGTCCGGCATCAGTCCCCGGCGGCGCGCAGCATCTCGTCCTGCAGTTCCCGGGCGGCCCGGACCAGCGCTTCCAGCTCTTCGTCCTGCCCCGCGCCGCGCATGTCGTCGCGCATCTTCGTCGCAATCATGTAGGTGTAGCGGAAGGTCCGCTCGATCAGGGGCGCCAGCCGGCCGCCCGGAGGCCCGTCCTCCATCGCCGCGAGCGTGGCGAAGCGCACGAATTCGGGTCCGGTAAGGCCGCGCCTGTCCGCGAAGGCCTCGACGCGCCGCCACTCGGGGTCGAGGAACCGGATCGTGTGCGGCGTGCGCCTTTCCGCCTTGCCGGCCTCGTCCTGTGTGATTTCGTGCCCGTTGCCGTTCATTCCATGCCTCCTGCGGTTGCGGATTCAGGCCGGGAGCGGCGAGTTCCCCCGCGCCCCCGGGACAAACCCCGGCGGTGCCCGTCACAAGCACGCCGAAGCGTTCGATCCCGCCGCCGGGGCGCTTCCAGGGTACGCGGCGCCATCACAATTCCAGGTCCATGTCCCGGGTCTTACCGCGTGCCGGGGCGGGCATCTCCCGGTCCTTCGAGGGCGATGCGGAGGCGTCCCGTTCCTTCTCTCCACGCCATGCGCCCCGGCCGGGCTGCCGTTCGACCGCCCGAGCATCATCCCGCGCCTTTTCCTTCTCTTCCCGAGGGGTCTCGCCAATGCCTTCGAGCGCGGCGATGCGCGCGCCCGTGACGGCCTGAAGCCGGGCCTGAAGCCCGGCCGCGTCGTCGGTGACGAGTTCGGCGCGGTCGCGGGCCCGGCTGATCTCGACGTAGAAGGACTTCTGGTTGGTGAGATGCGGATGGCGCGCCTCCATCGCCGCGATCACGTTGTCCACGGTGCGGCCCTGGAACGCGTGCACGGTCGAGGCCCAGGCGTGGTCGAGATGACGGAGCCGCAGATCGTCCCGCCCGAGCTCCAGCTTCCCCCCGTCCTCCAGCAGGAACGTCACTTGTCCGTTCCCTACCCCGGAGACCTCCGCCGTGCGGCTGTTGACGAGCCCGAGACCCTTGTCGTTGCGGGTCCAGCGGATGCGGTCGCCGGCGCGAAGCTCGATCTCCTCCATGCGGTAGACCTCGGTTCCCCCCTTGCGGCCGCCCACCTCGGCCGGCTTCCAGGCGACGGTCCCGCAGTCCCTGTCTTCGAGCATCACGGTCCGGGCCTCGTGATCGACGCCCACGACGCGGCGCTCGTCGCCCTTCCCGACGCCGAGGCGTTTGTACGGACGATGGAACGCGACCACGTCGCCGGGCGCGTAGTTCTCGGCGAGCGCCTTCTCCGCGTTCGTGTATCCCCGCGACACCAGCCGCCCGGCGGCCATGGCCGGGCCGTGGATGCGCCCCTCCCGGACCAGGCGCTCCCGGATATGGCCGTTGATCGCCACCCGGAGCTCGTGGCTCGGCGCCATGACGCCGGTGTTTTTCCGCACCTCCGGCGGGAGCGCCAGCCAGCGCGCCGCCACCGCGCCCGCGATGTTGTCCGCCTTCACCTGGGCCACGTTGGAGCCCAGCTTCTCGAAGGCCCGTTCGATGTCCCCCTTGAGGCTCGCCTCCACCGCTTCCCTGAGGGCCGGGTCCCGCTGGCGCATGATCTCGTCCATGACCGCGGTCTTCATGCCCGCGGCCTGGAGCTGGGCGAAGGGCTTGCCGGCGTCGACGGCGTCGAGCTGCCTGGAGTCGCCCACCAGCACCACGCGCGGGATGCGGAACGCGTTGGCAATGCGCAGGAGGTCGCGGGCCTGCACGGTAGAGGCGAGCGAGCCCTCGTCCACCACCAGGATGGTCCTGGCGAACGCCGCCCGCATCCGGCGCGCGCCCTTGCGCGTCAGCCTTCCTCGGGCCACACCGGTGTTGCGGGCCAAAAACCCCTGCAGGGTCTCGGAGTCGATGCCGGCCTCGGCCGCGAGCGTCTTCACCGCCGACGCCGAGGGCGCAAGGCCCGCCATGCGCCATCCCTTCTTCTCCGCAAGGGTCCGCACCCGGTCCAGCATGGTGGTCTTGCCCGTCCCGGCGTAGCCCTGAACGCCGACGAGCCGGTCTCTGGACGACAGGATGAGCTTCACCGCATCCTTCTGTCCGGCCGTGAGCGGCCCCCGGTGGAGACGGGCCTGCACCGCCCAGCCCCGCATCGGAGCGCGCCCCTTGCCTTCGCCCGAGCGCATCAGCGCGATGGTCTCGCGCTCCTCGCCCGCGGTCCGGTCCGTGGCGAGCGCATCCCCGGCGCCCGGCAGGCTCACGGCATGCAGCGCGCCCGCCCTCTCCAGGGCCGCCACCTCGCGCTCGGCCTCGGCCATGGCCACCCGTCCCGGCGCGTGCGCGAGCGCGGCGGCCAGGAGATCGGAGCGGGAGAACACGGCATCCCGCTCCGAAAGGTGCTCCATGGCCCAGGCAACGGCGTCGGCGGCCGGTTCCCTTGCCGCCTCCCGGTCTTTCCCGGGGGTTGCGGTCCCGGCCGCCGCCTCGGCAGCCAGAGCGCGGGCGTCGAACCCCAGGTCCGCCGCCTGCCTCTCCCACGTTCCCCGGAGCGCGTCCCGGTCGACGCCGCGCTTCATGGCGCGGGTCATGAGCGCGGCGCGCTCGGCAACGCGGGGATTTTGGGCGGTGGCGCCGAGACCCCGCTCCTCCATCGACGCCTCGATCTCGGCCCTCCGTGTCGAGAAGGCCTTGATTACCCCGCGCGAAACGCCCGCGATCTCGAAGCGCCCGTCCGCATGCTTCTTCTCGATGCCGTAGCCCAACTCCGCCAGGTTCCGCGCCAACTCGCTCCGGTAGAGCATGCCGATGAGCTTCTGCCGCTCGTACAGACCCTCGTTGGCCATGGTGCGCCACCTGCCGTTGCTGTCCCTGACCATGTTGGCCAGGACGGCGTGAGTGTGGAGCTGCGGGTCCAGGTTCCGGGAGGCGTCGTGGCGGAAGGCCGCGGCCACGATCTCCTGGCCGCGCACCCGGACCATCCTTCCGGTCCCCGCGTCCTGCACCCGGGTCTCGGCGGCGTTCCGCTCGACCCACTCCAGGGTCGCCCTGACCGCGCGGTCGTGGGCTTCCACGATCCGCCCGTCGCCGCCCACGAGCGCGGCGACCGACACCGACTTGGGGGCGGAGAAGGTGAGGTCGCGGCCGGGACGGTGCCGGATCTCTCCGTCCTTGCCCCGGCGGCCGAGCCTGCGGCCCGAGCCGTCCGGCGCCTCGCCCTCCAGAACGGACCGGAAGACGTCGGCGTCGACCGGGCCTTCGAGTCCCGACTCCGCCGCGCCCTTGCCGGCCCATGCGCTCGCCGACGTGTGCGCAGGGTCGTCCTTCGCGTAGTATCCGTCGCGTTCATAGTAGCCTGCACCCTGGGCCACGGACGCGACCGGTCCGATCGAGAGCATCTCAGGCCCAATCGTCCGCCGGAGGGCTGTCCGGCGCCGGGGGCAGCGGTTCGGGGCCGGAGCGGCCGTGGCCGCGCGCCTCCTCCCCGGGAGGATCCGACGCCCCGACCGGCGGACAGCCATCGCCGTCCACCGGTTCGTCCACCCGGCCCGCCTCGTCGCCTTCCGGTTCCATCTTGGGCGGCAACGCTTCCACATCGGTTGAAACTGCTTCGGTCTTCCGCGGCACGAACCGTTCGGCGGAAGCCGGACGATCGACGTACTTGAGCTGGATGGATGTGACCGGGAAGGGACCGGGGAACTTGAGGTAGCCGTGCAGGTTCTCCAGCCGCATGATCTCCGAGGGCAGGGCGAGAGGGCGCATCTGACGGTGCTGAGTCAGCGAGACCCCGTCGCGCATGGTGCTGGCGCCGTAGCTCATGCCCTGCGTGTACTCCTCCACCTCGCCCCGCCCCAGGCTCTCCGCCGACCACTGCGCGGTCTCCTGGTCGGGCGCGGACAAGACCACCCGGGTGCCGCAGAGCCCGGAGATGGTCTCCGCGCCGTTCCTTCCGTAGATGTCCCGCAGGGACGAGAACACCTGAATCCCCAGCACGAAGCAGCCGCCGAACTGGCGGGACTCGGCCAGGCCCGGCTGGAGGCTCGGCACCTGGTGAAGCGTCGGCAGCTCGTCCAGCACGATCCAGATCCGGCGCCCGCCGTCCTGCTGGAGCGAGAGCAGCGTGTTCACCGCGATCTCGAGCCACGTGGAGATGAGCCCCCTCAAGCTCGCGTGCTGGTCTCCCCTGGATGTCAGGAACAGGAAGCCGGTCTCGTCCTCGCGGCCGACCCAGTCGCGGATCGAAAAGCGCTCGCCCGTGTCCGGCAGGAACTCCAGCGCGCCCAGGTGCGCGGTCAGCATGGCGCGCACCGAAAGCGCGGTCTTGGGGTTGTCGGGGCTTACGATGGACTGGGCCACGGTGCCCTCCATGGCTTCCGCCAGCTCCGACAGTTCGGTCTTGAGCAGGTCCTCGACCAGTCTCCGGTTCTCGGTCACACCCTGCGTCCAGAGGACGCCCGCGCCGTTGGAGAAGAGCTGCCTTGCAGCCGTCACCCAGAACGGGTCCACGGTGTCCTTCTGCTGGGGGATCAGGGCGGCGGCCATCATGTCGAAGTCCCGCGGCGTCCTGGCCTCGAAGAAGGGCGACCAGCGCGGGGCGCGGGCGTCGAGGGGGTTCATGAGCACGTCCGTGGCGGGATCGAAGAAGGAGCGCGTGTAGGTTCCCATCTTGTCGTAGAGGATGCAGCGTTCTCCCCGAGCGCGGATCTGGGCCACCAGATCGGAGATCAGCACGGTCTTGCCCGAGCCGGTGGTGCCGGAGACGATGGTGTGCTGGGTCTCGGCGCGCCGGGGCCACGGGATCCCGGCTATGCGGCAGGACGCCCGCCGGGCTGCCGGAAGCACCGCCGTCGCCGCACGCACCGACAGAGGCTGCACGCGCCTTCGGAGCTCGCGCGCGGTGGCCATCTCCGCTCCGCGCACGCGCCGGGTCCGGGCCAGACGCCGGCCGAGCATCCAGAACCCCAGGGTGCAGACAACCATGCCGCCCACTCCCCATTTCGCGCCCGTCCATGCCCAGGAGCGGACCGTATCGAGCATGCGCCTGCGTATCCGTTTGATTCTCCGGTCCGCGACGATGTCCATGATCGCGCTGGGGCTCTTCCGTCCCTCCCCCCACTCGTGCATCTGGCCCGAACGGGGAGAGTATCCGATGGACAGCTTGATCTCGGCGAGGGTCCCCATGCCGACGATGCGCCATTCGTAGGCGGTGGTGGTGAAGTAGAGCGCCATGGAGGGGACGAGCACGACCACGAGGACGAAGCCGATGATCTCCCAGCGCACCAGCTGGCCCCACATGTGGACGTCGTGGAGCAGGGTCTGGCCACCCCTGAGCGTCGCCTTGCCGAACATCATCATCTTGCCCTCCTGTTCACGGTCCAAGCACTTCGTCGCGGCCCATGGGGCCGCCGTCAGACCGTTCCTTCTTCCCGTCCGCGTCCGGCGTGGCGTTGCGGGCGGTGCCGTAGAGCTTGCCGCCCAGCCACTCGCCCGCCAGCGGAACCGACTCGGCGGCGTGCTCGCCGAAGGGCCGACCGGTCTCTGCGGCCACCCTGGCCCGACCCTGCTCGCTCCGCTCGCCCGCCACCCCGCCCCGCGCCTCGCGTTCCGCCTCCCGGATGTCGAGTTCGGTGTCGGTCTCGGCACGAAGGCGCTCCGCCCGTCTCCCGACGCTTCCCCGTTCATGGCCTCCGCGCCCGCTGTCCCGGGCCCAGCCCGACCATTCCTCCCAGGCCGCCGCGGACCTGCTTTGGTGAGACTCCTGCAGCCCTTCGAGCGCCCGCCCGTAGTCCGCCAGGTCCGGCGCCGAGGCCGGGTCCGGGCCCTTGGGCGCGGGGAAGCGTTCGGCGATGAAGGCGGCGGCATGCGCCCGCAGTTCCTCGGCGTCCTCCGGGGTCCGGGGCTGCGCCAGGCGCATGGCGCCCGCCACGCCGATCTCGCGCCCGTCGGCGCCGGTGCGTGCCGTCAGCCACGTGAAGAAGGGCTGCCCCAGGTCCCGGTCGATGGCCTAGCCCCGGCTCCGCACCTCGGCCGCCTGCCGGTTCCAGCTCTCGGCCCCGCGGTGGCTCAAGGCCTCCTGCTCGCCGAAGCGCCGCATCCGCGTCAGGTTGGCCCCGAAACTCTCATCCAGGCTCCTGAGCTCGCTCTCGCCCGATGCGGTGGAGTAGCGCCTCGACGCATCGGCCACCCGCGACCAGACATCGAGCACGCTCTGCTGCTCGGCGTAGTCCGTCATCCGGTTCCAGGCCTCCCGGCTGAGCGTCTGGCCGCGCCAGCTCACCGACCCGTCCGCTCCGAACTTGACGATGAAGTCGAACCCCCCTCCGGCCCTGGCCTCGCTCGTGAGGGCCGCCGCCTGCTCCTTCGTGATGCCGCCAGCTTCCGAGAGCCCATCGAGGTGGGATTCGAGGCTCTGCACCGTCTGGCTCTCGCTCTCCGTCACTCCCCTGGAACGGGCGACTCCCGTGTTCACGTCGCGCGAGAACCGCTCCACCATGGCCGCCGAATCGGTGGCGGCCGCGGTGCGCGCCACCGCGGCCTCGGCCGACCAGTGCCGGGCCTGCTCCCGGGCGGCGCCCGCCCGGCTCTCGTGGCTGGCCGCAAGCGATTCGGAAAGCCGTATCCCCGCGGCCGGTATGCGGCTCGTGGCGGAGCCTGCGTCAACCACCGCCGTGCCGTCGCCCGTGACGGTGAAGCCCGCGCCTTCCGGCGCGTATCCGGTATAACGGCCGGTGTCGGTGTGCAGGGAGGTCCGGACCTGGAGTCCCTCGACCGTCGCAAAGCGGTGGGTGTCGGCCTGGGTGTTGGCGAGCGAGACGTTGCCCGTCGTGCCCTCCTGCGCCGCGGACGAGGCCGCTTCCTGGCCCACCGCCAGCACCGAGGTGGCGAGCCCCGTAGCCCTCCCCACCCCGTAGGCCAGCGCGGCGGCCAGGAACGGGACCGACATCGAGAGGTATCCGGACATGACCGCCACGTCCGACGCCACCGCCTGGATTCCCGCCTGAGCGACAAGCGAGACGCCGATGTCGCCGCCCGGCATGAGCGCCCCGGCGCTCATGCGCTCCGCCGCCTCTCCCATGGAGATCCGGTGCAGGACCGCGTAGAGCGGCCCCCAGCTCTGGAGCCAGACGAGACCCGAGAAGTAGGAGCGGAAGATAGCGCCGCCCGCGGGCGTGAGCATGAGTAGCACGGCCATGGGGAAGGCCCCCACGTAGAGGCACTCGAACACGATGCGGAGCATCGGCACCCAGGTCTCGGCCTGGCGGCCGATGGCCCGGTAGGCGGAGACCGTCTGGGTCTCGGCCCGGGCTTCGGTGTAGGCCCTGAGAGCGGCCGCGTTGCCTGCCTCCGAAGCCCATTGCTCGCCGGCGTCGTGGACGGCGTTCAGCACCATCTGCTGGCGCAGGATCTCGGCCGCGGTCCTCGATGCTCCTATCAGGTAGGAGTGGGCGGCGGGCAGCGCGGCCACGAGCTCGGCCCGGGCCAGGGCTTCGGTCCGCGCCCCGGGAAAGAGCCTTCGCCCGAAGATGCCCGAGGCCCTCGTGATCTCCGCGCCCCAGAGCGCGTTCAGGCGGGTGGCGGCCTGGGCGCAGGTGACGATCTCGCGGTCCACCGTAGTCGCGCCGGTGCCCGTGGGCGCGCCGCGGGTCGCGTACTCCACCATCCGCGCGGGCGAGGCCCCGGCGGACGGCGACCCGGTGGCGGTGACGAGCCGCCAGATGTCCGTGCTCTCCCGGAGATCGTCGGCGGAGATGTGGCCCAGGAGGAGCGCATGGAACACGCACTGCCGCGCGTAGGTCCGGAGGTTCCGGGCGAACACCGCGTCCGTGACCTCCATGCGGGTCGCCTCGGCCGCGAGCCTGGCGCCGAAGATCAAGCCGTGGCGCTGGTAGGTGAGGTCGTTGGGAAGGGAGAAGGCCTGCTCGGTGAGCCGTGTCAGCCCGTCGCCCACCTGGCTCGTAAGGGAGGCGAACAGCGCCAGGCCGATGGGGACGTTGGCTACCACCGCCGGCGCCAGCGCGGGGTCCAGCCGGTCCACGACCCGCACCCTGGCCTTCGGCGCCACCATCGCGCCCCAGACCGCCACGAAGAGGAGCATCCACCTGGCGTTGTCCTTCCACGAGCCCCCGAACGCGGTGCGGAAGAGCGCCCAGGCGAGCCCGGCGACGCCGGCGATATGGGCCAGCGTCACGAAGGCGCCGCCGCCCGTGATCGCGGCCACCGCGTTCAGGAGGTCCACCAGGTAGGTCCCGCCGCCGAGTGTAAAGAGTTCGTACACCGTTGCTTGTCCTCGATCCCGCCCCGTCTACCGCGACATGGTCGCCCCGCGGGAGAATGCGAGCGCCGCGCGGAGATCGGCCGAGAGAGCGCCTGCGAGCTCCGTCTCGATGAGCCTCAGCTTCTCGACCACGGCCAGAGCCGTGTTGAACCGCTGAAGCCCCTCGTGGCGGTGCTGCGCCAGGGCTGACCGGTTCCGCCGCAGTCCCTCGCGCCAGCGCTCCAACTGGTCGCCGTCGGCGATGTCCAGTGTGCCGGCCCGTTCCTGCACTGTCCGGTGAAGATCGGAGATCCACACCTGGAGCACATCGAGCGCCACGGCCTCGGCCAGGGTGTCCACCTCCTGCTCCACCACTGCGCCGCGGTAGGCGGCCGCGGTGTTCACGACCCGGTAGACCGGGAGGGTGGTGAGGTTCACGAGTCCCAGGGCGTCCGCCGGCGGCGCCGTGTCGGTGCGCACCGCGTCTACCAGGCGGCGGAGCAGGTCCGCGACCCGGTTCCGGAAGCCGCGCGCCGCCGGGACCGTGAGCCGGCCAAGGGTGGGGTTGAGGCAGTCGGCCGCAGTGTCGCAGCGGTAGACCGGGAGGTCGCCGCCGCCTTCCATGAGGATCTCGGTCACCCGGCGGTCGAGCGCCAGGGGCTCCAGGACGCGCACCCTGGGACCGGAAGGGTCCGAGTCCGAGACCGGAGCGGTGACGATCACCGTCCCCGAGATCGACATGGCGAACTCGCCCAGGTCCCGGTCCGAGCCGAGGAAGCTCGAAGCCCGCACCGCGCGCCAGGCGTAGTTGACGTTGACCGGCACCTGTTCCCGGAGCGGCCCCGATGCCGCCGCCAGGGTCGAGTTCCGCTTGCCGTCCGATCCGCAGCCGTGGCGCGCCGCGGCGTAGTCCGAGAAGATGCCCTGCCGTGTTCCCACGGCCGCGCAGATGGCCGCGCTCGCCCGGTCGTTCCTCGACCAGACCGCCCCCACCAGGGACTGCGCCGTCTCGCAGGAGTCGAGGTTCCGGTTGTTCACCCACTGCGCCAGGGCCCTGAGCTTGGACATGGTCTCCGCGATCACGGGCGAGATGGTCTCGAGCGCCAGCTCGAAGGCGAACCCGGCGGCGTTCTGGGCCACGGCGCGGCCGAAGGCGATCAACTGGTCCGAGTCGATGAACGAGAACGACCCCGCGAAGGCGTCGATGCCGCCGCAGCCCGCGCGGAAGGACGGCAGGCTCACCGTCGCGATGGGCTCCTGCCGCACGGGCGCGCGCAGGTAGAGGTTGCCGAGCGTCCAGTGGCCGGAGGCCTGGCCGTCGAACGCGGTGGGGCCGGTGGTGTTCACCGCCGCGCCCCTCCAGAAGTTCTCCATCTCCGAGAGAACGTCCGCATGGACGGAGGGCGCGAGGCAAAGCCCTGTCGCAACAAGCGCCGCCGCGAATGCCCGGGCCGCCATCGATATTCTTGTGTGCACGTGCCTAGTAGTCACTTCCGACCTCCCGCGAGGTCAAGGCAAAGATGCGCTCGGCCAACTGATCCTCGGCGACCACGCCGAACGACACCGGCAGCGCCCTCGACGTCTGTGTGTCGTAGAGAAAGACGGCGGGGACGACCCTGGTCTTGAGCCCAAGGCGCGCGGCGCGGCCCTGGTCCGGAACCGCCTCGGGCCATCCTTCGAGCGGCTCGCCGGTCAACGAGACGGCAAGCACGTCGAGTCCGTGGCGAAGCGCGAAGGCCCGCAGGAGCGGGCCGAACACGCGGCACTCCGAACATTGCGCACTCCCCAGGTAGATGAGCCCGTAACGTTCCCCGAGCCGGGCCAGGACAGCGGTTCGCTCGCTTCGCCGTTCGTCCGACCAGACCCTCTTGGCCAGGGCGCCCACCGGACGCTTGAGCGTGTAGTCAAGCTCCGGGTTCCCCCAGACCGTGCGGCGGAAGGCGTCCGAGAAGGACGCGGCCCTCTGAAGGGTTTCCTGCTGGAGATGGAGGTAGGCCGCAACGTTCTCGTTGCTTGGATCGAGGATGGCCCTGGCCCGGGCCTTCTCCAGTGCCCGGCGCATCTCCAGAATGCGTTCCATGGCGCTTTCGGGCCGGGCGGGCGGCGGCTGCGGGGCCGGCGCGTCCTCTGCCCCTGCGTCTCGCTGGTCGCGGTCGCAGTAGAAATGCCAGCCCAGGGACGGCGCCTCGTCCCCGTCCGCGCCCGGTCCGGGGCCACACCAGGACCGCCATTCCCGCGCGTCCACGGGCAGCGCCGCGACAATGCACAAGAGGCAGGCAGTGGTCAGCATGCAAACCCTGTTCATGACCGTCCCCGTCACTCGCTTCTCCGGTAGAAGTCCCGGATGCGCCCCCGCATCACCGCGCCTGCCTCGTCCGCTTCCGGAAGATCGATGGACGGCTCGCGCGAACCGTCCACCAGGTCCTCGGTGAACTCGGAAAGGTCCACGGCCTCGAAGTCGATGCTCTCCATCTCCTGGACCGTGAAGCCCCGGCAGTTTCCCCAGCCGATCCCGAGCTGGCTCCGCACCGACTCCTGGAGGATACGCCCGAGCTTCGAGCCGAACACGCACCAGGAGCGTTCCCGGCGGACGCACACCCCAAGGATCCGCCTCGTGCAACGCCTGCCCAGGTAGTGCGTGTTCCCGGCGTGGCGCTCCTCGGCCAGGAGGCGCTCTTGCTCGGTGCAGTTGGCAAGACCGACGAGCAGGCCCGAGTCCTTGCAGCAATCGGCAAGACCTCCCCAACGGATCACGCAGGACCGGCGCACGCCGTTGAAGAACCGGAGGTTGTCGCGGTCGAACTCCTCTCCGCTCAGCTCGAGCACCATGTTGAGCCGGGCCGCCGACTCCACGAACCCCGTGTTGGCTACGGACTCCGCGGTTTCGCAGTCGGCTCCCACGCACCAGGACACCGAGCCGCACCGGCCGCCCGCTCCGGCATCCTCCAACCCTGCGCCACAACCCGTCGCCGATCCCGAGGCGACCCCATCGGCGTTCCAGCGGGGAGACTGCGGGTCGGCTTCGATCCGGTCTCCGCGCTGCACTATCGGATCGTCCGCCTCGACGTCCGCCGTGGGCCGCGCGACTGATCCTTCGATCACCGCGCGCCCGGCCCGGCCGCCGGGATCGGCAGGATCGGCCAGGACCCGGTTGGCCGCCGTTTCCAGCTCGCCGGCGCTCATGCCCCGCTCCGGCAGGTTCGTTCCGGCATAGCCCGGCACGTGGACGGTGGAGCCCGAGTCCCTCGCAATGGCGCTCGCGGCCGCGCGGCCCGCCTGGCCCACGGCGCGCGCCGCCGCCTTCGGGTCTTCCGCCCCTGCTCGGGCGGCGGCGAATTGCACGGCCAGGAGGATGCTCACGATGGCGACCTTCATTCTCATTCCATATGGGCAGGTCATGGGAGATCCTCTCTCAATGCGGCCAGATGGCGGCGTGCCGTCGCGCGGCCCGGTCCGCCCTCCGCGGCGACGGCTTCGAGGGCCGCCCCGAGGCCGATGTTGCCCGTGACCCGGTCGTGAGGCGGCGCCTTGTCCGACAGGCACCCCCGGCTTCGGCAAGGCGGAACCCCGCCGGGAACCACTGCGACCGCGGGGATCACCGTGATGTCGAACAGGCGGAACAGGCGTGGGTCGATGGCGGCGCCCCCTTCACGGTCCAGATACGGACCGATGCGCTTCACCGCGGCTTGCAGCCCGTCCGGGCCGAAACCCCGCAGAACCAGCGGCGCGCCGATCCGCGCCGCCTCGCGGCTCCACTGCCGCCAGCTCTCCGCCGGCGCCGAGAGGCTCATGAAGACGACGACCTCGGGACCGCCGGCGCGACGGGAAAGGCTCGCCGACAGCCGGTTCGCGTGGCCCTCGGCCGGTAGCGGATCGGACCCGCCGGAGGCCTTCCGTCCCGCGCGTTCCAGCGCGCGTTCGATCACCGAACGCGACCAGCTCTCCAGGTCGCCGCGACCGGCCCGTTCCGCCGTCCGCAGCACCTGGTCCACCACGTCCCGCGCCGTGTCTCCTGGAGTTTCCTGCGCGCGGCCCGGAGCGCACCAAACCGCCAGGACGAACGCAAGGATCAACGATGCAGCAGTTGCGAGAGTCCGTTTGTGCTTCATGCCAACGTCCTCAGAGGAGGCAGCAGTTTGTCTTGCGCCAGAGCAGGTAGCCAAAATTCTCCCCGGCGACGGGAAGTTCGCGGAGCGCTTCCCATAGCACCGAGGACCGGCCCGTCGGGTTGCAGCCCGTGAGCGGCGAGGTCGCGGGGACCGGCTGGGTCATCTGCCAACGGTACTGGGACTTCTTCATGACCGGCATGGGGTAGCGCCCGCAGAGCGCTCTCGTCCCGGAAGTGCCCCAGGCCAGCAGCATCCGGTGCAGGCGGAACACGAGCCGCTCGGCCGCGAGCAAAGAGGCCTGGACCCCGCCCACGTGGGCCGCCACGTTCCCGGTCAGGGGGTACATCCCGCCCTGGCACCCCGCGCACCAGAAGAGCGGATCGAGCGGCAGCCCGGCGGAGGCGGCCGCGCAGTCCGCGGCACAGGCCGCCTGGGCCGGCAGATCCGCGAACAGAGCGGCTTCGGGGTTCATGAGGAACGACAGCTCGTCGTCGCGCCAGGTCGGGTCGAGCTCCGAGACCCAGGCAATGTCCAGGCTGCCCCCCTCGAGGCAGCCCAGATCGAGGAGCGCACCGATCCACGAAAGAAGCGGATAGACATAGTAGTGGGCGTGCCACGTGGACCCCGAGGCTCCGTCGCCACCTGAGGAGCCCGTGCGGCCCCGGCCCGCGAGCAGGCCGGGGTCGATGGTCATGCCGCCCAGGTTGGGGAAGCACCAGGGCGCCCGGCTCACGTCGAGCAGCCTCGCCGGTTCCCACACTCCGAGCGAGAGCCCAATGCGGGGAACCGGGCTGCCGCAGAAGCAGATGGGGGATCCGGGATTGGGCGTGTCCGGCGCTCCCGCCGCGCTCCCCATGCGGATCGGCCCGATGGAGATGGGAAACAGACACTCCCAGCACACGTCCGTGACCGGGTTCACGAAACGCCCGGTGCACGACTGGGCGGACGCGGTCCCCGTGAACAGGACGCCGGCCAGAACGAACACGACGCCCATTATCTTCCAGAACGTCATGGCTGCTCTCCCGTGGTTGCCGAGTGCCGGTCATGTTCGAGCGGCACTTCGGTGATCCGAAGCACCGGTCCCTCGGCCTCTACCATCGACGGCGTGGCGCGGAGCCCGAGCCGTTTCGAGAGCCGGCCGCCCTGGTCGAAGAAGAACGGTCGCCCGTGGGTCCGCATGAGGTCCAAAGGACGGCCCGCAACGAGCACGATCCTTGCGGGCCGCCCATGGCGAAGCGCCCACGTCACCTCCACGGGCCGCGTCCCGTCGATGAAGAGCAGGTCCCGTGTCAGCGGCTTCGCGTCGAGCGGGTTGATCCGCGCGCCGCGGGCCGCGATCAGGGTTCCGTCGGCTGCCCGGATGTCCCGGTCCAGGGTGATGGATGGATCGAAGAGCCGCGCGCGACGAACGCGCGCCGCGACGATGCCCTCGACCCGTGCCGGCGCCTCGATCCGTTGCCGCGCCCGCTCCGCCGCCTCCCGGCGCACGCGGGCCATCTCACCCGACGCCTCCAGATCTCCAAGCCGCGCCTCTATCTGCGCGAGCAGGTCGGGCTCGGCCACGGGCCATACCGCTCCCCGGACCCCGAGATCCTTTGCCGAACCGGGTTGCGCCACAATCGTCAGCGCGAAGCCGAGCGCGGCGAGCAGCGAGCAGGCCTGGAAACGTTGCCACGTCACGGCTGCTTCTCCCCGGTCCCGGCCAGGGGTCCTTCCAGGCCCAGCCACGGAATGTCCGGCAGCGCCAGGGCGCGGCCGCGGATACGCTCCCGCGCCACCAGCCCGACCTCCGCGTAGCGGCTGTCGTGGCTGTCCGCGTGATCGGCATGAACGTAGAAGCGGTCGGGCGGAATCACCCCCGGCCGGGCCATCGTCAGCGGACGCCCGTCAAGGGCATGTGTCTTGGCGACGCCCAGGACGCTGCCGTTCACCCGGACACGGCGCTTGCCGTCCACCCCGACATGGTCTCCCGGCAGGCCGCGCACGGTCTTGAGGTACGGGACCGGAGAACCCACTCCCTCCGGAGGATCGAAAACGACCACATCGCCTCTCCCGGGCGCGCCGCGAAGCGGCAACACGACATAGCCCCAGGCCCCGTCCGACCAGCTCGCATTGACGTAGACGCGCGAGGCCAGAGCCAGCCACACCAGGGCCGCCGCCGCTGCCCAGAAGAGAATCCTGTTGGCCCGTCCCGGCGGGCCTGCCGGGGCATTCGTGTTCCACATCATCGTTTCGCCTCCCGACTCGCCCGGGGATCATCCTCCCGCGCCATCGTTCGCATCGCGGCCTTCACCTCGGCCGTGAAATCCTTTGCGCCCGCGGCGACCGCCCGTGCGGGAAGCAGCACCACGCCATGGCGGGCCGAGGTCCGGACCAGCGCCTCGTCAAGCCGACTGGCCCACTCGCGCGCCGCTTCCGCCGCCTCGTCCCGGCCGCCGTGTTCCCGAGCGGCCGTCGCCATGTAGTCGGCCGTAAGCTCGGCGAGCCGCACGCTCCCGGTGCGGGGAACCCGCTCCAGAACCGTGCGCACCGTGACCGCCGACACCGCCGCAGCCACGCCCGCAGCGAGCAACAGGGCGGCGCCCAGGGACTCCAACGCGCTCATGACCCGTGCCCGGAATCTTCAGTGAAGGGCGCCGCGCCGCTCTCCGCCGAACCTCGAGGCTCTCTCAGCTCGCTCAGGCGGCCGAGCCAGAGCCTGGCGGCCCGGCCGGGCTCCACGATCCGTATCCGGCCGGGCAGCGGCGGGAACGAGACCGGGGGAGTGGCGCCGTAGCGCGCTCCGGGAATGTCCCGATCCTCCGCCGCCTCGGCCATACGCGCGACGAAGCGCAGCAGTTCGGCCTCTTCCGGGGATGCCGCCGCACTGAGGCCAGCCGCTTCGCGCACGGCCCGGTCCACTGTCTGCCGGAGCCTCTTGAACCGCTCCCTCCCGCGCTGCGAAGTCGCGGCCTCGGCGCCCAGCCACGCGACGCCGGCGTCGGCCAGGAGCGCATGCAGCGCCAGGGTCCGGCCGTCCCCGGCTTCGGGTTCGCCCAGGTTCTCGACGGCCTCGCTCACGAACACCGCATGGGCCGCCAGGGAGTGGAACCGCCCGAGCCTGCCGCCGCGGCGGCAGGTGTTGGCCAGCATGTGGGCCAGGGCCTCGAAGTCGACGGCTTCCGCCGTCAACGACTCCGGATCTCCCGGCCAGTCGAGGCGCCTCTCTTCGGCCCGGATCTTCTCGTCGCGAGTCGTGCCCCGCGACCGTGCTCGTCTGTTCTCCTGTGCGTTCATCGCGTCTCCTCTTGTTCGCGGTTCTCTTGCCAGTGTCTGGATTCGGCGCAGTCCGTCACGCCGAATCGTCCGCCGCCGCACCGTCCTCGGCGATGCGGTCGATGGCCTGTTCGGTGGTGAGTCCTTCCTCGTCCTTCAGCCGCTCCACCGCTGCAAAGGCAGGTCCTCGCGAGGAGTAGAGCGCCGTGGACCAGCGGTCGAGCGCAAGCCGCGCCACCCGCCAGCCGTCCGGACCGTGCAGCAAGAGCTCCGCATGGCGTCCGTCCACCGTGGCCAGGCTCTTGAGCGCCCGCTCCATGCCCGGATCGCAGTGGATGCGCTTCTCCTGCTTCAATAGCTCCACCGACTCGTCCTTCTGGGCCAGGAAGATCACCCAGTCCGAGTTCTCCCAGGCGGCGCGGGCCGCGGGGTTGGCATAGTAGTCGTTGACGCTCTGGGTGCCGGTCACCAGCGCGCCGCGGTACTTCCGCGCCCGCCGGGCCGCGCCCTCGAGGAAGGCCTTGCTGTCCTCGCCCGAAAGGAGGTCCCAGGCCTCGTCGATCACGATGGCCTTGGGACGCGTGCGCGGACCGTGGTACATGCGCTGGGTGGCGAGAAAGATGACCAGCATCAGCACCACGCCCTGGAGGTCGCCCCGGCCCTTGAGCTCGGCCAGCTCGAACACGGTCAACGCCGTGTCCAGGGCCGGAGGGTCCGACCCCTCGAAGAGCCGCCCGAACGCTCCCCCCGGCCGCCAGGGCCCCAGGGCCAGGGCCATGTCCGACGCGCGCCGGTCGCCGGCCGCTTCGAGCCGGCTCTGCACGGTCCCCAGGTCGGCGCCGTTGCCGGCTTCCTCCCAGGCGGCCGCTATGGCCTCGTCGATGAGCGCCGCCTCGATGTCGTCGATGCGCCCGCGCCGCCTGCACATTCGCCCGATCACGGCGGCCAGCATCGCAAAACACTCCTCGCGGTAGTCGCTGTCCCGGGCCGCCACCTCCGCGTCGATCATCGCGAAGGGATTGAGGCGGGCGGGGTCCTTGCCGAAGGCGATGAACGCTCCTCCGAGGGCTTCTGCCGTATGCTGGAACGACCGACCGTCGTCTATGACCACGGCCTCGCCGCCGGCGCCGGCGATTCCGGAGACGAGCTCCTGCATGAGCACGGACTTCCCGGACCCGGACTTGCCGGTCACGGCGACGTTGTAGTTCCCGGCCTCGTTCGCGAAGGGCGACCAGCAGGCGGGCTGACCCCGCCGGCCGATGAGCAGAAGCGCCGGCGGCGCATCGCGGACCGTTTCCTGGCCGCGCCACTCCCCGTGCACCGGCGCCAGGTTGACCGCAGAGGAGGTAAGAAGCGTCTTCATCCGGCCCATCCTGGCCAGGTCCGAGTCGAGTCCTCCCGAAGGGACCATGGGCAGGCATGAGAGCCAGGCGGGAAGATGGGCGTAGCGCTCCGCTCCCAGGCGCCATCCCTGGCCGTGGTAGATGGCCCGCACCGCCTGCTCGGCCTCGTCGATGCCGTCAAGCAGCGCATAGACGGCGATCATGTAGCTGGCCCTGATCAGCCGCTCGCCCTCCTTGAGCCGCTCCGTGACGAAGCGCCAGTCCCGGGCCTTCTCCGGAAGGCCCGGGAGGTAGCGGGCAATCCCCGTTCCTGCCTGTTGCGTGGCCCGGGCGGATCTCAGAAACGCGCGCTCGCCGTCGGCCGCATCGCCCATCATCACGGTGAGAGTTGTCAGGACCGGGGCGCCCGGCTGGAGGAAGTCGCGGTGGAAGTCGCCGATGAGCGCGTTGCCGCGCCAGCCGGGCCAGACTTCCGGGAAGGCCCGCGCCGAGAGCACGCGCACCGCCACGTCGGTTCCGTCCGGGTGGTGGAAGACGAGCCCCGCGGGCGTGACCGAGAGGGCGCGGCCCGGGGCCGCGCATTGAAGATGGATCGGATCCCTGGGCGACCAGCGGCGCCGGGGCCGGTCGAGTTCCCCGTCGTGTTCTCCCTCTGGGTCCGGCGCCGTGAGCTCCGCTGCGAGCGAAAGCAGCGTGTCCGGGTCCACCCGCCGCGCCTCGGCCCCGGCCGAGGCCAGCGTCCCTTCCAGGGCCCGGCGGAACCCTCCGAGCGCCGTCTCCGCGGCGGGCCCCGGCCCTCCCGCGAGGCAACAGGCCAGGAACACCCGGCAGTCCTTGAGGGTGAACGGAGGTCCGCCCGCGTGGAGCGGACGCCAGCCCGCATGCGTGAAGAGAGCCCGGCGCCGAGCCGCCATACCCGCCTGCACCCCGCCCGTCAGGAGCCGCGGCTCGGCCCAGTTCCGGACCGCGGCCCCGTAGCGCGGACTCGTCCAGTGGATCACCTGGACTACCGAACGCTCGGGCGCCGCGTCGGCCAGGGTTCCCGCCAGCGCTTCCAGGGTTCCGTCGTCGATCCCGGCGAAGGGAGGAAGCTCCAGCAGGAAGCCGCAGCTCGCGGCGTTCAGGTAGAGATCGCTCCCCTCGTCCCATGCACGCCAGGGCAGGAGGTCCACGAGCGGAGCGGGCAGGGCCGGAAGGGTCCAGGGCTGGAGAGCGTCCGGCCCCGCGAGCAGGTCCCTGAGTCTCTCGATCACCGGAGCCTCCAGCGCGACGGCTCCACGACCGTGCGCACCCAGTGACCCTCGCGGTAGGTCCCGCCGGAGTCCACGAAGGGAGCGATCCAGATGCGCGCGATCCTCTCCTTCGTGCGGAGCTCCTCGCTGACCGGGTCCGGGGCTTCTACGGCCTGCGAAACCGGCGCCGGTTCGGCAATGGCCGTTTCTTCGCCAGGGTGATCAGAAGTGCCGATCCACTTCGCCAGCCAGCCGAGAGGATCGCAGTCCGCGGCACACTCAGCGCCGGACCCGCCGGCAACGCCGGCTCCCGGCAGTTCGGGAATCGCAGGCCCCTGGGCTTTCTCCGCTGTCTTCACCGCCGGATCAGCGTCTGCCACAGTCGTGCACGCCGTGCCCTGCGCCACCGGACACTGCCAGGCGTCCCCCACATGAGTCGCCGAGCAGCCGCCCAGGATCAGCACCGTCGCGAGGAGCGCCGGGACCGTCCTCAGGGCTTCGACTACTCGCCAATGGATCATCGTTTGCCTTCTCATGCTCCCGCCTTCCTGTTGTTGCCGCTCCGGCCGTCCGCGCGCCCGTCCAACCGGGCGCCCTCGATGAAGACCACAGTGACCCGCGTGCCCGTCTGCAACTGGATCACGGGCTGGTACTGCTCGGCGCGCCGGATCAGGTAGTCGGCGACCTTGCGGCCGGCCGAACCCGCCCCGGCGCCCAGACCCGCCCGGCCAACGTCCATGAGGCTTGCGCCGCTCCCGGCGCCGGGCCCGTCCGGGTTCCCGGCAGGGGCCTGGAGCAGGTTGGCCGCAGACTCCCCGGCGCCCGAGACGAGCCCCGCCAGGAACGCCTTCTCGACCAACGCCCCCTCCCGGCTCACCACCGGACCCCGCACCCCGGCCTTGCCGCTGCCGGCCACGAAGCCCGCCACTTCCGTCTCGATCACGGTCTCCGGTTCCGGCCCCGCGCAGGTCAGGGTCCTGAGCCGCACGTACACCTTCTCCGAAGAGAGGTCTCCGTAGGCCGCCCCCGTGAGCGTACAGCCGGCCACGTCCGCTTCGAGCGCCTCTCCGCCCTCGGCGGCGCTCCGGGCGGGACTGGTGAGCCGAAGCAGCACGGGCCGGGGATCGCCTTGCGAACTGACGCCAACGGAAGCGTCTACCCCGGCCAGCACCACGGCGTCCGCGTAGGAGCCGGCCGGGAGCCACGACTCCAGCGGGCGGGGTCCGGCGGGGACGCCGCCCGTGGTTGCAGACGGATCCGCACTGCTCTCGAATTCCTGGATCATCGGCCCGGCCGGCGCGGCGCCGTCGCCAGGGACGTCCGCCGCACCGGGCCGGACCTCCTCGACCGGGGGTTCCGCCGGGGCTTCGAGCCGGCGCGTCAACGCGTCGATGGTCGACGCCAACCCGTCGATCATCGCCCGGCCGTCCTCGGCGTCCCGCACAAGGCGTGCCCTGAGACTCGCGTTCTCTTCCTCCATGCGCCGCCCCCGCGCTTCCGCCTCCCGCAGGCGTGCATCCAGCTCGCCGATCCGGGCCTCCGAGCGCCGCACCCAGCTCGCCTCCGCGGTCTCGTTCCCGACAAGCTCCGCCTCTATTCCTCCCGGCGGCGCCGGTCCCTTGCCGCCGCCCGCCGTGAACCACACCGCGAACACGATCAAAGCCCCCGCCGCCAGCCCCGAGAACACCAGCAGCTGCACTTGGCGCGTGCGCCGGGTCTCCGGGTCCATTCGCGTCTTCTCCCCGCCCGTCATGGCTTCCTCCCCACCGAACCGTTCCCGGAGCGATCCGCCACCGCCACTACAAGCCGCCCTCCCGAGGGACCGCTTCCCCGCGGCCCCACCCAGACCGCGGCCGTGTCCGGCCCAAGACGGTCGGCCAGAACCTCGGCATCCGAACCCGAAACCGCCTCCGCTTCGAGCACCCGCGCCGTGAACCGCGGCCCGCGCCAGGTCTCGACGACCGCGAGACCGTCCACGTCCGGTTTTCCGGCTGCCGCCTCGACCGCGTACCCCGGCAGCGGCTCACGCCGGACTACCGCGCGCACCAGGTTCACCAGGGCCTCCACGCGCCCATCGGCCCGCCTGGCGAGGTCCTCCCTGGACGCCGTGGCCGCATTGCGGATCAGGATCTGGGCCGAGCCGCGGTCAGTGACCGTCAGCGCCAGCCGATAGGTGAAGCCCGCGGCCGTCCCGATGAAGAGGGTGACCGGCTCACGAGCGGCAAACCCGCCAAGGCCGGCGCTCGGAACGTCCGTGGGACGCAGGTAGATGTCTCCTCTCGCCGCGTCGTGCTCCACCACGAAACCGTCCGGTCCCCGGATGATTCGCGTGACCCGGTCCCCCGCGAGCGCAATGCGGCTCACCCCGCGGTCCGAGATCTCCGCCTCGATCTCCGCGTGGTCCACCGCGTCGAGGATCTGCATCGCCGGAGCCGGGGCGGGCATCCAGGACAGCAGCACCCCCCATGCGAGCCCCTGCATCGCCACATGCCGGAATATCCTCCCGGTCCAGCCCGGAACCCTTCTCTTCGCACCCCGGGCTGCCTTCGTTCGTTTCATTTCCCGTCCTCCAGTTCCTCGAACCGCAGCAAGCCGATCCGGCCCGCGTCCACACGGAACGCCATCCGGTAGCGCTTCCGCTCCCGCGACACGGGCTCGCGCCCGATCCAGGCCGCAAGCTCCCCGGTCACGGTCACCGTCAGACCCTCGGCGTCCGCCTCGATCCTCTGGGGATAGAACGCCGTCGCCAGGTCCCGCCGTTCCATGCGTCCGGCCTCGGCCGCCACCCAGGCGCCGATGGCGCCCCGGGCCGAGGCGTGGCTCAGCCGCGCCGCCGCCTCCCGCACGTGCTCCGCGTTCTCCGGCGTGAGGGTCAGCAGCGTCACCGCCACCGTGCGTCCCATGTCCTCCAGGTAGCGGACCCCGGCGCGGCTTCCGCCCACTTCCCACGAAGGCCCCGTGACCGCCGGGATCAGCACCGCCATGCGCTCCACCGAGGCCAGGCCCAGGCTCAACCCCAGGTTGGCCAGGAGCGACAGGCCCAGCAGCACCGCCAGCGCCGCCCGCCCGTCGCGCACCCGGCGGCGCTCCGCTTCCATGATCTCCCGTCTCATCCAGGCCTCCTCATCCGATGAACCGCCGCAGGTGGCTCGGGGGCGCTCCCCTCATTCCCGACGCGAAGTCCGGCAGGAACCAGTAGAGCGCCGGGAGCGCCGCGTCCGCGCCGCCGCCCCGCTTGGCCCGGCGCAGCAGCGCCCATGCCCCCACCCCGGCCAGGAGCCCGGTTACGAACGCGTTGGCCGCAAGCCCCAGGACCGCCGGCCCCAGAAGCGCCGCCGCCTCGTCCAGCGTCCAGAATAACCACCGCTCCGGATCGTCCAGGCGCGAGGGGATCGTGTGCCGGGCCAGGTCGCTCATCCTTTGGCCCTCATGCGATCGCCGTGCCCACGAGACCCGTGACGATGCCCGTGCCCGCGCCGGCCGCGATGCCCACGCCGACCGCGCCCGCAAGCTGCGCCGCGTTGAAGCGCATCACCGAGCCCACCAGGGCGGCTCCCACCGCCAGCGCGGCGGCGAGTTGCCCTCCCGTGCCCGAGACGATGCCGGTCACCGTGCCGAGCGGTCCCGCGAAGGTCGTGTCCGTCGTGGCCCACGCCGGGTCCGCGATCAACGTCGTCCATGCGAACGCCAGGAGCGTCCACTTCATCAGAGACAACGCTCTCATGGCCTCGCCTCCCTTCCGGCGGTCCCGTCGTCCGAGGTCGACAGCCGCCGCCGAGCCGAGGCCCATGCCTCCAGGTCCCCGGCCATGTACCGGACCCGGCTCCCGAACCGGTGGAACGCCGGCCCGTCGCCGCTCACCCGGTAGCGGTCCAGCGTCCGGGGCGAGAGCCCCAGCCATTCCGCCGCCTCCCGCGTGCTCAGGTATTTTCTGCTGCCGTTTCCGTTCATGCTTCTTCCTCCTTCCTCTTCCAGGTTGATCCCGGCCCCGGCCGACAGTGGCGGAGCCGTGGATGATCCGGGCCTCGCGGCCTCGGCAAGATTGCGCTTGTCCCCTATCCTGGTGCGGATGGCCTCCATCTCTTCCACGCTCGCATGGGCGGCCATCCAGGCCCGGACCCGGTCGACCGTCCCGAGCCGGGGCGACGCTCCCCGGCGGAGCCTGATCACGAAGGAGCGGTTCCCCGCGGCCTCCGCGCCCAGCACCGAAGCCTTGATTCCGGTCGCCTCCAGGAAGGTCTCCACCTCGCGCCGGAACGCCTGCCCCAGGGGCGCAAGGCCCATGAAGGCCAGGACGCGGTCCGCCGTAGCCAGCCGCACCGAGCGCCCCCTAGCCTGCGAGAACACGAAACCGGGGTCTCCCAGGGCTTCGGTTCCGAAACGCCGGGCGCTCACTCCGTGGCGCTCCCGAAAGGCCGCTACCAAGCGGCGCAGAACGTCGTCCAGAGGGGCGTCGGGGTGGATGTCAAGCGCTGCCATGGGTCCCAACATAGGGGAGAAGTTGACGCTTGACAATAGGTTTCGGTAGTGGTTACCCTACGCAAGACGGCGCAGGCGCGTCGTCATGCGCTCATCTGCGCTGCGATGTGGCAAGTTTTTTTGGTGTTCCTGGCGAGGACATGGAAGGAGACCGGATGGGTTCCGACAACACGGCTGACAGGGAGGCGGTCCGGCAGGATCCGATCCGGCTGAGGCTCAAGGAACTGCTCCGCCAAAACGATCTCACCCTGAAGGCCGCATCCCTGGCCATCGGCCGCAACCAGACCTACCTTCAACAGTACGTGGACCGGGGCATCCCCGCCGTCCTGGGCTACCGCGACAGCGAGATCCTGGCCGGGATGGTCGGATGCGACCCCTCGGAGCTTCGCCACGAGGTCATTCCGAAACGCAGGCCCATGAAGCGCAGGCCTCCGCGTATTCCGGCAGGGTTCCCCGGAGCGCCGCTCGTGGCGGTCCCGGAGGTCACGGTGGAGGTCTCCGCCGGGGCAGGAGCCGTGGCCGAGGAGTTCGTCTCCGAGACCGCCCGCTGGCACTGGCCGGAGAACATGATCCGGCACGAGGCGGGCGCCGAGCCCGGGAACCTCCGCATCCTGAGAGTCCGGGGCAACTCCATGGAGCCGGAACTGAGGGACGGCGACCGTATCGTGGTCGACGTCTCGCGCCGGCTGCCTGCCACGGGCGAGACCTTCGTGCTGTGGGACGGCATCGGGCTGGTGGTGAAGCATGTCGAGGTCGTGCGCGGCGATGCCGTCGATGACGACGAGCCGCCCCGCCTCAGGCTCATCTCGGCCAACCCGGACTATGCTCCATACTCGTGCTTGGCCCAGGACGCGCACATCCTCGGCAAGGTGGTATGGGTTGTGAGGCGGGTGTGAGGCCCTTGACGGCCGGAAGGAGACACATCCAACAAGCCGATGCGGTTTGTTTCACCGCGCGTCCACGGCCACCGGCCTACGGCATCATGACCGT
This sequence comes from uncultured Syntrophobacterales bacterium, assembly GCA_964519455.1. Lineage (GTDB taxonomy): Bacteria > Desulfobacterota > Binatia > UBA9968 > JAJDTQ01 > JAJDTQ01. The sequence goes on from CAZFIU010000025.1 coordinate 27,039, forward strand.
TTGTGGGCCCGGGCCACTTGGAGTACGAACTAACGGCACGAAGTCGACCCGGCGGAGGGAACTTGCGGGCCGGAGCCGCACCGGGACGATTTCCCACACAGTGGAGTCGAGGTCCCCGGTAGAGGGTCCGTACATGACCACGGTGACGCGCGCGGTAGTGTTTGCGGCGCACGGCCCGCGGCGTTACGCTTGCGGACGAAGATCCGGCGCGGGCCAGGAGGACGCCGGCGCAACTGAGGTCAGGCCCATCCCCGCAGCAGGGCCGACGTCGTGGACGGCGAGACGGTTGACGGTGAAGGAGCCGGGTCCGGGAGGGAGGGGACCATGAAGAAGTCCGACATCGCGGCCCACGTGGCCCGCCATGCCTCTGTGCCGAATGCCACGGCGAAGAGTGCCGTCAATGCCGTCTTCGAGGCCGTCGAGGACGCTCTCGCCAGAGGGGAGACGGTCACCCTTCGGGCATGAGACGTGACAATAACCTCGTCATCAGGATTTTCCGTAACAGTTGATCCCGCGTGGCCACCGAGATGAGTGAACACCGGCACGGTCGTGAATCCCTTCCAAGAGGCGCTGACGCCCACAATGGCGGCAGGCGTCGTACGACCCGGTTGCCGAAAAGAAAGAAACGGAATCGAAGGAGACAGCCATGACTGAAGAGGCCGAGCTGCTTGACCGCATTACCGTTCGCGCGGACATTTTCGGCGGCAAGCCGATCATCCGCGGCATGCGGATCGCCGTGGAGCACGTCCTGGGAAAGCTGGCGGCAGGCGACACTGCGGAGACGATACTCGGCGAGTATCCTTTTCTCGAACCGGAGGACATCCAGGCGTGTCTGGTCTTCGCTCATCGTTTGCTGGCAGGCGAACATGTGTATGATCGTCTCCCCATCCCGGATGCCTCGTGAAGTTTCTTCTCGACGTGTGCGTCCCATCAAGCGTCCTTCGCACAACGTTGACCGACCTCGGACACGATGTCCTCTCTGCCCGCGACGGGTACTCGACCGCCTCCGACCAGGCGTTGCTCGATCTCGCACATCGGGAAGATCGCGTGCTCGTGACTGAGGACAAGGACTTCGGGGAGCTTGTCTTTTCGTTCCGCCGGCCGCATCCTTGCATCGTGCGGCTGGACGGATTGGCGGCTCGTGACGAGGCAGCCGCCATGCGCCATCTGATCGCACGCCATCGCGATGCGATGCGCGAAGGCGCAATCATCGTGGTTACCGGAACGCGCGTGCGGATACGGTCGCCGAGGAACATCGAGCACAACGACTGAGTGATGCGCGGTGGATTGACGATCTGTTTCAGACCCAACGGTTCTGTGTCTCGAACTCCTTTTCGCCGCCGTGCAACCAAGAGTCGGGATCAAGGGCCGTTCCGGGCTCGCCGCCCTTTCGGGACGAGCATTCCCGGACGACCGCTACCCGCCAGCCTGCGTCCAGCAGTTCGCGTCGGTTTTGCTGGCCCCTGGCAAGTGATGCTGGAGGATCAGGATGCTCCGGGCGAAATGCACTCCTGACTTGTCGGAGTTTCCATCGTGCTGCGGGCGCGTTGACGCTGGCCAGCGAAAACCGCGAGCATCCTGTTCCTGGACTTCATGACGCCACTGGCGTTCGGAGGGTTATTGCGCCAGGAGAAGTCCTGGAAAGGAGGATGCCATGAGCTGAATCAGTGCGGCGGTGCCTCCGGCGAGAGCGTAGGCGACCCCCCGTACCACGGTCCGCAGGCGTCTTCCAGGTCACTTCGGGGACACCAGCTTGATGCGGATGCTGTGAGCCATCTTCTTGCCGAAGGATACATGGAAACCGTCGGTGAACTGCATGGTCAGGGTGCAGTCCCCAAGCGCCAGTTCGATGGTCGCTCCCGTCTGCCCGTTGCCGCAACGCAGGTCTGTCTTGTCCGTCGGAATCACCTTTCCCCCCGCGCATGGGACCCCGGTTGATGAGGCGGTGGCCGGTGCCGGCCACCACATCGCCGCAAGGCTTGATCTTCATGCCCTCCACGTCCATCATCACCTTCACCGGCTGTGTCGTCCTTGGGCTGGATGAAACAGGCGCGCTAATCTCCCGTCACCGCATGGCTGCCAACGTCAGAAACCTCACGAATTCTGCCACAGCGAGACACCTGACTCCGCAGTTCATTGGGATTTCCGGTGAAGGGGCGAAGACCGTAGCAATCACCCGCCACGTTGACAACCCATGGCTGATGACCCAAGAAGTATGAGCACGGACAACCGGTCGACGCGGGGACGGTGGCGAGGTGCTCAGCTCGCCGGTTCTGATCCGTGGCAATCAAGGGGTTGGGGTGTGCCCACGAGTAGCAAGGTGTGGTCCAGAAGGCACGAAGCCCAGTACGATTTCTTGAAGGTTGGGAACGCCCGAATTCCGGGTTCGTACGCCGATGCTTCGTCTGTTTGGAGTCTTGGCGACGATTTCGCGTCGGTCCGCAGTTGCGCGCATGGCCATCGGCGTCAGCGGTAGCCACCTGCAAGCCGAGGGGCGGAGGAATCCCGGCGCCGCCGGAGACGGCACCGGGTATCGACTAACATCAAGCTGGACGACTCGGTTCAGGGTCGAGCAGCGACCGCAGGGGAGAAGAAGTCAATGATTTCGATGAAGATCAACGGGATCAGCCGCCAGTTCCACGGCTCGCCGGACATGCCGCTTCTCTGGTATGTCCGTGACGAGCTCGGACTGACGGGGACCAAGTTCGGCTGCGGCGCCGCACTCTGCGGCGCGTGCACCATGCACGTGGACGGCGAGGCCGTGCGCTCCTGCGTCACTCCGGTATCGGAAGCCGGCGGCAAGGAAGTGACCACCATCGAGGGTCTGGACGCTGACGGCAACCACCCGGTGCAGCGGGCGTGGCGCGCTCACAACGTGCCGCAGTGCGGGTACTGCCAGTCAGGGCAGATCATGTCCGCGGCGGCGCTGCTCAACAAGAACCCCGACCCCAGCGACGAAGATATCGTGAACGGCATGTTTGGCAACATCTGTCGTTGCGGCACCTACCAGCGGATCTTCGCGGCCGTCCGCACGGCGGCGCAGGAGGTCTGATCATGTTCGGCATACGGAACATCAGCCGGCGCACCTTTCTGAAGTCCGCCGGGGTCACCGGCGCCTTGGTGCTGGGCGCCAACGTCACCCCGGGCTCTCTGATCCCGACGGCGCGCGGGCAGACCCGCGGCACGTCGGTCAAGCCCAATCTCTTCGTCGAGATCGCGGACGACGGAACGGTCACCCTCACGTGCAGCCGTTCCGAGATGGGCCAGGGCGTGCGCACCGGCATCCCGATGATCCTGGCCGACGAGCTCGAAGCCGATTGGCAGCGGGTCAGGATCCGGCAGGCCCCGGGTGACGAGACCAGGTACGATCCGGCCGGCAAGGACGCCCAGAACACCGACGGCTCACGCAGCACCCGCCACCACTTCGAGGTCATGCGGGAGTTGGGGGCAGGGGCCCGCCATGTGCTGGAGCAGGCGGCGGCCAGGAAGTGGGGCGTCGACCCCGGCGAGGTCCATGCCAGGGACCATCGCCTCTACCACGCCGGCACGGGCCGGTGGTTCGACTTCGGCGACGTGGTGGACGCCGCCGCCGACATCGCAGTGCCGACAGCGCCGAAGCTCAAGGACAAGTCGCAGTGGAGGTACATCGGCCGCGACATGCCGCTGGTGGACAACTACGACATGAGCACGGGCGGTGCGACCTACGGCGCCGACGTCAGCGTGCCCGGCATGAAGATCGCCGTCGTGGCGCGCCCACCCGTCTATCGCGGCAAGGTGAAGTCGTTCGACGCCGCCGAAGCGCTCAAGGTTCAGGGCGTCGAGCGGGTGGTCGAGATCCCGGCGCTGGCCGACGCCATGCCGGCGCAGTTCCGCGCGCTCGGCGGCATCGCCGTGATCGGCGCCAACACCTGGTCGGTGATGGAAGGGCGTGACAGGCTCGTCATCGAGTGGGAGGACGGCCCGAACGTCAAGCATGACTCGGGCGCCTACAACGAAGCGCTGATGGCCTCGGCACGTGCCGGCGGCCACGTCATCCGTGACCGCGGCAACGTGGACGAGGCGCTGGGCTCGGCCGCTCGGGTGCTCGAGGCCGAGTACTTCGTCCCCTACTTGATCCACACGCCGATGGAGCCGCCGGTGGCATTGGTGGACGCCACGCGGATGCCGGTGCAGGTCGTGAGCTCCACCCAGGCGCCCAACGAGACCCGGCAGTATGTTGCCGAGGCGCTTGGCATCAAGAAGAGCGATGTCGAATGCCAGGTAACGCTGCTGGGCGGCGGCTTCGGCCGCAAGTCCAAGCCCGACTTCGCCTGCGAGGCGGCGATCCTTTCCGCCGGGATCGGCGCCCCGGTGCGGGTGCAGTGGACCCGCGAGGACGACATCCGGCACGGCTACTACCATGCTGCGAGCGCTCACAGGCTCAGGGGGGGACTCGACGCCTCGGGCAAGGTCACGTCGTGGCATCACTCGGGTGCATGGCCCTCGCTCATCTCGCTCTGGAATCCCGCGCAACGGACCGGTCATCCTGTCGAGTTCGGATTCGGCCTCATCGACACGCCCTACAACGAGGTGCCGAATCTCCGCATCGAGAACGGCGAGGCCGAGGCCATGATCCGGATCGGCTGGTACCGTTCGGTGAACAACATTCAGCATGCATTCGCGATGAACTGCTTTGCGAACGAGCTGGCGGAGGCCGCCGGCCGCGACCCCCTCAAGTTCTTGCTCGAACTGATCGGCGATGCGGACGTCATGGACCTCACCCGGGACGGCGTGCAGGGCCACTGGAACTACGGCGATGCGATCGAGGACTGGCCGATCATGCCGAAACGGCTCTCCAACGTGCTCCGCGTGGTGGCCGGGAAGTCGGGCTACGGCAAGCCGCTGCCCGCCGGTCACGGTTTGGGCGTCGCGTGTCACCGCAGCTTTCACAGCTACGTGGGAACCGCGGTGCACGTCGTGGTGCGGGACGACGGCTCGCTCCACGTTCCGCAAGTTGACGTGGCGATCGACTGCGGCCGCTACGTGAATCCCGAAGGGGTGCGCAAGGAGATGGAAGGCGCGGCCGTCTTCGGCCATTCGGTCGCGATGCACGGGCAGATCACCACCACCCGTGGGGCGGTCGACCAGAGCAACTTCCACGACTACACGGTCACCCGCATCGACGATGCGCCTCTCGATGTGCGCGTGCACATCGTCGAGGACTTCACGCATCTTCGTCCCTGCGGTGTTGGGGAGCCCGGCGTGCCGCCTTACGCGCCGGCGCTGGTGAACGCGATCCATGGCGCCACCGGCAAGCGCATCCGCAGGCTGCCGATCGGCGATCAACTGGAAACTGCGTAACGTCCGCAGAAAACGGGCAGCGGCAGGGCCCAAAGGCCCCCCACCATCACCGGACTCGTTCACTCGGTTCCGGTGGCTTCCTTGAGACAGGCGATCATGTCCTGACGGTCCTTGTCCTTGCTGCCCCTCGTTAAGAGAAGCCGCGATTCCGGGGCGACAGGGACGCTTCGCGCTTCCGTCGCCGGATGCGCATCCTCATGGAAACGCCTGCTCTCGCCGCTTTCTCCAGCTTATCCCGGTACTCCGTCAGGGTCGCACGGCGTTTCCGGAGCGCCTCGATCTTCGCTTCCAAATCCACCACCCCGCCGCCGCTGGGATCGTCCGCGTCTACCTCGTCCATCTGCCTCAAGTAACGCTCCAGACGCTCTTCGGCACTCTTCAATTCTCTTTCGAGCTCGGCCCGCGTGAAGTTGCGGTTCACGTTGTCTACCGCCATGATGCGTGTGCCGTCGACGGCCAAGAGTTCGCGGCCGTAGAGGTCCAGGTCGCGGCAAAGCCGCACAAAGTCGCGAAACACCTGCCGAAACGCCTCCCGGTTGTCGCGCCGGAAATCCGCGATCGTCTTGAAGTCCGGCCGAAGTCGATTCCCTTGAAAAGTGTACCTGGCCCCCAAGAGCGCAGTGATGGCGAATGCCCGATCAACTCGTCGCCGGCCCATCGGCAGAACGATGATGCCAAATGGCCGCTTTCGGCACTTTCCTACATAAACCCCAAAAGCGCGGGTCGCAGTCTTTGGGTTCCTGCCTGACCGGAAGGGTCGTGCGTCGGAGGGTCACTTCTTGCCCCATCGATCCGTATTGTCCTGAAAGACCATTGAACCATTCCCATAGCGCCCCGCTACAATGGTTGAAGAGTGAGAGTCCTACACGCGGCCGAGTCCCGTTCCAGACTCTAGTAGATGCTGAACGGGAAATACCGTGCATTGATCCGTTCATAGGCGCCGTCGGCTAGAATCGACCGGAGCGCACGATTGAAACGGCGGCGCAGCGTTTCGTCTTCCTTGCGCACGGCGATGCCGATTCCTTCGTCAAGTCGATACCCATCGCCCACGAACGTGAAACCGGCGCCCGCCTCGCCTTGAAGCCACGACCAGAAGCCCAGGCCGTCGCCGAAGACCGCGTCCACTCGGCCCGCCGAAAGTGCCTCCAACAGTTCGTCCTGACCGCCGAAGAGCCTTATGGTTGCGGTCCCCGCCAGATTCTCTTCCAGCCAGTCCGAGGCGATCGTCGCACGGAGCGCGCCGATCGTCCGCCCCGACACCGCCGCGGGATCAAAGGCCGCTCCCTTGCGGACCACGAAGCGGACGATGTTGCCATAGTACCTGTCCGTGAACGCCACCAGCCGCCGGCGCTTCTCGGTGATCGACATGCTGGAGACGACGGCGTCGAACTTCCCGGACCGCAGTCCGGGGATCAGTCCTTCCCAGTCCTGTCGGACGAACGCGCACCTGACTTCCATCCTTCCGCAGAGGGCCAGGGCGATGTCGATGTCGAAACCCTTGAGGCGGCCGGCATCGTCGATACCGCTGAAGGGCGGATAGCCGGGATCAACGCCTATGCGGAGGTTCTCCGGCGCCCCATCGGCACCAAGCGCTGGCGCCAGTGACAACAGGACGAGGAGTAGTGCCGATGCTGCTGTTTTCATGAGAACTCCGGGGTCTCCCGAACGAGACCTTGAACGACTGGCCCGCTCAACGGGATCGTGGGCAATCTCCTTTGCCGTCCGTTGCCTTCCCCATGCGTGTGCGTCGCCACGCCGCGGACACCCCCCATTGCGTCCTGGTGCGATCTTCGCACGACCATCGAAAAAAGGAGCGGGCGTGAGGAAGATCCCGGCTCCGCTCGCTCCGAAGGACTCATCCCCAACACTGCTCAAGGCCCTGTTTCGTGGATATGGACGGGATTCCCGGAACCGGTCGATCCGTCACCAGGGTCGCGCCCGTGTCGTGGAAGTCCACCCCGGGCCGCCTCTCCGGCTTCCTGCGCGTCCTGTAGAACTCCAGCACCGCTTCCACCCCAAGGGATGCCATCCTCAAGGGATACTGCATGGCCGTCGCGCCGATGGCGCCCGAAGCAACGTTCCTCACCCCCGCACAGCCCCCGTCGATCGAAACGATCAGAACGTCGTTCTCCATGCCGAGCGCCCGCAGCGCCGCATGGGCGCCGGCCGCCGCCGGCTCGTTGACCGCGTACACGACATCGATCCCCGGCTCCTTCCGCATCAGGGCTTCCATGGCGGTGCGCCCGCCCGCTTCCGTCCCGAGGGTCGAAGCCCTGCCGACGATGCGGGCGTCGTCCTCGTCGCCGATCTTCCCCGCGTCCCCGATGTCGATGCCGAAGCCCATGAGAAAACCCTGGTTGCGCGAGACGTCCACCGTGACCGCCGCCCCGGACAGATCGAGAGTGGCGATCCTTGCGCTCCTTGCGGCATCGCCCATCCTTGCCCTGGCCCACGTACCGATCAGTTCCCCCGCCCGGAAGTTGTCGGTGGCAAAGGTGGCGTCCACGGAGTCCGCCGAATCGAAGGGGGTATCGAGCGCGATCACCAGCACGCCGGCCTCGCGAGCCTTCATGACCACATCGAGAAGCGCCGCGGGATCCGAAGGCGTAATCAAGATACCCTTTGCACCCGCGGCAACGAGACTCTCGAGCGCGTCGACTTGCGCCTTCCAGTCCCCGTCGTATTCGCCCGCGTGGGTCCGTAGCTCAAGGCCGAGCTTCCCGGCCGTCCTGCGCGCGGCCCGCTTCATCGTCACGAAGAACGGATTGCTGTCCGTCTTGGTGATCAGGCCGACCATCCCCTCGCCGGCCATGCCGGGCGAAGCGAAAAGCAAGCACGTCAGCATCGCTGTCGCGAGCAGGCGGATCATGTTCCGTCGTGTCCTGCGTTGAACGGGGGAGCCTCCGGCGTGGCCCGTTGGCCGGACCGCCCGCCCGGATCGATAAAGTCCTCTACCTCAACCCTTCTCCGTCCCTGTACCTGATCCACCCCTTGCCGGTAAGGCACACCCGGAGCAGTTCCTCGCCGCCTGTTTGCTGAACAAACCTCGTAGCCTCCGCCAGCCCCTGTCCGGTCAGGCTGCTCACGAGTTCCAGGACCCTGGGGTCGGTCGCCATCACCGTCACGTGCCGTGGTCCGGCTACTCGCTCCCCGATCTCGCGGAGCATGGCCCATTCGTCATCGGTCATCTTTCAGGTGAACCCGTGATAAGTTCCAGAACCATCATCGCCACCAGGTTCGGAGGCCTCTGAATGAGATTGCACGACCCGCCGCAATCAGGCACCGGCGGTGCTTAAGCGGGCGCCGTCGCTTCGCGCCTACTTGCGACTGCGAGCGGCCCGGGCTCCCGGCGGCCGGTAGGGCACCTTCTTGCTCACCGCCTCGTCCACTGTCTCCGGCGTGATCAGCACGGTGGCCCTGATCTCGAGGGCTCCGGCATTGGCGATGTTCAGCGACACCGCCGTCGCCGTGGCGTCGTCGGGAAGATCGCAGATGATGTAGAGGTCCGTGTCGCCGAACGCATAGTAGAGTCCCTCGACGCTCCCGCCCATCGCCTCGATGGTCTCCGTCAAGGCCTGCCGCCGCCGGCTGCCGCCCTCCTTGAGAAGTCCCACGAGCCCCGTGCCCGTGTAGGTCGTGTGGAACATGTACTTGCCCATGCATTCCCCTCCCATGACCGCATCGGTTGTCGTTCGCGAATTCCGGGCGGCTACCGCCGGTATATCCCGGCGCAGGCCCGGTTCCACATTCGAAACACGGGGTCCTGACCGAACCGCCTCTGAAACGCCGCCGAGATCTCGTCGACCATCTCCATGCCGCGGCCGGTCCCGGCCGCGATCGCGCCCATCACCACCCGCACCGGCTCCCGTTGCAGGTTCCCGCCCGGCTCAAGCCACTGCCCCCGGCCCTCCAGGACGGTCAGCCCCGCCCTGAATCGCGGCGTGATGGTGTCGGCAACAAAGCGTTGCCACTCTTCATCGCTGACGGTCCTGCCCCGGGAATCGGACAAACCAAAGAAAAGCCGGAATTCGCCTACCGGTTCCAGTCCCTTCGGACATTCCTGCTCTGCCGCCCCCGAGACCGCCGCCACCCCCAGCACCAGAAACAGGCTCAGGGCCTGCCAGTATCGCGCGGACGCCATCACACTCTCCATTATTCCCCTCCCGGGTCCGTGTCGTGCCGCCCGCACGGCCTGTTCTCTCGACACTCTTGGTCAACCGCCCTGCCACTGTCTCACCAGCTTGAATTCACCGGGTCGGGCTTCATTCCGAATTCAGCGGGGTAACCTCATCCGGCGCGAGCGTTGCGGCGGTAAGCGCATCGAAGATGCCCGTAAAGCTTCCGAGCGAGCCATCCGCCTCGGCGAACTGAACGTCGGTCGAGCCGACCACCCGGCGAGGGCGCCCGTCGGCATCCGGCACGTTCGAGAACTGACCGCGCCACGTCCCGGCGGCGTGCGTGATGGTCCGTTCGGGGTGGGTTACCGTAATCGCGGTATCCTCGAATGCGCCCCTGGCGTCAAAGGACGCTTCGAAGTGCAGGTCGTAGTCGGCCGGCAGCGCGGCGGGGTCCGCGCCCTGCCAGGGCACGACCGGAAAAAGGTGGCGGCCGGGTGCGGTCTCGATCGGCTCGATACACCCGAGGCAACCGGCGAGGCGGTTCTCGGCGAAGTCCGCGGTAAACGAAACAGGCCCCGTGAATTCGGTGAACTCCGAGGTCCCGGCCAACTCCCCCCAGCCGCGGCCGTATTCGTACCGGTACAGGCCACCCGCGCTACCGGCGTAGGTGGCCGTGCCGCTCGGAGGAAGGTCGGGCGGCGCAGCGGTGTCGATTTCCGGGCCGTCGATGAAGACCCCGCGCGTGGCGGCGTCTACGGCGTGGTAGGGTGCGCCGGGCGGGTAGACGAGCCACCATCCCGCCGCGAGGTAGTCGGCCGGCTCGGCGTCGTTCCACGAAACCACGGCGTAGAGCATGATCTTGCCGTCGTGGTGGTTTTCCGCAAGCAGCCACTCACGGCTGGAATGGTCCGGTTGCGAAGGCCTGGGGAGGTAGAGCCCCCAGGTCGAGTCCCGGTGCCGGACGGTATCGAGCGTACGGGTACGGCCGTCGTGGTAGCGCACGTCGACACTGAGGACGTTGTCGACGAAGGTGGTGCTCGTACGAAATGGTTGGGAGACGGGCTCAAGTTTCGGAACTGGAATCGGGGGCGGTTCCGGAGGGCCGGAACTGCCGACCGAACAGCCCAACGTCAGTGAGGCCAACAAAAGTGCCATCGGTGTAAGGAGTCTCATGACTATTCCCAATAACGAGACTGCTTGCCAAACGTCAAGTGGTCTACGGTCAAGTGGTGTACGGAAGGGACCCTGGGCGGTATGGATTCTTCAAGGTTTCTTCAACTCTGGCACAGGATTGGTGGATCTTTCGGGGGTGGTGTCTTGAGCGTGACTCCCGGGCCGCCTGAGCTGTGAACGGCGTGGCGCCGGACGAAGGCGGCGGCCCTTCCGGGCCTTCGTTCGGCTCGTGGGCTACGCAGGTTACTGCGGCCTCCGCGTTCCCTGCCGACATGCCGCACCCGTAGACCGCCATGACAACGCTCATCGTCGCCGGGACTACCTATCGATGCGGCGTGTACCACCCCGCAAGCCCTTCCTGAAGCCGGGCGCCAAGGTCCTCGGCGGTCGACGCGCCCGTGATCGCGGCGACCGAAGCATCCCAGTTCGCCTGTTCCAGATTCGGCTTGCCCCGTGACAGGAGATGCGAAGCGAAACGAATGGTCGAACGGCAGCGGCCGCGCCACGACAGGAACACCCGGGCCAGAGGGTCGTCGATCTCCACCGGATGAGCGGAAAGCGGGAAGAAGCCGGGCAGGGCCGTGGCATGGAGTCGGGCGAACTGGGCTGAGGCGACCCAGTCCAGAAAGGCGCGGGCAGCCGCCTTGTTCCGGCTGCCCGCGTTCAGGCCGATACCCATGTCGGTGTGGTCCGAGATGTAGCACGCGTCGCCGGCCTTCCGCACGGGCGGAGGGAAGGCGCCCACCGCGAAACCGGCGCGCGCGCCCAGACCGGCGCTCTCCCAGCTGCCGGCGGGGTAGACGGCCGCGCGGCCACACGCGAACAGCGCCTGACTGTCCCGGTAGGAACGCCTCCCGTATCCTTCTCCCAGATAACGGCGCCACCTGGCCAGCGTCCGGTAGGGCGCGATCCACGGCTCGTCGGTCAGCTTCTGCCGACCGGCAATCAGCGCCCGGCGGCCTTCCTCGCCCTTCCAGTAGGCCGGGCCGATGTTGTTGTAGCCCATGGCGGCGGCTTCCCACCGGTCACGGACCCCAAGGGCCAGCGGTATCCAGGCGCCGTGGTCCCGGACCGCTTCCAGGATTGCGAAGAACTCCGCTTCCGTTTCGGGCGGATCGAGACCGAGGGCGCGGAACGCTTCCCGGTTGTAGAGGAACCCGTGAATCACGGCCGCCACCGGCACACAGAAGGTCGCGGACCCGTCATCGGTCTGCCAGGCCGATTTCGCGGCGCGCGGGAAATGGGCCATTCCCGACAGTCCGTCGAGACCGTCGAGGTGTCCCGCCTTGTAGAGCGCCAGGGAGGCATCGAACGGGCGGCAGGCGATCAGGTCTCCGGCCTTGCCCGCCGCAAGCCGGGCGCTCAGGGCCGCATCGTAGTCCGCCGGTTCGGACGGCCGGAACCGCACACGGATGCCAGGATGGGCGGCCTCGAAAGCTGGAAGGATCCTTTCCCGCCAGACGGCCCGGTCGTCATACCGCCAGCTTTCGAGGACCAGTACCGTCTCGCCAAAGGCGCCGCCGACGATCATGGGGATTAGCAGCAGAACCGCGAGTCTGGAAAGTTTCACGTGGATGCATCCTCCCAAGTGAGTCTAGCGCAACAAGGAATCGGCCCGCCAGTCACTTTATTGGTCGCGGGCCTGTTGGCCCTGTGCGCGGGACAGCCCACCGCGGCCGAAGAAAGCGGCAGCTTCGAACTCGTAAAGACCTATGTCCACGACTACACAACGCTGGAGCACGCCGAGAAGCTGATTACCGCGAATGCGCTGGAGGGGGCGGCGACGGTCATCAAGAGTAGCGGTGTCCCTTCGCGGAAGGGGGACACTAGCACATCGCCTGCGTGGTCTACGGCAGGAGTTCGGAAGCCGGAATCGATCTCGAGGCGCCGTGCACGATGACCGACGAGTCGGGGACAAGCTGTACTTGATGGCGGAGAGGCGGGCGGGCGACGTTGCGGTCGGCGGCGGCCAGGGCGTTCAGAGGATCGTAGGCGGCACAGGTCAGTACGCCGACGTCGTCGGCAACTGTCCCTACACGACGAGCTATCTTCCAGACCGTTGGCTGGTGTCACGGGGAGTCTGCATCTGGCGAAGACCGTAACGGGACAACGGCCCCGCACGTCTTGGGCTGGTGGTTTATGCCTCTGTCCGAGACTCCGTTATCAGCGACTGTTCCAATGCGCGGCGTCAACAGGCTATAGGCTTGGGCGCGAATGCCCCTGTCTCGGGACGGGTTCGCTTCCGTGGCGGCGACCCGACACCAGTGCCGCTGACCAGCCAGACGACGGTGGTGAAACTGCCCCCCTTCTTTTTACGAACGGGGCGACGGTCTGGAACGGTTCGTCGACTGCAATCTGGATCGCACGACCGTTCTCTTCGCAGTCTAAAACTCGACCTTTCCCATCGCGGATTACGTGACCATGGCCGGTTCCGTGGGGTGGAAAAACTTGGACGGCTCTCCCGGAAGGAGAGGGGCGCTCAAGGTTGTTGCGAGCCAGCGTGGTAACCCGGCGCCGTTGCTGTCACTTCGGATACTTGCCCGGGTCGCTCCGCCCCAGCAAGGCCTGCCCCACCACGTCCACCCACTTCGTCGACGCCTCGTCCATGATCTTCGCTTCGCCGGATCCCGGATAGTGCGCACAGAAAGGGCTCGCCGGATCTGCCGTGATGCCGTCTCCCGCCGCCACCCGCATCAGCCGGCAATCGAGAGACTCCCACCAGGCTCCCACGCTGTCGAAGCCACCCTTGCCGTAGATGGACGCCACCGCGGCGTCCACCAGCTTCTTCGTGCCGCTGTCGAGGTCGGCGTACATCTTCTTCGCCGCCTTGGCCTGCGCCTCTGTGGCTTGGTTGCCGTGCAGCGCCGCCACCATCTGCCCGGGGCTCAGCTTGTTCCACCAGCGCATGGCCGCGCCCGAGTCCGCCAGCGCCGAGGACGCGCCCGCCACCATCACGGCCGCCGCCGTCACCAGCGCCGCTAGCCCAAGCCGCGCTCCGCGTTTGATCTCGTTCAACATCTTCCTTCTCCCATCGCTTTGTGTGCCACGGCGCCAAGCATGCCGCTTCGCAAAAGCCATCGCCATCCTCTACGGAGTTGTGACCTCGCAACCCACTATACAATCCAGGTCAGTTGATTGCCACTCATCCTCTCGGCCCATCCTCTCGGCCCGCTGTCCCGCGAACCTCAGATTGAGCCTCATGTGGCGATACGGGCTTCGATAGGGAATTATAAAGAATACTTGACAAGCCCTAGGCTTTCCTGTACACTGGTTCTGTCAGTTGGAGGGAAGGACCATGGGAAAGCAGAAGGCACCGGGCAAGGCATATCGCAGAGGGTTGACGGTATTCCAGTTGTTCGAGCGGTTTCCGGATGAGGCTTCGGCCCGCCAGTGGTTCGAGGGCGTCCGGTGGGCCAACGGCCGGTACTGCGGACATTGCGGCTCCGACGACACCCACGAGGTTCCCAACGAGAAGCCCATGCCGTACCGCTGCCGGTCCTGCCGGAAGTACTTCTCGGTCAAGGTCGGAACCCCGATGCAGTCCAGCAAGCTCCCGCTTCGCAAGTGGGTGGTCGCCATGTACATGATGAGCACCAACCTGAAGGGCGTCTCGTCCATGAAGGTCTACCGGGAACTGGGCGTCTCCCAGCCGACCGCGTGGTTCATGATCCACCGCATCCGGGAAGCGTGGGACACGGACAGCGACACCTCGTTCCGGGGTCCGGTGGAGGTGGACGAGACGTACATGGGCGGCAAGGAGAAGAACAAGCACGCCAGCAAGAAGCTGAAGGCCGGGCGCGGCCCGGTGGGCAAGGCCGCGGTGGTGGGCCTGAAGGATCGGGACAGCAACACCGTCAACGCCACCGTGGTACAGCACACGGATGGCCCGACCCTTCAGGGATTCGTCCTGGGACAGACCGCCCCGAGAGCGAAGGTGTTCACGGACGAGCACGCCGGGTATCGCGGCCTGCCGAACCACCAGACCGTCAAGCACAGCGTCGGCGAGTACGTGGACGGCATGGCCCACACCAACGGGATCGAGTCCTTCTGGTCCATGCTCAAGCGCGCCTACAAGGGCACCTACCACAAGATGAGCGCCAAGCACCTCCAGCGGTACGTCAACGAGTTCGCCGGGCGCCACAACGTCCGGTCCCGCGACACGCTGGATCAGATGGCCGCTATCGCCCGAGGCTTCACCGGAAAGCGGCTCCGCCTCCAAGACTTGATCGGCGCGCCGGACGTGGCCGTGCCGGTGGCAGGCAGCGACGTGTTCTAGACGCGATTCAGCGTCACGGGTGCAGGGTCGGCAAACGCGGCCCTGCCCACACCGGCCATCATCACCGCCTCCACAACGCCTATCGCCTCATGCACTCCGTGGGTGAAGCCACCCTCGTACACGTCCAGCCAGTAGTCCATCCAACCCGCTTCGAGATATCCCATGGATGCCCTCCCCCATTGGGTGTTGGTGGAGGGCAGTTGACAGGGCGCACTTGCTGCGCTACAAGGAAGGACGTTCTTCGTTCCTTGTTGGCTCCCGGTGTCAAAAGCCCTCCGGGCCAATTCTAGAAAGCCGAGGCTGCAACCTCGGCTTTCGTCGTTCTATCAGGCTACCGCTGTCCGGTCAAATCTCACTTGCATGCGAACAGGTGCTGACAGGTCCCGTCATTGCGGCATCGTGAGCTCAAGGGACCGTGCGGCGCCTTGTTGTGGATAGCGCACCCTTCGCGGGCTTTGGCTTCGATAACAGCAGGCTCTGTCCAAAGCCGGTTGCCTTGCACAACGACCTTGTCGGATTCCAGATCGGCAATGATGGCCGGTATGGCCAAGCATCCCGTCAAGGCCATCGACGCCGCCACAGCTATCAGTAGTTTCCTCATTGGTTTTTCCTCCTCGTTCCGGTTGGTTCACGTCACCGACTCCCACCGAACGCTGCCGTGAGGTCCCGGCGCTCAAGCGTTCCCGCCGCCCCCTCGTGGTTCCGGCCCGTGAAGATTCCTGTGAGCGTCCCGGCATCCCCGCCGGTTTGCCGGAAGGTGTTGCCGGTGACGGCGATGGAGTAGCCGAGGCCGCCGTCTCCCCATACCGCTCCCGTTCCCACGTCGCCGGGCGCTTGTCCGGCGGCCCACTGTTCGAGGCTGGTGAAGTCGGCGCGGCCCGTCAAGGTGGCAAGGTGTACGCCTATGGCGGCGTCACCGGCCACGGGGTTCGCGCCCGGCGTGAAGCCGAGCAAGGCCCCGGCCCAGGTGACGCTTCCGCTCAAGCTCCGGTTGCTGGCGAGGTGCTGGCCCGGCAGGTGGCCGTAGGCCCACGGCTCCGCGTACCCGTTCCGCAGTGCAACCCCGAAAAGCGTTCCCGCCGCCCCCTCGTGGTTCCGGCCCGTGAAGATTCCTGTGAGCGTC
>CAZFIU010000025.1:43168-51282 GCA_964519455.1 uncultured Syntrophobacterales bacterium
GCAGGTGGCCGTAGGCCCACGGCTCCGCGTACCCGTTCCGCAGTGCAACCCCGAAGTGCGCGTCCGTGCCGTTGCCCACGAGGTGCGTTGACGTGCTGGACCACGGGCCGAAGCTGGTAGCCTGGTCGCCGGGGTACAGACGGCCATACAGCACCCGCAGGGCTTCACGGTCCACCGGGTACAGCAGGGACCGGGGTTGCTGCTGGTCCTGGCTGAGGTCGTAGATATCCCCCGTGACCTCCATGATGGTGTCGAAGTCCGGGGAGACGTGGTTGCCCCCGTACACGCCAAGCGCATGGATGATCTCGTGGGCCAGCAGGATCACGCTCCGGCGGTTGCTCGCGTCCTGGTAGGTGGCATCCCCACGGTCCATCTGGATGTAGGAATTGCGCGCCCTGGTGCCGCTCCAATGGGTCCAGGACGTGCCAGCGGATACCCCGTAGCCGTGATACGTCCCGACCGGCATGAACTCCACGTGGATGGTGTTGTCCTGCTCCCGCCCCGACACGTAGCGCCGTCCGCCGCCGTCCACGGTATCCCGCAGGCTGAAGCCCGGTAAGGGCTGCCCCATCCGCATACGCGCATCGAGCGGCAGGGCCGCGTTCGCCAGACTGACCGCCGCCGCAACCCGGTCGTGGTCCTGGGTGCTGGCCGGGCCGATCACGCGCACCACCGGCGCAGTGGTGTAGCGCCGTGCGGCGAACCCCGCGCCTTCCCTCAGGTAGCGCCGGACGGCATCCCCGCCAACACCATCGGCAAGGCGTCCGTGCCGGATGGCCGTCTCGCCCCGTTGCCCGGTGGTCGGCAGCCGCCCGGTTTGACGCCCCTGGTCCACGCCGACGTGCAGGTGCCGGGTGTCGTGGTAGACGGGCATCTGCCGGGCGGCGGTCGGGCGCGGCCACGTGGTGCCGTGGTGGCGCTCGCCGATGAACTGTCCGGCACCGCGTTGGCAATCCGCGTCGCACCGCACGGCGGGCAAGGGAAAGCCCAACGTGGCCGGCGAGCCGCCGTTTGCGGAGCCGCCACCGCCGCAGCCAGATAGAGCCAGAGTGCACGAGATGAGAGCCACCACAGGGATGGCGAGAAGGGTACGCATCGGAACGAACCTCCTTTAGCGTGGCCTGCCGTATGCCCGGCAGGATTGCCGGGCCATTGTCACCAACCAACGGAGTTGTGGAGGTTCCGCGTATTCACCAGGGCTCAGGGAGCTACCCGTTGCCCGTGCGAGGGTTCTTGTATTTCACGGATGACCCGACACACGGGACTCCGTTGATGGTGACGAGGCGAGACTAGGACGGGCGCGGGGCGGGTGTCAACTCGAAACTTGTGGAACCTGACGGTCGTGATACACTGCCACAAACACCAAGGCCCCAGAATCCTGCCAGAGATTCACGGGGCCAAGAGCGTTGAACACAGTTTGTTGCCGGATGGTAATTCCGGCGAGCCGGTGGGAACTGGAACCAAGCAACTCCCTTCCTACCACGCCCCTCGCTTGCCCGCAAGCCCTCCTTTACCCCACGGAGGGCACCATGCCTCATAACCACGGTATCCGCGTCATGATTGGCAACGACGACAGCGCCATGCGCTACGTCCGGGCTACTGGCCGGAAGCGCCCACGGCGCGCACCCAACCCCAACCCCTTCGACGGGCTGGTGTTCGACTTTAACGCCGAAGTGAACAGGCTTGTGGCGGACCAGCGGAGACGGTTTCAGCAGGTGATTGACGAGGCCGGGGCGACGTTGTGTGGTGTTGTAAACCGAGTACGGGGGCTGTAGGATGGGTGACTCCTAACCGATGGGAGGTGTGGTCATGGATCAGGAAACGGTGGCAGTGATAGGAACCATCATCGCAACGGGAGCGGCAGTGTTGGGGTTCATCCTTCCCGATCTCCGCTCCATCAAGCGCGATGTGGGCGAGTTGCGTGAACGGGTTGCCAGGCTCGAAGGTCTGTTCGAGGGCTTCACGCGGCGCGTCGACGCCCGGGATGCCAGTTCATGAGTC
The DNA here is from genome assembly GCA_964519455.1 of uncultured Syntrophobacterales bacterium. Taxonomy (GTDB): domain Bacteria; phylum Desulfobacterota; class Binatia; order UBA9968; family JAJDTQ01; genus JAJDTQ01. The sequence goes on from CAZFIU010000025.1 coordinate 45,170, forward strand.
GCGGCCAGGAAATACGGGAAGCCGCCCAGGTGGTGCTACCGCCTCGGGCATTCGAGATACTGGACGTGGCGATCCGCTCCCTGGACGTTCGGGCGGCCCACGTACTGGAGCATGCGGCCACCTTCGCGCAGTCCATGCGCGCCCCGGATATCCAGGCGTGGGCCGAACACGTGAAGGGACGCGAGAACGGCAAATAGGAGGATTCGCGGTGAAACAACTTCTTGCCATTGCAGTTGTCGTCGCCCTTGCCGGTACGGCGTGGGCATCCGTTGGGAAAAAGGTAACCATCCAGTTCTCTGGGGATCTACCCGTCACCACGTTGAGAACCGAGAACCCCCAATGCACCACCGCCACCGGTGGAGCCCTCGTCAACGTGGGTACTCGGACAATACACAACGATAGCGAGTACATCTGCCTGTGCTCGGGTGATCCCCTGTCGACAAGCGGCCGGGCGGCGTGGACGTGTGGATGGCTGAAACTGCCAGGAGGGCAGTAACCCATGCCCGCCACCACACCGGCGAAGAAGACCCGCAAGGTACACCGTGACATGCCGGAAGACCCGCGCGAGTTGGCGCGGGCCATGTTCCGGCAGGCGGATCGGAAGATCGGGAAGGAAGGGCGGGCAGCACAGAAGCCCGCTGCCCAGGGGCGCTAGGTTCGCAACACCAGCCTACCGGCGCGAATCATCTCCGTCAAGTAATCTTTATAATTCCCCTTCGATAAGCGTGCCTTCATTTGGTCTCAACCGGTAGCAGCTCAACGTGAGTTTGACTTGTGGCGAGCCACCTGCAAGGGATAGTCCCGCGAAGTGCGGGTTTCGCGGACTCGATCCGGAGCCGGAAGGGTCGAGGACGGATTTGAGAAAGGGACGGCCGGGCGGTGTGAACCCCGCGGTACCTGATCGTTTGGGTCATGGCCGTGCGTTGGAGGGGCATTCCAACACTGATGGTCCTCGGTGTCGGGATTCCCGTATTGTTGTCCTAGCAGGTGTGGCTTGTGGGCCTCCAGGACCGGTCCGAGAAGATCGACCTTGGAACGCGAATGACACGGAAGCGGCGCGTATACAAGCCTTGAACCAGTGCCGTCCCGTGCCTCGAAGACATCACGGCGTCATCGCATGTCCTGAAGAATGGCGGGACGCGCCGCAAGGCTCTACATGGCACTCGTTGATACAAGGCACGACATCGTCAACCGACCGGTTTGCGAAGCGGCCCACGCGTATGGTCGCATCGTGGAGTGCGTTCTGGTCCTGACCTGCGCGGCGCTTCTCACGACGGGTTGCAACGCAGGCGGCGGGTCCTCCTCACCCGGGGTCGCGCCCAAGCCGGACGGGGCCGTGTCCGAGGAGGATCTTCGGCAGGAGTATGCGGCGCATCCGGAGTTCCGAAACCAGGCCGCGTTGTCTCGGGCCGGAGCGCATTACGCATATGCCCGGGGCGCGACCGGCGAGGGGGTCGCCCTCGGCATCGTCGATAGCGGAGTCGACCCGGGCCATCCCGGGTTCGAGGGAAAGCTCGAGACCGACAATGTCGAGGGTTACGAACCCGACTTCGGCTCGTGCGAGGACCGCGCCCCGGACGGTTCATGCCTGAGCACGTTCGGCCACGGGACGTTCGTGGCGGGCATCATGGCGGCGAACCGCCGGGAGCATGCGGACGGCGCCGGAAGCGCGGCGGCCATTCACGGAGTCGCCTTCGATGCCAAGGTGATCTCGGTGGGTTTCCGGAGTGTGGATGACATCCTTGAAGAGATCCTGCCCGAGAACCCCACTCCCGAAGAGATCCGTGGTCTTCCCGAGCGGCTCCGCGGTATCGAGTCGGTGCTCGAGATGCAGTTTGCATCGGCGTTCAACAGTCTGAACTCCCGGGTCACGGCCGTCAATTGCAGTTTCGGTCTTCCAGGGAACATAGAGAATTTCGGCGCCGAGGAGTTGCGCGGCCGGTTCCCCAACGTCATCAGGGCAATCGCGCAGGCGAATACCCCGGCCAGCGCGCGCACCATCTACGTGTGGGCGGCGGGCAACGCGCGCGGGGAGATCGGTCTTGACGGCTCCGTCGAGTCGGCAAGTTCCGTCGAGATCGCGGCCGGGCTCCCCGTCCGGATCCCCGAGTTGCGCGGTCATTCCCTGGCCGTAGCGGCAACGGACCCGGAAGGCAGGATTGCCGACTTCTCCAATCGCTGCGGCATCGCGAAGGAGTTCTGCCTGGCCGCCCCGGGCGTCGGCATCACCGGCCCGGCGCCGGGCTCCTACTGTCCGGCCGGCGCCGGCGAGTGTTGGCTCACGCTCGAAGAATCCGGGACGTCCTCGGCCGCCCCTTTCGTGACGGGCGGGATCGCGTTGCTCGCGCAGCACTACCGCAATCAGCTCGGCAACGACGAGATCGTGGAACGTATCCTCGAGACCGCCGACAAGGAAGGTCTCTACGGGGACTCGGAGATTTACGGCCAGGGCTTCCTGGATCTGGATGCGGCGACCCGGCCCGTGGGGGAGACGCGGATGCTGACCGGCCGGTCCCTCTCCGGCCCCTCGGCGCCGAGCCTCGGCAGCACGCTCCGTCCGGGGGCGGCCTTCGGGGACTCGCTAACGAGAGGGTTGGCGGTGAGGGAGGTGGCGAGCTTCGACGAGCTCGACGCGCCGTTCTTCCGTCCGCTGAGCGATCACCTTCGGCCCAACATCCTCGCTGCATCCCCGGTTTCTGAGCGTCTCGGGAGGTTGGGCCGGGATCCCCGAGGGGCAAGCTGGCGCATGGACGGCGCTGAACTCCGTGTGCGCCTGAACGCCGTCTCGACTCCGACCGGCCTCGCCTCGCTCGGTTCCCTGTCGATGACGCGGGACCTGGGAAACGGCCGGTTGCTGCTGGGTTACCGCAGTCACCCGGGCTGGCGCTTCGGACTGTATGCAGACAGGGCACGCCACGGACCGGGACCGGTTGAACCGAACGCCTTCACCGATGACGGCGCGTTCGCCAACCCGTTTCTGGGCTTCGCCCGCGACGGCGTGAGCATCGGGTATGAGACGGCCGTTGGCCCCGGTTATCTCGGCATCGTCGCAGTCCACGGCAAGGCCCGGTACGGCGAACGGCGGGCCGCCGGCTCCGGCAAGACCGTGGGCGCTTTGATGGAATACCGGCTCGGCCATTCCGGATCCTTCAGCCTCGCCGTGGAGACGGGATGGCTGGCCGAAGAGCGGGGGCTGTTGGGCAGCCGTTCCAGGGGAGCTTTCGGCGGACTGGGCGGGGACACAGGCATCGTGGGAGTGTCGGCGCATCGGCAACTCACTCATGGCTGGACTCTCCTCGCCAGCGCCAACGCGGGCGTGAGCCGCGCCGGGGTCCGGGGGCACGGCATGGTGCGCCGCCTGTCCGCGTTGCGGACCAGTTCCCTTGCGTTCGGCATCATGGGCGAGGAGGTCGGTCATGCGGGGGGCAGGTTGGCGTTCAGGCTGTCTCAACCGTTGCGCATCGAGAAAGGTCACGCGCAACTCCGATGGGTATCCGGGCGCACTCCCGGCGGGCAGGTCGAGGTGGAACAAGCCGTCCTGTGGCTTGAGCCTTCGGGCCGTCAGCTCGACCTGGAGTTGGTCTACACCCGTCCCTGGGCGGGAGGACGAGCCCACGTGGCCGTGATTGCCTCCCGCGACGCGGGACACGTTCGGGGCGAAACCGAAGCCGGGCTGCTGATGCGCTACAGCCGGGAGTTCTGAGTCGCCGGCCGCTATCTGTTCATGGAAGCCCCCCCCCAGAGCGCGGGAGGGTCCACCGTCTGTCCACCGCCTCCCGCCTACCTGCGACTGCGAGCGGCCCGGGCTCCCGGCGGCCGGTAGGGCACCTTCGTGCTCACCGCCTCGTCCACTGTCTCCGGCGGTGGCTCTGATCTCGAGGGCTCCGGCATTAGCGATGTTCAGCGACACCGCCGTCGCTGTGGCGTCGTCGGGAAGATCGCAGATGATGTAGAGGTCCGTGTCGCCGAACGCATAGTAGAGTCCCTCGACGCTCCCGCCCATCGCCTCGATGGTGTCCGTCAACGCCTGCCGCCGCTGGCTGCCGCGCTCGTAAGCGAGCGCGACCGCGGGTTCCTGCTTCGACCGGGAGAGACGGTCCAATCGCGCACTGCGGTGGCGTAAGATGCTGAGTAGTCGCAGCCAATCCACCTACATCACATGGGAGGCATTCCACGGGGCCATCAACGTGTGCCGCCAAAGCCAGCCAGGAGGTTGACCGTAGACTTGCGGTCGTCCAGCACTCCGGCCATCTCTTCATGAGCGGGACCATAGAATCCGCCGCGCACACGGCCGTCTTCATCCGAGAAGGCGTTCCCTGCCACATTTATGTCGTACTCCAAACGTGGCATACGGAAGGCGCTGGACACTCCGGCTACGTGGACCGTGAGATCCTCGAACGACGCGTTCCCCTGGAGGGTCGACAACTCCACACGAAGCTCCGCGTCGCCAAAGACGGGTGGCAGCATCGGCCGTCCCAGGTCCACGCCGATGAGAGCCCCCGACCAAGTGATCCCTCCTTGCAAGGGCGCGTGCGTTGCGGCCAAGTCCGCGCTCGGGGCCCTGCCGAATGCGTCCGCACTCGCCCGTAGCGAATCGTGCGCCACAACGTCCGAACCGTTGTCCACGTACCGGAAAACGCGTTCCACCCCCGCGCTCCAAGCACTGTAGCGACCCCATGCCCCGTAACCATACAGCTCGGGCTCATTGGCGGTCTCGGCGTCCAGAAGTTCGTAACCAATGTCGCCCAGGAAGGCAAAATCAATTTCGGACGGTTGGTACGTCTCCCTGGGATCGGCGCAGTACGCCATGACGGAATCGCAAACGCCGAGATGGCCGTAATCGACGTTGGCGCCCGGCGTGTGTGGCGGTACGACACGCCGGTCTTGGTCAAGCCATTGGAACGGGACCGAATCACCTCCATTGGCACTTCGCGCCCTCGGGCCTTCGAAGGTGTGACTCTGGCGGTTGAGATGGCGCTCATAAGACGGGACATGCCAACCGCCTTCGTGACTTACGATGCCGATTACGTGCCCGAGTTCGTGAGCGAACAGATGGGATAACCAGTAGTTCCCGATCGTGGTTCTCTCGTCAAGATTGCGCTGTGACAGATTCAATACGCCGAGCCATGGTTCATAGTCATTCGCGGTAATTTCAGCCTGCTGTGGGCCTGCGGAAGACAGGGGATCCGAATGGGAGTGAGTCACCACGACGAGAATCCCGTCAGTCTCCACCGATTCCTCGAAGGTTACCTCGTGGACTTGGGCACCCGCATGCATCCCTTGGGTGCTGATCGTCGTTCCTCCTTCAACCACATGAGCGTTGAATTCGTCCCGAAGCCGAAACGACCAGGTTTTCCCAGCGCGCTCCGCCATTGCGCGCACCGTCGGAGGGACGTCGGGTGCGAACCGCCAATCAAACTCGATGTTCAGTGTCCCGGCGGGCCCTCCTGCCCAGCGCCCGTAGGTGATTCCTCCTCGCTTGCCAATGATCTCGATATCCTCGGGCCGCACGTTACGGAGTTTGGTTCCAGCCTCGGCCGGATCGGCCTCAGCCAAGTTGACCAGATTCGCGATTGCTTGTCTTCGGTCGGCGAGTTCGCCAGCATGGACCATGGACAGCCCCAATGCCCGCCGCAACTGCTCCGGCTCGTCCCAGTGGTCCAGAAGATCCTCCGCCGTTGGATTGTCCCTCTGAAAGCTTCGATGCACGTACATGAACGTGGGCACGGCACCCGTCCTGGCATACTCCGCAGCGCCGTCCGCCAACACCCTCACGACGCACGCGCCGCCTCCGGCCGGACATGTCATCACTACGTTTCCGTGCTCTTCCGATGCGCCTGCCGGTACCGTGATCTCCCCCGCACTCACGCCGTGTCCCGAAGGCAAACCCCACGGGTCATACGCCGCCATAACGCTCGGGACACCGCCCGTCCTGGCGTACTCCGCAGTGCCGTCTGTCGCCACGGTCACCACACACGCGTCCCCGCCCGGAGGACACGTGACCACGATATTCCCGTGCTCTTCCGACGCGCCCGCCGGTACCGTGATCTCCCCCGCGCTCACGCCGTGTCCCGAAGGCAAACCCCACGGGTCATACGCCGCCATAACGCTCG
>CAZFIU010000025.1:51382-60327 GCA_964519455.1 uncultured Syntrophobacterales bacterium
ATATTCCCGTGCTCTTCCGACGCGCCCGCCGGTACCGTGATCTCCCCCGCGCTCAGCCCATGACCCGGAGGAAGCGACAAGCCGAGCGTTGGATTCACCGGCTTCATTATTCGCGCTCCGCCACCTCCACAACCCGAAAGCGCCATAGCAATAGCAAGAACAATCGCTACCGACAATATTTCGACCATCTGTGCAGATCTGGACGAGACGAGCCTCACACACCCCGTAACCAAGATGACCAAGCCATTATACGTGTCCATGTAGACCCCCACTGTCCACCATGTGTACCCAACCCTTCCATACCCGGTATTTCCCAGAACTGTCCTGCCAGGGGCTCACCCGCTGTCAGCATTTCCGCCGGAAAGCCTGTCATATCATCGGCGCCAACGCGCGGCGCTTGAAGGTGCGTGGGCGCAGCCGATACGGTTTGCGGCGTACGGCCTTCGCCCGAGTCTACCGTTGTCCCAGAAAGACTCCGATGAACCCGATACCCTCGGCGGTCCCCCCGATGGTCCCGCCTACAAATGACGGATGGGTCGACACATCGCTGTTCTCCGAAAAAAATCCGCCCCATTTTCCCTGCGAGGCAAATGGCGTGTCCGTGCTCAGTTCGAGCACGCTCAGCGTGCCCTCGAAACTTCCGTCGTTGCTGATCCTGCCGCCCCTGAGAGAGACATACAGATCCTCTTGAGTCCAATCGTCGCGTTTCAGTTCCTCGATGGTCGTATAGGTATAGATGCCGCGTTCTGGGAGATTGGGATATGCTTCGGGACAACCAACACACCCCCCTATCGAATTCGCTGCGAAATCGGCCCTGAGCATCAAGCCGCCCCACCAAACACCGCCATCCCCATCGTTTTGAACGTAAGCGCCTTCCGCCGATCCCAGATAGGTAGCTGTTCCCGCGACCGGCCGATCCCAGGAGGAATCCTGACCGTCGTAGTAGCTGAAGACCGAACCCGGCCCGGCGTCCACGAACGTGCCCAAGTCCGTAACCCCGGCATCGGCATTGCCCCTGACCCAATACCCTCCGGCGAGGTAATTGGTGTCATCCGCGTCTTCCCAAAGCGTGTACGCGACGGACACAACCGTGTCAGCCCCATCCTGCTTCGCCAAGACCCATCCATCGCCATTCCAGCCCGGAGGAAGGTCATCCTCATTAATCCACGCGGTGCCAGTCAGGCGTTCTTCCAGGTCGGTACCGCTGTCCAACTCCAATGACGCGTTGCCGTTCCCGTCTCTCACGACCACCTTCAACCGCCCACCGGCTTCAAGCGTGGTTTCAACTCTGTCCGTGCTTATGCCGTTGCCATTACTGCTTTGGGTTACGCTGCCGAGCCTGGGGCTGTTAGCAGCCACCGCACCGTAGGTCTTGAGGTCGCCGTAGAGATGCGCTTCGGTGAGTTGCATACGCCCGCCATCGGGCATGTGGTCGGGCATGTGGGCTCCTCCTCCCCCGTTCTCACCACCACCACCACCACAGGCAGATAGTATGATCAACGGTGCTGCTGCGAGAGCAACGCGCAGCATCGCGCGCATCGGTGTATTCAACATTGTGTCCTCCTTCTACAAGAGTCGCATGCCAGCTTCCATGTATCCCCGATTCCCGAACGACCCTACTGCTTTTTGGCTCCGAAAGACCCGACGATTCCCGAATGCTCGAAGATGCCCGCCGTCTCGGCATGTCCGGGCCCATAAAGCCCACCCTGAATGCGGTTCCCCGTTGTCGCGGCCTGAAACGTTCCGCTCGAATCTACAGGAACATCAGAGAAACCGACGCTGGAGACAGAGTGAGCACGATTCCTCGTGATGTCCTTAATGTTGGTGAACAACGCATCAAGAGAACTTCCCGAGAAGTCGTAGGTTAGGACTGCGTCACCTTGCAGAAATTTGTTGCGCGCGGAAGCGACAAGCGGAACTCCTACCATGATCCCATGCCAATTGGCGGATGTGCTTGGTCGTGATCCCGTCAGCTCTCCGCCAGCATAAGAGAAACGGCTCCAGACATTGACTCCCTCAATCACATCATCATGATCGCTAAAAGCTGAAAAAAAGCTGTGGTCCATCAAGGAACCGTAGCTTAGTGATCCCTTAGACATGGTAATCCCATGCTTGCTGAGAATGGTTTTATTCACCGTGGGATCGTACTGCAAATCGTCCTCACTTACAGTCCACGAAAGATCGTTTCGTGGCTCATGGAACATGCAAGTTGTCGCGGCACATGATGATTGGGCATGGAGCGTTGGATCAGACGGATCTTGCGGTTGCAAAAACCATGTTGAGACGAGCACGGAGTCCGTGCGGGAAACAACGTCCCTTAACCTTGACGATGCCTCGGCCGGTGTCTCTTGCGGGGGGTGCGAGTTGGTCAGATCTTGGATGACGGAATTGGGGACGGGAAAAGGGCCGCCGCTTCCTCCGCTTCCTCCACCCCCACCACAAGCCGCAAGAAAAAAGATGGCCGCAAAAGCAACTAATGAACGAACAGTCATAACGTTGGTCTCCTCATTGGCTGAAGTTACGGCGCGACTGGTGCCGGGCCGTGTATGATCAACGGTGCTGCTGCGAGAGCAACGCGCAGTATCGCGCGCGCCGGTATATTCAACATTGTCCCCTCCTTTCGGGGTCATGCGGCCATATATGACCTTGCCCTTGCCGCGGTCACTTCTTCGAGGACCTACTCCCTACTTCCCTTGTAGAAGCCGGAGAGCTTTCCGGGCATCAACCTGAACCTTGGAATCATCGTAAAGCTCCCCGAACTTGGCGGCGAGGCCGAACCATCGTGCCGCCTCAACGTGGTCGCGCTCAACACCGCGACCTTCGGCGTAAATCACCCCGAGAGCGAGGTGAGATCGAGCGAACCCCTGCGCGGCGGAGAGCCGGAAAAATCGCGCGGCCTCGATGTAGTTGCGGTCAACCCCTCGACCGGCCAAGTACATGACCCCCAGACCATGTTGTGCATTGGCATGACCTTGTGCGGCGGCGAGTCGGTACAACCGCACGGCCTCCGTATCGTTGCGGCCAATCCCTCGGCCCTCCGCGTGCATGGCCCCGAGAAAGAACTGAGCCTCGGCGAACCCCTGTGCGGCAGCGAGGCTGAACAACCTTGCCGCCTCGGTGTCGCTGCGGACAATCCCCCGGCCTGTGGCGTACATGATGCCGAGCTTGAATTGAGCTGTGGCATCACCTTGATCGGCGGCGCGTTTGTACAACCTTACCGCTTCGCGGTCGTTGCGGAGAACTCCTTGACCGTCGGCGTACATGGCGCCGAGCAGGTGTTGAGCGCCAGCGTGACCCTGCTCTACAGCCAGCCGGAACTGCCGGACAGCTTCAGCGTAGTCGCGGGAAACTCCGCGACCGGTGGCGTACATACGGCCCAATTTGGCCTGCGCTTCGGCAAGGCCCTGTTCGGCGGCGAGTCCGAACAGTCTCGCCGCCTCGGCATCGTCCCTTGTGACACCGAGACCCCCGGCATACATGCCCCCGAGAAAGTACTGAGCATGACCGTTGCCCTGCTCGGCCGCGAGCCGGAACAACCGGACGGCCTCGGCGTAGTCGCGGGCAACCCCGCGACCGGCGGCGTACATGGCTCCCAGCCTCACTTGAGAATCGGCATCACCCTGCTCGGCGGCCAACCGGACCGCCGGCAACGCATCGGCGTTGCCAGGTCCCCTCTGATCGTCCGATGAAACAGTCTCGCCTGTGGCCAGCCACATGCTGAAAGTGAACACCAACGCGAATATTCCAACGTTTCTCAACTGTGGGCTCATGCGCATGCTCCAGAACTCTCAGCGGTGAGTGGCCGGTTGTTGCACCTTCCGCCAACATTGTCCAATTGGACCCGAGATCCATGCCGTCTCAAATCTGCACGGCAATTGCGCGCTGTTGCATTCTCTGAGTCGTTGCGATGCAGGTAGTCACAATAGTCAACGTGATGTCAGCTTCAAGACGACCAACCGAACATTCGGCATCGAGAGGTCCACGTCCTGTTCAGTAAATTCCCTTGTCTTCGGGACACGATACACCGTTGACCCGTACAGGTCGTGCGAACCAACATCTTCATCGTAGACCGAAATCCACAACTCATCGCCGGGCGAAATTTCCAGTATGGGACGCATTCCATAGTCCACTACGAGACCAGGTGTCGTCACGGTGTGGGTCTTGCCGGTTATGCTCTTGCGAAGCTTCCTTACTGTTCCATGAGTCTCCCGCAGGTCGTTTACAAACTCCTTGACCGACTTCTCCAATTCCTTCAGGCGATCCGCTTCCGGCGCATCAAGAGCGGGGCCAGGGATCCTCTCACTCTCGGCCTTCTTCTTGAGAAGGAAGCGCAACTCCTTGCAATCCTCGCACTGATGACACAGTGGTCTTTCGTCGTAGGGAGCGCATTTTCCGCAGACGTTGCTCGCAAACACTCCGTCGCACTTGCCCTCCGTGGTACGGGTCAGTTCCGCCAGTCGCCGCAGACGAGCAGGAGAGAGAGGGTCGCCCGGCACGATTTCGCTCCTCTTCTTCTTGACCCGAAGCGGCGTCAACTCGGCCTCCGCAACCCGCTTCCGGCCCTTCAGAACGGAAATCTTGTCTTCGGCGCGCCGGATCGCTTCAAGAACCACCGGATCCCGTCTTTGGACCTGCACATAGATGTCCGGGTGAGAAAGGAAATCGTCTCCGGCGTGGTTTCGCAGGACGACTCTTCCGATGGAGACAAAATACTTCTTGCCCTGAATGCCGGCGACTGCCGTGGGTGGGGCATCCGGCTTCACAACGGATGGGAACACATTCGGCGAGTGAGTCAACACGGGCCGGGACAGTCGACTGCCCGGGGACTCGGTCGCGAGGGCGTCCACACGCGATCCTGTTCGTGCGAGGTAGGAATCGTCCGACAGGCATCCGGACAGGCCAACCAACAGCGACATGCCGACCAATACTCTCGTCATGAAGGCGCTACAACTCCTGAGGTTCTCTCCGCCGAGATTCTGGTCGTCGTCCCATCACGCCGCCCGCGGGGTGAGATCAGCGTGGCAGATCACAAGACGCACACATGCCGTGGATCAGGGCATCCCCACGTGCCGGTCTCTTTGCTTGCTGGTCCCCTCTAACAGGGTCGCCCGGAGATCCATGGAGCCATGGCGGTCACCACAGTGCGCCGCCGGCCGCGTCGTCGATGAGTTAATCCGGACGGGCATCCCCCGGGTTCTTCTCGGGCCGTCCAACTCGACCTATGACCCCCCTTGATCACCTTCTGTATTCATCTATGCGCCAGACTCCACCGCCCTGATGAGAAGCAACAAAATGATAGGTGACTCCATTGATGGTGGTGTTTCGGGCGCTAATTCTGCCCCCAGAAACAATAAAGCCAAAGCGTCCGCGCCCATCGGCCGTGACACTGAAAGTTAGTTTTGAACTGCTCCCGACACCGTAAACGTCACAATTCTCTCCTGGCTGGTAGGTTCCGCCGACCCGGCACTCTCCTGATCTGGCGCCGCTCGCGCTGACGGTGACGCGCACCGAACCGGAGCAGTTGTTCACGGTGTTGGACTCCCCGGTCACCGCGTCCACGCAGGCCCCGTAGTAGTACGTGCCAGCGGTGGATGGCGCCGTGAGCCGGACCGACTCCGCGCTCGTGCCCGAAGCGGCAAGACCACCCACCGGGTCCGTGCCCACCGTCGTGTCCGACGAGGAAATCGTCGCGTCCGACGACCGGTAGTAGCGCAACGTTGTCGCAGCCGACCGACCGTCGCCAACGTTGCGAACCGTTGCGCTCAGCGTGAACGACGCACCCGAATCCGGACTGGCGTCGCTGACCGAAGGCGTCGCGACCGCGAGGTCCGGAGTACCGCTCGGCGTCGTCCCACCGCCACCTTCGATAGTGCCTCGAGTGACGACTCCATTTCTGATTTCGCACCCTCCAGCAGACCGACAGGTATAAACGGTCCCTCCCAACGACAATTGACTGCCGAACCTGAAGGTGCCACCGAACGGGAAGCCTGGAATCGTATCGCCGACTCTAAAGGTGCTTCCTCCGGTCCCGCCACTGCTCACCGTAACGCGCACGGCGCTGGAGCAGTTGTTCGCGGTAGCGGTCTCTCCGGACACGGCGTCCACGCACGCACCCCAATAGTAGTCGGAAGTGGACCCAACCCGCAGTAAGGCCAGTTCGCTGCTCGTGCCGGAGGCGGCGAGACCGCTCACCGAGTCCGTGCTCCATTCAAAATCCGACGCGGAAATGGTCGCGTCCGACGACCGGTAGTAGCGCAACGTCGTCGCGGCAGACCGTCCATTGCCACGGTTGCGGACGGTTGCCCTCAGCTCGACCGTATCACCGGCGCTTGGAGTGCGGTCGCTGACAGAAAATGTCACAACCAGATCGGGAGTCGCTGTCGGCGGCGCTTCGCCGCCACGCACGACTGTGCCTCGCGTGACAACGCCGTTCCTGGCCGCGCATCCGCCCGCAGCCTGACAGGTGTACCCGGTTCCATCCTGTAGTTGAATGCGTCCGCCGTTGTTCCAGGTGATCGTCGTGGAGCCGCCACTGCTGGACACACTGGCGCCGGAAACAACCGCCGGGACAAACAACCCCGAGGCCGGGATACCCGGAAGGGCATCGCCGACTTCGAAGCTGCTGCCCCCGCCACCCGCGCTGACGGTGACGCGCACCGAACCGGAGCAGTTGTTCGCAGTGTCGGACTCCCCGGTCACCGCGTTCACGCAGGCGCCGTAGTAGTACGTGCCAGCGGCGGACGGCGCCGTGAGCCGGATCGACTCCGCGCTCGTGCCCGAAGCGGCAAGACCACCCACCGGGTCCGTGCCCACCGCCGTGTCGGACGTTGAAATCGTCGTGTCCGACGACCGGTAGTAGCGCAAGATGGTCGCCGCCGACCGACCGTCGCCATCGTTGCGAACCGTCGCGCTCAGAGTAAACGACACGCCGCTATCCGGGCTGCTGTCGCTGACCGAAAGAGCCCCAACAGCCAAGTCGGGTTGGTCGCCAGGCGGTCGTATTATCACCTCGGGACCGGAACCGCCCGAACTGCCGCCGCCCCCGCAGGACCATAACCCCACCATCCCGGTCACGACGCATAGAACCAGGAAAGCAGTACGTGAAGAACTGTATCGGCGCATGATGTTATTCCTCCAGCGCGGGCTCTGGCACTGTTCCGCACACCCACTCTCTCTCGGGCAAGCCGTCAACTCGGCAGTTCATGGAGTGCATGGTGCGTCAGGAAACCAGAGAAACCGTAGCACTCAGGCTTCGGCTCTCCTGCATGGCGTCGTTGCGCAGCAGCCGAATGGAAATCCTTCCACTCGTGGCGCCCTTCCGAATCGTGGTCTCGACAGGTTCATCGACGAAATCTTCTCCAGCCACGGCGGGATTGTTGCCGCTCCCCGGCACGAGCCGTACGACGACGCGGATGTCTTCCGGAGCGGCAGCCTCAAGCTGCACCTCCAACCGAACGGCATGGCCGCTGCCCACGGTGTCTTGCAGGAACCGCACCTGGGCGTTTCTCACGAGCGCCGCAACGCTCTTTCGCTTGGCCAGCCGGATCGGACCCACGTCGTCGACCGGTTGCCAGAGGGCCGAAACGCTCGGCTGCGAGTCTTCGGGTACGACTCCCAGGCCTTCCCATCGGGGACGTTCGGATGAGATCCCGAACGGCACGTGAAGCGCGACATGAAAGTCGGCGGAGCCCTGGCCACGGCCGATGCCGTCGTAACCCGCGTCGAATTTGAGCCACGGATGAGGGCGCCAGTCCAGGTTCACACGAACCCCCTCCTTCCAGCGCCCGGAACCATCCTCGGCCTCCCAACGATAACCCACGGTGTTCAGCCGAAGAGTGCTGGTCGGGGCAAAGCGCATCCCAAACTCGAACCCCTCAAGGGCCCGCTCCTCCTGGCCTTGTCTCCCCGGACGCCAACCGGTGGTGGGAACAAAGTAGCGAAAGGACCCGGTTCCCCACCTCCCCGTGTAGTCGATTCCGGGCGCCGCCACCCCATGCCCGCGCTCGGTGTTGAACAAGTGAAACGCCGAGATCCCAAGGATATCCGCCCCTGGAGAGGTCGAGAGCCGGAAGCGGCGCACCATGCCGTGCCGCAGGTCGTTCCGGAAACGACCGGAACCGTCCCACGAACGGGTCATGCCCTGCTGAAAGAAGATCGAAGAGGCGCCCTGACTACCGACAGACGGCGTTGTGCCGGCGAACGGCAGCACGATGTCGAGATCGCCCTGAAGCCCGACACTGTTCGGTATCGGGGAATGCGTCACACTGCTGACGACTTGAAAATGCTGCCCAAACACGGTCTTTCCGTACACGCTCGCATGGCGAAGGCCTTCGCCAACCAAAAGGTTCAGGCCGTTGCCCAACAGACAGCGTGCACCCTCCCGTGCCGTGTCGTTGAGCGTGGCCTCGCAACGGCTTGCGTCCATTAGATATTGGTTCCAAAACCGTCCGCCCGACTCCGCCCGCGCCATCGTCGAAACCGCAGCGAGCCCGATCACCAAGGCGAAGGCGGCAATACATTGGAAGGGAGTGACGAAGACCAACGCCTCATTCATACTGGCGGCGATATTGCCCTTTTTCATCATGGGAGACCTCCTCGTAACGCCTTCCGTCGATGGCGGTGACGACTCAATTTTCCTTCGGGGGGAGCGCACAGACCTATACTGGCGAGTTCCGTACGTCGGGCCGGTGTTGAAGATCTGGACTCCACCGTACAGAATCGGGACTCAAGCGCGGATGGAGGGGACATATGCGGGGCCGCCATACCACCGCTAAAGCGCCGCCAGCAGCGGCGTGCAGGCGAGGTGGGGACTTTGACCCGCGCTTTGCGAAACAGTGTCGGTGGGGGAGGCTCAGGCGAAGAGCACGGGGGCAGCGCGCCGGGCTGGGACGCGGGCGCACTCATGGCGGCTCGGCTCGGCTCGGCTCGGCTCGGCTCGGCTCGGC
>CAZFIU010000026.1:0-59101 GCA_964519455.1 uncultured Syntrophobacterales bacterium
AAGCGAAGGAGCCGCGTAGCGGCTTGACCCGATGTCTCCCGTGGCGTACCCCCCCCTCACATCCGTCCCACGCCCCTCCCCAAGGGGACATTTAGGCGTTGGGTTGACAAGATGAAGCCGTTCCGGGCCGCCGGGAACGCGGTTGGTAATCCGGCGGCGCGTTGGCTAAATTGAATTGAACGCCTTTGCGGCGGCCCACCTCCCGCAAGACGTGCAACTACCCGAATTGTCAGGGGGTCCGCTTCTTCCCACCATGACCGGCATCGGACGGTTGATCGACTACCTGTGGCGCTACTGGCGCCGTTACCTGGCGGGCGGAGTGTGCCTGATCGGCACCACCAGCCTGCTCATGGTGGTGCCGTGGTGGGTGCGCGGAGCCATCGACGTCATCGAGCGCGGCGACCCTGATTCGGAACTGGGCGGCTACGTGCTGCGGATCGCCTTGGCCGCGGCCGGCGGCGGGCTCCTGCGCGGCGTCTCCCGCTCCATCATCTTCAACGCGGGGCGGAACGTCGAGTACGACCTGCGGAACGACCTCTTCGCGCACCTGGAGAAGCTCCCTCTCGGCTACTACCAGGCCCAGAAGACCGGCGACCTCATGTCCCGGGCGGTGAACGACATCAACGCCGTGCGCATGCTGCTGGGCCCCGGCTTCCTGAACCTGGTGAACACGCCGCTCTACCTGGTCTACGCGGCGGTGTTCATGTTCGCCATGAACTGGCAGTTGACGCTGGCGGTGGGCGCATGCCTGACGCTCCTGGCGGTGGTGTTCCGGCAGTTCCGCGGCCGCATCCAGCGGGCTTCGCTGCGGGTGCAGCGGCAGATGTCGCGCATGAGCGCCCACGTGCAGGAGAACCTGAGCGGCATGCACGTGGTCAAGGCGTACGTGCAGGCGGAGCCCCAGACCGCCGGCTTCACCGGGATGAACGACGAGTACCGGGCGCGCAGCCTCGACCTGGCCCGCTGCCGCGGCCTGATCAACCCGGTGATGGTGGCGCTGCACGGGCTCACGGTGCTGGTGGTGCTGTGGTACGGCGGCTGGCTCATCATGCGCGAGCAGGGTGGCGTGGCCGACCTGGTGGCCTTCATCCTGTACCTGAACGTGCTCGCCTGGCCCATGGCGGCCTTCGGCTGGATGATCTCGCTCCTGGAGCGCGGGCGCGCCGCCATGGAGCGCCTGGAGGAGATCTTCGAGGTGGAGCCGGCCATCGCCGACCCCGAGCATCCCGTGCCTTTGCGGGACAAGGAGCGGGGCATCGAGTTCGACCGCGTGTCGTTCGCCTACAACGGCGCCACGAGCGGCGAGGCGGTGCTCAAGGACATCAGCTTCGAAGTGCCGCCGGGCCGCAAGGTGGCCATCGTCGGGCGCACCGGCGCGGGCAAGAGCACGTTGACGCACTTGATTCCGCGTCTCCACGACGTCACCTCCGGCACCATCCGCATGGGCGGCGTGGACGTCCGGTCGCTCTCCCTGCAAGAGCTGCGCGGGGCCATCGGCTACGCGCCCCAGGACCCCTTTCTCTTCTCCACCTCCATCCAGGACAACCTCAAGTTCGGCGACGCGGCTGCCAGCGAGCAGGAGGTGCGCCGCGTCCTGGACGTGGCCGACCTGGAGAGCGAGGTGGAGGTGTTCCCGGACGGCCTCGACACCCGGGTGGGGGAACGGGGCATTGCCCTCTCCGGCGGACAGAAGCAGCGGGCGACCCTGGCCCGGGCCATCCTGGCGAATCCCGATTACCTGATCCTGGACGACTGCCTGTCGAGCGTGGACGCACACACCGAGCAGCGTATCCTCGACAGCTTCGAGAGCGTGCTCAAGGGCAAGACCTGCATCATCATCTCGCACCGGATGGCGGTCATCAAGCAAGCCGACGAGATCCTGGTGCTGGACGAGGGCCGCATCGTCGAGCGCGGCGACCACGAGTGGCTGCTGCGCGCCGCCGGGCTGTACGCGCAGATGTACCGGCGTCAGCGGATGTCGGACGAGCTGGAGGAACTGTAAGGCCATGCGCGCCGGTGGAGGTCTCAGGAACAGCGCGGCCATGAACGCGCCGGAGGAACAGGACAGCATCTCCGGCAAGGCCTACGACCTGAAGCTGGCCTTGCGCCTGTGGCGCTTTCTGCGCCCGCACCGGAAGATATTCTTCCTGTCGCTGCTGCTCCTGCCCGTGCACCAGGGCTTCAACCTGGCCCAGCCGCTGCTGCTCAAGATCGGCATCGACGCCGTCAGCGCGGGCGACGGCCTGACGCTCATGACCACCGGCCTGCTGTTCGCCGGCGCGCTGGCGGCGGAAGCCGGGGCCTTCTTCTTCCAGTACTACCTTTCCATGAAGGTGGCGCAGCGCTGCCTCGCCGACTTGCGCGTCGAGCTCTTCTCCCACGTGCAGCGCCTGCCCATGAGTTACTTCGATCGCAACCCGGTGGGCCGGCTCATGACCCGCATGACCACGGACGTGGAGGTGCTGCAGGAGATGTTCGCCGCCGGCGCCATGAACCTGGTGGCGGACCTCGTGCTGATCGCGGCCATCGTCGCCATCATGCTGTCGCTGCACGTGGAGATGGCGCTGGTGTCGCTGGCGCTGATCCCTTTCCTGTTGCTGGGCATCAACGTCTTCCGCCTCAAGGCGCGGCAGACCTACCGCCTCATCCGCACGCGCATCGCCCGGGTCAACGCCTACCTGGGCGAGGCGATCCCCGGGATGGCCGTGATCCAGCTCTTCAACCGGCAGGAGCGGAGCTTCGAGGAGTTCGACGACCTCAACCGCTCCCACCGCGACGCCATCAGGCGCTCCAACGTCTACGAGGCGTCGCTGTTCTCCATGGTCGAGGCCGCGGGCTCGTTGAGCATCGCGCTGCTGCTCTGGTACGGCGGCGGTGAGGTGCTGCAGGGCGTGGTGGGCATCGGCACCTTCGTGGCCTTCAGCGAGTACATCCGCCGGCTGTTCGTGCCGTTGCGCGACTTCAGCAACAAGTACGCGGTGATCCAGGCGGCCATGACCGCGGCCGAGCGCATCTTCGAGCTGCTGGACACGGCACCGGAGAAGTCCGGGGGAAGCGCCGAACCGGTTGCCGCCACCGCGCCCGCGGCCGTGCCCGTTCCCGCGCCGGAGCCCGCCGCCGCCCCGGCAACCGATGCGGCCGCCACCGTCCTGACGGGCGCCCCAGGGGCCGACGGTGTTCCCGCCCCCAACCCCGTACCCACAGCCACCGTCCCCGCTGGCGCCGCACGGGTCGACAGTGCACCCGCCACCAACCCCGCGCTTACCGCCGGTGGCAACGCCTCGTCCGCCGTGCGCCCTGGCGCCGTGAGCGCCGCCGTCGTCGAGCCCGACCATCCCGACCGCGCCGCCGTGGAGTTCGACGACGTGTGGTTCAGCTACCGTCCCAACGACCCGGTGCTCAAGGGCGTGTCCTTCAGGATCGAGCCGGGCGAGCGGGTGGCGGTCATCGGTGCCACCGGCTCCGGCAAGACCACCACCATCAAGCTCATGAGCCGGCTCTACGACGTGGACAGCGGCGCGGTGCGGGTGGGCGGCCGGGACGTGCGCGAGTGGGAGCTGGACGGGCTGCGGCGTCACATGGGAACGGTGCTGCAGGACGTGTTCCTGTTCTCCGGGGACATCCTGTCCAACCTCAAGCTGGGCAACGAGTCTATTCCCGAGGAGCGCATCCGCGCGGCCGTGCGCAGCGCTAACGCCGAGGGCTTCATCCGGCGCATGCCCGGGGGCCTGCGCGCCGCCGTGCGCGAGCGCGGCAACAACCTCTCGGCCGGCCAGCGCCAGCTCCTGGCGCTGGTGCGCATGTTCGTCCTCGATCCCGAGATCCTGGTGCTGGACGAGGCCACCTCCAGCGTCGACACCGAGACCGAGTTCCTGGTGCAGGGCGCCTTCGAGAAGATCATGGCCAACCGCACCTGCCTGGTCATCGCGCACCGCCTGTCCACCATCCGCAAGGCCGACCGCATCCTGGTCTTCCACCGCGGCGTCATCCGCGAGATGGGCTCCCACGCCGAGCTGATGGAGAAGGGCGGCGTGTATTACCGGCTGCACCAGTTGCAGTTCCAGGGGGAAGGGAACGGAGGCGCGGAGGTGGAACGCGCGCGAGTGCCGTTCGAGGAGTGATGGCGTGGCGGCCGCGTTCACACGGCTCATGGGGGCCTGCCTGCTGCTGTTCCTCTGCGGTTGCTCGCCGGGATACTACATCCGTGCCGCCTACGAGGAGGGACGCATCCTGTGGCGCCGGACGCCCATCACCACGGTGCTGGCCGAGGACCGAGTCACACCGGACGTTCGGCGCAAGTTGGAGATGGTGCTGGAGTTGCGGGACTTCGCCGCGAAGGACCTGGGGCTGAGCGTCGGCGGCAGCTACGCGGCCTATTCGCAGGTCGACCGCCCGGTGCTGCTGCACGTGCTCTCCGCCGTGCCCAAGACCTCCTTCCAGCCCTACACCTGGTGGTTCCCGTTCGTCGGCCGCATTCCCTACAAGGGGTTCTTCGACGGCGCGGACGCCCGCGAGGAGGCCGAGGCATTGGCTTCCCAGGGATACGACACCCACCTCCGCCCGGCCGGTGCCTTCAGCACCCTGGGCTGGTTCGACGACCCGCTGCTCGGGCGCCTGTTGAAGCGCGATCGGGTGAGCCTGGCGGACATCGTGCTCCACGAGCTGCTGCACAACACCCTGTTCGTGCCCGGCTCGGTGGCCTTCAACGAAAGCCTCGCCAACTTCGTCGGCAAGCGCGGCGCCATCGAGTTCTTCACGCGGCGCCTGGGCCCGGAGAGCGCCGAAGCCAGGACCGCGCGCCGGGAGTGGCGGGAAGAGATCGAGTTCTCGGGCGCGATCATGGAGCTGACACGTTGCCTGCGGGCGCTATACGCCGAGCCGATACCCGAAGCCGAGAAGCTGCGCCGCCGTGAACAGGTCTTCGCCGAGAGCCGGCGGCAGTGGGCCGACGCGGTGGCCGGGACACCGAAACACCGCTATGCCTCGTTCAGCCGGGCCAGGCTGAACAACGCCGTGATCCTGCAGAGCCTGCTCTACGTCACCGACCTGGCCAGGTTCGAGGAACTCTACCAGCGGGAGGGCAGGGACCTGCCCCGCGCCATCGAGGCCGTGCGCGCTGGCGCGCGGGAGGCGGGGGACCCGTTCGACACGTTGCCGGAACCGGTCGCTCGGGACGGCGAGGACGCGTTCGACGCGCCGCCGGAACGGGTCGCCGCCGGGACCAACGGCAACGTTGCCGGCAGCGCCGCAACCCGCCAATCCTACGAGCTGTGCGAGGGACGTGAACAGGGAGACGGACGCCATGGCGGGTGAATCGCGAGGAACGGTGAAGCCGCTCTTCAACCGGGAAGCCGATGATCCGGGTGCGGACGCGTGAACAAGCTGTTCGCCATCGTTCGCGAGCGCTGTCCCCGGTGCGCCGCGGGCGCCATATTCGCCGGCCTCTTCAAGATGAACCGCCGCTGCCCGGTGTGCGGCCTTGAGTTCGAGCGCGAGCAGGGTTACTTTGTCGGCGCCATGTACTTCAGCTATGCGCTGGCGATCGCCGCCGTCCTCCCCATCATCGCCGCCATGCTGCTCCTCGGCTTCACCGCCGCCTCCATCTACATCGTCTCATGCCTGTTCCTGGTCGTCGCCTCCCCGTTCCTGTTCCGCTACTCGCGCGTCCTGTGGATCTACCTCGACCAAGTGATCGATCCGAGGTAGACGCCCTCGGCGGTCGAGCGGTGACGGGGCAACGCCATGCCCGCCGATCAGGAACGACCCAACCAAGCTTGGCCTGACAGCCAAAGCTCCACACGTCCGGTTTTTCGACTGCCTCGCTGCCTCTGTTCGGGCGGTGGCGCGTAGACCTTCGCGATGAAGGGAGGACTGTGCTTGGTCAAGAAACGGTCGATCTTGTGGATGCAGGAGACGAAGTTCTCCGCGAGAGTCCTGTGGTTGGAATGGCCCACGACCAGGAAGAGCCCCACACCCGCCAGCATCACGGCGTTAAGCTCATTGTGCCTGTAGCGGATGCGTTTGTCTCTTGAGACGACAAACCATCCGTAACCGCCAACCTTCGGCAGCCACACCTCGTCGGGGGTGTTGTGTGGGAAATGGTCGTCATGCTTTTCGACATGTATGCCTGCGTCCGAGAGAATCCGGGGAAATAGCGAGCCCAGGTCACGGTCGGTAAAGAAGATCACGTTCAGGCTGCCTGTTCATAGACAAGTGCCTCTCTTATCTCCTCGTATTCGAGGTCGTAATCTTCCGCGATTTCCTCCTCCGTTTCTCCTGCATTGACGCGATCGACAATTGCAGCCGTCGAAATGCCGCGGCGCGCGATCACGGGACGGCCAAAGGCAAGGTACGCATCCATCATGATGGTGTGGTTTTCGCCGGGATACAGCCTTACGGGGAAGCGAAGTTCATCCAGTTCGATCCTGGCGAGATGATCCTCAAGGATGTGTTTGATTGCGATCTGGCCGGCCTTGGTCAGATTGACCAGTTCACCGTACTTGTCGAGAAACACCTCACCGCCACCCGTGCGCAACTCCGGACACAAGAACAACCGCGCCGTGTGGAAGGTGCGTTCCGCAACGTCCATTGCCTGACGTGCGGCTACGGTCGAGACCCCGTGTTTCGTTCTCAAAGCGCGCAGCGTGTACGCTTCGACGATGTTGTTGAAGGAGAGGCGAATCGGGGCGTATTCCGGTGCAGTGATGAGTGCGCTCGCACCAAGTCGCCCGGAGTGCGAAAGTGATTGTCCGGCAACTACCCAGGAGCGCAGCGTTTGTGGAGGTATCCGGACGTAGCGGGCCGCTTCGACCACGGTATACGCAGCGAGATCCCTGGGGTCCTTGCCCCCGTATATGTTCCGTGTTCCCGGCATTCCGTTTGGTGTTCTCACAAAAGCCGGGGTTCCCGTCCCCTCGGCCGTCACTCGCGCTTGGTAAACCGCGCCCTTCTTGCTCATGGGAACCGTTGCGCGTGTACGTATGGGACGATACCATGACCGGAATACCCCCTCAAGTTTGGCTGATCCTCCGCCTGTGCGGCTGCGGGGTGTGGATTCAACTGTTGGTGAAGTAGTCATGACGGCTTTGTGAAGGGTGCAATGAATCAGCGCGTGGAGGGTGATCTGAAATTCGCCGCCGACAAGATGCTCGGACGGCTGGCCAAGTGGCTGCGCATCGTCGGCCAGGACGTGATCCACGGCCAGCACCTCTCCGGCCAGGGGCTCGTGCGCACGGCGACCCGGGAGCGCCGGATCATTCTGACCCGCGACCGCCGGATCGCCCGGCGCAGCCCGGACCGTTCCATCCTCATCCGGGACGACCATTTCCGGGCGCAGTTGAAGCAGGTGGTGGAGGACTGCGGTCTCGACCCCTTCGCGGGGCTCCTGACCCGGTGCGTCGAGTGCAACCAGCCGCTTCAGCCCATGCCCAAGGAGCAGGTCCGGGACACGGTGCCCGCCTACGTCTTCGAAAGCCAGGAGGTCTTCTCGGCCTGCCCGGCCTGCCGGAGGGTCTTCTGGCCCGCCACCCATCAGCAGCACATGATGGACGAGCTCCAGCGCCTCGGATTCGTCCCGCCTGGAAATTGAACCGGCCCTGTGCTAGGTTTCCTGTGCTAGGTCCAACCAGTCGTTCCCGGGTAGCTCAGTCGGTAGAGCAGGTGGCTGTTAACCACTTTGTCGGGGGTTCGAGTCCCTCCCCGGGAGCCAACTCCAGCCGCCAACCCGGCCCCCACACCGCGTGAAATGAGTGTCTGTCCGAATTCGCTCGACCGTACCGCCCGGCGGTTCGGCAAGCGGGTTTGCTGATCTTCGAAGCAGGTCAAGGCTGAATTAGAGCCGGACTCTCAAATCCGAGACCCCGGCTCCGGGAGATGCGATATGGCGGAAACAACGGTCTTCCAACCCGGCGGTTATCGGTTCGTGCGGGGGCGGTTCCAGTACTCGGGGGGCGTCTCGGCGGAGCCGGGATTCGTCATCGAACGTGCGCGGTTCACGCGCCCCGTTCCGCTCGAAGAGGGGTTCCGCCGGATCGAGGCCTATCTGCACGCGCTCGGACGGCCGTGCACCGCGTTCTGCGCTTGCGAGTTGCGCTCGCCCGGCCAGTTCACGGAAGAAGGCTTCGTTGCCTTCAATCGGCTCTACGTGGGCACGCTCGAACGCTGGGGAATCTTCAAGGACGAGGAGAACCCCGTCGCGCGGTCCAACGTGTGTCCCCAGGTCGATCCTCCCGGCGAACCCGGCTTCCACGCGTTCTCGTACACCGTGCCGGCCGAGCCGAGCCATCCGGCGGGCGTGAAGAGCTTCGTCATCGCGGGTTCCGGCGAAGCACCCGAAGGACCGGGAGGGTACCGGGACCGGATCATCCGTCTCGGGGACACGTCGCCCGACGCCATGCGCGAGAAGGCGCAATTCGTCCTGGGAGCGCTGGAGCTTCGGATGGCGGCGTTGGGCCTGACGTGGGCGGACGCCACCACGAGCCAGGTCTACGCGATCCATGACTTCCACGGCTTGCTGGCCGACGAGATCGTCCGCCGGGGCGCGGCGCCCGACGGCGTCACATGGACCTACGCCCTGCCGCCGGTGGAAGGATTGGCGTTCGAAATGGACGTCCGCAGCGTGCCGGTGGAGCGGGTCATCGGCTGAACGCAAGGCCCGATGGACCGGGTGCTCCTTGCGGTTGACGCAAGACCCCGACGGGAGAACCCGCCGGGGTCTTGTCGTTTGTGGCGTCGTGGGACGAGTTTCGTTTCAGGACCCCTTGGGCCAAACGAAGTCCGGACGAAGTCCTTCATAGACCGGGCGGCCGTCGTCCGGTCTCGGGGCACCGGTGGCCGGATCGTAGAAGGCGTGATAGGTCGCCGGCATGCTGTCCGGGTCGAAGCCCATCAGGTTCGGCGCGATGGCGCGGATGCGCCCCATCTTGTCATCGAGCATGATGGGTGCGCCGCAGTCCTTGCAGGTGCAGAGTTCTAGAGGACCATCCGGGTTCTGATCGTTGAACGGCTGGCGGTTCAGGGCCTCGGGTTTGTCGACGACGATGTCACCGTGAGCGAAGAACGCGACATGGGTCGTGGGTTGTCCTGTGACGCGTTTGCACACCGAGCAGTGACAGGTGTGGACGTCGATCGGATCGTTGTCCGAGTGAGTCTTTATACAGTCGCACCCTCCGGAATATGACATGTCTCCTCCTTTGTTTGCGCACGCCTGTATCGCCCACGACCCCTCCTCTGGCCGTGGGCACCTCGGTCAGGCGCGCATACTATCGCAGGCGGCGTTCTCGGCGCAATGAAACAGTTGGGTCAGGAGGCATTGCGGGATTGACAGGACTCCTTGCCGGCTTCGTGAGCCGGTTCCATGATCTCGGTGCGAGGACAGGGGAAGTCGTCTTCAGCGAGGACCCGATCGAGGCATATCCCGCCGGTCAAGCCCTGGCCCGGGATATCCTCGCTCTACCTCACGCCACGCTGTTGACAACATGCACACATTAGATGGCCATTGATTTGTGGAGAGTCGCTTTGACTGGAACCTGGACAAGAACCAGCAACTTATTGAGCAACGGGGTATATCATTTGAGCGCGTCGTTTCTGTGATTGAGCAGGGCGGTTTGGTGGAGGTCCTGGATCATCCGAATCAGGAGCGGTATGGGGGGCAGAGGATCTATGTCCTTGATATCGACGGTTACCTGCATCTTGTACCCCTTGTGACGTCCGCAGACGGGTCACGCTTTTTGAAGACGACTATCCCGAGGCGGAAAGCGACTCGGAATCACAAAAGGGGACGATCATCGTGAAGTATCCATTGGACGCGGAAGAGCGGGAGATCCTGGAGCATTTCGAGCGCGGCGAGGTGACCACCGCACCGGAAGCCGAACGTGAGATGGAAACGGCACGGCTGGCGGCCCACAATACCTTCAACAAGACCCGTAGAGTCAACCTGCGAGTTACCGAACGCGACTTCAACCTCGCGCACGCGCGTGCGCGGGAATCCCGTACCAGACGCTGTTGTCGAGCGTCATTCACAAGTACCTTTCCGGAAGGCTGACCGAGAAGAGATAACGAGCGTCATCGTCGTGAAGGTTTCCGCAAGAGGGAGTTGGTAAAGCCTCATCGTCGGCGTTACTGCCAGCCTTTCCTCCAGCGTGGACTCACCGGCAACCGTCCTCGTCACGGGCGCCACCGGCTACATCACCGGCAGACTTGGCGCGCGGATCTGAAGGCGTAGTACGCCAGCGATTGGCAGCTTCAGGAGTAGTCCGGGCTAAAGACGACCGGCGAGTGAGCGACAATGCAGAGCCCCAACCAAACCCCGAACAGGCCGCGCGGGACCGAATCGACGAGATGCTGTCCCAATCGGGATGGGTCCCGACGAGGTGGAAGGAGGGTTGAAGGGGCGTATCGCGCAGTTGTTGATGATGGCTGCGTATGGACGGCATGCGGGCGCGGCGTTGGAGGGGGCGGCGCGGTTGCTGGCGTCGTTGTCGTCCGGTGGCGGGGTGAACTATCTTCGTCTATTCTTGGTCTACGTGATGGCGACGCAGGATGAAGCGGCGGCGCAGGCTTTCGACGCAGCCCTGCGCAGCCATGGCCGCGAACACGGAGGAGAGATCATGTCCTATGCCCAGCAACTCCTGGAGGAAGGCGCACGACAAGGAAAAATAGAAGCGGTTGAAGGTTTTCTGAGGGTCGGAGTGTCGTGGGACTGACCAACAAATCAATACCTTGTCGGAAGCGCTCGCTGAAGACTCAAGTCCGGATGGTTTGGGCCGGCTGAGCCTCCACTCTGCTGACTCTTGCAACCGCCCCCCTATGGAGGTACATTCAGGCTCTACCTTCGGCACCCCCAGCTACTGTATACGGGGGGCCGAACTATCGAAGGCCCCTGCGGGGGCCTTCTTACGTATTGGGGGTGGCGCGAATGTCACGCACAGCGGTTTTTGTCGATGCCGGGTACCTGTTCGCGCAGGGGACTGTGGCATTAGCCGGATCCGCAAAGAACAGTTTCAAAGTTCCTCACGGTAGTGGAGTCGCGGGCGGACGCGGACGATGTGCAGAAAACTCTGGATCAGACCGTTGCTGGAACCGACAGTGACGACCGTTCCGCGCTGGCCGACCTTGTAGCCCGATTCGTCGATGGACTCACCGAGGCCGATATTTCGAGGCTCAGAGAACACTGGCTAACGACAAGCGATATACCGCCAGAATTTGACAGAAAGCTGTTGGCGACAGGCCGAACCATACTCGGCCGGAATCTCGAACGCGAGGAAACACGGTATCTCCGTGGCATTTTCAGAGAAAGAGTACGCGCCTCATCCGCTTGAGTCCGTGGCAGGTCCAGCGTCAAGCCTCGTCACAGCCCTTCGGCTGTAAAACTGATGCGCAGGGAATCGCAGGCGCTTTTCCCCATGGAGACCTGAGGACATCGCCGTCTCCTTCCTGTAGCGGTCCGGCTGGTGCCCAACGCTCCTCACGCACAGTCCTCCAAGATGAATCGCCCCGCAACAGTCCTCGTCACCGGCGCCACCGGCTACATCGGTGGCAGGCTGGTCCCCCGCCTGCTCGCCGAAGGCCATCGCGTGCGCGTCCTCGCCCGCAGCGCGGCGCGGGTGCGCTCTCGTTCCTGGGCGGGCGAAGTCGAGGTCGTCGAGGGCGACGCACTCGACCGAGAAACCCTGTCGCGTGCCCTGGCCGGCGTGGACTGCGCCTATTACCTGATCCACAGCATGGGCAGCGGCTCGGGGTTCCACGCGCTGGACGTGGACGCGGCGCGGCTGTTCGGCCAGGCGGCCAGGGAAGGCGGCGTCCGGCGCATCGTCTACCTGGGCGGGCTGGGCGACCCGCGGGCCGACCTGTCGCAACACCTGCGTTCCCGGCAGGAGACGGGGCGGGCGCTCCGGGAGGGCGGGGTGCCGGTGACGGAGTTCCGGGCGGCGGTCATCGTGGGGTCGGGCAGCATTTCGTTCGAGATGATCCGCTACCTGGTGGAGCGGCTGCCGGTGATGGTCTGTCCCCGGTGGGTCTACTCGCGCGTTCAGCCCATCGCGGTGAACGACGTGCTGGACTATCTCGTGGCGGGATTGAGCAACGCGGCCTGCGCCGGCAAGGTCATCGAGATCGGCGGCCGTGAGGTGACTACCTACCGGGGGATGATGCTGGGCTATGCGCTGGCCAGGGGGCTGAGGCGCTGGCTGGTGCCGGTGCCGGTGTTGACGCCGCGCCTGTCGTCCTATTGGGTGCACTGGATCACGCCGATCCCTTCCGGGGTGAGTGGTCCGTTGATCGAGGGGCTTCGGAACGAGGTGGTGGTGACCGACGGTCTGGCCCGGGAGTTGTTCCCGGAGATCGAGCCCCGGACCTATGCCGAGGCCATCGCGGAGGTCATCGGCGACCTGGAGCAGGGGCGAATCGAGACCGCCTGGAGCGACGCCCACGGCGCGCCCGTGGCGCCGGATTCCTTCTCCCGCGTGGAGACCCATGAAGGGATGATCTTCGAGCGCCGCACGCGGACGGTGGCCGCGCCCGCCGGGGAGGTGTACCGGGTGTTCACCGGCATCGGCGGCGAGCGGGGGTGGTTCCACGCGGACTGGATGTGGCGCCTCCGCGGCATGGGGGACCGCCTGCTCGGGGGCGTGGGGCTGCGCCGGGGACGCCGGCACCCGGACGAGTTGCGCGTGGGCGACGCGCTGGACTTCTGGCGGGTGGAGGCGCTGGAGCCGGGCCGGCTGGTCCGCCTAAGGGCGGAGATGAAGCTGCCGGGTCGCGCGTGGCTCCAGTTCCGGGTGTGGGAGACGGATGACGGCAAGACGCACCTGGAGCAGACCGCGGCGTTCCTTCCCAAGGGCCTGGGCGGCCTGCTTTACTGGTACGGGCTGTACCCGCTCCACGCGCGCATCTTCGACGGCATGGCGCGGGAGATCGCCCGGCGCGCGGAGGCAGGCCGGTAACGCTCCGGATCGTCATTGATATGAAAATAAAATCTTGTTCAACATTTCTGGTAGTTACGGAATCCCGCTACCCCCCAATGAGTCATTCCCGCGGAAGCGGGAATCCAGGTGGGGTGGGGCCGGGCAATGAGACCGCCACACCCCCAACCCCTGGATTCCCGCTTCCGCGGGAATGACGTATGGGGGGTTGTGCCATTTCGTGCCTGAGCGGAGTTCTGACACGGCCTGTTCCGCGGGGATAACGGAAATATTGAAGGAATAACGGAAAGATAGAGGAATAACGGAGAGACTGGAGGTTTGAATCCATGCGTTTCGGCATCGCGTTCGGCAGCTACCCCTCGGACCTGGACCGGGCGGGGCTTTGCCACGACTTCACGGAACGGGCCCGGGTGGCCCACGCCAGCAACTACGAGGCGCTGTTCGTGGCCCAGCACTACTCCACGGGACCGGACGCAGCCATGCTCCAGTCCCTGCCGCTGCTGTCGTACTTCGCCGGCCTCACGCCCGGCATGTACCTGGGCACCGCGATCTTCCTGTTGCCCATGCACCAGCCGCTGATGGTGGCGGAGTACACGGCCACCCTCGACAACCTGTGCGGCGGCAAGTTCCTGTTCGGCATCGGCCAGGGCTATCGCGACGTCGAGTTCACCTCCATGGGCGTGCCCCTGCGCGAGAAGCGCCCGCGGCTGGAGGAGGGCATCGAGGTGGTGAAGCGGCTGTGGACCGAGGACGAGGTGCACCACCAGGGCCGGTTCTATCGCATCGACGGCGTCACCATCGAGCCCAAGCCGCTCCGGAAACCGCGCCCGCCCATCCTGCTGGGCGCGGACAAGGTGTCCACCGTGGCGCGGGTGCCGGCGGTGGCGGACCACTGGATCGCCAGCCGCCGCCACACCAAGACGTTCCTGCGCGAGGCGGTGCCCGCGTACAAGCGCGCCCTGGAGGCACACGGCAGGCCCTTCGAGGGGCTCTACATCTTCCGCGACCTGTGCGTCGCCGACAGCCGCAAGGAAGCGGAAGAACGCATCCGCGAAGGCTACGAGCGGCGCTACGAACGCTACCAGCGCTGGGGCCAGCCGGGCGAGCGCTACGACCTGCCGTTCGAGCAGTTGCAGCAGGACCGCCTGGTCCTCGGGAGCCCCGCCGAGGTGGCCGAGCAGGTGCTCTCCTACCACCAGGAGTTCGGCGCCGAGATCATGTGGTTCATGGTCGACTGGCCCGGCATGGCGCCCAGCATGACCCTGGAGACCATCCAGCGCTTCGGCGAGGAGGTCATCCCCGAGTTGAAGCGGCTGACCCCGGAGTGTCCGCTGCCGTAGGTGCGTCCGCTCCGGCTACGCACCTGCATGGGAAGGAGCGCTATTGCAATTTTGGGGGTCAAATTACAATAGTGCACGTGGCAATTGTCGAAAGTGCAATAGCGCATGACGAGATGGTCCACATTCGGACGCGCGGTTCCGGGAGAGATGAAGGCACCCTGGTCCGGCACCATCGTCTCCGTACAGCCGCGGATACGGCTTCTGCGTTCCCTCGACGAGCGTTCCCACAGCTACCACGGCTACGTGTTGCGGATCGACGGCACGTGCGCCGGCGAGCGCGGGGAGGCGGGTATCGCCGTGGGTCGGGCCGCGCACGCGAAGCACCGGTTCCGCGCCGGCATGGAGGTGAGCGGCGTGGCGGTGCCCGTGGCCAACCCGAACATCGAAACGGCGGGGTGGTACAGGGCGAGTCGGCTCAAGGTCCTCCGTGAGGGCGAGGCGGAGGCGCCGCCCGGGCCGCCGTTCCATGGCGTGCCGCCGGACCTGGAAACCTACCGCGAGCGCGGGCATCGGCGGTTGGACCCGCGCACCTACGAAAGCCGCTGCGCGACGTGCATGTGGGGCTGCCGGATGCCCGTCGGCATCATACTGGATCAATGGAACCCTTCGCGGCAGCGGTACAGGGTCGAGACTTTCTGCTATGGTCCCAAGAATTGCCGTTTCTACCGGGCCGGGCGCGAGCGAACGGTCCCGGCGAAAGACGGGTTGTCGTACACCGAGGGGGACTGGGTCGACGAGTCGGCCACGGCGCACCGGGGGCCTGACGACTGACGCATGACCCGCCGGCGACCGGACATGGCGGGCCTGTCGGAGGAGCAAGGCGCATGAGCGAGCACTCACATTCTCATTCGCACTCACACTCGGCGAACGCACGGTTCCACGATCCGGCGCACGCGGCGGAGTTCGACAGGACCGCGGCCGTGTCCGATATCCGCGGAAAGCTGGCTGAGCGCTTGATCGAGGCCATGGCACTGCGCGGCGACGAGACCGTGCTGGACGTGGCCACGGGCACGGGCCGCTTCGCCCGGCCGGTCTCCGGGCACCTGGCCGGCGGGAGCGTCGTCGGCATCGACCCGGCGCTGGCCATGCTGCGGGTGTCGCGGAACTCGGACGCGGACCCTATTGCCCGTTACGGGAGGGTCGCGGCCACGGCCGAGCGCATGCCGCTGCGGGAGGGCATCTTCGACTGCGCGTGGGTGGCCTTCAGCCTGCACCACTTCGCCAGCGCCACGGAAATGGTGCGGGAGGCCGGGCGGGTGCTCAAGCCGGGCGGCCGCCTCTTCATCCTCGACCCGATCATCGCGGCCGCGGACGACGCGCTGGACGCGGCCGTCAACAGCCTCATCAACGAGGTGTTCCAGCGCTCCCACGGCGCGGGATTCCGCTTCTTCGCGCAGGAAGAGATCCGGCGCCTCATGACCGACGGCGGCATGGAGGTGGTGCGCGACGACCTCCACACCTACCCGGTGGACCAGGACGGCACCGACGGCATCCCCACCGGCCGGCACTGGATCGAGGTGATGGACGAACTGGAACAACGGTCGCCGGAGTTGAAGGCGCGCTTCCAGGAGCGATACTTCCGTTACGAGAAGACGGGCGAACGGGTTCACCTGAGCGGCGGCTTCCACTTCGGCTTGGTCGCCGGTGAGAAGCGGCGCGGCGTTTGTAACTAGCTGAATTCATTGGGCAAGATTTTGTTTTCATATCAAGGAGCACCTCATGAAAACGCCGTCATCCCTCATCACCCTGGGCACGTCGGGCGGCCCTTCGCTGACCCCGCACCGGGCGCAGACCTCCCACCTCCTCACGGTCAACGGCACCTACTACGTGGTGGACGCCGGCGACGGCGTGTCCCGGCGCATGGCCCGGGCGGGCGCGGACGTGCGCAAGGTCGGGATCATCTTCCTTACCCACCACCACGACGACCACACCGCCGGCCTGGGAACCCTCATGTCCCTGGCCTGGGACGGCCAGCGCACCGACCCCATCAACGTCTACGGCCCGCCCCGCACCAAGGAGCTGGTGGACGCCACGGTGGCGTACTGCAGCATCAGCGCCGACATCCGCATCGCCGACGGCGGCCGCAGCGTGCCGCTGCACAAGGTGTTCTTCGGCCATGACCTGGGCACCGGTGAGATCTACCAGGACGACAACGTGCGCGTGACCGCGGTGGAGAACACCCACTTCAGCTTCCACCGGGGCGACGCCGCCGGCCGCTACAAGTCCTACTCCTACCGCTTCGAGACCCCCGACCGGGTCATCGCGTTCACCGGTGACACAGGCGCCAGCGCCTCGGTCGCGGCCCTGGTAAAAGACGCCGACGTGCTCGTCACCGAGACCTCCTCGTGCGATGAGCGCAGGAACGCCATGATCAAGGACGGGCGCTGGGAGGCCATGAGCACGGCCGAGCAGGAAGGCATCATGCGCCAGGCCACCCAGGGACACATGGGCCTGGAGAACATCGCCATGCTGGCCACGCAGGCCGGCGTCAAGAAGGTCGTGCTGTCCCACTTCACGCGGCGCGTGGACAGCACCGACTACGAGCCCTGGGCCGACGAGGTACGCAAGGGCTACGCGGGCGAGGTGGTGGCGGCCGAGGACCTGATGGAGTTCTAGCCGACGGGTTCCAAGGTCGGAGTGATGGACATCATCGGCACCGCTGCCGCCCGCGTGGACGGCGTGGCCAAGGTCACGGGGCAGGCCGAGTACGCCTCGGACATCGCCGTGCCGGGCATGCTCTGCGGCAAGATCCTGCGGAGCCCCCACGCCCACGCGCGCATCCTTTCCATCGACGCCAGTGCGGCCGAGCGCATCCCCGGCGTCCGCTGCGTGCTGACGCGCGAAGACTTCCGTGACCGGAACCCCTGGTTCAGCGGCCGGATTCAGGACCATCCCATCGTGGCGCTGGAGCGGGCGCTCTTCGCCGGCCAGCCGGTGGCCGCGGTGGCGGCGGACGACGAGGCGGCGGCGGAGGACGCGCTCCGGGCGGTGGCGGTGGAGTACGAGCCCCTGCCCGCGGTGGTGGGCATCGAGGAAGCCATCGCCGGCGGCGCGCCCCGGATCCACGAGTCCGCGCCCGGCAACATCTGCTTCAGCGACCGGCTGGAGAAAGGCGACGTGGCGGCCGGGTTCGCCGAGGCCGACACCGTGGTGGAGGACACCTTCACGTTTCCCATGGTGTACCACTACGCCATGGAGCCCCACGTGGCCATCGCCAAGGTGGACGCCGAGGGCGTCACCGTGTGGAGTTCCTGCGCCCACCCCTTCGGCGTGCAACTCGAGCTGGCGCACATCTTCGACCTGCCGCTGTCCGCCGTCCGGGTCATCATCCCCTACGTGGGCGGCGCCTACGGCAGCAAGTCCGGCGCCAAGATCGAGCCCCTGACCGTCGCGCTGGCCCGGAAGTGCGGGCGGCCGGTGCGGGTGGCGCAGAACGTCTCCGAGGCGATGATGACCGTGCGGCGCCACTCGGCCCTGTGCCGCGTGCGCACCGGCGCCAAGCGCGACGGCACGCTGGTGGCGAAGCAGGCGGAGGTCTTCCTCAACACCGGCGCCTTCGCCGAACTGGGCCCGGTGGTGACGAGCCGCACGCTGACGCGCATCCTCGGGCCGTACCGCATCCCGCACATCCGGGTGGAGTCCCACTGCGTCTACACCAACACCGTGTCCGCGGCGTCGTTCCGCTCCATCGGCGGTCCCCAGACCGCCTGGGCCAACGAGTCGCAGATGGACATCCTCGCCGACCGCCTCGGCATGGACCCGCTGGAGTTCCGCCTGAAGAACCTGCTGCACCGGGGCGAGGAGCTGAAGCCCGGCGGCAAGCCCCTGGACGCGGACCTCCGGGAAGGGCTCGGCCACGTCACCCGGCGCATCGGCTGGGACGGACCGGTGGCCCCCTCCGGCGCCGGCCGGGGGCTGGCCTTCGGCGTCACCGATCCGGGCGCGCCGCTGGCGTCCACCTCCACCGTGCACGCTCTTTCCGACGGCAGCGTGGTGCTGCTCATCGGCACCTCCGAGATCGGTCAGGGATCGCGCACGGTCATGAGCCAGATTGTCGCCGAGGAACTGCGCGTGCCCCTGGACCAGGTGCGGGTGCGCCCGCCGGACACGGCCTACACCCCCTACGACCGCTCCACCGGCTCGAGCCGTTCCACCACGGTCATGGGCAAGGCAACGCAGTTGGCCGCGGCCGACGCCCGCGAGCAGATCCTGGAACTGGCCATGGAGCACTTCGAGGCCCCGCGCGAGGCCGTGGAGCTGGCCGACGGCGAGGCCCGGGCCGCCGGCCAGAGCGTCTCCTACGGCGAGTTGATCCGCCGGCACTTCGCCATGCAGGGAGGCGAGATCGTGGGCCGCGGCTACGCCCACAGCGGCATGGCCACGGCGCCCGCCAACCCGCTCTTCTGGGAGATCGGCATCGGCGCCGTGGAGCTCGACGTGGACCGGGACACGGGCGAGGTGCGCCTCCAGCGCTACATCATGGCCGCCGACGTGGGCAAGGCCCTGAACCCGCTCCAGTGCGAGGGCCAGGACGAGGGCGCCGCCATGATGGGCATCGGCCACGCGCTGATGGAATCCATCGAGTACGGCGACGGCCAGATCCTCAACCCCAACCTCGTGGACTACCGCGTCCCCGGCTTCGAGAACCTGCCCGCCACCTTCGAATCGATCCTGGTGGAGAACGGCGACGGCCCCGGCCCCTACGGCGCCAAGGGCATGGGAGAGGGCGGCATCATCCCGGTGGCCCCGGCCGTGGCCAACGCCGTGTTCCGCTGCACCGGAGGCCGGGTCAAGGACCTGCCGTTGACGCCGGAGAGGGTGTGGCGGGCGATGCGCGGGTCCGGGTGAACCAAAGAAAAAGGGCGGGTCTGAAACCCGCCCTTACTCATTCAAGCGATATAACCGCCGGTTCCTACAACCCGTAGAACACCCGCGAATTGGTATTCAGGATCTTCTCCGCCTGCTCGGTGTTGATGCGCCCCTCGTCCACCCAGTTGTGAACCTCGTTGATGCCGCTCAGGTTGGCGGAGATGTCGGTGTGGCTGTAGTCGGTGCCGATGATCAGGTGGTCCTCGGTGTGGAACTTCAAGAGCGCTTCCACGTCGTCGATGGGGTCGATGGTGATGTAGCAGCGGTTCTTGCGGAAGATGTCGGGGTCGAGGTCGCAAAGTTGCGGCAGCGCGGTCCCCGTGCCGCGGAGCGCGGCGCGCTTGGTGGCGCCAAGCTGCGACATCACGTAGGGGATCCACGACGCTCCCGACTCGATGAAGCCGAAGCGCAGGTTGGGGAACATCTCCGGCACCTTGGAGGTCACCAGCTCGGCGAAGGCGTACATGATGGGGAAGCCGCGGTCCCATTCGCGCGACGGCAGCGGATGGCCCGTGTGGATGCACAACGGCATGTCCAGCCGGTTGGCCTCCTCGTACACCGGGAAGAAATGCGGGTCGGTGACCTTGCGGCCGATGTCGAAGCCGCGCTTGAAGATGCCGCAGGCGCCGTTTTCCTTGGCCCAGCGCAGCTCCTCGATGCTCATTTCCGGATTCAGCCACGGCAGCACCGCGGCCCACTGCAGCCGCCCGTTGGTGGGGGCGCACTTGTCGGCCAGCCAGCGGTTGTAGGTGGTGGCCAGCGCCCATTCGGCTTCGGCGTTCTGGGTGTTGTGACGGATGAAGAAGGTCGGGAAGATGACCTGGATGTCCACGCCCATCTCGTCCATGTGAGCGACGCGGCCCTCCACGTCGTCCAGCTCCCGCCGCACCCGCGGCGGATGGTTGATCTCGTCCCGCACCGCGCGGTTCTGAAGCCTTCCCTCCACCACCCAACTGCGTCGGGTCGTGGTGTTGAAGCCGGCCCGGTTCGCCTCCTCGTCGGACATGTGCACCGTCACCGGCATGTACTTCGCGTAGGGCGTCCCCTCCAAAGCGGCCCAGGTGGCATCGGACTCGTCGACGTGGGTATCGGCATCGATCACGGACATGGCAGAACCTCCTGCACTGGCAGCGCCGGAACGGGTGCCCTCGGCGTCCTCCAGACTGGCATCACAATTTTTCCTGTACCCTAGCAACAATCGCGGGTCTCGGCAATTTGCGCGCATCTCCGGCGCCTCTTCTTCGACTGCGCGAGCCTGCGCTGGCCCGTCACCTCGCGTAGATGCTTGCAGTTTGCTGTCCGGTAGGTCAAAAAGCCGGTCATAGCCGTACAGATAACCATTCGAGGCGTTCCGGAGCATATTCGCGACGAACTTGCGGTGCGGGCGGCGTCACAGCGGCAATCCATGCAGGAGTACCTCCGTTGCGAGTTGGAGCGCATCGCTTCCCGTCCCTCCCTTGACGCGTGGCTGCAGGGCGTTCGGGACCGCAAGGAAGCGGCGGGCTCGCGCGTCCGGCCTTACAGCATCCTGCGCGCGCGTGACGCGGACCGGACGTGATCGTCCTCGATGTATCCGTGCTGGAGACAACACGGTAGCGGTTGAGACATGATCTACCGACAGGAAGGATCTCTGGAATTACTGCGATTGGGCACCGGTCAATTCGATGCACAGTTCCGCGAGGG
Organism: uncultured Syntrophobacterales bacterium; assembly: GCA_964519455.1. Taxonomy (GTDB): domain Bacteria; phylum Desulfobacterota; class Binatia; order UBA9968; family JAJDTQ01; genus JAJDTQ01. Next base: position 20,813 of record CAZFIU010000026.1, read on the forward strand.
CCAGGAAGAGGCTATCCGGTACGTCGTGGACGGGGTTGGGCGGTTGTTGGTCGTGCAGAAGACCGGCTGGGGCAAGAGCTTTGTCTACTTCATCGCGACGAAGCTGCTTCGCGAAGGGGGTATGGGTCCTGCACTCCTCATCAGTCCACTATTGGCGCTCATGCGAAACCAGATCGCCGCAGCCAAAAGGATGGGTGTTCGCGCTGAGACAATAAATTCCGACAATCAGGACCATTGGGAGCAAGTCGAAGACGCTGTTGGTCGTAACGAGGTGGACATCCTCCTCATTTCACCCGAGAGGCTGGCCAATGAGCGTTTCCGCACCGAGGTGCTCGGGAAGATCGCAGATCGTATCGCCCTTCTGGTGATCGATGAGGCGCATTGCATTTCGGACTGGGGTCACGATTTCCGCCCTCATTACCGGTTGATCGACCGCATCGTGCGCAGCTTGCCGTCGAATCTTCGCTTGCTGGCGACTACGGCTACGGCAAACAATCGGGTAGTCGACGATTTGACCGAAGTGCTCGGGCCAAACTTGAAAATATCCCGTGGCGATCTCAACCGACCTTCCCTTGCTCTCCAGACGGTTCGGTTGCCGAGTCAGGCTGAGCGACTTGCGTGGTTGGCGGAACAGTTGCCGGCTCTTCCGGGTCACGGGATCATCTATACGCTCACGGTCCGTGATGCGGAACAGGTCAGCGAGTGGCTCCGTTCTCGCGGCCTGGAGGTTGCCGCCTACACGAGTGAAACGGATCAGCGCCCGCAACTGGAAGAAGCTCTTCTTCAAAACAGGATAAAGGCGCTTGTGGCGACCACGGCCTTGGGCATGGGCTTTGACAAACCGGATCTGGCTTTCGTTATCCACTACCAGACGCCGGGGTCCGTGGTAGCGTACTATCAGCAGGTCGGTCGCGCTGGGAGGGCGCTTGATGCGGCGTATGGTGTGCTGTTGAGCGGCGAGGAAGAAACCGAGATCACCGACTACTTCATCAACAGTGCGTTTCCGACCCGTGCTGAAGTGAGAGAGGTACTGGATGCGCTGGACCGGGAACCCACTGGTTTGTCAGCTCGCGAGATTGAGGGAGCAGTCAACATCAGCACGGGTCGCATACAGAAGACGATACAACTCCTTTCTTTGGAAGCTCCGTCGCCGATTGCCAAGGACGGGGCCAAGTGGCAATTGACTGCTGCGGCCCTAGGCCCTGGCTTTTGGGAACGGGCGGAGCGACTCACTGAACTGCGGAGAAGGGAACAGGAGCAGATGCAGGAATACGTGGGTCTCGACTCCGGTCACATGGAGTTTCTTGTGCGAGCGCTGGATGGAGACACGGAGGGCGTCGCTCGGCCAGGCTTGCCGCTTTTGGCAACGGAGCCGGACCTGACTCTGGTTCAGACGGCGATCGCTTTTCTTCGACGCACGAGCTTGCCGTTCGAACCGCGAAAGCGATGGCCTTCCGCAGGCCTCCGACATTATGGGTTGTACGGGCTGATAGTTCCCGCTTTCCGGGCTCAACCCGGCAAGGCACTATGCTTTTGGGGCGACGCCGGTTGGGGCGGTCTGGTGCGGCAGGGGAAGTACCGTGACGGTCACTTCTCGGACGAATTGGTTGGGGCGTGCCGGAAGTTGGCGGAAGATTGGAGCCCGGAACCGGCGCCGGAATGGGTGACTTGTATTCCGTCACGGCGGCATCCGGAACTCGTCCCTGATTTCGCCAGACGCTTGGCCAACTCTCTTGGGCTTCCGTTCAGGCCGGTACTGGTCAAGTCGGAAGACCGACCCGAACAGAAGACAATGGAGAACAGCACCCAGCAGGCACGTAATGTTGACGGCTCGTTGACCTTGACCAAAGAGGCGTTGCCTGACGGGCCATTGCTGCTTGTGGATGACATGGTAGACTCGCGCTGGACCTTCACCGTCGCAGCTTGGCTGCTTCGTTCAAATGGGAGCGGCGAGGTGTGGCCGTTGGCACTTGCCCAAGTGGGGGGCTGATAATGAGTGAGACGCTGTCCCCGAACACCAAAGCGATTTTGTTGTTAACCGCGCCTTTGATCATTGGACGGGGCAAGGGTGACGAACGAGCCAACCTCCTTGCGCCGGGGGAATACACGAGACTCGCGGCGTATCTCCGAGAGACGGGAAGACAGCCCGCCGACCTGGTGGGCTCGGACACCGATCAACTCCTTGGTGATTGCCATCCCATAGTCGCTCAGGATCGGCTCAAGCGTCTTTTGGGCCGAGGTTTCCTGTTGAGTCAAGCGTTCGAGCGCTGGAACACAAGGGCAATTTGGGTGCTGAGCCGCGCTGATGACGCTTATCCGCGGAAGCTCAAGGCACGGCTGAAGAAAGACTCGCCCAGCTTGCTTTATGGCTGTGGGGACCGGGAAATTCTCAACAGCGGGGGTTTGGCGGTGGTAGGATCGCGTAACGTGAGCGACTCGTTGATCGAGTACACTTACAGGATCGGGTGTCTTCTGGCAAAGGCGCGACGGACCGTGGTATCCGGGGCTGCCAGAGGCGTTGACCAGGCGGCCATGCGCGCCGCACTGGAGTCGGGTGGCAAAGTCACCGGCGTACTGGCCGACAGCCTCGAAAAGACCGTCATGAACCGCGAGCACAGAAATCTGTTGTTGGATGGGCGACTCGCCCTGATATCGCCTTACGACCCGAATGCGGGTTTCAACACGGGTAATGCCATGCGACGCAATAGAGTCATCTACGCCTTGGCGGACGCGGCTCTGGTGGTTAACGCGGATATGAACAAGGGCGGAACCTGGGCCGGTGCGAAAGAACAACTGGACAAGCTGCATCTGGTCCCTGTGTATGTGCGTTCGACGGGTGAAGGATCCGAGGGCCTCGACGCCTTGAGAAACATGGGGGCAATGCCGTGGCCGAATCCGGCAGATCCGGACGACCTTTACGCCGTTTTTCAGCCCGATATCCCCGAAACGCCAGATCGTCTGACCCAGAGGGCTCTGCCGTTCGATGCTTGGCAGGAATCCGTGGAACCGGAACGAGAACCATGCACGCCGGTATCGCGAACGGCGGACAAGCCGAGTCTTGATCCCGCCGGGGAAGTGTACCGGACGATACGCTCAGTGGTTACCCAACTGCTTGTAGAACCCAAGAAGGCCGCGGAAGTTGCTGGAGAGCTGGATGTCACCAAGCGTCAAGCCGAGGAGTGGCTGAAGCGGCTTGTCGCGGAAGGTGTCCTGGAGAAACGCAGCAGACCGGCACGAAGCTATGTAATACGGCAGGAAGACCTGCCAGCGTAGTAAGCGTCGCTACGACCCCTACCCAACCCCCTCCCGCGTCTCCTCGATCACCAGGTCCACCACCGCCCGCAGCGCCTCGGCGTCGCTGTCGCCTTCCACCCGCCGCAGGCGGAAGAGGTCGATCTGGCGGTCGGCGCCGGTGCCTTCGCGGATGATGGCGAGGGCGTGGCGCAGTTCCTCCTCGCAGCCCAGGGCGCGGGCGTCATCGGCCAACTCTTCCAGCACTTCGTTGGTGTAGTCCTCGATGTCCTGGCGGCCGCCGTGGCGGGTGTCGCCGAGGAAGCCGAGGACGCCGTAGCGCTGGGCGAGCCAGCGGTTCTCGGCGATGATCTCGGTGGGGGGCTCGGCGGGCAGCTCGCCCTCGGCGTCGAGGCGCGACAGACGGCGGATGAGTGAGGCGTACAGGGCGGCGATGCACATGGCGTCGTCGATGCGCGGGCACAGGTCGCAGATGCGCAGCTCGATGGTGGGGAAGCGCACGGACGGGCGGATGTCCCACCACAGCTCGCTGCCGTCGCCGATGAGGTTCATGCGCTGGTAGTCGGCTACGAGTTGGTCGAACTCGGCCCTGGACCACATGGGGCCGGGGAGGCCGGTGCGCGGCAGCGCTCCCATGATGGTCAACCGGTAGGACTTGAACCCGGTCTCGCGGCCGCCGTGGAAGGGCGACGACGTGGAAAGGGCGTGCATCAGGGGCATGTAGCGCCGCATGGCGGTCATGACCCGGATGCGCGAGTCGGCGTCGCCGAACCCGGCGTGGATGTGCATGCCGCTCACGAGCAGGCGCCGCGCGGTCTCCTGAAACGTGGTGGCGAGCCTGTCGTACCGTTCCTTGGGCGTGCTCATCTGCGCTTCCCACGCGGCGAACGGATGGGTGGACGAGGCGATGATCGTGGCGCCGTGGCGGTCGGCCGCCTCGGCGACGACCCGGCGGGTTTCCCGAAGCGCGTCGCGCAGGGCAGCCACCGATTCGCACACCCGTGTGTTCGTCTCGATCTGGGAACGCAGGAATTCGTGCACGAAGCCGTGAGGTCCACGATTCTGCTCGCACCAGTCGAAGATGCCCGGGTCGGGGTCCGCGATGATGTCCCGGCTTCCGGGATCGACGAGGAAGAACTCTTCCTCAATGCCGAAGGTGATGTCCATGTTTCAACTCCCAGCGTCGTTCTCGTCGTCCCCCATCGGCAATCGTCTCGTCGCGTTTTCTTCCGGGTCTCTTAGCCTCGCGGTCACCGGAACGTAACAGGGCTTGGGTACGTTGTGCCCATCGACGGCCAGGGGTTTTCGGCGATTCACTCGCCGTTTGCGCTTCGCCGATCACGTCACCGCAGGCCACCATTACCACGGAGGATATCATGTCAGAAACACGTATCGCCGCAAGGCACGAAGCGTCAACCGGTGCCTTTGACGAAGATCGCGATTCGCGACCGGTAGAAACCGATTTCGCCAAGCTGGCCGCGAAGGCCGTCTCCCGGCGCGGTTTCCTGAGCGGCAGCGCCGCCTTCGCGGCTTCCGCGTTCGTCATGAGCACCGGGGTGCTCAAGCCCCTCACCGCTCTGGCCGGCGCCAACCGCTTCGGCTTCGACGCGGTGGCGGCCAACACGCTCGACACGGTCACCGTGCCCAAGGGTTACGGTTGGCACGCGGTGGTGAGCTGGGGCGATCCGCTTTGGTCGCGCGGCCCCGAGTTCGACCAGAAGACCCGCGGCACGGGAGCCAGCCAGGAACTCGCCTTCGGCGACAACAACGACGGCATGGCGCTGTTCAACCACCGGGGCCGCAGCGTGCTGGCGGTCAACAACGAGTACGTGAACCGCGGCATCGTCTTCGAGGGCGGCGGCAAGTTGCCCCGCAACGCGGACGACGTGCGCAAGAGCAAGGCGGCACACGGCGTATCGGTAGTGGAGATCCGGCGCAAGGACGGCAAGTGGTCCATCGTCAAGGACTCGCCCTACAACCGCAAGATCACGGGCGACACGCCCATGGAGATCACCGGACCGGCGCGCGGTCACGATCTCGTGAAGACGGCGGCCGATCCCACGGGCACGCGCACCCTCGGCACCTGGAACAACTGCGGCAACGGCCGCACCCCTTGGGGCACCTACCTCACCTGCGAGGAGAACTTCGACGACTATTTCTCCTCGGCCGACGCCGGCGCCAAGGTCACCCCCGAGTTCAAGCGCTACGGGGTCGACGCCAAGGACAAGTACGGATGGGCCATGACGGACGAGCGCTTCGACATCGCCAGGCACCCCAACGAACCCAACCGCGCCGGCTACATCGTCGAGATCGATCCGCTGGACCCCAAGTCGACTCCCAAGAAGCGCACCGCCCTCGGCCGCTTCAAGCACGAGAACGCCGAACTGGTGCTGACCGCCAACGGTCAGGTGGTGGTCTACCTGGGCGACGACGAGCGCGGCGAGTTCCTCTACAAGTTCGTGAGTGACGGCCGCTACGTCGAGGGCGGCAACAACGCCGACCTGCTGGAGACGGGCAAGCTCTACGTCGCCAGGTTCGCCGACGGCGGCCGCGGCGAGTGGGTGGAACTGACTCCCCAGGCCACGGGCATGGCCTCCGCCGCGGAGGTCTGCATCCATACGCGCCTCGCCGCCTCGGCGGTGAAGGCCACCACCATGGACCGCCCCGAGTGGGTGGCCGCCAACCCCAAGAAGGCCGAGGTCTACTGCGCCCTCACCAACAACAAGAACCGCGGCAAGAAGCCCAACGCCGGCGGCGACGCGACGCCCGTGGGCGGGCCCAACCCCCGCGCCGGCAACCTCTACGGCCAGATCGTGCGCTGGCGGCCGGACGGCGGCGACCACCTGGCCACCGGCTTCGCCTGGGACCTGTACGTGGTGGCGGGCAACCCCACGGTGCACCAGGACGCCAACGCCGGTTCGAAGAACGTCAACAAGGACAACATGTTCAACTCCCCGGACGGTATCGCCTTCGACCGCAACGGCATGCTGTGGATCCAGACAGACGGCAACTACTCCAACGCCGAGGGTTTCGCGGGGCAGGGCAACAACCAGATGCTGGTGGGCGACCCGGTGACGGGCGAGATCCGCCGCTTCCTGGTGGGACCCAAGGAATGCGAGATCACGGGCATCGCCTGGAGCGCGGACGGCAGGACCGTGCTCGTGGGCATCCAGCATCCGGGCGAACGGGGCAACAGCCACTTCCCGGACGGCGGCGACACCGTGCCACGGTCCACCGTGATCGCGGTGACCCGCGACGACGGCGGCCTCATCGGCTGAACCGTCGCTACCTTCCTTCCCCTCTTGCCCAGGGAGGGCGTTTCGGCGCCCTCCCTTTTTCCTCTCCCACGGCTTGCAGGCGGCGGCATGGCATTGTATAACGGCGCGGTTTCCGGTGACGCGATCGATTGCACCCAAGGCTCTGCCGACGTCCGCATGATCACGCCCAATCAAACACTCCTTCCCCTTCTTGCCGTGGCGTTCTCCCTGACCCTGTTCCACTCCGCCGGCGCCGAGCCCTGCCTGAAGGCTGGAGACGCCGAAACGGGAGTCTCCTGTGAGCACGAAGACGGCGTCCGGGACGGTCATGGCCACGCGTCCGAGGGACGCGACGACCCTGCGCGCATGGTCCACATCCACCGGATGACGTGCAAGGACGGGGCGGTGGCCCGGTGGAAACCCGTGGACCGCGACCTGGTGACGTTCAAGGTCAATGATTGGGCCGGCGTGCCCCTGGAGATCGCGCTCGCGGTGCGTCGCGGCGTGCTGCAATGGAACCGCGTGCAGCCGTTCTACGCCATGTGGGAAACGGCGAACGACGAAGCCGACATCACCATCGATCTGTTCGACGACGTGTTGCCCGGGATCGTGGGCGCCACCAAGGTCAAGTGCCGCAACGGACAAGAGGGAATTCGCAAGGCGTACGTCTTCATGGGGCTCAGGGGGGTGGGGGCCGTGGAGGCTCAGAACATGACCGCCCACGAGATCGGCCACGCCATGGGTTTGGGCCATTCGGATCACAGCCACGACCTCATGGACGCCAAGCTGGCGGAGAAGAACATCGACGAACGCATGATCTGTCCCAGCAACCTGAATCGCGCGGGTTTGATCGCCGGCATGCACTCCTATTCCATTCCCGAGGATGAGTGGAGCGAAATGGAATGCTGGGGGCGGACTTCGGGATGAGCGAATGGACGATCCCCTCCGCGCTGGCCGACTTTCATGACATCGAGAATACGCTCGAGGGCAGGCGCGCGGCGGTGTTCCTCGACTACGACGGGACCCTGACTCCCATCGTCGACACGCCCGAGCAGGCCGTGCTCTCCGACGAGATGCGAGCGGTGGTGCGGCGGCTGGGCGACCGTTGCGTGACCGCCATCGTCAGCGGGCGCACGCGCAGGGACGTGCAGGCGCACGTCCGCCTCGACAATCTCTTCTACGCCGGAACCCATGGATTCGAGATCGTCGGGCCGGAGGGCTCCGGTGTTCACCACGAGGTGGGACAGGAGTTTCTCCCGGCCATGGAGGAATTGCACCAGCGACTGCGCCGCGCCCTCGGGGATACTCCCGGCCTCCTGCTGGAAACCAAGGGCTACTCCCTGGCGGTGCACTACCGGCTCGTGCAGGAGTCCGCGGTGGCGCGGGTTGAATCCGTCGTCGACGGGTTGATGCCGGACTACCCCACGCTGCGCAAGACCCACGGCAAGAAAGTGTTCGAGATCTGCCCGCGCTTCAACTGGAACAAGGGCAGGGCGGTCCAGTGGATTCTGGAGGCTCTCGACCTCGACCGCGCGGACGTGGTGCCGTTCTACCTGGGCGACGACACCACCGACGAAGACGCCTTCGAGGCGGTGGACGGCGGGGGGGTCGGTATCCTCGTGGCGGACGAGCCCCGGCCGACCGCGGCGCGCTTCCGGCTGGAGGACGACGGAGAGGTGGCGCGTTTCCTTCAGCGTCTGGTACGTGTTCTGCATGAGCCGACGTAACACCCGCGCGACAAGCTGATGGAGGATCGGCGCCAAGAGTTCTGGAGCCGGCTCCGTGCCGGGGGCATCCCCGGCGTTCCGGACGAGTTCTCGGTCACGTTCGCGCATCAGACGATTCCGGCCACCGTCCTGGACGAGATCGACGCGTTCATCCGCGTCTTCGAGGACGTCACCACCCGGCCCGCATGGCAGGAGGCCGTGGTCGGTTCGTCGGGCCAGAGCGTGCCGGCCCACCGCCCGGAGGTGTGCTTCTTCAGTGCCTGGGACTTCCACCTGCCTCCCGAAGGCCCGTGGCAGGTCATCGAGTTCAACGACAACGGCTCCGGGCTTCTCTTCGCCGGCCTCATCAACGAATGCTATCACGCGCTCCTGGAGCCGGACCTCCAGGAGGCCGTCGAAGCGCCGCCGTCCGCCGCCGGGTTGAAGCAACACATCGTCCGCATGGTGCGGCGGGAGGCCGAGGGTTTCTTCGGCAAGATGCCCGACGGGCTCTTCCTCATACTCGACGAGCCCGACGCCCTGGAACGGGGCAAGTTCCAGCGCGAGATGGAGATGCTGCGGGAGCTGTTCCGCGGGGAGGGCTGGCGCGCGGAAGTGGCGTCCACGGCGGATCTCGACTGCGACGGAACGCGGCTGCGACACCGCGGCGAGCCGGTGTCCTTCATCGTGAACCGCTCCACGGACTTCTACCTGGAGAAGGACGTGACGCGCGCTTTGCGCGACGCGTTCCTGGAAGGCCACGTCTACGTCGCGCCCAGTCCCTTCACCTACGCCACGCGCAGCGACAAGCGGCTGCTGGAGTTCCTTTCCCTGCCGCAATGGGATCGGGACCTCGGCATCGAGCCCGGCGAGCGCGCGGTCCTGAGCCGGCACATTCCCGAGACCCACCTGCTCCGGCCCGACAACCTCGACAGCCTCGCGGCGGACCGGGAGCGGTTCGTCTTCAAGCCCATCCGCAGCCACGCGAGCCGGGGCTTCCTGCCCAGCGCGCGCGTGGGTCGCTCGCGCCTGCAGCGGCTGGTGCGGCGCGGCGAGGGCTACGTCGCCCAACGCAAGGTGGGACGGCCGCTCATCCTTCTCGGGGGCGATGGACACGTGTGGGCCGACCTGCGCGTGTGGGCGTACCGCGGCGAGCGCGTGCTCCTGTCCGGGCGCACCTCCATCGACGAGAATTCCCTGGACCTGCGCCCGCCCGCGGGGTGGCTCCCCACCTTCGCCGCTAGGGACGTCTGAGGAGTTGACCGCCCCGGCGGCGTGGTCTACCTATGGACGAGTTCCGGGGGCAGGAAGGCGGTCTGCCTTTACTCTCGTCATTCCCGCGAAAGCTTGCCCTCGACCCCGATCGGGGGCGGGAATCCAGGGGTGGGGGAGCGCGAACATTGACGCCGACGCGGATCAACGTATCGAATGGAGGAACCGAACATGATCGAAGTCAACGGACTCACGGGCGGAGAGGCCTTCCTGCGCGTTCTGTCGGGCATGGGCGTGGAGCGCATCTTCGCGTCGCCGGGCTCGGAGTGGTCGCCGGTGTGGGAGGCATTGGCCAAGCCGGACGAAAGCATGCCGGTGTACCTGAGCTCGCGCCACGAAGAGATCGCGCTGGCCATGGCCAGCGGCTACGCCAAGGCCACCGGCAAGCTGCCGGGCGTGATGATCCACACCACCGTCGGCGCGCTGCACGGTTCCATGGCCCTTCGCGGCGCGCTCCACGAGCAGGTGCCCATGGTGGTCTTCACCGGCGAGTCCATCGCCTTCGGCGAGGATGACGGCCCCGATCCCGGCGGCCAGTGGATGCGCTTCCTCTCGGACGTGGGCGGCCCGGCCCGCCTGGTGGACCGTTGCGTGAAGTGGAGCTTCGGGGTCAACGACAAGAACATCCTGGTCTCCACCATCCAGCGGGCCTGCCAGATGGCCATGAGTTCGCCGCGCGGGCCGGTGTTCGTGTCCCTGCCCATGGAGTACCTGTTCGACAAGGTCACCCGGGAGGCGCCTCTCAAGGTGTCCATGCCCACCATGCCGAGCCCCGACCCCGAGGGGATCGCGGAGCTGGCGGGTCTGCTGCGCACGGCGCGGAACCCCGTCATCGTGAGCGAGAACGCGGGCAAGAACACGGCCATCGTGGAGCGCATGGTGGAGCTGGCGGAGCTGCTCAATGCTCCGGTGGTGGAGACCCGCAGCAGCGGTTACTTCAACTTCCCGCGGGACCACGACCTGCACGGCGGCTTCGAGCCCGGCGACTACATGGCCGACGCCGACGTGGTGTGCCTCATCGGTGCGACCCAGCCGTGGCATCCGGCATCGGCGGCCATCGCCCAGGACGCCAAGGTGGTGGCCCTGGACGAGGAGCCGTTGCACATGAACCTGCCCTATTGGGGCGTGCAGGTGGACCTGAGCATCGCGGGCGAGTTGGAGGCGTCCCTGCGGGCGCTCGTGGAGCGGCTCGGCAAGGACGGGGTCGAGGGCGGCGCCGCGGGCGCGGAACGGCGCGCGAAGCTGCGCGAGCAGGGTGCGGCGCGCCGGGCGGCATGGGCCGGGCATGCCCAGAGCCTGGAGTCCAAGGAGCCCATGGACACCGACTGGGTCATGTACCAGCTCAACCAGGCGCTGCCCGAGGACGTCTACCTCGTGGAGGAGACCATCACGCACCGCATGGCGCTGCACCAGTACCTGGACCGGGTCAAGCCCGGCAACTTCTTCAGCGGCTGCATCGGCGGCCTGGGCACGGGCCTCGGCACCGCCCTGGGGGTCAAGGCCGCGCAGCCGGACCGCCCCGTGGTGCTGGTCATCGGCGACGGCTCCTTCAACTACAACCCGGGCATCGCGGGCTTCGGCTTCGCCCAGGAATTCCGCATGCCGATCCTCATCGTGCTCATGAACAACCACGGCTACAAGTCCATGAAGCGCGGCGTGCCCGCGTACTACCCGGACGGCTGGGCGGTGAGCACCAACCAGTTCGTCGGCACCTCCATCGCGCCGGCGCCGGACTACCCGGCCATCGCCCGGGCCTTCGACGGCTTCGGCGAGCGTGTGCAGAACCCGGCGGAGGTCAAGGGAGCGCTGGAACGGGGGCTTCAGGCCGCCCGTGAAGGCCGGCTGGCGCTGGTGGACCTCTGGCTGGATCCGGTCAACGAATAGGAGTCTGTCCGGAAGAGGGGCGACCGCGGGTCGCCCCTACGGCGATCCGCCTCTCCGGGAACCCGATTGTAGGGGCGACCCGCGGTCGCCCTTGGATGGCTGAGGCGCAGGCTATCGGAAATACAAGGAGCATTCCGCGTGAAAATACTTCGCTTCAACGACGACCGCATCGGCGTCCTCAAGACCGACAGCGACGTCGTGGACGTGAGCGGCATCATCCAGTACCGGGTCGAGAAGGGACCCCAACGGGTGATGGAAGAGGTCATCGCCAACTTCGACGACTACCGCAAGGAGTTCGACCGGCTGTGCCGGGAGGGATCGGGCTTCCCGCTGAGCGTCGCGAAGCTGCTGGCGCCCATCCCGCGGCCGAGCAAGTGCCTGGCCGCCTTCGTCAACTACCTCGACTCGCCGGAACGCACTCCCGACACGCTCCCCATCGAGTTCTTCTACAAGGCGCCCGAGCTGCTGGGGCCGGAAGGAGCGGTGGAGTTGCCCGACATTCCGGCGGTGGTGGTGACCCAGCCCGAGGCCGAGCTGGCCTTCGTCATGGGATCGTGCGGCCGCAACGTCTCCGAGGCCGACGCCATGGACGCGGTGTTCGGCTACGTGCCTTTCTTCGACATCTCCAACCGCGGCATGGTGCGCCGCACCCAGTTCCTGCCCAAGGGGCAGGGCAGCCACAGCCCCTGCGGCCCCTGGATCACCACCGCCGACGAGGTCCCCGACCCCCACGACCTCACGGTCAAGTCCTGGGTCGGCGGCGAGGCCCGGCAGGACTACAACACCCGCCACATGGCCCACAAGATCCCCGAGCTGGTCTCATGGCTGTCGCGCTTCGTCCAGCTCCAGCCCGGCGACGTCGTCGCCACCGGCACCTACCACGTGGGCCTCGGCCCCATGAACAACGGCGACACCCTGGAGATCGACATCGAGAAGCTCGGCAAGGCGCGCTTCACCGTGCGCGCCGACGGCCCGCGCAAGGACGTGGAGTGGATGCCCGGGAAGTCGCAGCCGCCCGCGGGGGGCGGGATGTCGAGGGTGTAGGGAATAGTTTGTGAAGAACGACCCGAAGCCTGCAACGTCGAGGTTAGCTGTCCCGTTTTAATTCGGCCAACTCGGTCCGCAACGCACGTATCTCGGCCTGCAGGTCCCCGAGCGTCGGTTCGGCGCGGGACTCGGCGGGTGTCTCGCCAAAGACGTCTCCATGCCCGTGCGTCTGCATCGCGTCGACGATGATGCCGATGAACAGGTTCAGCACGGCGAACGACGTGACCAGGATGAACGGCACGAAGAAGACCCAGGCGTGGGGAAACACTTCCATCACCGGCCGGACGATGCCCATGGACCAGCTTTCCAGGGTCATGATCTGGAACAGGGTGTAGGCCGAGCTGCCGACGCTGCCGAACCAGTCAGGGAAGCGGTCGGCGAACAGGTTGGTGGCCATCACCGAGAACACGAAATAGATCACCGACAGCAGCATCACCACCGAGCTCATGCCCGGCACCGCGTGGAGCAGCGCGCCCACCACGCGGCGCATGGAGGGCACGGTGGAGACCAGCCGGAAGACCCGGAGGATGCGCAGCGCGCGCATCACCGAGAGGAACTCGGTGGCGGGAATCAGCGCGATGGCCACGACCACGGTGTCGAAGTGGTTCCAGGGATCGCGGACGAAGTCGTGGCGCTGTCCTGCCATCTTGAGCAGGATCTCGACCACGAACACGGCGAGGATCACCCGGTCGGCGAACTTCAGGGAGTCCCCGGCCGCCGCCATGACCGCCGGGCTGGTCTCCAGCGCCAACACCAGGGCGTTCAGCACGATCAGGATCGTGACCCAGCGTTGCGTGGTCCGGTGCTCGACGAACGAGCGGATACGGTCGGTCGATGTCATGGCCTTCTCGGTCAGCCAAGCAGCGGGTTTCGGGTTGGAAGTTCGGGGAAGCGACTGAAATCGCGATCGGCCGTCCACAGTTCCGTGACGCCATGGTCGATGCAGATCGCCGCTATCCTTCCGTCATGGACCAAGGGTCCTCTCGCCTGGGCCGCGAAGAGTTGCTGCTTGAGTTCGTCCCAGTGCGCGGCGCCTTCGTGCAACAACACGGCGACCGGTGCCTCGATCCACGCCTCGACCTGCTTCGCGGCGTCTGCCAGGGTCGATGGCGGATCATAGATCCTCGGGTGGGTTGAAATGGCCAGGAATTCGTGGACGCATGGCCAGGGTATGCCCCACGCCACGCGTCCTTCCGCCAGACGTTCGATGCAGGATCTGGCCCGCTCATGCCACTCCGAATCCGCCCGATGCGCGTAGACGAGAATGTTCGTATCCGTGGCGATCAACTTCCTCGGTCCTTGTATACGGCCGCCCGGATGCGGGACCAATCCGCGTCACGAAATTCCGTCTGCAACCCCCGGCCGCCAACGCTGGCGTCCTTCAACTTGAAGCCGGATTGCTGTCGGTCCATACGCATGACCTCGCGCAATCCGCGTTCCACCAGCGACCTCAACGTCATGTTGTTTCGGGCTGCATACGCTTTCGCGGCGTTGGCGAGTTCATCGGCAATTTCGATGGTCGTCTTCATTATGGCTACCCATATTCGCTAATACGGTTCACCATATCATTCGGTGGGATTCCCTGCAACGAATCGATTCCCTTGCGGGTTGTTCAGATCCGATCCGGTTCGAACACCAATTCCGGCACCACCACCTCCCAGCGGTCGCACTTGATCGTGTCGTGGTACTTGGGGTCCGATATTTCGCGGTTCCACGTCACGATGGCGAGCACCCCGGCGGACCGGCAGCGCATGCCGGTGGGCGGCTCGAAGCTCTTGGCGAGGCGTCCGACCACCGTGCCGTTGCCGTCCAGCAGATCCCAGCGGCCACCGTTCGCGGTCTTCGTCTTGAGCGTGTCCCCGGGCGACAAGGCGGCGATGGCACGGTGCGTGGGGTGGCGGGTGGCATGGCGTCCGGCAAATCCCAGGTCGACGTCCTGGAGGCCGGGTCGCACGTGGCGGTATCGAAGCGCGGCGGGGCAGGGCGGCAGCACGCTGGGCTCCCGATGCAGCACCGAAACCCGTTCGAGCAATGTGTCCTGGAGCGGATGATTCCCTTCGAACCGCGCCAGCGCCAGGGTCGCGCGCGCCCGCGTCATGGCCACGTAGTACAGCCGCCGCGGCGCGTCGGGGTCCTCGTCACGGCCGACGCGCTCCCAGCCGCCGTCGAGCACGGCCACGTGGTCGAATTCCAGCCCCTTGGCGCGGTGGGCGGTGAGCAGGAGGAGGCCGCGCTGGCGCCGGCGTATCTCGCGGCCCCACTCGGCCAGCCATTCGATGAAGTGCCCGACGGTGGTCTCGTCGCCGCCGGTCTCCAGCGCGTGTTCGTCCATTGCCTGCCGCAACAACTCGTGCCAGGGGTTGGACGGCTGCGTTTCCGCCCAACCACGCAGGGCGGCGCCGTCCACGAGCCCGGCGTCGCGGTCGCGCAGCCATTGGACGAAACGCTGGGTCTCGCGCAACCACCAGAAGCCGGGGATTTCCTCGTTGCCCATCTGCACCGGGATTTCGTTGGCCTCGCAATACGCGCGCACCGGCACGAGATAGCTCCACTCGCGCGCGATCACGGCGCACCGCCCCCAGTCCCAGTCCGGTGACCCGTCCGCGAGTCGCTGCAACTCGGTCATGGTGACCCGCGCCTGCGCCACCGGATCCCGCGGCTCGTCGTCGCATGGGAGCGGCAGGACCTGCACCCGCCCCCGCCCCATCGGGTCCAGCTCCTGCCACGCGCCGCCGGGTCGGTCCTTGGCTCGGGCCGCGTTGACACGGATGGGATGCTGGTCCTTCATCCGTTCGCGCGCCGGCTCGATGATGGCGTTGGCGGCGTCGATGATGTGGGCGGTGGAGCGGTAGTTCTCGACGAGGTGGATGGGCTTCGGACCGTAGTCCTCCTCGAAGCGGCGGATGAACTCCACCGACGCGCCGTTGAAGGCGTAGATGTTCTGGTCGTCGTCGCCCACGGCGAACACGGTGAGCTTGCCGTCGTCGTCTTCGAGGGTGCGGCCGGCCAGCGCCGAGATCAGTTCGTACTGGTCCTCGGCGATGTCCTGGTACTCGTCCACCAGGATCCAGCGGAAACCGGCCAGGAGACGCGCGCGCTGCTCGTCGGCGTCCTCGGGCGGAACCCCCTGGCCGCGCAGGAGGTCCACCGCCCGGCGCAGCACCTCCCGAAAAGACGTGTCGTCGGGACGCTCCGCGTTCCCCGTGAAGCTGGCACCGGTCAAGCGCATGGCCAGGGCGTGGCAGGTGAGCACGGTCACGCCGCGCGCGTCCTCGCCGATCAGCTCGCCGAGGCGGCGGCGGATGTCCACGGCCGCGTGCCGGTTGTAGGCCAACGCCAGGATGCCGCGGGCGTTCTCGCGCCGCACGCGGATGAGATAGGCGATGCGGTGGACCAGCACACGGGTCTTGCCGGAACCGGGTCCCGCGAGCACCAGTACGTTGGTCTGATCGCGGTCGTCGGCGACGATGCGCTGCTGCACCGGGTGCTTGAGGTCCTCGACGATGGCTGTCCACGACTCGGGCGTCGTCTGTCGGGCGATCTCGCGGTGGCGTCCGGGCAGCCAGCGCTCCAGGAATTTCTCCTGATCGAGGCCGAAGTAATCGAGCGCCATCCGGGTCGCCTCGGCCACGGCCTCCAGGCCGCGCTGGGCGAACTCCACCATCACGTGGATCTGCAGCACCTGTCCGCGGTAGTGAAACGCCAGCGGCTCGAAGTCGGCGTTGGTGAAGCCTCTCCGCTCCCGTTGCAAGTGGATGGTCATGGCCGGGCGGAACACCGTCAACCCCTTGTTGAGGCGAATGACCTCCATCTCGTGCAGCCACAGCAGGGCGCGGTCCAGCAGCCTCGCCGGGTGGCGGATTCTGCTCTTGATCTCCAGGTCGGATACCAAGGCATGGGTGAGCCGGCCCAGCGTGGTCTCAGCCAGGAGGTCGGTGCCGCGGCCGCCTTGCGGCAGGCAGTCCAGGAGGTGTGCCAGCAGGAGCTTGGCGCCGTCCCGCCGGATGCGCGCGGTCTCCTCCAGCGCTTCCCACTCGCGATGCAGCGTCACCCGCGCGGTTTCCGAGTCGAGCTTGCGCGCGGTGAGGCTGCCGGCGGCGCCGCCCTCGCCGCGGCCGTCGTAGGCGATGCCGCGGAGGAGGCGCCACAGCCGCTCCGGCAGGGGGTCGGCCAAGCCCTCGTCCCGGAGCACCTGTGACGCCACGCGCAAGTGCAGCGACGACGTGTCGCCCTTGCCCAGGTCCGGTGCCGCGCCGCGCATGTGCCGGATCAGCGCGGTCTCCAGTTCGGTCGCCGCCTCCAGACGCCTTAACGAAGAGTGTTCGACACCCGCGTGGACGAACGCGGTCAAGGCCGTGTCGTTGCTGGCGATGCCCAGCCGTTCCAGGTCGTAGAGGGCGTGGCGCACGCCCTCGGGGCTGAGGCCGGATACGCCCATCAAGTCGTCGGTGGAGAGGCCTTCATCCGGCTTGGCGTCGATCAAGGCCGCGGCCACGCTTTCCAATTGCTTTTGATAGGCCGGCGTGATGGACGCTCGTTGAAGACGCCCGCGCACTTCCTCCGCCGACCGCACCCGCAGCGACGACGGGAACACCTGCACGCGGTTCTCCTCTCGCGTCAGCAACTGAGCTTCTTCCAGCCAGGCGACCGCGGTGCGCACGCGGGTGTCATCGGTGGCGGAGTCGCGCTCGAACACCTGCTCCTCGTCCTCGCCGAGGATCTCGCCGGCGGTGGCCACCACCTCCCCGCCCATGCGTTTCTTTCGGTCCAGGTTGCGTAGCGCCCGCAGGATGCCGTGGATTTCCGTTCGCGTCAGCCGCGAACGCGCCGACATGCCGAACTGCCGCTCCACGTCCTCGGCCGAGTACAGCAGCACACAGCGCGCCGCGGCCCGGTCGCGGCCGGCGCGGCCCGCCTCCTGGAGGTAGTTTTCCAGCGACCCCGGGATGTCGGCGTGGATCACGAGCCGCACGTCGGGCTTGTCGATGCCCATGCCGAAGGCGTTGGTGGCGCCGATGGCGCGCAGCTCGCCGTGGATGAAGCGCCGCTGCACGTCCTTCTTGATCTCGGGCGAGAGCCCCGCGTGGAAATGGTCCGCCGCCACGCCCTTGAGTTGCAGGAACTCCGCCACCTCTTCGCTTTGGCGCCGCGTGGCGCAATAGATGATGGCACCGCCAGGCACGTCCGGCGGCAGGTGCCACGTCAGCACCTGGTGGATGTCGGCGAGCTTCGCGCCGCCCGAGGTGGGCATGACCTCGAAGGTCAGGTTGGACCGCTCCACGCCCCCGTTGATGACCGACAGCTCGATGCCGAGCCGGTCGCGGAAGTGGCGGGTGATGTCGTCCACCACGTCCGGCTTGGCCGTGGCCGTGAGGCACAGCACCGGCGGCGGCTCGCCGTCGGCTCTCTCCCGGATGAATCGTCCCACGTAGACGTAGTCCGGGCGGAAGTCGTGCCCCCAGCGCGACAGGCAGTGGGCCTCGTCCAGCACCCATGCGCCGATCTCCCGCTGGCCGAGGGCGCGGCGCAGGGAGGGCGCCCGGAGTTGCTCGGGAGAGCAGAGGAGGATGCCCGCGTCACCCAGCCGTACCCGGTCCAGGGCGTCGGCGCGCTCGGGCATGGACAATAGTCCGTTGACCGCCACGCAGCAGGCGATGCCGCGGGCCTCCAGTCCGGCCACCTGGTCCGCCATGAGCGCCACCAGGGGCGAGATCACCACCGTCAGCGCACCCGTCTTGTCGTAACGCGACAGCGCCGGGATCTGGTAGCACAGCGACTTGCCCGTGCCCGTGGGCAGTATCCCGAGCACGTGCCGGCCGGTCATGGACGCCTCGACGATGGTGCGCTGCATCGGCCGCCCCGCGTCGTCCAGAGGCTCGGGTCGGAAGTCGTCGAAGCCGAACCAGCGCTTGAGCTCCTTGCGCGGGTCGTGCCGTTCCCGGCACCAGCCGCAGTCGGGGTCCATGCAGGCCGTGTCCCGCAGCCGCCGCACCAGCCGTCCCGCCTCCGGGAACTGGTGGCGCACCCAGGGCGGCATGACCGAGTTGCCTCCGGCCACCGACAGCCAAGCCAGGGCGTAGGCAAGGGACCAGCGGGAGCGTGCCGTTGCCGTTGCGTCGTCTGCTTGGGCGGGTCCCTCCGTCTGTGCCGCCACCACCTCGTCCGCGTGGACGGCGCAGCCGGCTCCCTCCAGCCGGGTGCGGATGGCGGCGCGCGCTTCGGCATCCGAGGGACGGCCGGCGCTCCGGAGATCGGAGAAGACCACGTCCAGCGCCCGGTCTTCGCCCTTCGGTGACGGCGTGACCAGCCAGTGCCATGCCGTCAGGAGATCGGCGTTCGCCTCCCGAAGCGCGCTCCGCTGGTCGCCGAACACCTGCAATGCCAGGCGGGCGTCCAGTTCCGGATTGTTCAATTGCCGGCGCCGCAGCCCGCCGTCCTGGTAGTGCTTCACGAGGTGGTGATAAGGGTTCCGCGGGAACGCCAGCGGGTTGAGGCGCAACGTGTCCACCGGGGGCAGCCGGAGGAGGCGGAGGCCGGGCTTCGCGGCAGCCAAGTGGGGCAGGTCGAACTCGATCAGGTTGTGGCCCAGGACGAAGCACGCGCCGTCGGTGAAGTCGTCCAGCCTCTTGAGCGCCGCGTCCAACTCCCGCCCTGAATGGAGCAGGCTCTTCCCGGTGTCCGTGCGGATCGCACCGAAAGCGTCAATGGTTCCGCTCTTTTTGCCGACCTCCAGGTCCAGAGCAAGGCAGCGCAAGAGGAAGGGATGCATACGTTCGTTCTCGTATCAATATTCCATTATCGTAGCAATGCCGGCCACGGGACGTGTTGTCCTGCCAGGGGCATGCCGACAGACGACGGCACCGATGCAGGCGCTCGTGCGGATCAGCCGGGCAGGGGCCCTGATCAAAAGCTCAACGAGATGTCGCGGTGGTGCGACAGGCAGGCGGCCACTTCCTTGGCCGTCGAGGTCGGCAGCCGTTCGAGTTGGCGGATGCCGATGGTTTCGCGCAGGGCGCCTTCGTAGGCGGCCAGACCGGGGTCCAGCTCACGGGCGGCGCGGGAGCGCCATTCCAACTCGCGCTCCAACCGGGCGAGTGCATCCGCCAGCCGTTTCTCGGCTCGTTGCCGGCCGGAGGTGCCGCGCCTCACGTCGGAGCGCGCCTTGGAGAGGCTTTCCCGCAAGTCGTGGGTGCCGGGCACGGCGCGGAGCGCCCGCTCGGCGTCACGTATGGCGGCGCTCGCCTGTTGCGCCGGTTGCGTGCTCAATATCTCCGGCAGGGCCTTGAGCTTCGCGCCGGCGGCCTCCAGGGCCGCAACCTTCGCGAGCATTTCGCGCACTGTCCGCACGGAAGAGGCGGCGTCGTCGACGTTGCGCCGGTAGTTCCGGCGGGCTGTGTTCTCATTTTTCTCAAGCGACAGGTAACGCTTGCGCAGCTCCTTCTCGCCCTCGGGGCGTGTCGCCTCCACCTCTGCCCTATGCTTCGTCAACTCATCGACCTCGTGGCGCAACGCCGCCACTACCTCGGCGTCGGCATCCCGTCCCATGCGCCGGATCGTGGTCCGGATCTCGCGAATTTCCCGGTCGATGCGCCGCTCGTCCGCGTTGATCCGCCGTACCACCGCATGGGTGGCCTTGTAGGTCTCCCCGAACGCCCTTCGTTCGGCGTCGGTGCGGCGTACCTCGGAAACCAGGTCGAACGTGCGTGCGGCCTTTTCCATGCCGCCGGTCAGGCTCTTGCGCACGCTTTCCGGGAGATAGCTCGTATCGAGGCCTTGGGCCGTCCGGATGCTTGCCCGGATGGTCTCGGCGTCGCGGTCGTACCGCTCGAACAGGTACTGCTCCAGGCAGCGCTGGAGACGCGGGTTCCGGGGCGGCGGCGCGGTCTCGCCGGTGAGGGAGGTGCGCGCCGGCAGGTAGTTCACCAGGGGAGGATAGAACCCGACGATGCCCAGGGCCACGAGCTGCAATGCGATGAACGCCACCACTCCCCGGTAGATGTCCGTGGTCAGCACCGAGGGCGGCGCCACGCCGCGCAGGTAGAACAGGGCGAAGCCGAACGGCGGCGTCAGGAAGGAGGTCTGCATGTTGACGCCGATCATGACGCCGAGCCACACTGCCGTGATGTTGGCGGAGGGATCCGACAGCAGGATCGGCGCCACGATGGGCACCACCACCACGGCGATCTCGATGAAGTCGAGGAAGAAGCCGAGGATGAAGATCACCGCCATGACCACGATGAACTGGGTCCAGAAACCGCCGGGCAGGGTGGTCAGGAACTCCTTGACCAACTCCTCGCCGCCGAAGCCCCGGAAGGCGGCGGTGAGCATGGCCGCGCCCAGCAGGATGATGAAGACCATGGCGGTGGTCTTGGCGGTCTCCACCATGACGCCCGCGAGCATCTGCTCCGTACGGTAGGCGCGCCAGCCGCTCCAGGCCACGGAGACCAGCAGTCCGGCCACGGCGACGGCCGCGGCCGCCACGCCCACGGCTTCGGACGTGCTGTGGATGGTGCGGATGTTCAGGTCCACGGTGGCCAGCAGGACGAACAGGGCGATGAGGGAGACGCCCGCGATGATGGCCGGTGTGTAGCACCCGCGCTGTCCTTCGGTCAGGCGGTACCCCGCCATGATGGTGGCGCCCACCGCGCCGATGGCGCCGGCCTGGTTGACGGTGGCGATGCCGGCGATGATGGACCCGAGCACGGCCAGGATCAACGCCAGGGGCGGCACCAGCGCCAGCACCACGCGGACGGCGAACTGGCGGTCGAAGCGCCCCTCCAAGGGGATGGCGGGAGCCATGCTCGGCCGTATGAGCGCCACCGCGAGAATGTACATGACGTACAGGCCCACCAGCACCAGTCCCGGCACGATGGCGCCCAGGAACATGTCGCCCGCGCTGGCCGAGGTGACGTCGAACTCCGTGGGCATGACGAAGTTGCCGGTGGCGGCCTTGTAGTCCACCTGCCGCAGCGTGCTCGCCTGGTCGGTGGCGTTGGAGAGCTGGTCGGCCAGGATGATGAGCACGACGGAGGGCGGGATGATCTGCCCGAGGGTGCCGGCCGCGGAGATGGTGCCGGTGGCGAGCTGGCGCGAGTAGCCGTTGCGCAGCATGGCGGGCAGGGAGATGAGCCCCATGGCTACCACGGTGGCGCCGAGAATGCCGGTGGTGGCGGCGAGCAATGCTCCCACCAGCACCACCGAGATGCCGAGGCCGCCGGGGATCGGCCCGAACAGGCGCGCCATGGTCACCAGCAGGTCCTCGGCGATCTTGGAGCGCTGCAGCATGATGCCCATGAACACGAACAACGGCACCGCGATGATGGTGTCGCGCTCCACCTCCCAGTAGACCCCGCGGAAGTTGGTGACGCCGGCGGTGAGCCACTGGACCGGGCCGTCCTGGGCGAAGAAGGAGTGAGTGTCGCCGGTGAAGATGTAGCCCGTGACCGCCGCGAG
Source organism: uncultured Syntrophobacterales bacterium (assembly GCA_964519455.1). Classification (GTDB taxonomy): domain Bacteria; phylum Desulfobacterota; class Binatia; order UBA9968; family JAJDTQ01; genus JAJDTQ01. The sequence goes on from CAZFIU010000026.1 coordinate 42,684, forward strand.
TCCGATGGTCAGGATGGCCGAACCGGGCAACGCGAAGGCCACCGGGAAGCCGGAAGCCAGGGCCGTGGCCATGGCCAGGACCAACAGTGCGAGGAAGAACAGTTCCACGTCAGGACGGCTCGGGTGTTGGATGACTCGTGGCCTGGCCGCGCAGCACCGCCATGGCGTCCAGGAAGTACGCCAGGAACTGCGTCATCATGGAGACGGCGTATACGGCGAGGAATCCCGCCATCAGGTACTTGACGTAGAGGCCGAAACCGCTCTGGGAGGTCTCGAAATACAGCAACGGGCTGTTGATGACCGACGCCTTGCCGGACATGCCCACCGCAAGGATCGTCCAGCACAGCGGCACGCCCAGGACCATGGAGCCCCACGCGTTGACGAGGGCCTTGCGCTTTTCGCTGAAGTGGGTGAACAGGACGTCCACGCGCACGTGGCCTCCGGCGACCAGAGTGTGGGCGCTGGCGAACAGGAACAGCGCGGCGTACCAGAAACGCACCAGGTCGCCCATGAAGGCCTGCTCGTAAGAGAAGATGAAGCGCGCGATGACGATCTGGAACTCGGCCACCACCACGAGGAGCGAGAGCCAGATGAAGTCGAGCCCGCGCTTGAAGCAAGTGATCACGGCGCCGGCCAGGATCAAAGGGAGATGGACGTAGGTGCCGCGGAAGCGCGAGATGCCCAGTTGCTGTGCCAGCGTCTCGCCGAACACCGCGGGCAACAACCCTTCCACGCGCATGAAGGAGATGATGCCGTCGACGATGCCGATCAGGAATGTCGCCCAGAACGCCGTGCCGATGATGTAGGCGGTCACCGCGCTTAGCAGCGCGGCGTCCGACGCGAACGGCCGTTGACGCGTCCTGAGGGCGAGGACGATGACGGCGGCGACCGTCATGACGTAGCTGGAGAGCTGCAGCCATGCCTGGAGCGCCGCCGCTCCAGGCAACGGTCCGCCTCCGAAGACGCGACCCGCGCCGGGCCAGTCCTGCCAGAAATCGAGGTAGTTGTTGAAGAGGTAAACGAAGGTCGTGGCCGCCAGCGACAGCGCCAACGCGCGGTAGAGCGCGTCCACCGTGCCGTGCCGTCTGTCGCCCGCGTCCGACCGAGCCGTTGTCACCGTGGAAAAACCTGGTGCGGGATTATGCTACGGGCCGGCTTCCGGGCGTGGGAGCCGGCCCGCAGTTCCGTATGTCTAGCCGGACATGCCCAGCACGCGGTTGCGCTGTGCCACGTACGCCTGGTCGGACACGTTCGACCAGCCGCCGATCTCCTCGCGGGCCTTGACGAAGCTCTCGTGGATACGCCTGGCGAGCGCGCTGTGACCCACCACCCCGGCGAAGACCTCGTCGGCCGCCTTGCCGAACGAGTCGTAGATGTCGTCGTTGAACCTGCGCAACTGGACGCCCTGGTCGCGCCTCAGCCGAGCCAGCGCGGCGCCGTTCTTGGCGTTGTACTCGGACATCATCACGTCGTTCTCCATGCCGGCCGCCGCCTCGATCAGCGCCTGGTCCGCCTTCGACAACGACTCCCAGAACTTCTTGTTGAAGCCCGCCGACAACATCGAGCCGGGCTCGTGCATGCCGGGATAGTAGTAGTACTTCGCGGCTTCGTAGAACTTCATGACCTCGTCGTTCCACGGTCCGACCCATTCGGTGGCGTCGATGGCGCCGGAGACGAGGTTCTCGTAGATCTGCCCGCCCGGCAGGGACACCGGCGAGGCGCCCAGCTTGGCCATGACGTCGCCGCCGAGGCCCGGAATACGCATCTTGAGGCCCTTCAGATCGTCGGCGGTGTTGATTTCCTTGCGGAACCAGCCGCCCATCTGGACGCCGGTGTTGCCGCACATGACGCCCTTGAGTCCGAACTCTCCGGCGAGCTCGTCCCAGAGATCCTGCCCTCCGCCGAAACGGACCCAGCCGTTGAACTCGGTGTACGTGAGGCCGAAGGGGACCGACGTGAAGTAGGCCCAGCCCGGGTGCTTGCCCTTCCAGTAGTAGTCGGCCGCGTGGTAGGCCTGCGCGTTGCCCGATGCCACCTCGTCGAAGGAGTCGAAGGCGCCGACGCGCTCGCCCGCGGCGAAGTAGGTCACCTGGATGCGGCCGTCGCTCATGTCCTGCACGCGCTTGGCGAACCGTTGCGCGCCGGTTCCGAGACCGGGGAAGTCGCGCGGCCACGTGGTGACGACGGCGATCTCGACGCGGTCCTTCATGGCGGCCGGGGCCTTTTGGGCCTGGACCAGCTTGCCGGACGACAAGACCGTGGCGGCCGTGCCGACGGCGGCACCGGTGATAAAGTCACGACGTTTCATGGGGTCCTCCTTGTTGTGAATTGTTCATTATCCGCCTCATCGGCGGCGGGTTTCCTGTCGGGTGCCAACGCACGCGCATTGCCGGACTCTTCGTCGTGGCGCATGACCCTGTTGCCAAGTCAACCAATGATACTACGATATACGACGTTCCCACGCAATGAGATTTTTCAGGAAACAACGGCACTACAACGCTTGTCGCCTTCCTTTCAGGGCGTGATGGATTTCGGAACGGCAAAGATCTCATTGATCGGGAAACGGTCTTTCGCCAGCTCCGGATGCACTTGTATCGTCAGCGGCGTTCACGCACGCTGGTGACCAGAACTCCGAACGTGGCAAACGCCAGCCCCGACCCCAGCAGCATCGCCAGCGTCATGCTGTCCAGCCAGGTGATGAGGTGCCCCATGGCCACCGGGGTGGTGAGGGCCGCGAGGTAGTGCATGGACATGATGAGTCCGCTGGCCGCGCCCACCCGGCCCCTGGCGGCCGAGTCTTGAGCCAGCGCCACCACCAGGGATGGTACCGGCGACTTGCACAGGCCCAGGAGGCAGATGCCCGCGGCCAGTGCCAGCGGGTGGGTGAGCCAGCCGTAGACCGCCAGCACCACGAGCACGCCGGGAAAGGCTCCCATCAGAATGATGCGTTTCCGCCCCAGGCGGTCGGACAGCATCCCCAGCACCATGGCGCCGATGATGGGGGTGGCGCCCCAGGCCGCCATGACCACGCCCGCCTGGTCGAGCGTCAGCTTCACGGCCTCCCGCAGGAAAGTGGGCGTCCAGGAGGAGGTGATCCAGAATACCGAGCCGCCGAAGAACTGCGCCACGGCCAGGATGATCATGTTCTTGTTGGGCGCCCCGGCTCTCGCGGAGCCCGTGGCGCGGGGTGGGGCCTGCGCCCGCGCGGGTTCCCGGATGCGCAGCCACTGGATCAGCGCGATGGCGCCGGCGATGCAGCCCACCGTGGCGGTGGCGCCACGCCATCCGAAACGCTGGATGATGGCGGCGGCGACGATGGGGCCGGTGACGCTGCCGAGGCCGTAGGTGCCGGAGAGGAGGCCCATGCCGAACCCGCGCCTCAGAGGCAGGAGGTCGGACACCAGCGACAGCACCGACGCGGTGATGATGCCGTATCCCAGGCCGGCCAGGGCGAGGCACGCGACCGCGGCGCCGTAGCTGTCGACGGCGGAGACGAGACCGAACCCGAGACCCAGGGAGAAGCCGCCGCCTATCAGGACCCGGCGCCGGCCGAGGGTGTCGGAGAGCCGTCCGGCCGACCAGCTCGCGCATGCCGCGACCACGAAGATGGCGGTGAAGAGGGTCCCGGCCCAAGCCTCGGTGAGTGCGAGCGCCTCCCGGATCTCCGGCAGGCCGATGCCGAGGACGGCCACCACCATGGCCGGCCCCACGGCGGAGAGGGCCGCCACGGCGACGGACCCCCAGTCGGTCCGGGTGGACTCGGGAGGCGCCGCCGGCACGGGTCAGCGGTCCCGGGATGGTGGCGTGGGCGGCCCCGCCGCGGGCGGGGCCGGACAATGGGTGGGAGCGGTCAAGCCGGCGTTCGTGGAACGGACCACTATGCGCCCAGGGCGATCTCGTTGATGCACGGCAACCCGCTGACGACGGTGCGGCAACTCGATCCGTCGACGATCATGATCTCGCCTTCGGAGGTGGCGGCGATGACGCCGGGGCCGTCGGGGTCGGGCACCGTGTCCATGATGCCGCCGGGCAGGTCCTCGGCCACCGTCTTCCATTCAGCGGCCCCGTGCTCGCTGCGCAGGAGGGCGGCGCTGGCCCGCACCTTGCGCACCCAGGTGTTGGGGCGGCCCAGAGTCACCCCGACGTACAGGCTGCCGTCATCCGTCTCGGTGACGGTGGTGCCGTAGGTGCGGACGTCGGACGGCGTGATCTCGGCCCAGTGGGCGGCGCGGTCGCGGCTCCGGAAGACACCCTCGCCGCAGGCCGCCACCACCAGTTCGGGGTCGTGCTTGCAGTGGTGCAGTTGGTGGATGTCGCGGTCCCACAGGCCTTCGTTGGCGGTGCGCCAGTCCGCGCCGTTGTCGTCGCTCACGAGCAGGCCGCCCACCTCAATGCCGGCGTAGAGCCGCGAAGGCGAAGAAGGATCGCCGGTCAGGTAGCGCGTGCGCGGCGCCTGGGCCGGGTTCGGCGGGAAGACCCCGCAAGAGCCCCCCTCGCGCACCCCCGGCAGCTCCTCCCACCCCTTTCCTGGAGCGCCGTGGAACAGTGCCGCCGGACGGGTGCCGACGTACAACGATCCCGGCAGAGCCCACAGCGCGAAGATGTCGAGATGGGGCACGTTGGGGCTCGACCGGGTCCAGGTCTCGCCGCCGTCGTGCGTGTAGAACAGCCCCGAATGCTCGGTGCCCCCGTACACGGTCCGCGGATCCTCGGGATCGACGGCGATGCAGCTCAGGTTCCAGAACGTCAGGTCGCGGGACACCTGATCCCAGGAATCACCGTTCTTCTCGAAGCGGTACCACCCGGAATGGGTCATGACGTGCAGCGCCTTCGTGTGGCCGTTCGTATCGCTCATGGCGGTCTCCTCCCGTGGGTTGGGGTATGAAGCGCACGGAGTATGCGTACCGGAAAGCTAGCCGAGCACTACCAGTCTTGACGCGGAGGTGTCAAGCCGGCTTCAGCCCTGTCGGCGTGGGACCTCGCTCGATCCGACGCACCGGTTCCCTATGAACAGCCAATCGCTATCCCGTGAACACTATCATCGGGCTCATCGGTTATAACTTCGTCAGCGGAAACCACTCTCGGAGGATCTGCCGAAGCTCCACAAAGGCGGGGTCGCGGCACCGCGCAAACTGTACAGAGGCCGCCAATTCCCCGAAGAGCGCCGATGATCGTACCTTCTTCTTGTGGCGAAGAGCCTGTTCCATCGCACCCTTCGGGTCCGGGGGTTTGAACTGTCCCGCGGGCCAAAGGCCTTTCGCGTCGAGCCAGCGTTGAAGGGGGCCGAAGTCTCCGCCCCAACCGAGCCTCTGTGCCACGGCTTCGGCCGGACTCCAAAGCCAGGACTCAAGCTCTGGCGCGATGACGATGGCCTTGGAGCGTTGCGCCCAACCATTGCGGTTGGGGGTGGCTTCGACCTGGTCCTGAATCCTCTCCCGGAGCAAGCGCAAGGTTCCGTCCGAGACTTTCCAGGAAGGGACCTCCACTCCCGTCGAGTAGCGAAGCATCAGGTAGCAGTGGCGATCGTCCTCGCGCTCGACTACGCGAACGTCATCAATGTCAGGGAGGGCAGCACGTACGTGGGCCAGCCAATCCGTGAAGGCCGTATGATTCTCCTCCCGAAGCTGAAGTATGATCCGGGGCAGGTTGGAGCCGTCGGCCGCGAAGACCTCCCGTCGGCGAATCGGTGGAGTGGGTTGTCGCATTCGAGCGCTGTCGAGAAACAGTCGCTGCAACCCGGATTCGAGGAGACGCTTGATCGGGGTGGACACGGGGAATCGGTCGGGTGACTCCGGCAGGTTCCCGAGCGTGGATCGGGTGGGACCGAACGAAATGCTGATCGCCCAGCCTTTACCCGCCTTCTCGGCGACCTCGACATTGAAATTGTCCCTTGCTTCGCTCGACTTGCTCAGGATGGTTCGTACCCCAGGCCGTCCGCCGCCAAGTAGAATGGTTTCCGGGCCAGCCGCGGGGGCAGGGCGTCCACCACAAACCCCGTACCCATCACAGAGTCTTGGCCATGCAACTCCGAATCCCGAAGTCGAAGTTGAAGAATGAGCGAGCCTTCGCGGCAGCCTCCAGGTCGTCACGCGTCGGCGAGCAGCGGGTTCAGCGTGCGGAAGAACGCGCCGATTTCGCCCTGGTAGCTGTAGTCCGCCAGGGGTTCGATGTGGGTGGGTTCGCGGTTGACGATGGCGAGGAGCGCGCCGGCCTGCTTGGCGATGACGGGGAAGGATGCCGCGGGCTGCACCACCAGCGACGAACCCACCACGATGAAGACATCGGCGGCCTCGCTCCAGGCCTGAGCCTGCTGCATGGCCGCCTGGGGCATGGGCTGGCCGAAGGAGATGGTGCCGGTCTTGAGCAGGCCGTCGCACGCGTCGCAGCGCGGCGACGTGAAGGTTTCTCCCAGGCTCGCGAGGACCTCGTCGGGGTCGAAGAGCTTGCCGCAGCCGAGGCAGACTACGGTCCGGTCGGAGCCGTGGATCTCGACGGTCTTCTCGTCGGAGACGCCGCCGCGGCTGTGCAGTCCGTCGATGTTCTGGGTGATGAGCCCCAGCAGCTTGCCGCGCTTCTCGAAGTCGCCGATGGAGGTGTGGCCGATGTTGGGCTCCACGTCCTTGTAGAGTTGGTAGCTTTCCTTCTTGCGCTGCCACGCCTGGACGCGTGCCTCCTCGCTGCTCACGAACTCGTCGAAGTACACCGGCCGCATGCGGGTCCATTTTCCGCCCGGACTTCTGAAGTCGGGAATGCCGGATTCGGTGCTGATGCCCGCGCCGGTGAAGAAGACGATGTCCGTGGCGCGGCGGAGTCTTGCGGCAAAGTCGTCGAGGTTCATGGGCGTCCTTCCGTGGGCTCAGTGCGGTCCGCCTGGGCAACCGTGCGGGTCAGTCGCGGAGAAGCCGTGTCGTCATCTGCCGTATGTGATCCTGCCCGCCGAAGAACACGGCCAGAACGCGGACGGTCCGGACTTCGTCATCGACGTCGAACCAATGGATCGCCCGTCCGATGGCCGCGTGCCGCAGGCCTGGCAGGAGATCGTCGTGGCCTTGGCCCCGGTGGGGAATGGCCGGTATACGGTTCGCCGCCGCGCGGATTTCCAGAACCCGTGCCTCCGCATGAGCGAATGCGCTCTCCAAGCTCTCGCCGAAACCAAGGTAGCTGTCGAGGAGATGGTCGAAGATCAGCCCGAAATCGCGTTCCGCCTCGGCCGAGAACTCAAGACGATACGCCATGCGCCCGGCGTTTCTTCGAGATCATTTCCGCCAACCGGCCGTCCATCCCTTCCGCGCTGACGAAGGTGCCCGCGCGGCGGCGGGTGAGAACTTCCCGCAACGCCGCAAGCTCCAGCTCTTCGGCGTCCATGCGCTGGCGGAGCATGTCCACGCCTTGCTGGAGGACCGCGCTGAGGCTCGCGTACCGGCCGGTGTCCACCAGTGCCCTGGCGAAGGCGTGCTGCTCGTCGGTGAGCGAGATTGAAGACTTGACAGCCACGGATGGTCTCCTTCAGGCCAAGGTGCCACCAGGTAGCACCTTTGTCAATGGCGAAACCGATCGCGCGTTGACTCGGTCGGAGCGGGGCGTTATGGCATAGTCGCGGGGCAACCGGCGCGGTCCGTAGCGCGCGGGAGCCGACACCGGGGCAAACACTGGCCGACGACCGAGGTATGGAATGGCGACAGGAAAAATCGTAGGCGTGCCCACCCCCCGGGTGGAGGGAGTGGGCAAGGTGACGGGCGAGGCGGTCTATGCGGTGGACGTGACCCTGCCGGACATGCTGTGGGGCAAGGTGCTTCGCAGCCCGATTCCGTACGGGAGAATCCGGCGCATCGACACGCGCCGGGCGGAGCAGGTGCCGGGCGTTCGGGCGGTGGTCACGGGCGCGGACGTGGCCGGGCTCAAGATCGGCCGGCGGCTGCGCGACATGCCGATCCTGGCGGAGGACGCGGTGCGCTTCGCGGGCGAGAAGGTGGCGGCGGTGGCGGCCGACACCGAGGAGGCCGCGGAACGGGCGGTGGAGCTGATCGAGGTGGAGTACGAGGACCTGGAGCCCTTGCTGGATCCGCTGGAGGCGGTGAAGCCCTCGGCGCCGCTGCTTCACCCCGAGGTCGTGAACTACGAGGGCCTCATGGCGCCGCTGGAAGAGCCCACCAACACCTTCGTGTACCTGTCCTGGGGCAAGGGCGACATCGAGAAGGGCTTCGCCGAGTCCGACGTCATCGTGGAGAACACGTTCTACACGCAACCCCAGCACCAGGGCTACATCGAGCCGCATTCCTGCGTGGCGGACGTGAAGGAGTCGGGGAGCGCGGAGATCTGGGCGTGCAGCAAGACCCCGTTCGCCCTGCGCCAGCAGATCGCCAAGGCCCTGGAGGTGCCGTTCGAGAGCCTGATGGTGCATCCCTGCTACATCGGCGGCGATTTCGGCGGCAAGGGCGACTTCATGGACGTGGCCGTGGCCTACGTGCTCTCGCGCAAGAGCGGGCGCCCGGTGAAGATGGTGATGGACTACGACGAGGAGCTCATGGCCGGCAACCCGCGCCATGCGTGCACCATCAAGGTGCGCACGGGGGTCAAGCGCGACGGCCGCATCATGGCGCACCATCTCGATTTCATCTTCGACAGCGGCGCCTACGGCGCGTTCAAGCCCATCGGCTTCCTCTTCGGCGCCCAGGAGGCGGGCGGACCGTACAACATGCCGCACCACCTGAGCGAGGAGCGGGTGGTGTACACCAACAAGATCCCGTGCGGCCACATGCGCGCCCCCGGGGACCCGCAGGGCTTCTTCGCCACCGAGAGCCAGATGGACGCGGTGGCCGGAGAGCTGGGCATGGACCCGGTGGAGTTCCGCAGGATCAACCTGATGCACGACGGCGACGAGTCGCCCACCGGCCACGTGATGCATCACATCAAGACGGATGAGACCCTGGACCTGGCCCTCGAGGAGTCCGGCTACCGCACTCCGAAGGGCGCCAATACCGGACGGGGCGTGGCCGTGGCCCAGTGGCTGCCCCTGGGGGGCGAGTGCTACGCCTTCGTCACCATCGACACGGACGGGGCCGTGACGGTCTCGTGCGCGGCCATGGACCAGGGCAGCGGCACCTACACGGTGCTCCGGCAGCTTGTGGCGCAGGAGCTCCAGGTGCCGCTGGAGTCCGTCAACCTGGAGACCCTGGACTCCACCCAGGTGGAGAAAGACCAGGGCCTGGGCGGCAGCCGCGGCACCCGCATCTACGGCAACGCCGCCTGGTCCGCGGTGACGGCGGTGAAGGAGGAGCTGCTGCGGCTCGCCGGGGAGGCCATGGGCACCGAGGCGGACAAGCTGGCCCTGGCCGACGGCGGCGTGACCCAGCTCGACGCCGAACGGCGCATGACCTACGCCGAGATCGCCCGGGCCAAGGGCGCCGAGATCCGCGGCGAGGGGTACTACAACGACACCACGATGGGTCCGGAGGCGTCCATGTGCGCCCAGGTCGTGGAGGTCGAAGTCGATCCCGAGACCGGACAGGTGCGGCTCGACAAGGTCACCGTGGCGCTCAACACCGGCACCGTCATCAACCCGCTGCTGCACCAGGGGCAGATCGACGGCGGCATCGTCATGGCGGTGGGCTACGCGCTCATGGAGGAGGTGCTGTTCGACGACGGCAAGGTCACCACCGCCAACCTGGGCGACTACAAGATCCCCACCATCCGGGACGTGCCCGAGCTGCGCACCGCCCTGATCCAGTCCGACACCGGGAGCGGCCCCTACAACAGCATGAGCATCGGCGAGACCCCCGTGATACCGTTCGCCGCCGCGGTGGCCAACGCCGTCGCCGACGCCACCGGCGTGCGCGTCCACTCCCTGCCGATCACGGCGGAGAAGGTTCAGTCGAGGCTGTCCGGGTCGGGCGCGCCGGCCACGCGAAGCTCCGGCCAGGGTCTGGACAGTGTCCTCCCTCGCGGCTAGCGTCCGGACGCCACGCCGGCATCGCTCGATGTCGCGATGGCGCCGGGACGAGCGACGGCCAGGCATGCGCGGGGAATACCGCCGCGGTCGCCGGGACAACGGGCCAGCAGTGTGAAGCCGGTCGGGAGACAACGCACCCGCTTCGTCGCCGGCTTCATGTCCACCTGGTGGGTCGTGTTCGCCGGTGCCTTCGCGCACGCCGTCAGCACCGGTCTGGCCTACTTCGGCCTGGCCGCCTATTTCCCGTCCTTCGAGCGCGAGTTCGGTTGGAGCCGCACCGCCATCTCCGGTGCCTTTTCCATGGCCCGGGTGGAGTCCGGTCTCCTGGGGCCGGCCGAAGGGTACATGACCAACCGCCTGGGTCCCAGACGGGTCATGTACCTGGGTATCGTGATCTGCTCGCTGGGGTTTCTCGGCATGAGCCTCGTGAACTCCCTGCCGATGCTCTACGTGACCATCGTGGTGGGTATCGTGCTGGGCTCCAGCGTCGGATTCTACATTCCCGTGAGCGTGGTGGTGGCGACGCTGTTCCGCGCCCGCCGGAGCCTCGCCTTCGGCATCTTCCGCATGGGGCCCGGTCTCTCCGGTCTGATGGTGCCGCTGGTGGGCTTCATGATCGTGTGGTGGGGCTGGCGCGCGGCGTCGGTGGCCTCGGCGGTGATCATCGTGGTCATGGGCTGGCCCCTGGCCCGGGCCATCGGCGGTGCGTACGAACGGTGGACCGGCCTGGACTCAACCGCGGGCGCGCCGTCCTCCGGCACCGCTCCCAAGGCCCCGCCGCCCGAGGTGTCACTGACGCTCAAGGAGACGCTGCGCACGCGGTCTTTCTGGCTTCTCGCCGCGGTCATGGGGCTGCGGCAGATGGTCACCGAGGGACTCTCGGTCCACCTCGTGATTCTCCTGGTGGACCGGGGCTGGAAGCAGGAGGTGGCGGCCGGTCTGCTCGGCACCTCCGCCCTCATCGGCGTCCCGTCGCGCCTGGCCTTCGGCTGGATGGGAGACTTCATCGACAAGCGCAAGCTCATGATCGGGCTGCTCGGCGCGCTGACCGTCTCGGTCCTGACCATGGGCATGACCGCCTCTTCCGCATGGTTCATGGCCGGGCTGGTGCTGTACTCCCTTTGCTACGGCGGCCTCGCCTCGCTCCAGGAACCCATCCGCGCCGACTATTTCGGCATCCGCCACTTCGCCAGCATCCAGGGCTTCAGCCGCCTGTTCGTCACCGCCGGCAGCGTCATGGGACCCGTGAGCGCCGGCTTCTTCTACGACCTCACCCACAGCTACACCGTGCCCCTGACGATCTTCGCCGGATCCGCGTTCGCATCCACCGTGCTGATGTTTTGGACGCTGCCGCCCGCGCGCGACTCCCGGGGGTAACGAGCACGCCGCGACGTCGCGATACCCCGCCTCACCCCGCCTGGATCCCCGCTTTCCAGGCTGTGGCAAAACCTCCCAACGCACCCGCGTCACAGAACGTCATCCCCGCGAGAGCGGCAATCCAGGGGCGGTGGTGCGGCACTGCAGCGACGTTACCCCGCCTCGCCACCCCCGGATTCCCGCTTCCCAGGCTGTTTCGAAACACCATTCAAGAGAGGCAACAACCCCCAGAAGCGTCATTCCCGCGAAAGCGGGAATCCAGGTGGGGTGGAGCGGGGAAACCCCGCTGTAGTGCCCCGCCACCACCCCTGGATTCCCGCTTTCGCGGGAATGACGGATTGGTGTTTGGTCGCCAGGGAGCAGAGTTTTGACACTGCCTGTTTAGCGGGAATGACGACTCGGGGGCTTGATGCCTATTCTGGTCCGGGCAGAGTCTCGACACAGCCTGTTCCGCGGGAATGGCGTTTCGGGAAGTGGCTGGAACGAGGCCACTTTCCCGTGGGAAGTTGCAGCGCACACTGGTTCATTGTACTCGTGAAGGCGATGAGCGAATCCGGCTTCAGCGTCCCCAGGGATGCACGATATTTTGAAGACTACGTGCCCGGCTCGGTGCACGCGTTCGGTCCCATCAGCCTGGAGGAGGACGAGATCATCGACTTCGGCAAGCGTTTCGTGCCGCAGCCGTACCACATCGATGTCGAGCTGGCGAAGAAAACCATCTACAAGGGACTCATTGCCAGCGGCTGGCACACGGCCGCGGCCATGATGCGGGTCTACTCCGACAACTATCTCTCGGCGGTGGCGAACCTCGGTTCTCCCGGCGTGGATGAGTTGCGCTGGAACAAGCCTGTGCGGCCGGGAGACGAGTTGACGGTGCGGGTCACGGTGCTGGAGACGCGGCGGTCGAGCTCGAAGCCCGACCGGGGCATCGTGCATTCGTTCCTGGAAACCCTGAACAAGGACGGCGAGGTGGTAATGAGCATGAAGATGATCAACTTCATGACCGCACGCCGGGCGTCCGAATAGGTCCCGATTCCGGCGAGGAGGAACGCGCGACGGTTCGTTCGCGCTCGACAAGCGAACAGGAACGAGGAGAAGCGTGATCTACGACATTGAAATCAACTCCGCGGCCCACTATCCCGCGGCGGACGTGGTGGCCTTGGTGGAGCGTGCGGAGCAGGCGGGGTTCGGCGCGTTCTGGAAGGGCGAGTCCAACAGCACCGACCCCATGGTGCTGATCTCGGCGGCGGCCAGCCGTACCAGCACCATCAAGCTGGGGACCGCCATCTATCACATCTTCGGGCGCAGCCCGGTGACCCTGGGATTGCAGGCGGCGACGCTGCAGGACCTCTCGGACGGACGCGTGCTGCTGGGGCTCGGGGTGGCCAACAAGGCCATCGCCGGATGGCACGGCGGCGTCTTCGACCGTCCGCTTCGGCGCGCGCGCGAGTACATGGAGATCGTGCGCAAGGTGGTGGCCGGGGAGCGCGTCGAGTACGAGGGGGAGATATACACCACCGGCAAGCGCTTCCAGCTTTCGTGGAAGCCGCTGCACCCGCGCATGCCCGTCTACCTGGCCGGCCTGGGGCCGCAGATGACCCGGCTCGCGGGCAGGATCTCGGACGGGGTCTTCATCAACATGGCGACCGCGGACAAGATCCGCGAGATCGCGGGCCGCACCCAGGCGGCAGCCAAGGCCGTGGGGCGCGGTCCGGTGGACGTCATCGGCAAGGTGCGCGTGTCCCTGAACCCCGACCGCGAGGTGGCGCGCTCCAAGCTCCGGCAGGCGCTGACCTTCTATAACATCGCGGACCACTACAGCACCATGCTGCGGGAGCAGGGCTTTGTCGCGGAAGTGGACGCGGTGCAGGAGGCGTTCCGGAGCGGGGGCTTCAAGGCCGCCATGGGTGCGATGACCGACGACTACATGGACCGGCTGCCGGTGATTCCCGCCACCTCCGTGGAGGAGATCAAGGACCGGCTCGCGCCCTATGTCGAGGCCGGCGTGACGCGGATGGTGGTGCCCTACGTCCCGGTGAGCGAACCCGTCGCCGAGGACGCGGCACGGTTCATCGCCGCTTGGGGAGAGGCATCCGGCTGACGCTCCATTGGGCGTCTACAACCATTCAAACATCGGAAAGCGAGGAGAACGCATGTGTGATTTCGCAGCAGACGCAGAGGCCGCCGGCATCCTGGTTGGCCGGACTCTCACCGTGGAACGCGTCCGTCAGCTCAACGCCAAGGACTATTTCTATCAGATGCTGAAAGACAACCCCGAGATGCTCAAGATCTATCCGGGCATCGAGGACGAGTTGCTGGAGAACGCCATCGACTGCCACATCCACGCGTATCCGGACTTCGTGCACCGTTCCCAGGACATGATCGAGATCGCCATCGACGCCTCCAAGGCGGGCATGCGCGCGCTGGCCTTCAAGGACCACTGGAACGTCAGCGCCAACGCCTGCTACGTGGTGCAGCGCCACATCGACCACCTCGTGGAGACGGGAGAGCTGGAGAATCGGGTGGAGGTCTACGGCGGCTGCGGCATGTGCTACGGCATGAACCCCGAGTACGTCCGCATAGCGCTGCAGTACCCCAACGCCAAGATGATCTGGTTCCCGACCTTCACCTCGTTTGGCTTCTGGCGCAGCGCGGGCCACCCGGAACGGGGCGGCGTGCGCCTGGTGAGCGAGGAGGGCGAGGTGCTGCCGGAGGTGGTGGAGATCATGAAGATGGCGGTGGAGAACAAGGTGGGCATCGGCTTCGGCCACACCGACTTCGAGGAACTCCTGCCGCTGTGCAAGAAGGCCGGGGAGCTGGGCGTGCGCGCCACCCTGGACCATCCGCTGCTGGAGCTCAACAAGCTCCTGCTGGACGAGATGAAGGAGTTGGCGGACCTGGGCGTGTACGTGGGCACCTACTGCCAGCCCATGATCCCGAGTCTCTATCAGCCCATCGCCGATCCCATGGAGACGGTCAAGACCATCGCCGAGATCGGACCCGAGCGCTGCATCATCGGCAGCGACTTCGGCCAGGTGTTGCACCTCAAGGCCGTGGACGGGATGCGCGTGTTCATCCGTGCGCTGTTGGGCTTCGGCATTACCAAGGAGCAGATCTCCATCATGCTCAAGGACAACCCGGCCAAGCTCATGTGGCTGGACGACTGAGAGGCCGTGGCCCTGCGCGGGCGTATGGACTCCGACGGCAAGTCGGCAGCGCCTGTTGTCGTGCCCGACGTGGCGCGCGCGCCGGCCGGGCGGACAAATGCAGACAAGGAGTAGACCGAAATGGCTGAACCACTCAACCGGCACAGCCGGACCATCACCCAGGGGCCGGACCGGGCGCCGTCCCGCGCCATGCTCAAGGCGGTGGGGCTGACCGACGAAGACCTCAACAAGCCGTTGGTGGGCATCGCCAACACCTGGATCGAGGTGATGCCGTGCAACTTCCACCTGCGCCGGCTCTCGGCCAAGGTGAAGGAAGGGGTGCGCGCAGCCGGCGGGGTCCCCATCGAGTTCAACACCGTGGCGGTCTCCGACGGCGTGTCCATGGGCACCGAGGGCATGAAGGCGTCGCTCATCAGCCGCGAGGTCATCGCCGACTCCATCGAGCTGGTGACGCGCGGGCACCTGTTCGACGCGGTGGTGGCGCTGTCGGGCTGCGACAAGACCATTCCGGGCACGGTCATGGCGCTGGCGCGGCTGGACCTTCCTTCGCTGATGCTCTACGGCGGCTCCATCATGCCCGGGCGGTTCCAGGGGCGCGACGTGACCATCCAGGACGTGTTCGAGGGCGTGGGCGCCCACGCCGCCAAGAAGATGACCGACGCCGAGCTGCTGGACCTGGAGAGCAACGCCTGTCCGGGGCCGGGGGCCTGCGGCGGCCAGTTCACCGCCAACACCATGGCCACGGCCTTCGAGATCCTGGGAATCTCGCCCATCGGCAGCGCCAGCGTGCCCGCCATGGACGACACCAAGGACGACGTCGCCTACCGGGTCGGCGAGATGGTCATGGAGCTGGTGCGCGAGAACCGGACGGCACGACAGATCATCACGCGCGCGGCGCTGGAGAACGCGGTGGCCTCCATCGCCGCCACCGGCGGCTCCACCAACGGCGTGCTGCACCTGCTCGGGGTAGCGCGCGAAGCCGAGGTGGACCTGCGCATCGACGACTTCGACCGCATCAGCTCCAACACCCCGTTGATCGCCGACCTGAAGCCCGGCGGCCGTTTCGTGGCCAACGACCTTTACCGGGCCGGCGGCATCCCGCTGGTGGCACGGCGCCTGCTGGACGGGGGCAAGCTCAACGGCGACTGCCTCACCGTCACGGGGCGCACGCTCGCCGAGGAGGTCCGGGACGCCGGGGAGACGCCGGGCCAGGAGGTGGTGCGGGCCGTGTCCGAACCGCTCAAGCCCACCGGGGGGCTGGTGATCCTCAAGGGCAACCTCGCGCCCGAGGGCTGCGTGGTCAAGGTGGCCGGCCACGAGCGCACGCGCCACAGTGGGCCGGCGCGGGTGTTCGACCGCGAGGAAGACTCCTTCAAGGCGGTGCAGAACGGCGAGATCAACGCGGGCGACGTGGTGGTGATCCGCTACGAGGGCCCCATGGGCGGCCCGGGCATGCGCGAGATGCTGGGGGTCACCGCGGCCCTGGTGGGCGCCGGCCTCGGCGAGTCAGTGGCGCTCCTCACCGACGGCCGCTTCTCCGGCGCTACCCACGGCCTCATGGCCGGCCACGTGGCCCCCGAGGCCGCCCGCGGCGGCCCCATCGCCGCGGTGCGCGACGGCGACACCATCACGTTCGACGTCGACGCCCGGCGCCTCGACGTGGAGATCTCCGAGGAGGAGATGGACAAGCGCCTGCGCCAGTGGCAGGCGCCGCCGCCGCGCTACGCCAGCGGCGTCATGGCCAAGTACGCGCGCCTCGTGTCGTCGGCCTCGGAGGGCGCGGTCACGCGATGAGCAGGCGCCCGGAACCGCCATTTACGCCCCGAACCGTCATTGATATGAAAAACAAAACTTGTTCAATGATTTCAGTTAGTTACGGAATCCCGCTACACCCCAATGAGTCATTCCCGCGGAAGCTTGCCCTC
>CAZFIU010000027.1:0-56294 GCA_964519455.1 uncultured Syntrophobacterales bacterium
GCTAACCCCGCGATTTATAACGACTCTCGATCACCTCTGTTAAACTTGGGCTAGGGTTGGCGTCCGTTGCCACCGGCGTTCGCGTGCTACCCTGATGCTATGAAGACCTACCGCCTGCATTCGGAGTCGTGGCTGCCGCGGCCGCGCGCCGAGGTGTTTCCCTTCTTCGCCGACGCCGCCAACCTTGAACGGCTCACGCCGCCGTGGCTGCGTTTCGAGATGTTGACACGAGGGCCCGGACCTGCGAAAGATCTTCGAATACCGCAAGGCGACCCTTCGGGATCTCTTCGGAGGGTAGACCCGCGCGGGACCGGTTCGTCCCGAGCGTCGGCCGGTGCAGCCGAGCGAAGTCGAACGCGCACGGGCGGGTTCCCAAGGCGCCCTACGGTGGATCCCACGCCGCCGAGGCGCGCAGGAAGCTCTGACACAGCACGTAGTCGACCTGATGATCGGCCGCGTGGCGCCGCGTCAGGGCCGCGGGCGCGGACAGCGGGACCCTTCCCAGGCGGTAGTCGTCGACCAGGCGCGTGAGCCGTTGCCGGCTGTCGCGGTCCAGCCGCGCCGAGAGGAAGCCCGCCAGGTGCTGCAACGCGTTGGTGTTGGTCCTCCGTGTCGCCGGCTGTTTCAGCGCTTCCATGAAGGCGCTGCCGTAACGGGCGGCCACGTCCTCGGCGGCGTCGTTCCCGGCTTCCGCCAGCAAGCGGCCCAGGAGCCGCAGGTGCCGCTCGCTGTGCGCCAGCAGGGTGAGCTTGTGGGATGCGTGGAAGTCCCGGAGCCGTGACATGGACGGGCCTTCGTCCACGCACTCGCGCCATTCGCGATAGGCGTGGACACGCTCGATGAAGTTGCCGCACACCGACGGGTCGTCCAGCCGGTCTTCCGGCTCCACCGGCAACAGGGGCAGGGCGTCCGCCAGCGCCCGCGCGAACAGGCCGCCGGCCGCACCCGGCGGTGTGGCGGCCGGCGCGTGAAGGCCGCGTGCCCGGGGCGCCTCTCCCCGCCGCGCGCGCACCGGGACGCCGTCCGGCCCGCAACTCGGCGAACCCTTCTTCAGCACGAAGCCGCAGACCCCGAGGCGCTCCATTTCGGCTGCCCGCCGCCTTCCATGCCGCCGCATGATCCCGCTCCAGTCGCGGCCGGAACGCTGGCCCGTCATGCGCGGCGCGAGCGGGTCGCCGACGAGGTCGACGGGCTCCCGCGGCACCCCCATGCCCACTTCCATTTCCGGGCACACGGCGATGATCTCGAAGTGGCGCGACAACGTCTCGCTGACGCTCCGGTGGCGCTTGTGGCCGCCGTCGTAGCGGACCTGGTGGCCCAGGAGGCAACTGCTGGCGCCGATGCGAAGCATGTTTTATCCTCCATCGGCGCGGTCCCGGTGTCAAATCGGCCGGCCCGTCACACGCGGCACGCGCTCGAAAATGAGTGTATGATGATTCAGGCGGATGGCGCGCGCGCTTGCCCCGGCGCCGGGAGCGCGCATCCAACATCGGGCGCCGCGGAGGTGTCTCATGAGACAGCGGGTTCTCCTTGTCATCCTCGTCCTCTTCCTGGGGGTTCCCGCCGCGGTCCGGGGAGAGGAGTTCACGGCCGAAACGCTCGACGCCGTGGTGAAAGTGCGCGCCCAGGTGCCGTCGGAGGCGCGCACGGCCGGAAGCCTCGGACCGTTGCGCGAAGGCAGCGGCGTGGTCATCGACTCCAACGGCCTCGTCCTTACCATCGGCTACCTGATCCTGGAGGCTTCGCGGGTGCAGCTCACCGACTCGGCCGGAAGGACCGCGCCGGCCGAGGTCGTGGGTTACGACCATGCCACTGGATTCGGCCTGCTCCGCGCCTTGTCCGCGGTGGGGGGCGCGCGGCCCCTGTCGCTGGGCGCGTCCGAGGGTCTGGACCAGGGGGCGGAGGTGCTGATCCTGAGCCACGCGGAGAACGGTCCGTCGGGGCAGGGTGCCTACGTGGTCTCGCGCCGGGAGTTCGCCGGCTACTGGGAATACCTGCTGGACAAGGCGATCTTCACCGCGCCGCACCATGCCAACTTCGGCGGTGCCGCGTTGATCGACCGGGGCGGCCGGCTCCTCGGCATCGGCTCGCTGCAGGTGCCGGAGGCGATCCCGGGCCGGCCCGTGCCGGGCAACATGTTCGTGCCCATCGACCTGCTGAAGCCGATCCTGTCGGACCTGACGGCGAAGGGGTTTTCCGCAACCGAGCGGCGGCCGTGGCTGGGCGCCCAGATGGAAGCGGTAGGTGGACACGTGATGATCCGTCGTGTATCGAAGGGAGGGCCGGCGGAGCGATCGGGCCTGGAGGCCGGACAGCTCATCGCGGGCGTGGGCGGCGAGCCGGTCCAGGGGCTTGCGGACCTCTACCGCAAGGTCTGGGCCTTGGGTGCCCCGGGAGTCGGCGTGCCGCTCAACATTCTCAAGGGGGTCCGGGTCGAAGAGGTGAACGTCGCGTCCGGCGACCGCTACGACTTCTTGCGATTGGACCCCAGTCACTGAATCGCGGCGCGATGTTCGGCCTCGGCGGGGCACGACACCAGGGCCGCGTCGAGGAGAACATCGTGACCGTCACCGAACGCCGCCGGCGCTGTCGCCGGTTGCTCCAGGGCGGTGAGTGCTACCACCCGGCTTCCGTTTTCGATCCGGTATCCGCGCGGCTTGCCGAGGGCGCCGGCTTCGAGATCGCCATGCTGGCGGGCTCCACGGCCTCGGCCACGGTGCTGGCGGCGCCGGACATCGTCGTCCTGACCCTGACGGAGTTCGCGGAGCAGGCGCGCCGCATCGCGCGCGCGGGCCGGTTGCCTTTGATGGTGGACGCGGACCACGGCTACGGCAACGCCTTGAGCGTCATGCGCACGGTGGCGGAGCTGGAGGCCGCGGGCGTGTCGGCGCTGACCATCGAGGACACGCGTCTGCCCAGGGCCTTCGGACAGGAGCGCGACGAGTTCATCTCGCTGGAAGAGTTCACCGGCAAGGTGGGCGCGGCGGTGTCGGCGCGCACGGACCCGGAACTGGTGGTCCTGGGACGCACCGGGGTGCTCCCGACCCAGGGTGTCGACGGTCTGGCCGCACGCGTGAAGGCGTGCGAGGCGGCCGGCGCCGACGGCGTGTTCTTCACCGGTGTGCGTTCCCGCGAGCAGGTCGCCGCCATTCACGCCATGACGTCCCTGCCCGTGGTGCTGGGCACCACGCCGCCGGAGCTCCACGACCGGGAGTTCCTCGCCGCCAACGGCGTGCGCATCGCTCTCCAGGGCCACATGCCGTTCCAGGTGGCGGTGCGCGCGCTCCAGGACGCCTACGCGCACCTGCGCGCCGGACACCCGCCCGCCGGGCTCAAGGACAAGGCCGCGTCTCCCGACGTGATGAAGCTCGTCCTGGACCAGGACCGGTACGACGCCTGGACGGACGAATTCCTGTGAGGACGATGCCGGACGTCACACGCGCGTGGCTGTGTTCATCCACATGCGCGGGGCTTCCCGTTCGTCCCGAGCGTAGCGCAGCGAGGTAAACCCCATTCAGGATTCAACACCCACCACGGCACAACGGATCGGGCAGGTCGGCCTGGCCTTTCTGCATCTGGGCTTCAATCGCGGCATTCGCGGTACCTACGCGGTGTTCTACGTGGCTCTGCTCCAGGCCTTCGGCTGGTCCCGGGGCGTCACCGCCACGGCCCTGTCCATCTCCGTGCTGGTGGAGGGGTTCTCGATGCCGGTGGCGGGCTCCCTGGTGGACCGCTGGGGTTCGCGCAAGACCCTGGTCCTGGGCGGGGTCCTGCTCGCCGTGGGCCTCGGCTTCAGCGCCACCGTGACCTCGCTGTGGCAACTCTACATCTGGGTCGGAGTGGTGACGGCGCTGGGGCTCGGGCTCATGGGCATGGTGCCCCACGTGGCCATCATCGCGCGCCAGTTCACCAAGCGCCGGGGCCTGGCCATGGGCCTGGCGTGGGCGGGCGGCGGCCTCGGCATCGCCGTGCTGCTGCCGGTGGCGCAGTTCTTCGTGGACATCTGGGGTTGGCGGATAGCCTATGTGGCCATGGGAGTGATGGCGTTCGCGGTGGTGGTGCTGCCCTCGGGCGTGCTCATGCCGCGCGACCGGCCCACACCGCGGAAGGCCGAGGCGGAGCCCGCGTCCAAGGGTGGGGAATGGACGGTTTGGGAGGCCTTGACCAGCACCATGTTCTGGCTGCTGTTCGTGTCGCGCGTGTTCGCCAGCATGGGCAACCAGATCATCACCAACCACCAGGTGGCGCACGCCGTGGACATCGGCTACGACGCGTTTTTCGCCGCCTCCATCCTCGGGCTCATGGGGGTGTTCAGCATCTTCGGCCGGGTTCTCTTCGGCTACCTGACCGACGTGCTGAGCCACCAGATGACCTACACGCTGGTGCAGTTGGTGTCGTCGGCGGGGATACTGGCGCTGGTGGCGGCCGGCGACACCACCTATCCCATCTTGCTGTACGCGTACGCCGCCTGTTACGGGCTTGGCCAGGGTTCCCGCGCGCTGGTGCTCTCGGCCATCTCCGCGGACGTGTTCCTCGGCCGTGACTTCGGCGCGATCTACGGTTATTTCACCCTGAGCATCGGGGTTGGCGGCGCGGTGGGGATATGGCTCGGCGGCTTCCTGCACGACATCTTCGGCAACTACACGGTCCCGTTCATGATTGCCTTCGGGAACTTCGTAATTTCCATCGCCATGGTGTGGGGCATCCGTTTCCTGAAGGGAACGCGGGAACAGGCGTTCAAGTGAAGCGCACCCGGACACCGCACTAGGCCATCGCGATGTTCCACCGGTTCCAATTCGAGGCGGCGTTCTATCCCACGATGGAGCGGCTGCCGTTCCACGTGCGCATGAAGCTCGACCTGACGGGAATCCGCGTGTCGCTGAACACCTGGCGGGCCTTCGGCATGGAAGAGCGCCGGGCGCTGTGTCATCTGCCGGTGGACACCGACGAGGAGCGGGAGGCGTTCGCGGCGTTTCTCGACGCGCTCGCCCGGGCGCGCGCCGGCGTCGAGGCCGAGCACTGTCCGGCGCTGGACCCGGACGCGTGGTCCGCGGCCGCCGTCCCGGAGGCGGTGGCCGCGCGCAGCGCGGCGGCAGGGTTGAGCGTGACCCCCGCCGAATGGGGCCGCTGGGCCGGCCACGAACGCTACGCCCTCTACAAGACCGCCCTGTCGAAGGACCCCGAACTGTTCCATCAGGCTCTGCGGGAACTGCGCCATAGGCTGCGTTCCTGATTCCTGCCTGCCAGGGAAGGCCCCCGGCAAACTGGAACGATATTGATAGGTCGTTCTCATTTATCACCGTATTTTTTCATTGTTTGCGCTTTCTTGCTGTGTTAAAAGCCAATTTACATTTGGTCTGAAAGGAGGACAAACAGCCGTTACGCAGACTGTCGGATCTGTCACAGGCGAATCCAACGCGTACCGCACCTGGGATGTTGAAGACCGTGCAAGGAGGGAACGAACGATGGCCAAGACGGTATTTCGGGCGGAAATGGACAAGTGGCCCGAGGATCAAGCGGTCAAGACCCACAATCGTTGGCATCCCGACATTCCTATTGTGGAACAGTTCAAGCCCGGCGATGAGTTTCGTGTCGAGTGCTACGATTGGACCGGCGGGCAGATCCACAACGACGAATCGGCCAACGACATCCGTGACGTCGACCTTTCGAAGGTGCACTACCTGAGCGGTCCGTTCGGCGTCGAAGGGGCCGAGCCCGGCGACCTTCTCGTCGTGGACATCAACGACATCGGCTGGCTTGAAGACTCGCAGTGGGGCTTCACCGGCATCTTTGCTTTGGAGAACGGCGGCGGCTTCCTCGACAAGCATTATCCCGAGG
Source organism: uncultured Syntrophobacterales bacterium (assembly GCA_964519455.1). Classification (GTDB taxonomy): domain Bacteria; phylum Desulfobacterota; class Binatia; order UBA9968; family JAJDTQ01; genus JAJDTQ01. Next base: position 5,839 of record CAZFIU010000027.1, read on the forward strand.
CACGCAAGGCCTGCTGGGACTTCCACGGCATCTACACTTCCACGCGCCACATTCCCGGCGTACGCTTCCCCGGGCTCATTCATCCGGGGCTCATCGGTACCCTGCCTTCGGCCGATTTGTTGAAACGGTGGAACGACCGGGAATCGGCCCTGTTCAGAACGGACCCGGATCGCGTGCCGCCGCTGTGCACGCTGCCGGACGGGCTCGCGGGCACCACGACGGCACTGATGGGGCAAATGAGCGGCGCGGCCGCCGAAGCCGCGGGCAAGGAGGGCGCGCGGACGGTTCCGGGGCGCGAGCACGGCGGCAACTGCGACATCAAGAACCTGTCGCGCGGCTCCACCTGCTACTTCCCGGTCTTCATGCCGGGCGGCGGGCTGTCGATGGGCGACATCCACTGGTCGCAGGGAGACGGCGAGATCACCTTCTGCGGCGCCATAGAAATGGCCGGATGGATCGACATCGGCGTCGATGTCATCAAGGGGGGCATCGAGAAGTACGGGATCACCAATCCGGTGTTCAAGCCGAGCCCGGTGGAGCCGCACTACTCCGAGTACCTGATCTTCGAAGGGGTCTGTGTGGACGAGCATGACGGGTCCCAGAAGTACCTGGATGCCACGGTGGCCTACCGGCGGGCCTGCCTGAACGCCATCGAATACCTCAAGAAGTTCGGCTATTCGGGCGAACAGGCCTACATGATCCTGGGCACGGCTCCGGTGGAGGGCCGGATCAGCGGAATCGTCGATATCCCCAACGCGTGTTGCACGCTTGCCGTGCCAACGGAGATCTTCGATTTCGATATCCGGCCGAGTGCTTCCGGGCCGACGGTCCAGGTCAGTGGCGTGGACGTCACTTCCTGCGGTTGATGGCACAAGGCGGAGAGGGGTGGCATTCACCTCGTCTCCGCCTCGTCATCTCATTCCCGGATGACGGCCGGCGAGCGCCGGCTCGGTGTCGGCACCATTGAGCGGGCGCTCCCGAACCGGTCGAACTGCGAACAAGTGACGCTCGGAGGGCTTGAACAATGCTCTTGGGACTTGCACTGTTGTACGTCGGGTCCGTTCTTTTCCTGAACGGCATCTGGCTGATGGGCCGCATCGGTGATCGGGAGATCGCCATCATCAATATCTTTGTCGGTGCTCTCACGGCGCTGGTCTCGGCGTTTCTGGCTTTCGGGCCGGGTGCGGACGCGGCGTCGATCAAGGCCGCGGCGCTGACGCTTCTCTTCACCTTCACGTACCTGTGGGTGGCATACAACAGGTTCCACGATGTCGATGGTCGCGGGCTGGGCTGGTACAGCCTTTTCGTCGCCATCACCGTCGTTCCGGTAGCGTTGGATACGCTGATCAATGCCTCCACTCTGTGGGGGTACTGGTTCGGGCTGTGCTGGGCGGCGTGGGCCGTCTTGTGGTTCATGTTCTTCCTGCTGCTCGCGATGCAGAAGCCGATCGCGAAGGTGACCGGCGCGGTCACCTCGATACAGGGCATCCTGACCGGTTGGCTGCCGGGCTACCTGCTGCTGGAAGGCGTTCTGGCATAAACCACGGGTGCCGTCCGCCCCTCGACGGGCGGACGGCGTCCCGCCGCCGCGGCGGCAGGGGCGGGGAGGAGAAAACCATGCCGTTGTATGATTATGAGTGCGAGGACTGCGGCCCATTCACCGAGTTTCGCAGCATGAGCCGATCGTCGGACCCGATGCCTTGCCCCTGTGGGAAGGCAGCCCGGCGCATTCTCACCGCGCCGTTCATCGCCGACATGGACCCGAACAACCGGGTCGCGCATCAGCACAACGAAAAGAGCGCGCATGAACCCAAGGTCGTGTCCGGAAAGCCGCCCGGTCACGGTCACGGTGGCGCCCGCCGGCACGCGCGCCGGCCCTGGGCCATCGGCCACTGACCGCGGCCCGGCTCCGAGCCCCGGTGATCGCCGGCGCGCGGCCGGCCTCGCTCGCGGGGTGAAATGACCTACCTGTGGATTGCCCTCGGCAGCGCCCTCGGAGGCGTTGGCCGCTACTGGTGCAACGGCTTGGTTTCGGAGCAGTTCGGCGACGCATTCCCGTGGGGCACGTTCTTCGTCAACGTGGTGGGCTCGTTCGTGATCGGCGTGGTGGCGCCGTTGAGCGAATCCCTCGACCATCCGTGGGGGCCGGGACCCGAGGCGCGCGCGTTCATCATGGTCGGTTTCTGCGGCGGCTATACGACCTTTTCCGCCTTCAGCCTGCAGACGCTTCAACTTCTGCGCGACGGTCAGTTGCTGCATGCCCTCGGCAACGTCGTCCTCTCGGTGGTGTTCTGCATGATCGCCGTGTGGCTCGGTTACCTCGCCGGGGCCGGCCTCAACCAGGTACGGGCGGGCTGAGCTTCCTTGACCTCCACCTCCTCCACCAGGCTCATGTGCCGTTCGGGACCGTTCTTCGTGTGCGTGTTTCTTGTGCTTGTGCAACCGTTGTGGAATCATTCGGGAGAGGGCCGCGGGGCGGGAAGCCCCCGCCGGGCTTTCGGACGAGATGACGCATGACCGGTGAATCGGACACAGTCGGCTCGGCCGTCGTTCTGGCGGGTGGCAAGAGCAGCCGCATGGGCCGGCCCAAGGCCATGCTCCCATTCGGGGAAGAGCCCTTGGTCGCGCTCGTGGTGCGCGGGCTGGCCGCCGTCTTCCCGGACGTCGTCGTGGTGGCCGCGCCCGGGCAGGAGCTTCCGGAGCTCCCCGCGACGCTGGTCCGCGACGATGTGGCGTACCAGGGGCCGGTGGGCGGCATCCGCTACGGCCTCGAGGCGTGCCGGAGCGCCGCCGCGTTCGTCACTTCCTGCGACGTGCCGTTCCTCGATCTTTCCCTGGTTTCCCACCTGGCCGCCCGGCTGCCGGACCACGACGTGGTGGTGCCGCACTGGGAGGGGCGCCTCCAGCCGCTCCACGCGGTGTACCGGCGCTCCGTGCTGCCCTTGCTGGAGCGGCAGCTCCAGCGCGGCGAGTTGCGTCCGGTGTTCCTCTACGACAAGGTGCGCACCCTGACGTTGGCGGAGGACGAGGTCCGCGCTTTGGATCCCGACGGTTGGAGCTTCTTCAACATGAACACCCCGGAGGACTACGAGCGCGCACTGGCACGGTGGCGTGAAACGCCGGCAAGCGCCCCCGGCGGCGGTGCCGGCCGCTGCGAGGTCGAGCTGTTCGGGGTCGCGCGCCTGCGCGCCCGCACCGGCCGGGTGTCGGTGGAGCTGCCGCGGGAGGCGACGCTGGCCCACGTGTGGTCCGCGCTGGCGCTGAAGCTGCCCGCGCTGGTGGGCCCGGTCCTCACCGAGACGGCGGACGGCCTCACCGCCGGCCACGTGTGCAATCTCAACGGCCGGGACTTCGTGCGCGACGGCAGCCGGCGGGTGGCGCCGGGTGACCGCGTGTTGCTCATGTCGAGCGACGCCGGAGGATGACGGTGCACGGGTTTCACGGCCGGTTCCTTCACGTGGACCTCGACTCGCGCCGTCACCAGTGGCGTGAGACCGGGGAGGAGCGCCTGCGCGGCTTCGTCGGCGGCATCGGGCTGGGTACGAGCCTGCTCTACGAGTTCGCGCCGCCGGGCGTGGAACCCCTGGCGCCGGAGAACCCCCTCGTCTTCGCCAGCGCGCCGCTGGCGGGCACCGGGCTCACCACCACGGCCAAGTACGCGGTGGTGACGAAGTCTCCCTTGACCGGTTTCATCGCGGATTCGCTCTCGTCCAGCTCCTTTGCGCTGGCCATCAAGGCGGCGGGCCTGGACGCGCTGGTGGTGACCGGGCGGGCGGCACGGCCCGTGTATCTGCTCGTCCACGACGGCGCGGCCGAGTTGCGCGACGCCCGCCATCTCTGGGGGAAGAGCGCGGCGGAGGCCGAGAGCGCGGTGCGCGCCGAGATGGAGAGTGCCGCGGTGCGGGTGGCCGCGGTGGGGCCGGCGGGGGAGAACCTCGTGCGCTTCGCCACCATCAGCAACGAGGGCCGGCACGCGGGGCGCGGCGGCGTGGGCGCGGTCATGGGTTCCAAGAACCTCAAGGCCGTCGCGTTGTGCGGCAACCGGCGCGTGGAAACGGCCGACCCCGAAGGGGTGGCGGCGGCCGCCGCCACCCTGCGGCAGCGGAGCCTGGGGCCGCACACCGCCAAGTACCGCGAGGTCGGCACGGTGGCGAACCTGGCGGTGTTCGACCGGCTCGGGGCGCTGCCCGCGCGCAATTTCCAGCAGCCCACCTTCGACGCGGCCGACGAGCTGAGCGGCGAGAGCCTGACCGAGACCAGCTTCAGCCGGCGCAACGGGTGCGCGTCCTGCACCATTCGCTGCGAGAGGCTGTTCAAGGCGTCGTCGGGTGGCGAACAGCGCATGGAGTACGAGACCCTGTTCGCCCTGGGGCCGCTGTGCGGCCTCGAGGACCGCGAGGCCGTGCTGGAAGCCGCCCGCCTGTGCGACGCTTACGGCCTCGACAGCATCAGCACGGGCGGCACCCTGGCCTGGGCCATGGAGTGCGCGGAGCGGGGGCTTCTGCCGGAGGCCGGCGGCCTGCGCTTCGGCGCGTCGGAGGCGGTGCTGGATGCGATACCGGCCATCGCGGAACGCCGGGGCGTGGGCGACCTGCTGGCGGACGGCTCCCGGCGCGCCGCGCTGGCTCTGGGCCACGATTCGTTGGACTGGGCCATGCAGGTGAAGGGGCTCGAGCTGCCGGGCTACGAGCCCCGGAGCCTCAAGACCATGGCCCTGGGACTGGCGGTGAGTCCGCGGGGCGCGTGCCACAACCGCTCCGGTGCCTATGAGGCGGATTTCTCCGGCAAGGTGGACCGCCTCGACTCCGCGCCGCCGCGCGGCGCGCTGGTGGCGGCCTCGGAAGACTTCGCCGCGGCGCTCGATTCGCTCATCGTGTGCAAGTTCCTGCGCAACTGCTTCCAGGACTTCTACGCCGAAGCCGCGAACCTGCTGGCCAAGGTCACGGGCTGGGACTATAGCGCGGCCGAGCTGCGTCTGGCGGCGGAGCGCATCCACACGCTCAAGCGCCGCTTCAACGAGCGCGAGGGCTGGCGGCCCGAAGACGACGGGCTGCCGCCGCGGGTGCTGACCGAGTCCCTGGCGACGGGCGTCGCCCGGGGGACGCGGCTCACCCGCGACGAACTGCGCGACATGCTGCGGGACTACTACGACGCCCGCGAGTGGGACGAGGACGGCCGAGTGTCCGAGGCCAAGCTCAAGAAATTGGGGCTGAGTGCGTGACAAACCAGCAGGTCACACAAAATGGCATCGACCCCCCGAATCGTCATTCCCGCGAACGCGGGAATCCAGGCGGCGTGGGCGGGGAAATGCCGCCGTTTGGCCCCTCTCCACACCTGGATTCCCGCTTTCGCGGGAATGACGTATTCGTAACGTCTCGGCGTGGAGCGTTTTGACACAGCCGGTTCCGTGGGAAACACGGCGAGAGGCACCAGTGCCCGGCGAGTTCGGAAACGACCGGATGACAGGGAGGCTCGATGCCAAGCGATGAGACACGCCGTTTGTTGAAGCTCTTCGGTGTCGCGGTCACGACGCTTGAGGACGCGGTGCGTGACGAGGCCGCGGCGGATCAGGTGGCCCGGTCGGCGGCGGAAGCACGCGCGCGTCTCGTCGAGGTGGCGGCGCTGATCGAGCGTCTGGAGAAGGAGAGTCGGTGAGCCGGGGCGGCTGGCGCGGTTCACGGATGTCGGAACGGGAAGCCTGAGGACGATGGCCGAGAAACACGAGCCGCCGCCGCGGCGCAGGCACCCGGGAGCGGGACGCGGCCGCGGGCGCAACCGTCCGAGAGGGCGCCAGGTCGAGCCGGAGGCGCTGGAGCAGGTGCGCGCGCTGCTGGGGGACCGGCCGCGGCGGCGGGACCTGCTGATCGAGTTCCTGCACGCGATTCAGGACCGCTATCATGTTCTGTCCGGTGCCCACCTGGCGGCGCTGGCGGAGGAGATGCGCCTGGCTCTGGCGGAAGTCTACGAAGTGGCGACCTTCTACGCGCATTTCGACGTGGACAGGGATGGTGCAGCGCCGCCGGCGGATACGACCGTGCGCGTGTGCGACGGGCTGGTGTGCGAGATGATGGCTGCGCCGGACCTCCTGGCCGGTCTGCCGCGGGCGCTGGGCGACGGCGCGCGGGTGCTGCCGGCGCCGTGCATGGGCGGCTGCGACCGCGCGCCCGTGGCCAGGGTGGGGCAACGCTACGTGGAACGCGCGACCGTGGATTCGGTGGCGGCCGTGGTCCGGAGCGGGGAGACGGAACCCGCGATACCGCTCTACAAGGCCTGCGACCCGTACGTCGCGGAGGGAGGCTACACGCTTCTCAAGGAGTGCCTCGACGGCACGCGGCGCCGCGAGGACGTGGTGGAGCAGGTGACGGCTTCGGACCTGCGGGGCCTTGGCGGCGCGGGTTTCCCCACCGGACGCAAGTGGCAGATCGTCCGCGGCTATCCCGGCCCCAGGCTCATGACCGTGAACGCGGACGAGGGCGAGCCCGGCACCTTCAAGGACCGGCATTTCATGGAGAGCGACCCGCACCGGTTCCTGGAAGGCCTCTTGATCGCCGCCTGGGCGGTGGAAGCGGAGACGGCCTACATCTACCTGCGGGACGAGTACGCCGAGGTCCGGGAGATCCTGTCGCGGGAGCTGTTCCGGCTGCGGGAAGCAGGGATGGCCGCGCACGTGGAGCTGGTGCTGCGACGGGGCGCCGGCGCCTATATCTGCGGCGAAGAGTCGGCCATGATCGAGAGCATCGAGGGCAAGCGCGGCCTGCCGCGGCACCGGCCGCCCTACGTGGCCGAGACCGGCCTCTTCGGCCGGCCCACGCTGGTGCAGAACGTCGAGACCCTCTACTGGGTGCGGGACATCATCGAGAAGGGGCCGGAATGGTTCAAGGCCCAGGGTCGCAACGGCGGCGCCGGTCTCCACGCCTATTCGGTGTCGGGCCGGGTGGCGCGGCCGGGCGTGAAGATCGCGCCCGCGGGCATCACCGCGCGGGAGCTGATCGACGAGCACTGCGGCGGCATGGCGCCCGGTCACCGCTTCAAGGGCTACCTTCCCGGCGGCGCTTCGGGCGGTCTGCTGCCCGCGTCCATGGCGGACATCCCGCTCAAGTTCGGCCCCCTGGACGACCAGGGTTGCTTCGTCGGCTCCCACGGTCTGGTCGTGTTGAGCGACCGGGACGACGTCAGGGCCGTGGTGCGCAACCTCATGCGTTTCTTCAAGCACGAGAGCTGCGGCCAGTGCACGCCGTGCCGCGTGGGCACGGAGAAGGCGGTGGCCCTCATGGAGCGGCCGTCGTGGGACGAGCCCTTGCTGGAGGCCCTGGGCGCCGCCATGGCCGACGCCTCCATCTGCGGCCTCGGGCAGGCGGCGCCCAACTCGGTGCGTTGCGCCTACCGCTACTTCCGGGAGGAATTGTCGTGAGCGAGCCCGTGCGTTTCATGCTCGACGGCCGCGAGGTGGAGGCCGCTCCGGGCGAGACCCTCTGGCAGGTGGCCGAGCGGCAGGGCACGGTGCTGCCGCACCTGTGCTACGACCCGCAGCCCGGCTACCGGCCCGACGGCAACTGCCGTGCGTGCATGGTGGAGGTGGAGGGCGAACGCGTGCTTGCGGCCTCGTGCATCCGCCGCCCGGCCCCCGGCATGACAGTGTTCACGGACAGCGAACGCTCCCAAAGCGCGCGCCGGATGGTCATGGAGCTGCTGGTGGCGGACCAGCCCCCCAGGGATATCGCCCACGACGCCGGCTCGCGCCTGTGGCAGTGGGCCGAGACGATGGCGGTGACGGAGAGCCGCTTCCCGGCGCGCGCGACGCCGGTTCCCGACCCCAGCCATCCGGCCATGCGCGTGGCCCTCGACGCCTGTATCCACTGCAACCTGTGCGTGCGCGCCTGCCGCGAGGTGCAGGTGAACGACGTCATCGGCATGGCCCACCGCGGCGCCGGCGCCAAGGTCGTCTTCGACTTCGACGACCCCATGGGCCACAGCACCTGCGTGGCCTGCGGCGAATGCGTGCAGGCCTGTCCCACCGGCGCGCTCATGCCCGCGTCGCTGGTGGACGGGGACGGCGTCGACAAGCGCGAGGACCTCGCCGAGGTGCCCAGCGTCTGTCCCTACTGCGGCGTGGGCTGCCAGATCGACTATCGCGTGAAGGACAACGCCATTGTCGCGGTGCGCGGACGCACCGGGCCGTCCAACCGCGGCCGGCTGTGCGTCAAGGGGCGTTTCGGCTTCGACTACGTGACGCACCCGCACCGGCTCAAGGTGCCGCTGATCCGCCGCGAGGACGCGCCCAAGGACGCGTCGGCGGACATCGATCCGGCCAACCCGTACACTCATTTCCGCGAGGCCTCCTGGGAGGAGGCACTGGACGCGGCGGCCGCGGGGCTGCGGCGGGTCCGCGACCGCGACGGCGGCGACGCGCTGGCGGCGTACGGATCGGCCAAGGGCTCCAACGAAGAGGCCTACCTGGTGCAGAAGCTCGTGCGCACGGGCTTCGGCAGCAACAACGTCGACCACTGCACCCGGCTGTGCCACGCCTCCTCGGTGGCGGCGCTCATGGAAGGCATCGGCTCCGCCGCGGTGACGGCGCCCTTCACCGCCTGCGAGGACTCGGACGTCGTCATCGTCATCGGCGCCAACCCCACCGAGAACCATCCGGTGGCCGCCACCTACTTCAAGCAGGCCGCCAGACGAGGCGCCGAGCTGATCGTGATGGACCCCCGGGGCCAGGCCCTGCGGCGCCACGCCACCCGGATGCTCCAGTTCAAGCCCGGCGCGGACGTGGCGCTGCTCAACGCGCTGCTCAACGTCATCATCGGCGAAGGACTCTACGACCGGGACTACGTGGCCGCCCACACCGAAGGCTTCGAGGAACTGAAGCGGCACGTGGCGGAGTTCACGCCCGAGGCCATGGCGGACGTCTGCGGCATCGACGCCGGCACCCTGCGCGCGGTGGCGCGGCTCTACGCCGGCGCCCGGGCCGCCATCATCTTCTGGGGCATGGGCATCTCCCAGCACATCCACGGCACCGACAACGCCCGCTGCCTCATCGCCCTGGCCCTGGTGACCGGGCAGGTGGGGCGATCGGGCACCGGCCTCCATCCGCTGCGCGGCCAGAACAACGTCCAGGGGGCCTCCGACGCGGGCCTCATCCCCATGTTCTATCCCGACTACCGCTCGGTGGAGCAGGACGCGGTGCGCCGTCGCTTCGAGGAAGTGTGGAAGACGGCGCTGGACCCGCAACGAGGCCTGACGGTGATGGAGATCGTGGACTCGGTGCACGCGGGGCGGATCAAGGGCATGTACATCATGGGCGAGAACCCGGCCATGTCGGACCCCGACGTGCAGCACGCGCGCGAGGCGCTGGCCGGTCTCGAGCACCTGGTGGTGCAGGAGATCTTCCTCACCGAGACGGCGTTTCACGCCGACGTGGTGCTGCCGGCGTCGGCCTGGCCCGAGAAGGACGGCACCGTCACCAACAGCAACCGCCAGGTGCAGATGGGGCGGGCGGCGCTGGAGCCGCCCGGGGGCGTCCGGCAGGACTGGTGGATCATCCAGGAGATCGCGCGGCGCATGGGTCTCGACTGGCGCTACACCGGTCCGGCGGACGTCTTCGCGGAAATGAAGCAGGTGATGCCGTCCCTCGACCACATCACCTGGGAGCGGGTGGAGCGGGAAAGCTCGGTGACCTACCCGTGTCCGGCACCGGACCAGCCCGGCATCGACGTGGTGTTCGGCGACGGCTTTCCCACCGACAGCGGACGGGGAAGACTCGTGCCCGTGGACATCATCCCGCCCGACGAGCAGCCCGACGGGTCATTCCCCATGATCCTGAGCACCGGCCGGCAACTGGAGCACTGGCACACCGGCGCCATCACCCGGCGCGCCAGCGTGCTCGACGAGCTCGAGCCCGAGGCGGTGGCGAACCTCGCGCCGGCGGAGTTGCGCCGCCTGGGCGTGAGCCCCGGGGACATGGTGCGCGTCTCCACCCGCCGCGGCGTCATCGACATCAAGGCGCGCGCCGACAGCGCCGTCCCCGACGGCTGCGTGTTCATCCCGTTCTGCTTTGCCGAGGCGGCCGTGAACCTGCTGACCAACCCCGCCCTGGACCCCTACGGGAAGATTCCGGAGTACAAGTTCTGCGCCGCGCGCGTGGAGCGGGTGTAGCGCCGCGCGCGGTCATTCAAGGGAAATCGCCGCCGGAATCAGTATTCCAGCAACGACGCGATGGCGAGGCTGACGGCGATGGAAAAGATGATGACGAGCCAGACTTCCAATGGTGCCTCCGTATGGTATTGGTTTCTGGCGTCAATATAAACAAAAAAGTTAGACAAATCAAATTTCTGTGGTGACATATCAGCAATGTACTTGTGAAGAAGCGAGGACAATCGGGCATCTGCAACGCGCAGGGTTCACCGGGGACGTAACGGTTTTCAGAAGCTGACCCGCGGCGTCTCCCTCGCTGCTTCCTCGACTTGGAAGTACTCCGCCTTCTCCACTCCCGCGAGGCCCGCGTAGAAGCGCCCCGGCAGTCGCCTTACGAACGTGTTGACCGCGGTGACGGCGTCGTTGAAGCGCTTGCGCTCCACCGCCAGGCGGTTCTCGGTGCCTTCGAGCTGGTCCTGGAGCTTGAGGAAGGACTGGTTGGACTTGAGCTGCGGGTATCGTTCCCGGAGCACGAGCAGCCGGGACAATGCGCGCTCGAAGCCCACGGCGGCCTGAGCCTTCTGGTTGACCGTGTTCGCCTGGAAGTAGGCCTTGCGGGCATTGGCCACCCCGAGGAAGATCTTTTCCTCCTGACCCGCCACGCCCTTGACGGTCTCCACGAGGTTGGGGATCAACTCGAAGCGGCGCTGGAGCTGGTTCTCTACCTGCGCCCACTGGTTCTTGACCCCCTCGTCCAGCGTGATGGCGCGGTTGTATCCGTTGAGGACGCAGCCGCCCGCCAGCAATGCCATGCCCACGACGACCGCCAGTGCGATCAGCAGAATTTTCAACGCGTTCAAGGCGTTTCCTCCTCTCCCTCAAGCATGGGGAGACCAGGGCAGGGGCCAAGGAACCGCCATACCCGACCCCTGGATTCCCGCTTCCGCGGGAATGACGAAAGAGGTGCGAGGAATGACGGCGAAATCGAAGGCGCCGGCCGATTCATCAGAGCCTTCTCAAGAGGTATGCACGATCATTCTCGCCGTCAAGCAAGCGAGGCCCCGGAACGGTCCGTGCGTGTTCACCCCGCTCGCCGGCGTGCACTCACCATCCGGCGCCGCCGCCGCCCCCGCCAAAGCCGCCTCCTCCTCCGAACGAACCGCCGAACCCGCCTCCGAAACCACCGCCGAGACCACCCGCCGGTGCCCCCCAGGACCTGGAACCGCCGCCGAGAAGGCTTCCCAGCACCGCTCCCATGAGGAAGCCGGAGGCCGCGCCGCGCCCGCCCCAGGCCGTGAGATGGCGCCGGCGCCTTAGCGAGCCCAGGAAGAACAGCATCAGCAGCAGCGGCACCAGCGAGCCGCCGATGCCCGTGCCCGTGACGCGTCGCCGGCCGCCGCCGCGGATACGGTAGTCGGGCGCCCCCGTGAGCTTCACCCGGGCCGCGTCCGCCACCCGGTTGGCCGTGGCCACCGTCAGGGCCAGCAGGCCCTCCGCGTACTTCCCGGTCCGGAAGAAATCGGCGGCGACCCGGCGGGAAGCCGTGCCCGCCCAGGAGTCCGGCAGGATCCCCTCGAGCCCATAGCCCGTGTGCACGCGCACCCTTCGTTCCTTGAGAGCCAGAACGATCAGGGCGCCGTTGTCCTTGCCCCTCTGGCCCAGCTTCCAGGCCTCGGCGTGGCGCTGCACGAAGCCGAAGAAGTCCTCGCCGTCCGTGGTCGGCACCGTCAGCACCTTGACCTGGGCGGTGGTCTTCTGTTGCAGCTCGCGCAGCCAGCCTTCCATCCGGCGTTCGGTGGCGGCGTCGATGAGGTTGGCGGTGTCCACGACGTAGTTGCCGGGGTCGCGGACCGTGACGGCCGCGCCGGCCGGCACGGCGAGGGAAGCCGACAGGGCCAGAAACGCGAGCAGCCCCGCGCCGGCAAGGAGCCCGGCTCTACCACGCATTGACATGTGTTCTGAGCGCATCGACATCGGCGTAGAGGGTCTTGAACTCCTCCCACTCGTGACGGCCGCGGTCGTCGACGGCGCCGCGGACACCGGGCAACGAACGCTGGATGCCGCTCTCGACGGCCGCCACCGTGTCCAGCGCCGTCTTGGGCTCGCCATCGCCGTGGAGCCAGAGCAATCCGCGCAACGACCGGAGCAGGCGCTCCGCTACATCCACCTCCACCGCGGTCAGCGCCTTGTCCCGCCCCGCCGCCGCCAGCAGCGCCTGCCGCATGCCGATCTGGATGGTCTTGATCTCCCGTTCGCACTCGTGTCTCACGTCTTCGGGCTTGAGGGGGAGGTCCAGGAAGTAATCCTCCCCGAACACGCAGATGCGCCGTTGCGCGATCTCCAGGAACTCCAGCGGGAAGGTGTCCAGGGAGGCTTCGATGTACTCCGGCGTCATGATCAGGGGCGCGGCGATGCGTGCCTTGCCGAGGCGCGGCCCCTGCCGCGCCAGCCGCCGCAGCATCTCCAGCTCCACCGCCGCCACGACGAAGACGCTCCGCGCCGTGTGAGAGCGGGGGTTGAAGGCGCCGGCGGCGATGGCACCGAACAGCGTCAGGGACCGGGCGTTGTCGCCGGCCAGTTCCTTGAGAGTGTCCGCGTAGCGCCCGATGGGCGCTCGCATGCCCTCCGGTGTGCCTTCAAGGTTGTGTTCCTCCGACATGGACTCTTGCCTCCGTGGAGCAGTGTTCACTCTCGGTGCACGTTGCTTCAATCTACCGTACAAATTTCCGTCTTGACAGGCGCGTCGACATTGAATCGGGTGGTTTGCCGGGATATCCTCCATCCACGAGCAAGAGGGGACGCACTTGGCCACCACCGGCATCCGCTACCAACCCGACGAACATCCCCCGACGGCGGTCTCCCTGGGATTGGGTCTGCAGCTCGCGATCATCAGCGTGACCGTCACCGTCCTGATCCCGTCGGTGGTTATGCGAGCCGGCGGGGCCGCCGAAAACCACCTCGCATGGGCAGTGTTCGGCGCCACCGTCATCTCCGGCGCCGCCACGGTGTTGCAAACGGTTCGTTTCGGGCGCATCGGCATGGGCCACGTGCTCATGATGGGCACCTCCGGGGCGTTCATCGCGGTCTGCATCACGGCGTTGGCCCAGGGCGGTCCGGCGCTTCTGGCCACCCTGGTGGTCGCGGCGGCGCTTTTTCAACTCCTGTTGTCCGCACGGCTCGCGATGTTCCGGCGGGTCCTGACGCCCACGGTCTCCGGAACGGTGATCCTGCTGATACCGGTGACGGTGATGCCGGTGGTCTTCGACATGCTCGGCGACGTGCCGGACGGGAGCCCGGCGGCGGCCGCCCCGCTGAGCGCCCTCGTAACGGTCCTGGCCGTTGTCGGCATCGCGCTGAAGTCCACCGGCGCGTTGCGCCTGTGGGCGCCGGTGCTCGGCGTGGTGGCGGGATCGGCGGTGGGCGCGCTCTTCGGGATCTACGACCTGGAGCGCGTCGCCCAGGCGTCGTGGGTAGGAATGCCCGCGGGCCCGTGGCCGGGCTTCGCCCTCGACTTCGGCCCGGCGTTCTGGGCGCTTCTGCCGGCCTTCCTGCTGGTGGCGTTGATCGGCTCCATCCGCACCATCAGCAGCTCCATCGCCGCCCAGCGCACGTCCTGGCGCCGGCCCCGGGCGGTGGACTACCGCGCGGTGCAAGGCGCCGCGGCGGTGGACGGCCTCGGCAACCTGGTCTCGGGTTTCGCCGGCACGGTGCCGAACACGGCCTACACCACGGGTGTATCGCTGGCCGAGCTCACCGGGGTCGCGGCGCGGACCCTCGGGGTGGCTGCCGGGGCGATCCTCATGGCTCTGGCCTTCCTTCCAAGGGTCCTCGCCCTGCTCCTGGCGATCCCCAATCCGGTGATCGCGGCGTACCTGGCGGTCATCGTCGCCATGCTCTTCGTTATCGGCATGAAGATGGTCCTCCAGGACGGCATGGACTATCGCAAGGGACTGGTGGTGGGCGTCGCTTTCTGGCTTGGGGTCGGGTTCCAGAGTGACGTGGTATTCCCCGAGTATGTCGCCGGCTTCGCGGGCGGCCTTCTCCGGAACGGGATGACCGCCGGAGGCCTGGCGGCCATACTCATGACCGCGTTCATGGAGTTGACGGCACCTCGACGCAGTCGCTTCGTGGGCGAGTTGGACGCTGCGGCGCTGCCCGGGATCAGGGAGTTTCTCGGCGACTTTGCCTCCCGGAGCGGCTGGGGTACGACCATGGCGGACCGGCTCACCACTGCCGCCGAGGAGGCGTTGTTGACGCTCATGCGGCAAGACGGGGCCGGCGGCGAGGGCCGGCGGCTGCGGCTGGTCGCGTACAGGCAGGAGGTGGGGGCGATACTGGAGTTCGCGGCCGCACCCGGCGAGGAAAACCTTCAGGACAGGATGGCGTTGCTCGCCGAACACTCCGTCGATGGGCCGGACGAGTCGGAAATGTCGCTTCGGCTGCTGCGGCATGTTGCCGCATCGGTTCGCCATCAGCAATACCATGACACGGATATCCTTACCGTGCGGGTGGAAGCCCCTCAGCCGATGCGAGATGGCTAGTGTCCTGTCCCGTATAAAACGTCATGAACCTGCTTGTCCTTTTCGCCGTCGGCTGCGTTACGTCACCCCGGGCTTGACCCGGGGTCCTCCTCGCGTGGTAGGGGCTACGGGGGCGACCGCGGGTCGCCCCTACAGTCGTCGCTCCTTGCCGACGACGAAGAATCCTCCGCATATTGTGCTGAGAATTAACCAGACACCACACTAGCGCGGACAGCAAAGGGCGTCGGACAACTATCGATTTGCGACACAGCATACCGATTATGGTATAAGATCTACCCAAAATGGTATGCCACAGGTGGGGGAATGTGGTACTAACAGCAGGAGTATTTCAAGTGTCTGATCCGGGAAACCCTGCAGGAGGATTCGCTGGTCCACGAGAACGTCAGCGCCGGAGTCTTCTCGCGTGCGAAGCCGCGTATCGTTCTCCAGGACGATGAAGCCCCGATCCGACACTTCCGCAAGGTCCTTGAGCAGCATGTCGGATTTCATCGCGATTCAGGGTAGTGTGCTCATGCGACGCAAGGGAGGAAAAATATGACCGAGCCGCTGCTGCCGGAGCCTTTCCTGGACCTGGAGCCGTTTGCGGACTGGGGGCTCGAGCCGGAACGCGCGAGAACAGAGAAGAGGGTGGCTGCCTCAATGGAGGACATCAGCGCCTTCTATCACGCGATGATGCAGCGAATGGACCAGATTGTGGGCTATCTGGAGGGCTACTTCGGCCAGGACATGCCGGCTTCGGTGCACCGCCTCTTCCTGATGTCGCTTTCGTTGGTGGAAGTCGTGGCCCTGGTCGAGCTTTACAAGCGGCGGGAAGCCGTCGAAGCCTGCGATCCGCTGCGGTTCATCCCGCAGCGCTGAGGCAAGGGCACCAAGGCCCTCGCTATGGCCATGCGTGGAGAAAAAGATGAACGATGAGTCTTCCGTTCATTCCCTCCGGCGGGGCGGCCGCACGGAGCGCGGGGATCGCGAGCCTTCCCGGACCGTAGAGCCCGTCGCCATCATCGGCATGGCGTGCCGGTTCCCCGGCGCGCCGGACCTGACCTCCTTCTGGCGCCTGCTTGAAGCCGGCGGCAACTCCATTACCGAAAGCACCCCGGGGTCCGGTGTCGGGCGGGTGGGCGAGATATTCGCCGATGGCGCGGTTCCCGGTGAAGCCTGCCGTTTCGGCGCCTTCGTCGACGACATCGAGCTGTTCGACGCGGGCTTCTTTCGTATCTCTCCGGTGGAAGCGCAACTGCTGGACCCGCAGCAGCGCATGATGCTCGAGACGACCTGGCAGGCTCTGGAGGATGCGGGGATCGATCCCGACCGGCTCAAGGAAAGCCTCACCGGAGTCTACACCGGCATCAGCAACGACGAGTACCGGATGCTGGTGGTGGATTCGACCAAGCCTTCCGGGGCCGCCGAGTGCCTCTATGCCCTGAGCGGCACCAACCTGAACGGCACCAGCGGGCGGGTCTCTTTCGTGCTGGGCCTCATGGGGCCGGCGAAGGCCGTGGACGCCGCCTGCGCCTCGTCCCTGGTGTCGGTGCACGACGCGGTGGCGGACCTCCAGCAGGGGAAGGCGGACCTCGCCATCGCCGGCGGGGTCCAGGCCATCCTGAACAGCCGCATCTACGAGCTCCGGGCGGACGCCATGATGTTGTCCCCCGACGGCCAGAGCAAGGCGTTCGATGCCTCCGCCAACGGCTACGTGCGGGGCGAAGGCTGCGGGGTCGTGGTTCTGAAGCGCCTGAGCGAGGCCGAGGCCGACGGCGACCGGATCTGGGCGGTGATCCGGGGGACGGCGGTGAACCACGGCGGCGCCAGCTCCGGCCTGACGGTGCCGCACACGCCCGCGTTGGTGCAGGTCATCGAAACGGCGCTGTCGCAGGCGGGCATCCCACCGTCGGAGGTCGACTACCTGGAGGCACACGGCACCGGGACGGCAGTGGGCGATCCCATCGAGATCGAAGCCGTGGCCGATGTCTACGGCAGGGGACGCGACGCCGGCCGCCCGCTTCTGGTGGCCTCGGTGAAGACCAACATCGGCCACCTGGAGTCGGCGGCGGGGATCGCCGGACTGATCAAGACGGCGCTTGTGGTGAATCGGGGCGTGCTTACCAAGCACCTGCATTTCCAGGACCCCAACCCCCGCGTCGACTGGGACCGTCTCCCGGTGCGCATCACCACGACCATGATGGACTGGCCGAGCCGTCCCGGCCGGCCGCGGCTCGCGGGCGTGAACTCCTTCGGGATATCGGGGACCAACGCCCATATCGTCGTGGAGGAGTACCGCGCCCCGGAGGGGAGTTCCGGAGAGGGACAGGGGGCCGTCGGCCCTGCCCGGGCGGTGCCGGTCGTGCTGCCGGCCGCCGCGTCCGACCTGCCGTGGCCGGAGCAAGGACTGGCCCCCCGACAGGCCCGTCTCGTGCCGCTCTCGGGCAAGTCGCGTGCCGCGCTGCGGGAACTGGCGGCGCGATACCTGTCATGGCTCGATGAACCGCCGGAGAACCTGTCCGCCGAAGGCGCCGCTTCGGAGCCGACGCTGTCGGACATGGCGTGGACGGCCGGGGTGGGGCGGAGCCACTTCGATCACCGCGCCGGCGTGGTCTTCCGGGACGCCGGCTCCTTGCGCGAGGGGCTGAAGGCCCTGGCCGGGCCGGGCGAGGACGCCGCCCCGTCCGCGGCCAAGACGGTGGCCTTCGCCTACACCGGGCAGGGAAGCCAGTGGGTCGGCATGGGCCGGACGCTCTACGAGACCGAGCCGGTAGCGCGGGCGGTGCTCGACCGTTGCGAGTCCGTGTTCCGGGAGGAACGGGGGACCTCTCTGCTGGACGTGATGTTCGGCCGGCCGGGAGGCCAGGGGGACCTGGGCGATACGGCTTGGGAACAGCCGGCGCTCTATGCGCTGGAGTGCGCGCTCACCGCCCTGTGGGCGAGCGTGGGCATCCGGCCCGCGGCCGTCCTCGGGCACAGCGTGGGCGAGCTGGCGGCGGCCCGGGCGGCGGGCGTGTTCAGCCTGGAAGACGGGATGAGGCTGGCGGCGACGCGGGGCACCTTGCTGTCGGGCATCGAGCCGGGCGCCATGGCCGCGGTCTTCGCGCCACCGGCGCGGGTGGCGGCCGTGGTCGAGGCGTCGAACGAGGCATCGGCCGGAGTCGGCGTCAACATCTCCGCGGACAACGGAACCCACCAGGTGGTCAGCGGGCCGGTGTCGGGCATTGAAGACCTCTCCAAGCGTTTCGAGTCGGAAGGAATCCGGGTCAGGCGGCTCAACACGGCCAAGGCGTTCCACAGCGCGCTCGTGGAGCCGGCACTGGACGCGCTGGAGGCGTTCCTGGGCGGCCTGACCGTCGAGTCCCCCTCCCTGGCGGCGGTGGTCAGCAACCTGACCGGCCGGGTGGTGGAGCCCGGCGAGCGACTGGACGGGGTCTACTGGCGGCGTCATGCGCGGGAGCCCGTGGCGTTCGCGGCCGGCGTCAGGACCTTGGCCGAACTCGGTGTGGACATGGTGGTGGAGATCGGCCCGCATTCGGTGCTCGCCCCGATGGCGGTCTCGGCTTGGCCGGTGTCGCCCGGGAGGCCGGCGCCGAGAGTGCTGTCGAGCCAGCACAGGCCGTCGGACGACGAGACGGCCGCGGCGGGTGACGGCTTCGTCGAGGCGGTGGCCGGGGCGTACCGGGCCGGGCTGCCGGTGCGTTTCGAGGGGCTCTTCGCGGGAGAGGCACGGCGGCGCATCCCGTTGCCGGGGTATCCGTTCCAACGCGAACGCTACTGGCTGGCGGCGCCGAAACAACGGCGCGGGAGCGACGGCCACCCCCTGCTGGGCATCCGGCACGAGTCCGCTCGCGGCGAGGTTTCCTTCGAGACGGAAGTCTTCCCGTCCGACCCGGCGTGGTTGACCGACCACCGGGTGTTCGGGCGGGTGGTGGCGCCGGGCGCGCTCTACGGCGCCATGGCGGCAACGGCCGCCCTCGCCGAGGCCGGCGCAGCGGTGGTGGAAGACATGCAACTGCACAACCCGCTGGTGTTCCCGGAGCAGGACTCCGGGGACGGAGCGGGTGAGCACGGTCGCAGGTTGCAGGTCGTGCTCGACGCTCCCGGGCAGGCGGCGTCGCGCGGCGTCCAGCTCTTCAGCAAGGGGAGCGACGGGGAATGGACGGTGCACGTGGAGGGACGCCTGCCGTCGGGCGCCCCCGCGCCGCAACCGGCGACTCGGGTGGATCTCGACGGTCTGAAGGCCGGGATGTCGCCGGTGGAGGTGGCGGATTACTACCGGGCCAGGGCCGAGACGGGGATCGATCTCGGTCCGTCCTTTCGTACGCTGGGGAAGGTCTGGGCTCGGCCGGGCGAGGCATTGGGTGAGGTCTCCTTTCCGGAAGCTCTCGGGCGCAACGGGCTGGACGTTCACCCGCTGGTGCTGGATGGCTGCTTCCAGGTCGTGGGGGCCGCGCGCGGTCTCACCGGAATCCAGGGCGCGACCACGTACCTGCCGTTCGGATGGGAGCGGTTGTGGCTCGCGGGGCGTCTGCCGGAGCGGGTGGTCTGCCACGTGCGCATGGACATGGCGTCCGCGGAGCGGGAGGAGGAGACGGACGAAGCGCCCGAGGTCCTCAGCGGAGAGCTGAACATCTACGACACCGACGGGCTTCTGCTCGGCGGATTGAGCGGGTACACGGTGAAGCGGGCCACGCGCGAGGCGCTGCTGTCGGCCATCGAAGGCGTGAACGAGCTGCTGTACGAGGTCGTGTGGCGCGACTCCGCCCTCGCGCCGGGCCTGTCGCCGGCGGACTTCTTTCCGAGTCCGGCCACCGTGGCCGCGGCCTCCCAGTCGTTTTCCGGCTACCTGACCGACGCGGACGTGGATCCGGAAGACCGGTCCGCGCTGCTGGTGGACCTGGAGCGGTGGTCCCGGTCCTATGCGCTCGCGACCCTGGACAAGCTGGGTTGGGAGCGCAGGGCGGGCGAGGTGGTGGATCCCGAAGACTTGCGGCAACGGCTTGACGTCATCGAGGACCACAGGCGCCTCTTCCGCCGGATGCTCGAAATGCTCGCCCGATCGGGCGTCCTGGAAGAGACAGGTGACGGCTTCACGGTGGTGGTGGGTTCGGAGGAGCCGTGGCCGGATGAAGTGCCGGTCCATCCCGAGGTGTTCGGCGAGCGAATGGCGGACCTGTATCCGGACGGCTTGATCGAGATCGGACTGTTCCAGAGGTCCGGCGGCGCCCTGGCCGACGTAATTCGCGGCGGCGCCGATCCGCTGACGCTCCTGTTCAGCAGCGGCGAGCCCACCGTGGCCGATCTGTATCTCAAGGCGCCGGTGGCGCGGGCGGCCAACCGGATGCTGGCGGACGCGGTCCAGGCGCTGGTGGCCGGGTTGCCGGAAGGACGGCGGCTGCGGGTGCTGGAGATCGGCGCGGGCACGGGGTCGGCCACCGCGTCCGTGTTGCCCGAGCTTGCGGCCGGGCGCTTCGACTACACCTACACGGACATCTCCGCGGGCTTCTTCGCCGCGGCCGCGGCGCGGTTCGGCAACGAGGGCATCGAGTACCGGCCGCTGGACATCGAGAAGGATCCCGTCGCCCAGGGCTTCGAGTCCCACGGCTACGACCTGTTGATCGCGTCCAACGTGCTGCACGCCACCCGGTACCTGCCGGAGACGCTGGGGCACTGCCTCGACCTGCTGGCGCCGTCGGGACACCTGATCGCCCTCGAGAACCTCAGCGGCCTGGGCTGGATGGACCTGACCTTCGGACAGTTGGACGGGTGGTGGCGGTTCGCCGACGACTACCGCCCGCACCACGCCCTGGCGAGCCCGGCTGTGTGGCGCCGGGCCCTCGGCGATGCCGGTTTCACGGGCGCCGAGGTGCTGGGGCCGGACGAGTCGGAAACGGACAGGATGCCGGACAAGGGCGTCATCGTGGCGCAGGGTCCGGCGCAGGTGACGGAGTCGCCGGGCGTGTGGGTCCTGGCGGCGGACCGCGGCGGTTTGGCGGCCGAGGTGGCCGCCGAGCTGGCGGCGCGGAACCAGACCGTCCTGCTGGCGGACGGCGGAACGGCGGAATGCCCGGAGGTCCGTGGCCCCGGTGTCTTCAGGACGGCCGTGGAGGCGGCGGACCGCGAGACCTGGCGGTCGCTGTTGGAGGGCCTGCCTCGAGACCTGCCGTTCAACGGGGTGGCGCACCTGGCGGGGCTGGACGGTCACGGAGCCGAGGCCGCGACCGCGGAGATGGCCGAGGACGTAAGGCGCGCGGTCGCAAGCGCGCTCGCCCTGACGCAGGCCGTGGCGGACTCCGACGTGACCCCGGCCAAGGGCGTCTGGTTCGTCACCCGCGGAGCCCAGGTCCTGGAACGGGAGCGTGGCGGCGAGCTTGCCGGCGCCACGCTCTGGGGTTTCGGCAAGGCGGTGGCGCGGGAGGCGGCGCATCTCCAGCCCAGGATGATCGACCTGGACCCCGGGGACACGGCTCCCGTACCCGATGTCGTCAATGAGCTGTTGTACCCCGACCCGGAGAATCACATCGCCTACCGCTCGGGACGCCGGCGCGTGGCGCGCCTGGTGCGGGCGGGCGCCGGCGTGGAACGGCTGGCCCTGCCGGAGCAGCCGGAGTGGGCGCTGGCCCCGGATCCGGCCGGCGTGTTCGAGAAACCCTGCGTCATACCGCTGCCGGCGCGTCCCCTGGAGCCCAGGGAGGTGCGCGTCGCGGTCGACGCCGCCGGGCTCAACTTCTGGGACGTGTTCCGGTCGCTGGGCTTCATCGAGGAGGGGAATCTGGGCCGGGAGATGTGCGGCCGCATCGTCGACGTGGGTACCGAGGTGTCGGCCGTGTCGGTGGGCGATCCGGTGGTTGGACTGGGGTTCGGTGCGTTCGCGGCGGAAATGATCACCCACGAGGAACTCGTGGCCCCCGCGCCGCCGGACATTCCGGTGACCGGGCTCGCCACGGTGCCGAGCGCGTTCGTGTCGGCGGCCTTGTCGTACGAGTTTACCGGGCTGGAGGCCGGCGACCGCGTGCTGATCCACGCCGGCGCCGGCGGCGTGGGGTTGGCGGCGATCCAGTTGGCGCAGGCGGCGGGAGCCGAGGTCTTCGCCACCGCGAGCGCACCGAAGCAGGCGTACCTGCGGTCGCTGGGAGTGGAGCACATCTACGACAGCCGCCGGACGGCGTTCGGGAAGGAGATACTCGACGACACGGATGGCGCGGGTGTGGACGTGGTGCTGAACAGCCTGACGGGAGAGGGCTTCATCGACGCCGGCCTCTCCTGCCTGAAGCACGGCGGCCGGTTCGTGGAGCTGGCCCGGCGCGACATCCTGAGCGCGGACGAGATGGCGGCGGTGCGACCGGACGTGGCCTACCTGATCCTGGAGCTGGACGTACTCAAGAAGACCGACCCGGCGTGGGTCGGGAGGGTCCTGCGGGGCGTGATGGAGCGCCTGGTGGCGGGAGAGCTGGAACCCATCATTCACAGCCGGTGGCCGCTGGCCGAAGCGGGGGCCGCCTTGAGCTTCATGCGTTCGGCGCGGCACCTCGGCAAGATCGTCGTCACCGCCTCGCCGCTCGCGACGGGCCGCCTGAGGCGGGACCGGAGCTACCTGGTGACCGGCGGTCTGGGCGGCATCGGCTGCGCCGTGGCCGGTTGGCTGGCCGACCACGGAGCCGGGACC
The DNA here is from genome assembly GCA_964519455.1 of uncultured Syntrophobacterales bacterium. Lineage (GTDB taxonomy): Bacteria > Desulfobacterota > Binatia > UBA9968 > JAJDTQ01 > JAJDTQ01. The sequence continues at coordinate 28,162 of CAZFIU010000027.1, forward strand.
ATCGTCCTCAACGGGCGCCGTGCTCCGGATGCCGCCGCCGAAGAGGCCATCGGCGCTCTGAGGGAACGCGGCGTGACGGTGGGGGTGGAGCTGGCGGACGTCAGCGACGCGGCCGCGGTGGACGCGATGCTGGAGCGGATCGATGGGGAGCTGCCGCCCCTCGGCGGCGTGATTCACAGCGTGGGCGTGCTGTCGGACGGCGCCCTGAGCAACCAGAGCTGGGAGCGGTTCGAAACGGTTCTCTGGCCGAAAGTGCTCGGCGGCTGGCACCTGCACCGCGCCACCGCGGACCGCGATCTGGAGTTCTTCATCCTCTTTTCGAGCCGGGTCGGCGTCATGGGCAATCCGGGTCAGGCCAACCACGCTTCGGCCAACGCCTTTCTGGACCAGCTCGCCGGTCACCGCCGGGCGCTGGGGCTCCCGGGGCAGAGCATTGCCTGGGGGGCGTGGTCCGAGATCGGCGAAGCCGCGGAACAACGGGAACGCATCGACCGGCAGCGGACGGCCCTCGGCGGACGCTGGTTCACTCCGCGGCAGGGTCTCCAGGCATTGGACCGGCTGGTGCGGCAGGATGCCACCAACTCCGTGGTCATGGCGATGGACTGGACGATGTTCGAAGAGGCGGTGGAGGACCGGCCGCTCTTCCTGGAAGACCTGTTGACCGCCACCACCGGCGACGATGCCGGCGCCGAGGCGTCGTCGGGCGATCTGCTTTCCAGGCTGCGGGGAACCCCGGTCGGGTCGCCCGAAGAGCTGCTCGTGTCCTTTCTGCAACAGGAGGTCCGGGCGGTGCTGAGACTGCCGGCGGCGCCGGCGCCCACGGTGGGGTTCTTCGACCTGGGAATGGACTCGTTGATGGCGGTGGAGCTGCGGAACCGGCTGAACCGGGCGTTGGCGGACGTGTACACGGTGCCCAACACCGCGGTGTTCGACTACCCGGACATCGCCACCCTGGCCCGGCACTTGGTGGAGGAACTCGGCGAGATGGGCGGCGCGCCCGCTCCCGGGGCACAGCCGCGAGCCCAGGCGGCGACACGGGAAGAGGCCCGGACAGAGGCAAGGCCGGCCGCGCGACGCGAGGACGACGGCATCGCCATCGTCGGCATGGCCTGCCGTCTCCCCGGCGCTCCGGACCTGGCGGCCTTCTGGCGCCAACTCGAAGCGGGCGAGAACGCGGTAACCGACCGGCGCCGGGATGCCGGCTCCTCGGACGATCTCGCGGCGGGCCTTCCCGCCGGGTATGCCGCTTACGCCCGGGGCGGGTTCGTGGACGAGATCGAAAAGTTCGACGCGGATTTCTTCCGGATTACGCCCATCGAGGCGCGCATGATGGACCCCCGGCAACGCATGATGCTGGAGACGACCTGGCAGGCTCTCGAGGATGCCGGGATGGACCCGGGCCGTTTGAGGGGCAGCCGCACCGGGATATACGCCGGGATCGGCACCAGCGAGTACCGGGACTTGATGACGGCCGGCGCCTACGGGGTGAGCTACCTGGGCACCGCCGCGAGCATGGCGGTGGGGCGGGTGGCCTTCCACCTGGGAGTGGAGGGGCCGACCATGCCGGTGGAGCTCAACTGCGCCTCGTCGCTGGTGGCCGTGCATCACGCGGTGTCGGGGTTGCGTGGGGGTGAAGTGGACATGGCCCTGGTGGGCGGGGTGGCCGCGGTGCTGTCGCCGGGGATAACCCGGGAGATGGCCGATCTGGGGATGTTGTCGCGGGGAGGACAGTGCCGGGCCTTCGACGCCTCCGCGGACGGTTTCGTGCGCGGCGAGGGTTGCGGCATGGTGGTGCTCAAGCGGCTGGACGACGCGGTGGCCGACGGCGATGTCATCTGGGGCGTGATCCGCGGTTCGGCGGTGAACCAGAACGGCGCCAGCGCGGGGCCCACGGTGCCCAACGGCCGGGCGCAGGAGCGGGTGATCCGGGAGGCGCTGTCGCGGGCGGGCGTGCCGCCCTCCGAAGTGGACTATCTGGAAGCCCACGGGGCGGGGTCGGAGTTGGGCGATACCATCGAGGTCCAGGCGGCGGCCGCGGTCTACGGCCAGGGGCGCAAGGCGGAGCAACCGCTCTTGATCGGCTCGGTGAAGACCAACATCGGCCACCTGGAGCCGGCCGCCGGGGTCGCGGGTCTGATCAAGACGGTACTGGCGATGAAGCGGGGCGTGATCCCGAAGCACCTTCACTTCGACAACCCGAATCCCAACGTGGACTGGCAGCGGCTGCCGGTGCGCGTCACGTCCGACACGGTGGAGTGGCCCGGCGGCGCCGACCGGCCGCCGTTGGCGGCGGTCAGCGCCTTCGGCATCTCGGGGACCAACGCCCACGTCGTGGTGGAGGGATACCGGGACCCGGGCGAGAGGTCCGCGAGACCGGATGAAGGCCATCGACTCCAGGGACCCGTGCTGCCCGTGCCGGTCCCGCTGCCGGATGCGGTTGCGTCACCGGCCGTTGGCGAGCCGCCGGTCCGGGCCACTCGGGTGTTGCCGTTGTCGGGGCGGACCGATGGCGTGCTCCGGGAGTTGGCGCGACGGTACCTTTCGTGGCTGGACGAGCGTCAGGGCGAGCTCGCTTCGGACGAGGCGGCGTCGGCACCCGTGCTTTCGGACATGGCATGGACGGCGGGCGTGGGGCGGAGCCATTTCGATTGCCGGAAGGCTCTCGTGTTCAGCGACGCCGCATCGCTTCGCGAGGGGTTGAGGAGCCTGGCGGATGGGAGCGGCGAGGCAGAGCCGGTGACGGCGGTGAAGGCAGCTTTCGTTTATTCCGGCGAGGGCAGCCAATGGGCCGGCATGGGCCGGACGCTGTACGACGGCGAGCCGGTGGCAAGGGCCATCCTGGATCAGTGTGAGACGGTCGTCCGGGAAATACGGGGCGCGTCGTTGCTGGAGGTGCTGTTCGGCGGGGCGGACGGGGACGCGGTGCTGGACGACCCGGTGTGGGAGCAGCCCGCGATCTACGCGCTGGAATGCGCGCTGACCGCACTGTGGTCCAGTGTCGGTATTCGTCCGAGTGTGGTGATGGGCCGTGGGCTCGGAGAACTTGCGGCGGCGCGGGCGGCCGGAGTGTTCAGCCTGGAAGATGGGTTGCTTTTGGCCTTGGCCGGGGGAGCGCGGACGGTGTCCGAAAGCGAAGCCCCGGAGCCGGGTCCGGACCCTGTGGAAGCGGTCCTCGCCGGCATCGCCCTGGCGCCGCCGTCCCTGGTCCTGGTGAGCGGGACCGCCGGGCGCGCCATGGAGTCGGGCGACGTGCTCGACAAGGCGTACTGGCGCCGGCAGGGGCACGAGCCCGCGGCGTTCGCCGAATGCGTCGAAACGCTCGCGGCGATGGGTGCGGACGTGGTGGTGGAGATCGAGCCGGAGGTCGTGTCAGGTCCGGCCACGGCCCCGGCACGGCCTGAGCCGGCGGACGGGGGCCGGAACGGCGCACCGCCGTTGGTGCTGTCCAGTCTCCGGCGCTCAGTCTCGTCGGGAAACGGGTTCGTCGAAGCGGTGGCCGACGTTTACGAGGCAGGGCTGGGGGTGTCGTTTGCCGGCCTGTTCGCGGGAGAGAGCCGCCGCCGGATCCCGCTGCCGGGTTACCCCTTCGAACGCCGGCGTTACTGGATCGAGCCGGCCAAAAAGCCCGGGAAGTGAAGCATGCCGGTGTAAGGCGGTTCACGATAGCAAGCAAAGCCGGTGTATGGTTTGAAATTGCCGGGTAAAGAACGGTATATTGGCGACGATTATCGCGTGCGTGGAGCGAAGGTTCCACAAAGTGGTCCTGTGTGTTCGACAGGTCGCTCTTGAAAAGGGGAGGAGACTGATGGCATCGAGTGAAGATCGGATCAAGCAGCTTTTTCAGGAACAGTTAGGTCGTCCCGCGAATCCCGCGGCCAGCATTGCCGATTCGGGCGTGTCATCCCTGGATGCGGTCGCTTTCATCAAAGTGGTGGGCGAGGAGTTCGGCGTTACGATTCCTCCGGAAGAAGTCGCGAAGTTCAACACCATCGGGGATCTGATCGCGTACGTGGATTCCCAGTCCGGATAAGGCCGTTCGGCAAACCGTGTGGGAGGTACCGGAGCCGCTTTCCACCCGTGACGTCCGCGTGGACGATGACACGATCATCGTCCTGCGGCGTCACGGCAACCCGGGCGGCCCGCGTCTGGTCTTGAGCCACGGCAACGGGCTCGCCATCGACCTCTACTACCCCTTCTGGTCGCTGCTGGCCGACGACTTCGATCTGGTCGTCTACGATATCCGGAACCATGGCTGGAACCCGGTCAGCAAGTCGGAGAGTCACAACGTCGCGAGATTCGTCCGCGACCACGATCTGATTCTCAAGGCGGTGGACCACCACTACGGAAACAAGCCCAAGATCGGCGTTTTCCATTCCGTCGCGGCTCTGACTACGCTCTTGTCGGCCAACCTGGGCAGCGAGTTCGCGGCGCGTGTGCTGTTCGATCCGCCCGTGTGCAAGCGCGGGCTGAACTACGAGGAGTTCGACGCCGCCGCCGAGCGCGTGGCAGGCATGGCGCGGCACCGCACGCCGCGGTTCGAGAGCGAGCAGCAGTTCGCCGAACTCCTTCCCTATCTGCCGACATTCCAGCGCGTGGTTCCGGGCGTGTGCGAGCTCGTGGCGAGGACGACCCTCCGCGAGTCCGCCGACGGGAACGGCTACGTACTCCGGTGTCCGCGTGACTACGAAGCGCAGATCATCCAATACGCCGCGCCGTTCGCGGTGATGGTGGAGCTGGACAAGCTCCGGTGCCCGACCAAGGTCATCGGCGCCGATCCTACGTTGCCGTTCTCCTACCTGCCTACACTGGACCTCAGTCACATGCTTACCGTGGACTACGACTTCGTGCCCGAGACGACGCACTTTCTGCAGTTGGAAGAGCCGGAGAGTTGCGTCGGGCTCATGCGTGAGTTTCTGGATCGTCACGACCTCTTGAGTTCGTGACGTCCAGCCTGCATATTCCAGGGAGACGGGCGGTGAACGGGAAAGACCCTTGGGGCGGGCATGCCCTCGACCGCGTTGCCGCGGGACGTGAGCCGCCCCCGACCGCCGATGCCATGCGAAACCAACTCGAGATACCCACCGTCCTGGAGGACACCGGCCGCGGAGAACGCGCCTACGACCTCTACTCCCGCATGCTGCGGGACCGCATCGTCTTCCTCGTCGGGGAGATCGACGACCCGGTGGCCAACACCGTCGCGGCCCAGCTCCTGTACCTCGAGTCCGAGGACCCCACGCAGGACATCTACCTGTACGTCAATTCGCCCGGCGGACTGATCACCGCGGGGCTCGCCATCTACGACACCATGCAGTACATCCAGGCGGACGTGGCCACGGTGTGCGTCGGCGAAGCCGCCAGCATGGGCGCGCTGCTGTTGGCCGGCGGCGCTTCGGGGAAGCGTTTTGCCTTGCCCCACGCGCGCGTCATGATCCACCAGCCGCTGGGGGGGTACCGGGGCTCGGCCGCGGACATCGACATCCACGCCAGGGAGATGCTGCGGGTGCGCCAGGAAGTGAACGAGATACTGGTGAAGCACACGGGCCAGGATCTCGCCTCCATCGAGCACGACACCCAGCGTGACCGCTACATGACCGCCGCCATGGCCCTGGAGTACCACATCATCGACGAGGTCCTCGTCAAACGGCCCGCGTAACCGGCGCGTGACTCCGGATTCCTGTCTCAGGCGAAACGGGCAGGGGAAGAGTCGGCGTCCGGGTCGGCGCCGAAGAGGATGCCGGCGGCCAGGGAGCCCACCGCCGCGCTGGTGGTGACGCCGTGCCCGGCGAGGCCGGCCACCCAGAAGAATCCTTCCAGCTTGGGATCCCATCCGATGACGAAGCGGTTGTCGTCGCTGAACGTCCGCAGGCCCGCCCAGTAGCGCGCGATGGAGACGTCCGGGAAGTTGGGATAGACGGCCGGCAGCCTTTCCGCCAGCAGCTCCATGGCGCGGACGTCGGTGGGCGGGTCGCAGGGCGGCAGGTCCTCCTCGTCGCACGGGCACAGCATGAGGCCGCCGGAGTTGGGCTGGAAATAGATCTCGTCCGAGACGTTGAGGCAGAAGGGCCAACCGGGCCGGACCCAGTCGAGCGGCGGGGTCACGAACAGGTGCCGCCGCCGCGGGTGGAACGCGATGGGCGCCGCTCCGGCCAGGACGCCGACCGGCCCGGCCCATGGGCCGGCCGCGTTCACCACCACGTCGGCCTCCAGGAGACCCTGGTCCGTGGCGACGCCTTGCACGCGCCCGCCGGCTACGCGCACCTCGCGCACGGTTTCGCCGTAACGGATCGCCGCGCCGACCTCCTGGGCCACTCTGAGATAACCGGACAGCAGCGCGTTGATGTCGATGACGCCGTCCGAGGCGCACCACACGGCGCCGTCCAGGGCGCACCCTTCGATCAGCGGCAGGGCCGCCACCGTCTTTTCGGGCGACCACAGCTCGACGTCGAGGCCGCGCCCGCGCGCCAGCTCCGCGTCCCGGCACAGCGCTTCCCACTGCGCGCCGCGTCCCAGGATCAGGCATCCGATGGCGTCGTACGAGACCGGCACGGGCCAGCCGGGCGGGGGGTTGCGGATGAACTCGGCGGACTTGGCCGCCAGGTCCCCCACCGAGGGTTCGGAGAGCACCTGCCGGATGAAGCCCGCGTTGCGGCCGGACGAATGGAAGCCGGCGACGGCCTCCTGCTCCAGGATCACGATACGCCGCGCACCGCGGTACGCCAGGTGGCAGGCCGTGGCCGCGCCGGCGAAGCCGGCTCCGATGATGACGTATCTTGCGTCTTCGGGTCGCATTGGGGTCGCCGATTCAACACAGTTGCGTTCCGCAAAAATGTTGACGAATCTGCTTGTCCTTTTGCCGTCGGCTGCGTTACGTCACCCTGGGCTTGACCCGGGGCCTTCCTCGCGTGGTGGCCGCCACTGGGGCGACCGCGGGTCGCCCCTACGGGTCATCGCGCCTTGCCGACGACAAGAAACTCCCGCGCATCTTCGTCAACGTTTTCGCGAGACACAACACTAACCTTGGCGCAGCACCTCGCGGACCCGCAGGAGCGCGTCGTGGATGTCGGCGTCCGAGATCTGGAGGTGCGTGACCGCGCGCAGCCAGCCGTTGCCCACGTGGTTCATGAGCACGCCCTTGCCGCGCAACGCTTCCACCATGGCCGGTCCGTCGGGAGCGCGCCAATAGACCATGTTGCTGGGCGGGTCGGCGATCTCCACCTCGAGCGGCCTGCCATCGTACATGAGCTCTTCCAGGCCGTGGGCGAGGGCGGCGGCGCGGCGGTGGTCTTCCGGCAGGCGCCGCCGATGCTGCCGAACGCCGTACAGCGCGGCCGCCGCCAGGAACCCGGCCTGGCGCATGCCGCCGCCCAGGCGCTTGCGTACCTTGCGAGCGTGCGCGATGGCGTCGCGGCCGCCGGCCAGGGCGGACCCCACGGGAGCGCCCAGGCCCTTGGAGAAGCATACGGCGACCGTGTCGAAACCCGCCGCCAGGTCGCGCTCGGAATCGCCCGAGGCGGCGGCCGCGTTCCACAGCCGGGCACCGTCGCAGTGGGTCTTGAGCCCCAAACCGCGCGCCGTCGCCACGATGCGCTGTGTCTCCCGGCAACCCAGGGCGCGGCCGCGGCCGCGGTTATGGGTGTTCTCCACCAGGATCAGGGTGGAGGGGGACTCGTGCAGTCCGTCGGCACGGAAGCGGCCCGTGATGGCCGCGTCCGAGAGCTTTTCCCCGAACGGGATGATGTCGAACTGAACGCCGGAGAGCGCCGCCCCGGCACCGGCCTCGTAGGCGAAGGTATGCGACCCTTCCTCGCACAGCACCGAGTCGCCCGGACGGGTGTGGAGGCGAATGGCGATCTGGTTGGCCATGGAGCCGGACGGCGTGAACACCGCGGCCTCCTTGCCCAGGATGCCCGCCACCTCTTCCTCCAGCCGGTTGATGCTGGGATCCTCGTTGTAGACGTCGTCCCCCACCTCGGCCGCGGTCATGGCCCTGAGCATGTCGGGCGTGGGCGTCGTCACCGTGTCGGAACGGAGGTCGATCATGGGGTTGCCTGCTCGGGACGCGGCAGCTTGTAGTTCCGGATCACCTGTCCGGACCTGCCGACGGCGGGAAGCTCTTCCTCGTTGAGTGTGAGACGCACGCCTCCGGCGTTGCCGAAAGTGATGTTGAACCCGGTGTCGGCCGACAGCGTGGCGCTCTGACCGGCGTCCAGCATCAGGTCGCGCGAGGGTTTGTCGTCCACCCAGATCCGCAGCCAGGAACGGGCGTCGGCCACAATGGTGAGGGTGTGCGTGGACGGGGCCCCGGTGCCGTCGGCTTGCGGCGGCTCCGATCCGCTCGCCGCCGCGGTCGTTGCCGGTTCCGCTTCGCCGGGGGCGGTCTCCGCGGGGCTGACCTCGACGACGCCCGCCGGTTCGGCAATCGCCGCCGGCTCGGTAATCGCCGCCGTCTCCTCGGCCGCCGCTGTCTCCTCGGCCGCCGCCTGCTCCGCCGCCGGCGCCGAGGCAACCTCCCGCTGATCCGCCGGACGAGTCTCCGGCGGGTTGGACGGCGTCGCGGAAGCGTTCTCCACTGAATCCCCGGGTCCGGTCGACGGCGCCGGCACGGTCGCGAGCCCCGAGGCCGCATCGGGCGGGCTTCCCCCCGGTTCGGGGCCGGCGGGCGCGGTCTCGTCGGCTTCCGGTTGCAGCACCGAGTTTCGGTCGGTGCTCGGTAGAGGTGTTTGCGTCGCGACAGGGACCGGCGAGGACGGTGGCAAGGTGTCTGACCGCGGGGCGTCGGCGGGCGGCGTTTCCACGGCCGGGCGTTCGGTGAACGTGCGGGTCAGCCGGGTCAGATTCTCGAACGTGGGATCGTAGACGTACACGCCGGCGGCGATCGACAGCAGGACAAGCAGCACGGCGACCGTGGCCGCCTTCCGCGAACGGGGCTCCGCCTCCGGCGGCACGGGCGACTTGTCCACGGCCCGGTTCTCGCGCACGAACTGGGCCGCCAGCGTCTCCACCTCGATCTCCAGATACGCGGCGTAGGCGCGCAGGAAGTGGACCATGTAGAGCCGGTCCGACACGAGGCGATCGTTGCCGCCGCCTTCCAGGATCTCCAGGTAGTATTGCGGAATGCTCGTCGCTTCCGCCACCTGGTCCAGCGTCAGTCCCTTTTGCTCTCGTGCTTCCCGGATATAGTCGGCTGTGGCGCTCACGAATCTTGGAATATCGGTTGTCCGGCGCGCCTGTAGCGCTGGGTTTGCGGCACGACGCGCACGGGGTCTGTCCTGTACCGGTATTTATATAACGAATTCTCGATCCAGGCCAGGGAACGGGCCTCCGGGCCCGGTCGGGCCGCTAGTTCGCGGTGTTGAAGATCGGGGCGCCGGGGTAAAACGCGACGAAGCGGTCGTTCAGGATCGGGTTGTACAGAAGCTGGCGGAGCTTCCGTCCCTTGAGCTCTCCCTCCACGGCCTCGCCGCGCAGCCACGACCACAGGCTCCCGGTCTCCTTGTCGCGCAGCAGCACGTTGTCCTGGGCGTCCTTGCGCTCGGATTGCTCGAAGGTGAGTACGCGCCCGTCCAGCTCCCGGCGCCACGCGGTGCCCGTGGCGTCGTCCGGAGAATAGTACACGACCACCTTGGCGCCGTTGAATTCGTCGTTGACCAGGTTTTGCCGTTCCAGGACCCCGTAGGGGTAGAGCTTGGCCTTGAGCTTCACCAGCACCGCGAGTCCCAGGATGTCGCTCTGGAAGGGACCGACGTAGGTGCCCATGAACCCGCCGCGCCGGTAGCCCGGCAGCACCTGGGTGAAGGGGTAGTTTTTCTTCCAGTTGGCCCATGTCGTCACCGTGGACGGCATGAACTCCAGCTTCTTGCCCTGGAGCGGGCCGTGCGCGGCCTCGCCGGTGACGTGAACCCACAGCGACTCGGTCTCGCGGTCGTACATGATGAACGAGTTCTCGTAGAGTATGCCCGCGTGTCCGAAGCTCAGCACCCTGTCTTCGAGTTTGCGTCTATACACGATAGACGTTTGGCACAGCGGTCACCAGGAGACCGCGATGGGCACCCCTCCGATGGAGTCGTTGCCCAACTCGTGGACCCCCATGATGGTGATGGGATAGGCCTTGGCCTCGCCGTTGTGGGCCACTCCGATGATCACGTCCCGATCGAAGATGACTTCCTGCTTTTCGGCTTCCGCGGCGCTCAGCATCTCCGGGTCGTCGAAGACCGGGAACGCGTCTCGCGGCACAGCCTGGTATCCGAGGGGCTGGGCCGCCGCCGTCGCCGCCAGCGCGGTCAACAGGGCCGCGGCCGCCCAGGCCGTCGCTGATCTTCGCAACATGGTTTCACCTCGTTTCGCGTCGCGTGGCGCGATTTCGTTCGTGTTCCCGGGTGCCCGCGTGGAGTGGACCCGGGCCGGCTCCTTCGTCGTTCTGCTTCAATTATACCGGACGGCACGCCGCTTCGCACGCGACACCAGCCGGCTCATTTCCGGCCGAAGCCCAGCACCTCGCCGGTGATGTAATCGCTGTCGGCGCAGGCGAAGAACACGAACGCCGGCGCCACGGCCTCGGGTGGGACCGGACTCGGACGTGCCGCGGCGCCCTGGGCACGCTCGCGGAACTCGGCGATGGCGTCGGTCATGCGGGTGTCCGCCACCGGCGAGATGCAGTTGATCTGTATGTTGTGCGGCTTCATTTCGTTGGCGACGTTGAAGGTCAGGGTGATGATGCCGCCCTTGGCGCTGGCGTAGTCCGACACTCCGGACGACGGCCGCAGCGCCGCGGGTCCGGTCAGGTTGATGATCTTGCCCGAGTGCTGGCGCTTCATGACCGGGAGCACCGCCTGCATGCCGTTGAAGGTGCCCTTGAGATGCACCCTCATGGTCTCGTCCCACTGTTCCTCGGAGATGTCCTCGAAACGCGCCAGACGCAGGATCCCGGCGTTGTTCACCAGGACGTCGACGCGGCCCCAGCGCTCCACCGTCTCCGCCACCAAGCGGTCCACCTCGGCGCGCCGGCCCACGTCCGCGATGCGCGCGATGTTCTCCGCGCCCAGGGCCGTGAGCTCGTCCCGCACCCCGTCGAGTGCCTCCCGGTCGCGCACGCCGGTGACGGCCAGGACCGCGCCCTCGCGCGCGAACTCCAGGGCCACCGCCCGGCCGATGCCGCGGCTGGCGCCGGTGACGATGGCCACCCGTCCCTCAAGCCTGCCCATGCACTCCCTCATCCCCACGCGCCAGCTCGTTGACGGCTTGCGCCAGACTCCGGCACAGCTCCGGCAGGTCCTCGCTTTCGACGCTGCAGTAAGCGATGCGAAGCCCGTTCATGGACTCGCCCTCGAAGGGCACGGTGCCGACCCCGTACTTGTCGAGCAGGTGGTCGGCCACCTCGGTGGCCCGGAGCTCCGACTCCGGCCGCAGGGTCAGGAAGCAGAAGAATCCGCCGTGGAACGGTTCCACTGTCAAGAGGTCGGTGTCCATGGCGTCGAGCTCGTGCTTCAGGGTGTCGTAGCGCTTCTTCAGGACCTCGAAGGCCCGGTTCCGCTGCTCCAGCAAACGGTCCATCTGCGCCATGGCCTTGGCGGCCACGGACTGGGTCACCGTGGCGTTGCTGGATACGAGTCCACGAATGACGCCGCCGAACTTGTTGTCGATCTCCTCGGCGACACCCGCGCCGTCGTCGCCGGAGAGCCACTCGTCCGGACAGGCCAGCGTGATGGTGCCCGCGCGCGCGCCGTACCAGAGCAGCTCCTTGGTGACGCCGTCGAGTTTCACCGGGAGCAGGTTGGGGCGCGGCCGGCACGCGTAGAAGAGGGACGATTGCAGCGCGTCCGGGTCGTACACGTAGCTCTCGTAGGCGTCGTCGAACAGGAGCACGAGGCGCTTGTCCGTCGACGCGGCGAGCCGGTCCAGTTCCTCCACGAGCCGGCGCCCCGCGTCCTCGGACGGGCAGAAGCCCGTGGGGTTGTTGGGGAAGTTCAGCAGCACTACGGCGTTGTCCTGCTCGAGCCACACCCGCCGGACGGCGTCGAGCAACCCCGCGACGTTCAGGTCGCGGTCGCGCAGCAGCGGGAAGTCGATCACGGAAAGGCCGAGGCCGCGTTCGAAGACATGGTCGTAGTTTTCCCAACGGCGGTCGGCCACGATGATGGGGCGGCCGGGATCCACGAACATGCGCGCGCTGATGCTGATGGCGGCGGTGATGCCGGGTGTCAGGATCGGGTTCAGCATCTGTGACTCGAGGCGCTCCGCTTCATCGCCCGCGCGCGCCAGGATCCATCGCCTCCACGCGGAGCGAAACGCGGGCGTCCCGGTCTCCGGCGTGTACGGGAAGATCTCTTCGGCGTCCAACCCGCGGAAGAACGAGTGGATCAGCGGCGTGCACAGGGTGATCTCGCGCTTGCCGCCCTCGGGGAAGACCGTCCCCTCGGTGCCCCGGGCGGAGCCGATGGTGGCGTTGATCCGGGCCTTGGAGCGGGCCTTGCGGGTCCAGTAGAGGATCCCTTGCGGGTTGTAGATCATCCTTCCGAACTCGGAGAAGAAGGACATGGCTCCGGTCCGGTCAAGCGCGGGAAAATTCATGGAGTTCCTCACCACGCGGTCAGGCGAAGGCCCGGTCCAGCCGGGCCAGGTCTTCCGCGGAAAGACGCCAGTCCGACGCGCCGCAGTTCTCGGCGGTGCGCTCGACGCTGTCGGACTTGGGGATGGCGATGACGCCCTCGTGGGCGGTGCACCAGTTCAACGCGACCTGGGCCGGTGTCTTGCCGTGCGCGCCGGCGATCTCGTGGAGCACCTTGGCGCCCCTTGCGGCGAACAGCCCGGGCTTGCCCGCCAGTCTGCCGCTGTCCAACGGCGTATAGGCGATGATGGTGACGTCGTGGCGCAGGCAGTAGGGCATCAGCGTGCGCTCGATGTCGCGCCGGCGGAGATTGTAGAGCACCTGGTTGGACACGATGGGGTGGTGCCGCATGGCCGCGCGGGCTTCGTCCAGCTCGTCGGTGGAGAAGTTGCTGACGCCGATGTAGCGTATGCGCCCGGTATCCACGAGGGTCTCCATCGCCCGCATGGTCTCCGCGATGGGTGTGCCGCGGCTCGGCCAGTGAATCTGGTACAGGTCGATGGTGTCGACGTCCAGCCGCCGGAGGCTCGCGTCCGCGGCGCGCAACACCTGGTCGTGCCCCAGGTGGTCGCCGGATACCTTGCTGGCGATGAACACCCGCTCGCGCATGCCCCGCACCGCCTCGCCGACCACGTCCTCGGTGCGGTACATCTCGGCCGTGTCGATGAGGTTCGCGCCGAGCTCGATGCCGTGCCGCAGCGGCGCCACGCCGCCGCGGTATTGCCACACTCCCAGGCCGATCTCGGGCACCCGGACCCCGGTGCTTCCCAGTGCTGTCGTTATCATGAGGTCCTTGCCATCGAGATCGCGCGGATTCGATGCGGCTTGCGGGACGTCGCGTCCCGATGGCACGCGGGCCTTCGACGGGACGTCCTTGACGAACGAGTGTGGATCAGGACGCGCTGCTGGAGGCGCTGTCGCCGGACGAAGACTTGTCCGACGACTTGCTCTCCGTGGACTTGGACTTGGAGTCGGAGGAATCCTTGCTCCCGTTGGTATCCTGCTTGTCGCCGTTGGCGCCCTTGCCGCGGCCGTAATCGGTGACGTACCAACCGGTGCCTTTGAGTTGAAACGACGTGTTCGAGATGAGCTTCCTGACCTCGCCCTGACAGGTCGGACACTCCTTCAGCGGATCCTCCGTGATCCGTTGCGTCACTTCAAACACCCCACATTCCGAACACTTGTACTCGTAAATGGGCATAGGTTGGCCTCGCGCGGGTAGGTTTCAGGAAACATAGACACTGCCCCGGCGGTTGTCAACGCGGGAGGCTCTCCGGGTGATGTGCGAGAGTTTGTATCAGCAGGGGAGGTGCTCGGGTGGGACAAGCCAAGACCACTGAGAAACCGAAGCGGAGGCTGCCGCAAGGAGCAATGATCGAAAGAACCGCGGAAACGTCTCGGATGCCGAAGCAGAAACGGCACGAGAGTTGGAGTGGAGAGGGCTACCCGCATGCCGGAGAGGGTCAGGTTAGGTGGCGGAGTAGAATCCTACGAATCGTCATTGATATGAAAACAAAATCTTGTTCTATGATTTCTGATAGTTACAGAACCCCGCTACACCCCAATGAGTCATTCCCGCGTAAGCGGGAATCCAGGGGTGGGGGATGTGGCGGCTTCATTGCCCGGCCCCACCTCCCCTGGATTCCCGCTTGCTTTCGCGGGAATGACGATTCGTAGGGCGTGCTTCGGTTTGCTCTTCACACACCTTGCCGACGACGAAATCCTCCGCAGATTATGCTGCGAATTAACCAGACACCACACTAGCCGGAGCGCGACCGGCACTCAGCAGGCTTTGGGAAAAGCGTCCACTGCGCCTTCCACTCGTTCCGCGACGAAGCGGGCGAAGGGCTTGACGTCCATCTTGACGCTGGCAAACTCCAGCGCCGCCATATAGTCCTCGCGGTCGTCAACGCGGATGACCGTCCAGGGGTAACCACCCGATGCCAGCATGACGTTCATGAGGAAGCGTGCCACGCGGCCGTTTCCGTCAGGGTAGGGATGGACATACCCGAACAACCAGTGTCCCAACACTGCCCGTACCGACGCCGCGGTTTCGCTTTCCAGCAACTCGAACAAAGCGGGCATCGCGTCGCGAACGGTTTCCCAACGCGGCGGTACGTGGGCGGAGCCGCGCAGGAACACGGCCGTGTTCCGGTAGCCTGCCAGAGCGGAGGCGGCCACCAGGCCGGCGGCCACGGAGGGTTGAAACAACTCGGTATACCAGTTGCCGTGCGTCGCGCGGACGAGTTCGCCGGGGTTGGCGCCGTCGATGACTTGCCGGACGGTCTCCCGGACGAGTTGGAAAGCCTGCCAGTAGCCGCGTGCCGCCAACGCGTCGGGGCTACGGCGATCTGCCTCGTTCTTGTCGGGGTTCCAGTCACCCAAGTGAACCCGTGCTACCAGACTGGCCGTCACGCGATAACCTTCGATCGAGAGTGAGTGGTAGGCATCGTTCCTGTAGATCTCATCGACTGCCCGGAGATAGGCTGTCCGGTCTTGCGGCAGACCGGAGGCCGCCGGGAAAACCGCGAGGACAGCCTCCCGTGAGGTTTCCCACATGCTCTGCAAGCGCGCCACGATGGGCGTGGCGCCATGGTTCAGCATGCCGAGCGGCTGCTGTTGCGCGAACGGGTCGTGCTCACGCACGTCATATCCTGCGGTCTTCATGGACCGCAGAATCTGGTCGGCTGACTCGGTCCGTCCGATTCGGCGGAGAGCGCCGACAATGCGCCCCGCGATAGCTGAATGACCGCCGTCGAGAAGACGCCGCAGCACGTCAGACGCATCACGAAGGCTGTTCAGGGCCACCTGGGCCTCCACCGGATGGCGCATGAAGAAACTCTCGGGGACCTTGACGAGCGCCGCTTCCGGCCTGAACAGGCGGAGTCCGTCATTTTCACAAAGATCGGCCTCCGGTGGCATCCGGTTTTGTCTCAGGTCGTATAGGGATGTGTCGAAGGGTAGTTCGAGCGCATTGTTGGCGCCCTTTGGGGTATGGATGATGAGTTGCTTGGGGACGACTGCGTTCTCGGTATGCAACAAGAGGGACTCTTCCGCCGAGAGGTGCCACTGGTCCTCGAACCGCGAATTGCAATAACGGGAACAAAACTCCCAAAACGAGGCGAGCCAGGGGGTCGTGTCTCCAGGGTCGGCCTCCGGACTTGTGGCGAACAGCCATCCCCTTATGACTTCCCGGAGAAAGCCATTCCGGACCAGCCGCTCACGGTGGACGCGAGTCATGTCGCTGGACCGGAATACGCGTCGACCACCGCTCTGTAGTTCGACCAGCTTTGCGAGCGATGCGGCGAGTTTCTCGTGCGGTTGGGCCATCACTTCCCTCCGAGGCGTTGCAAGTGCATGTTGCCGTGCAAGTGCAAGTTCATGCTGCCGTGCAGTCTCAAGTATATGACGCCGTGCCGTTGCAAGTCAAAGCTCCCGCTTGTGTCCCTCACTTCGTGCACCCGAGTCGACTTGACGTTAGGTCGAGGTCGGGCATATGTTACGGGCTATCGTCCGATCAGGTCCCGAAGACCCCATGCCGCCGATCTTCGGCCTTGCCCGGCCGTCCTGCCGGAAGCCGCCGGGTCCGGGTCTTCCAGCACCTCATTAGCGCAACCCAGCCCTGGAACAAGGAGGAGACGAGGAATGGATTTCGAGCTTCCCGAAGAGATCAAGATCATCAAGAAGACCATGCGCGACTTCGTGGACCGGGAACTGATCCCGCTGGAGCGGGAGTTCGTGCCCGAGGGCGAGGAGATGCCCGAGGAGCTGTACAAGCCGCTCCAGGAGAAGGCCAAGGCCCTGGGGTTCTGGATGCTGGACGTGCCCGAGGAGTACGGCGGCGCCGGGCTCGACCTGCTGACGCGCTGCGTGATCCAGGAGGAAGTCTCCCGCACCAATTGCATCCCTTTCCGCAACAACCCGATCTTCGGCCCGGAGGCGCGCGGCATCCTGTTCGAGCTCAACGACGAGCAGAAGGAGCGCTACCTCTACCCCGTGCTCCGGGGCGAGAAGACCGCGTGCTTCGCCCAGACCGAGCCCGACGCCGGCGGCGACCCAGCGGGGATGAAGACCCGGGCGGTGCTGGACGGCGACCATTGGGTGCTGAACGGCACCAAGCGGTTCATCAGCAACGCGGGCTTCTCCGACTTCGCTCAGGTCATGGCGGTGACCGATCCCGAGAAACGCGCCCGCGGCGGCATCACGACCTTCCTCGTGGACATGGACACGCCGGGCGTCACCATCGAGCGCCGCTGGCCCACCATGATGGGCGACGCGCCGTTCCAGATCCTCTTCGAGAACGCCCGGGTACCGGTGGGCAACGTCGCGGGCGAAGTGGGG
Organism: uncultured Syntrophobacterales bacterium; assembly: GCA_964519455.1. Taxonomy (GTDB): domain Bacteria; phylum Desulfobacterota; class Binatia; order UBA9968; family JAJDTQ01; genus JAJDTQ01. The sequence continues at coordinate 45,107 of CAZFIU010000027.1, forward strand.
CAGGGCTTCAGGCTGGCCCAGGGTTGGCTCCAGGAGGGACGCGTCAAGGGCCACGGCGCCCGCTGTATCGGCATCGCCGAACGCGCCCTGGACATGATGATGGACTACTCGCAGATCCGCACCACCTTCGGCCAGCCGCTGTCGGAACGGCAGGCCGTACAGTTCATGATCGCCGACTCGGTCATGGAGCTGCACATGGCGCGCAACCTGGTCTACGAATGCGCCTGGCGCCATGATCGCGGCGAGGACGTCCGCAACCTGGCCTACATGGTCAAGTGCACGTGCACGGAGATGGCCAGCCGGATCGTGGACCGCTCCATCCAGGTCCACGGCGGCATCGGCCTCACCAAGGAGCTGCCGCTGGAGTGGTGGTACCGCCAGTTGCGCAGCATCCGCATCACCGAAGGCGCCACCGAGGTGCTGCGCTGGCGCATGGCCCAGAACCTCCTGCGCGCCCGCGCCAAGGGCCAATGAGCGGAGAAGCGCTGCTTTCGGGCTTCCGGGTGCTGGACCTCGGCACCGCCATGGGGGCCTTCTGCGGCAAGGTGCTCGCCGACCTCGGCATGGACGTGGTCAAGGTGGAACCGCCCGCCGGCGATGACCAACGGACCGAGCCGCCCTTCGCCAAGGGACGCCCCAACCGCGAGGGCAGCCTGCGGTTCGCCTACTTCAACGCCGGCAAGCGCGGCATCACGCTGGACCTGTCCCGCGGAACGGGCCGGAAACTCCTGCTCGACCTGGTGGAGAAGGCGGACGTGGTCATCGACAGCCACGACCCCGGCTACCTCGACGACCTGGGCATCGGCTACGGCGAGATGGTGGCGCGCCGCCCCAAGCTGGTGCTCGTGTCCATCTCGGGCTTCGGCCAGGACGGCCCCTACCGCGACTACCGCGCGCCCGACCTGGTGACCAATGCCATGGGCGGGCTGCTGTTCATCAGCGGCGACCCCAGCCTGACACCGTGCGTGCCCCCGGGCGGCCAGTCCCACATCTACACCTGTCTCTACTCCGCTTTCGGCACCCTGCTGGCGCTGTGGCAGCGCGAGGACAAGGGGCTCGGAGCGCACATCGACGCGTCGGTGCAGGCGAGCATGGCGCTGCACGAGCACGTGGCCTTCACCTGGTCGTCCGAGGGCCGTCTCATGAAGCGCGCCGGCAGCCAGCACCAGCACGTGGCCCCGGCCAACCTGTTCCCGTGCAAGGACGGCTGGATCTCGTTCTTCGCCACCCAGCGCCACTGGCCCGTCTTCCTGGACATGTGGGAGGGACACCCGGCGGAGCTGGACGATCCCGAGCTTCTCGACAACGGCAAGCGGCGGGCGGCGGCGGACTGGCTCAACCCCATGGTGGCGTCGTTCACCTCCCGGTTCGGCAAGGAGGAACTGTCCGTGCGGCTGCAGAAGCACGGGCTGCCGGCACTGCCGGTGAACACGCCGCGGGACTTCATGGAAGACCCGCACATCGTCGAGCGCGGCTTCTTCGAGACGGTGTCGCATCCGGTGCTGGGCGATTTCCCCCAGCCGGGCGTGCCGTTCCTGCTGGACGGCGAGCGCCGCGGTCCCCGGCCCGCGCCCATGCTGGGCCAGCACAACGGGGAGGTCCTGGGCGGCGAGCTCGGTCTGAGCGAAGCCGACCTCGGCGTGCTGGCGGCGGAGGGAGTCATCTGATGCCAACCCCCAACAGGATTCTCGAAGGCGTCCGGATCGTGTCTTTCACCACGGGGTACGCCGGCCCCTACGCGGCCCGGCTGCTGGCGCAGTACGGCGCCGAGGTCATCAAGGTGGAGTCCCACCCCGGCGGGCTCGACACCTTCCGGCACTACGGCCAGGGCAACAACGTCAACGCCGCGCCGCGCTTCATCGAGTGCAACCTGGCCATCCGCTCCATGACCGTGAACATCAAGCACGACGACGGCAAGCGCATCATCAAGGAACTGGCGGCCAAGTCCAACGCCGTGCTGGTGAACTTCCGTCCCCAGGTGCTGGGCCGGCTCGGCCTCGGGGACGACGAGCTGAGAAAGGCGAACCCCTCCATCATCATCCTGAAGCTGCCGGGGCTGGGGGAGACCGGCCCCAAGAACTGGTACGGCACCTGGGGCTTCAACCTGAACGCCTTCAGCGGCATGACCTACCTCTGGAACCATCCCGGCCAGGACCGCCCCGTCGGCAGCCAGGGCGTCTACCCCGACCACCTGGGCTTCATCTCCGGCCCCACCATCATGATGGCCGCGCTGCTGCGCCAGCGCCTCACCGGCAAGGGCTCCATCATCGACGTGTCGCAGGGGGAAGTGACCGCCTACACTCTGGGTGTCAGCTACCTGGAGTCCGCCATCAACGGCGTCGATCCCGAGCCCCGGGGAAACCAGAGCCTCACCGCCGCGCCCCACGGCTGCTACCGCTGCCAGGGCGACGAGCGCTGGTGCGTGGTGTCGGTCACGAGCGACGGGGAGTGGCGGCGCCTGTGCGGTGTCATGGGCAAGGAAGCGCTGGCGGACGACCCGCGCTTCGCCACCTGCATCGAGCGGCGGCGGAATTCACAGGAGTTGGACGCCGTCATGTCCGGGTGGCTCGCCACCCAGACCGTCGAAGACGTCGCCCACCGGCTCCAGGCCGTCGGCGTCGCCGCCGGGGTGGTGCAGAACGGCACCGACCTGTGCCGGGACCCACAGCTCCGCCACCGCGACTACTTCCAGAACTACGATGACTCCCCCATCGGCCCCTTCGAGGTCCCCCGCGGCGGCATCCTGTTCAAGGGCCAGCCCGAAGAAGAAATCCCGCTCACACCGGATCTGGGCGAGCACACCGAGCAGATCATGCGGGACGTGCTGGGCTACGACCACGACGCCATCGCCAAGTGGAAAGGGGAGGGGGTGCTGGTGTAGGATTGCCTTGTGGACCCATGCAGCAGTGAGGGATGAAGGCATGACCCGGATGACCGGACCCGCGAACGCATCACAGGAAGCGCTGAACACGCTGCTGAGCGAGACCCTGCCGCGCCAGGGCGCCTGGAATGACGAGGGCTATTTGTGGCTCACGGACTACAGCCGGCGGTTGATCGAGTTCACGGACGGCTACATCGAAGAACTGCCCATGCCCACGTCCACGCACCAAGCCATCCTTGCGTTTCTCTATGAACTGTTCCGAGACTACATCAGGCCGCGTGGCGGTATCGTGATGTTCTCGGCATTACGCATGCGCATCCGTGAAGGCAAGTTCCGTGAACCTGACATCCTGCTCCTGCGGCACCGTTCGGATCCGCGCTACCAGGACCGGTACTGGCTGGGAGCGGATTTGGTTGTCGAAGTCGTGAGCCCTGACGACCCGCAACGTGACTTGGTGGAGAAACGTGCCGACTATGCCGAGGGCGGCATCCCCGAGTACTGGATCGCGGACCCCCGCGACGACAGCATTACGGTGCTCGTGCTCAAGGGCGGCGCTTACGTTGAGCACGGCACGTTCCGCCGCGGGACCGTTGCCACCTCGCCGCTGCTCGAAGGTTTTGCGGCCGACGTGGCCGCCGTGTTCGATGCCCCCGAGCAGGTAGACGGGCAAGATGGCGCGGACCAGTCGTCCTGAGCGTAGCCGCCTCCGCCGCGCGGAGACCAAGGACGCCGGCACCAACGAATCAGTTTCCTTCCCGAGACACCACACGAACAGGCCGCGCGACGAAGAAGGCGTAGCCATAGTAGTCGGAGTAGGCCTTCCAGACGTCGATCTCGTACTGGCACTGATCGGCCAGTTCCTGCGCCACGGCATGCCCGCGGTGACGTGTTCGGAACGCCGCTGCGTTTCGTTCGAGCGGCCCGTAGTAGTCGTCCCACCACGCCGAGCGGGGCAGCATGAAGTGCCCGACGGTCTCGTGTCCGCTCGCATCGATGGCATTCAGCAGGGCCGCCACGTCGCGTATCGCCGGGTACTCCTGTTTCCAGAAAGACACGCATTCCACCGGCGGGTCGGGTCTGGTCCAACAGACTTCGGAGAAGGCCACATGCCCGCCGTGTGCCAGCACGCGGCGCCAGTCGCGGAGGGCGGCCTCGACGCCCGCAATGTAGATCGCGCCCTCGCACCAGATCAGGTCGAACGAGGCGTCCGCGAAATCCAGGCAGCACATGTCGCCGACGCGAGCTTCCAGACGGTCGGCGAGGCCGAGGCGGCGCGCTTCCTCATTCAGGATATCGACGAACGGCGGATGGTTGTCGATGGCGACGATGCTGGCAGGGGAGTTTTGCGCAAGCACTCGCGTCTGCTGTCCGGTGCCGCAGCCGACGTCGAGGATGCGGGTCTCGGGTCCCACGTCGGGAACGAGAGCGAGTGCCCGAAGCGTGCTTGTGGCGTCGCCGGGCCCCTGCCGCGGCAGCCCGTTGAACAGCTCGAAGAACAGGGCGGTGGTCGTATCTTCCGGCATGGTTGTCAATCCCGTCGACCCGTGGTGACCGGGGCCGCATCGTCATGCTTGCGCCTTGTCTTTCCGTCTACGGTTGGATAGGCAGGGAAGTCATGGCGCTGTTCCTGACCAACGAGGAAGTGGAGCGGCTCGTCACCGTGGAGGACGCCATCGAAGTGCTCGAGCCCACCTTCGCCGATCTCGGCGCGGGCCGGCTGTCGAGCCGCCCGCGCACGCTCAACTACACCGGCCTCGGCGACGGCGAGTTCTACCTCTACTCCTGCATGGACGCCTCGGTGCCGCGCTACGGCGTCCACTTGATACGGATGACCTCCGAACATCTGTAGGATCGATCATCTGATGGTTACGACCACAGCGCCGTGATCGGAGCGGCGAATAAACGCTCTCCGAAGGGAACGGTGTGCTCGTGGTCGTGAAGGACCAGTCCCAGCACGAATCGGTCGCCACAGGCTTCCGACAAGCGACGAAGGCCCGCGAAGTCTCGAGAGCTCACTGTGGCGGATGCCTTGACCTCTATTCCGACCACGCGTCCGCGACGGTCTTCTATGACAATATCGACCTCTTTCCGCTCTTTGTCACGGAAATGCGAGAACTCGTAGCGCTCTTGGGACCAACTGGCCAGTTTCAGGAGTTCGCCGAGAACGAAAGTCTCCAGGACAGGTCCGAACAGCGCCTTGTCTTCCCTCGCACGCTCGGGAGTGATGTCCCTCAGAGCGGCAAGCAATCCGGCGTCGAGGAAGTGCAGCTTGGGTGTCTTGGTGAGCCGCTTGAGGACATTGCTGAACCAGGGTTGAAGGGTGTGCAGGAGAAACAGGCTCTCGAAGACACCGGCGTATCTCCTCGTGGTGGGGTGGTTCATTCCCAGCGGTGCGCCGAAACCGGAATAGTTGACGAGTTGTCCGGAGTGTTCGGCGAGGACCCGCAAGAGCCTCGGCATCAGCGGTATCTTTTCCAATTGGGCGGTGTCCTGGACGTCCCGTTGAACGATGGCCTCGATATAGTCGAGATACCAGTCTTGTCGGGTGCTCCAACGCGAGCGGGTGAGAGCTTCCGGATAACCACCGGCCAAAACCATCCCGATCAAATCGGCTCCGACCACGATGTCGCTGACATTCGGCACTTGGCCTTTGAAGGCTGCATCGAGGAATGTGGATGGTCTCCCTTTCAACTCCGCCTGAGCCAGAGGCAAGAGGCGGACGACCTTCATTCTGCCGGCAAGCGAATCGGCCACCCTCGGCACGGTCATGAGGTTCGCGGAGCCGGTGAGCAAGAAGCGCCCGGGTCTCGGGTCGCCATCCACGGCCGTCTTGATGGCAAGAAGCAGGTCGGGTGCGCGCTGAATCTCGTCGATTACGGCCCGGTCGAGACCGCGTATGAAACCCACCGGGTCTGCCAGGGCCGCATCCAGCGTGGTCTTGTCGTCAAGGTTCAGAAACGGGAATTCTCGACCGGCGATCTGCTTTGCGAGCGTCGTCTTCCCTGACTGTCGAGGTCCGGATACGAGCACTACCCTCGTGTGGGTCAGAGCGTCATGGATGCGGTATTCGATAAAGCGGGGATACATATCCGAATGTCTTCAAGTAGTTGATGTGTAAGGATATGCATCCGACCAATTGAAAGTCAAGGACCGACCAATTGAAAGCTATGGGGTCGACCGATTGAAAGCAATGCGCCGACTGATTGAAACTTGATGGCCGAAAGCCGGCTTCGGATGCAGGCCCTACCCGCTGCCCACGCAGGCCTTCAGCCCCTCCCGCGACCCCCGGTCCCATTCCTCTTCGTAGTCGGGCCAGTCGTTGAGGAAGAGCATGTCGTCGTAGGTGGCGTGGCCGGAGCCCCAGCGGCGCTCGGGGTGGACGGAGTCGTGGTGGGGGAAGGGGAGGCGGTACTTCTTCCAGCTCTCGTAGTAGCGGCGCATGATCTGGATGTAGAACTCCAGGGGGATGGCGGGCTGCTCGTGCTGGGAGACGAGGTTGGAGCCGGGCTCCCGGCGCCACTGGTTGAAGCGCGGGAAGATGCCGTGGCGCATCATGAAGTCGATGCCGCCGCCGGTGGACTTGACGGCGTCAGGGATGTTGTCGAAACCGTGGGGGCGGGCCAGTTCCACGCCGCAGACGAAGTTGGGACGGGCGTTGCCCTCGCCCAGGACCTCCACCGACTCGATCATCCACTTGACCCAGTTGTCCCATCCGATGCGGCGGTTCTTGCCGGGGTTGATCCATTCGAACAGCCGCCTGTCCCAGACCTCCATGTTGGCGTGGTGGCAGTCCACGCCCTCGGCGCGGTAGCGCTTCATGGTTTCCTTGTCCTTGGCGTTGGTCTGGATGTTGACGTAGCGGCGGTGGCCTCCCCACTTGAGCGCCGAGGCGTACTCCAGGTAGAAGTCGTCCTCCGACTTGCGGTGCAGGGTCTTCAGGATGGTGCCGCCGGAGATCAGGAAGTCGATGGGCGGGGCGTAGCCCACTTCGTCGATGGCGTCCTGCTCGATGGAGCGGGCCACCTCGGCCACGTAGGCTACGGGCTTCACCGGCGTGTTGAAGGTGAAGTCCCGTGACTCCTTCATCTGGCGCACGTTGACGTTGATGTCGCAGAAGCGGCACTCTTCGTCCGGTCCCCAGTACTGGCAGTTGCGGAACACGGTGGCGAAGTAGCCGAAGGCGATGATCTCGTGGTACTTGGTGCCGTCCTCGAAGGACCGCGTGTAGTACTTGAGCGGCTTGGGGAAGCTCACGTCACAGAGCTCGCGTCTGTCCAGCAGGAGCTTGCACTGGCCGTCCACCACGTCGATGACGTAGGGTGAATCCGGGCTCAGGGTCGTCTGGACGATGACCGGGCGGAGTCCCAGGTGGCCGCCGCGGATGGCGAACCACTCGGGCGTGCGGCGGTGCTCCTTGCGCTTCATGTCCTTCATGGACATGAGGTCGTAGGAGAACAGCCGGTAGGACTTGACCAGGGCGTCGGAGGCCAGCTCCAGGGCCGCGTCCGTGAACCAGTGGCCCACCCGCAGGAGGTCCATCTTGAGGATGACCTCCCGGGGCATGTCCTCGTAGTGGCGCAGGTGCCACTCGAGGTATTCGGTCTCGGTCGACGACGTGACGCTGTCCAGTTCGGTCATGGTCCGGGCTCCCGACGGGTTTGTCCTGGCCGCGGGGTGGGGACATCGTCGTGGCACCCCACCACCGCCCCTGGATTCCGGGTCAAGCCCGGAATGACGGATGCAGTTCTCACGCGTTGCCGGCGTCTACCCCGCGTAGCGCGGCACGATGTTGACCGGCGTGTACTCCGCCGGCGCCTCGGTCACGAACACCTCCGGTTCGATGCCGTACAGCCTGCGGGCGTTGCCGCCCAGGAGCTTCTCCTGCACTTCCCGGGGCACGTTGAATTTGTCCATGTTGTCGATGGCTTCCCAGGTGTCCGAGGCGTCGTGGTGCGGCATGTCGGACGACCACAGGCCGATGTCCTCGAAGATGTCCCACAGCCTGAGCGTGATGTCCTCGTCGCTCTCGAAGGCGATGTAGCACTGCCGCGCGAAGGTCTCCCGCGGGTCGCCGACCTTCTGCGGCGGGTTGGCCTGCTCGCGCACGAAGCGGTACAGGTCGAGGTAGGTCTCGGCCTTCTCCAGTATCAGCGGCAGCCAGCTCGAGTTGGATTCGAGGATGGCGACCCTGAGCTTGGGGAACTTCTCCAGCCAGCCCGTGAGCATCACCACCATGGTCCAGGTCTGCGCCTCGCTGATGAAGCTCAGGGACTCGGAGCCGGGCTGCACCGACCCCATGCTGCGCATGATGTTCTCCACGAACTGCCCCGGCGAATACACGTAGACCTCGTGGCGTGTGAAGGGCGAGCGTTGGGCACTGCTCTTGCCCTGTATTCCGCCCGACATCCGCTCCGCCATGGCCGCGGTGACGGCCTCGCCTCCCGAGGGGAAGGTGTGCATGCCCAGGGCCAGCCCCAGCTCCTCGAACTCCTTCCACAAGGGGTCGAACTCGGGGAAGGTGGGGTAGCGGTCGTTCACCAGCACCGGCCGCACCACCGCAGACTTGAAGCCCAGCCTGGCCACGCGCCGCAGTTCCTGCACCGCGTAGTCCACGTCCTGGACCGGCAGCACGGCGCAGGGAAAGAGGCGCTTGCGGTCGGCGGCGCAGTAGTCGTTGACCCAGTCGTTGTAGGCTGTGGCGCAGATCCGGGCCGCGTCCGGATTCTTCACCAGCGGCATGCGCACGAACGTGGACGGGAACACCATCACCTGGTCGATGCCCGACGCGTCCATGTCCTTGAGGCGGACCCGCGGGTCCCGCTGGCTGGCATTGCGGCCGATTTCCTGGTCCCATCGGGGGTCGTCGGGCGCGATGGAGCCCAGGATCTTCTTGTTCATGCCCGGGTGCCAGCCCTGTCCGGGGTAGGCGTAGGTCTTGGGGTTGCCGTAGCTCACCTGGCCGTTCACGACCATGACGAGCCGGTCCATGTCCCGGTAGAAGTGCTGCTTGGCGAACGCCCGCTGCTTCTCCGGGATGTACTCGTCCCAGACCTCCCGAGGCTCGTGGATGTGGCTGTCGCAGTCGAAGACCGGGAAATTCTTGGTGCGCCCCTGTGCCGTGTAGGCCATGAATGACTCCTTATGCGAAAAAGGTGACAGTCCAAAGTCACGCGGGCACTGCTATGTGGATTACCCGTCGCTCCGCAGGCAATATCGACTCCTCAAACGAATCACCCTGGGCGGGGAGTCCGTCCACATGCGGCGCCCAGGCTCTATAGTAGAAGTTCCTGAGGACAAAATCCAAGAACCAAAAAGGTGTCAGTGGAGCGGTCACCGGAATCCGACAATTCTCGTATTGCCCCAGTGTGAGATGTGCTTTGGGGTGGATCAGTTCCTGATGGCGTCCGTCACGAACATCGTAGTCAAAGCGCAAAGGAAAGGGAACAATATTCCTGGCGACCACGTCCGCATATATCTCGTCATTGAGGTAGATGTCCGGATTGTTTTGGAATTCATCCAGGTGGGGCGCGGAAAAGAACGCCAGCCGGTGACGTTGCAGAGTCCGTCCGGAGAAAACGTACATCATCTGCATCAATGCACCATCCAGCATCTTCAGATTATACGCACGCTCCTTGATAAGGTGTTGGTAGATCTCTTCATAACTCAGATTTCGCATGGCCGTCGAGACGTGTTCTGCCGCCTCAAACGTGACGTGGACCACGTTGCCCGCCCCTGGTCGCCGACGCGCAAAGCGCTGGTCGTCAACGAGGCTCCTCTCAACCAAGAACCTAGTGAGCCCATTGATCTGTCCTTCAATTTCCCGCGGTGTTGGCATCGAGTGTTTATCGCCCGCCTCCCAGTAGGCCCTTCAATTTCTCCAGCACTTCCTGATTCAGATCCTCAATATGGACACTGCCGGACTCTAGATCTTCGACAAGGTATTCCAAGCCTTTCTGCCGAGACTGAACCCTCTTACGTTCCGTCGTCGTCATGTCTCTATGGACAATACGCAACTGCTTGCGTTGTTCCTCTGTGGGGTAGACGAAATGCAACTCGAAGTCCTTCTTTCGGAGCTCTTCAAATTCTCCTTGAAGCGCCTTCATGCGGTGACCGACACCCAAAACGCGAACCCACGACTTGCTCCTCGTGATGGCTGTAAAGAGTCGGTTGCGGATAGTAGCCAGATTCCGTCCCGTCGAATGACAGTCCTGTGCGTTAATTATGTAGACCATTCCGCCTTCATTGCCTTTGGCGCGGTAGACTCCCGTGAAAGTCACTGATTCCGCCTCCGGTTGAAAGAACGTGTCGGGACCTGTGTCCACGCCGGCCAAGTGGGAATTGATCCCCATTTCGAAGAGCCGGGCGCGTATCGGGCCGACGGCATCGCGAGTGCTCAAAGGATCTGGATTGATGACCACGATGTCGTCGTGTCGCAGCTCTTCCTTCTCCAAATTGTGTCGGATCGCGTCTGACAACCACGAAGCCTGTTCTTCTTCACTCTCAAAGTGAGTGAACTGTATCAGATCAGTGACGTCCGAATGATCTTCAAGAAAACGCGGGCTCGTCTCCTCAGGCCTGGAGAGAACGACAGGAACGCCTTCCCTCAGGTCCCCTTGGCGCGGCCGATAGCCTATCTCTTCCCAAAGCTGAGGATGGTCAAACATTTGAATGATGCCCATTTCGTCTGGCCGCTGCGGTTTCCGGTATATGCCAAAGCCGAGGGCGTGGGCCGTGACGAGAATGGGACGCGAGTTGCGGTAACACTTCGGCAGGATTATGTCTCGCTGAGGTTCATTCGGGCCTGCATCGTTAAATTGTACGTTGGCCGAACCGTCCGTCGTCTTCCCGAATATGTCCTCCGGGGAGGGCAACGACTCACCCGAGAGGCTTTGTAATTCGTCGTAGGCGTAGACCAGTCTCTTGGATTCGCCGAGCAATTCGTAACATATCCGCAAAAACGGAGGCGAGAAATCCTGTGCTTCGTCGACCAAGAGAACATCGTAGAGAGGCCGACTGTCCTGAGCCTGCGACAACGCATGTTCACACGCCATGGCAAACTCTACGCCTCGGTCGAATCTATGCTGTGCCTCCCGGAAGTCAAAATAGTCGACGTCATGGAGTTGACAGAACTGATGGTAAATTCCGTCTCGATCACCTCCTCCTGGCGCACCCCATGCCTGGCAAATCTGGAGATTCTTCCAGTCCGGCTCTTCCCCTGTGTGCTCCAAGGTGAATTTCTCAATCAGGCGGCGAAAATGGCCCTTCAATGACCGTGTGTTGAACGTCACACCTATCCGCCACTCGGGG
>CAZFIU010000028.1:0-53165 GCA_964519455.1 uncultured Syntrophobacterales bacterium
ATGAGGCCGCCACACCCTCCACCCCTGGATTCCCGCTTCCGCGGGAATGACTCGTCGGGGGGCCGCACCAGGGAACCAGGGTCGCGGATTCGAGAGCCCATTCGTGACGCGCCACGCCAGGGATCGGGGGCCTGACCCCCGATCCCGTCCGGCTACGCTCCCCCGTCCGGCCACGCACCGCCCTCACGCACCCCCCTCACCCACCCCCCTCCAACATCGCCCTCAACCCATCCTCGTCAAGCACCCGGACCCCCAACTCCTCCGCCTTGGCAGCCTTGGACCCCGGATCCACCCCCACCACCACATAGTCCGTCTTGCCGCTGACGCTCCCCGACACGCGCCCGCCCAACGCAACGATGGATTTCTGCGCCTCGCTCCGCGACATGGTCGCCAGACTCCCGGTCAGCACGAAGCTCAACCCCGTGAGCGCCCCCTCCGCCGGAGCCTCCGCCTTAAGCCGGAACCCCGCGTCCAGCAGCTTGTCGATCACCCTCCGGTTCCCCGGCTCCGCGAAGAAGCCCGCGATGCTCTTGGCCACCTCCGGCCCCACGTCGCGCACCTCCGTCAACGCCTCCTCCCCGGCGCCCATGATTCCGTCGAGGCTCTCGAAGTGCTCCGCCAGCACCTTGGCCGTGGCCTCGCCCACGTGGCGGATCCCCAGCGCCGTGACGAAACGAGCAAGAGACGTGTCCTTGCTGCGCCCCAGCTCCCGGATCAAATTCTGCGCCGACTTGACCCCCATGCGCTCCAGCGCCGCCAGCGTCTCCTCTCCCAGGCTGTAAAGGTCGGCGCTGTCCGCCACCAGTTCCTTTTCCACCAACTGCTCGATGAGCTTCTCCCCCAGCCCCTCGATGTCCAGCGCGTTGCGCGAGCCGAAGAACTTGAGGCTCTCCTTCAGCTTGGCGGGACACGACAGCCCCACGCAGCGGTACGCCGCCTCGCCTTCCTCGCGATAGACCTGGGAGCCACACCTGGGACAGTGGGCCGGCATCTCGAAGGGCCGCTCGCTCCCGTCCCTTTCCTCCTCCACCACGCGCACCACGTACGGGATCACGTCGCCCGCGCGCTCGAGGACGATGGTGTCGCCGACACGGATGTCCTTGCGCTCGATCTCGTCCATGTTGTGCAGCGACGCGTTGCGCACCGTGACCCCGGCCAACTGCACCGGCTCGAGATGCGCCACCGGCGTGAGCGTGCCCGTGCGTCCCACCTGGGTCCGGATGTCGAGGATGCGCGTGGTGGACTGGCGCGGCTTGAACTTGTAGGCCATGGCCCAGCGTGGCGAGCGCGCGATCTGCCCCAGGCGCCGCTGCAACTCCAGGCTGTTGACCTTCACCACCACGCCGTCGATCTCGTAGGGCAGCCCGTCGCGCCGCCCCTCCATCTCCTCCTGGTAGGCGACGATCTCGTCCACGCCGCGGCACACCCGCGTGAGCGGCACGGGCTTGAGCCCCCAGTCCCGCAGCCGCGCGTGGAAGTCCGACTGGCTCGCGAACGACGCCGGCTCCACCGCGCCCATGCCGTGGCAGAACAGGTCCAGCGGCCGGCTCGCGGTAATCTTCGAGTCGAGTTGCTTGAGGGCGCCCGCGGCGGCGTTGCGCGGATTGGCGAACACGTACTCGCCGGCCTCCTCGCGTTGCTGGTTGAGGCGCCGGAATCCCTCGGTGGGGTAGAATACCTCGCCGCGCACCGCCAGGAGCCGCGGCACGGGCGCTCCGTCCCGCCTCAGCGAAAGCGCCACCGAGCGGATCGTGCGCACGTTCTGCGTGATGTCCTCGCCGTCGGTGCCGTCGCCCCGGGTGGAGCCCACCGTGAGCACGCCGTCCTCGTACACCAACTCGACCCCCACGCCGTCGATCTTGGGCTCCACGACGTATTCCAGGGGATCGGTGGTCTTGAGGAAACGCTGAATGCGCTGTTCGAAGTCCGCCAGCTCCTCCGGGTTGGTGACGTTGTCCAGCGACAGCATGGGCAGGGTGTGCCGTACCGTGGCGAACCGTTCCACCGGCGGGCCCCCCACCTTGGCGGTGGGGGAGTTGGGCAGCGCCAGCTCCGGGTGCTCCTGCTCCAGCCGGGTCAGCCGCCGGAACATTTCATCGTATTCGGAATCGGTGATGATCGGCGCATCGAGGACGTGGTACCGGTAGCTGTGCTCCTCCACACGCGCGGTCAGCTCCCGGATCTCGGCCTTCGACGCCTCCAAGGATTCGGCCACCATAACGCTCCTTCAATGCACGCCCCGGACGCCTGTCTTGTATGTCAACAAGAGGGCCGAGGCGCAAGGTTCCAATTCCGCGTCCACCGGGAGCAGCGACCACGCCCTGTACCGTCATTCCCGCGGGAGTTATTCTCGACCCCGATCGGGGGCGGGAATCCAGGGGCGGGGCGCTTCCGTGTTCAGACCGGGATGCACGCGGCACCGCGCGAGCTTGCGAACGGTTTCCTCCGCCGACAGCCGTCCCTCCTCGGTGATGACCGCGGTGACGCAGTCCAGGGGCGTGAGGTCGAAGTAGTGGTTGATCACCCGCAGTCCCGCGGGGATTTCGGCGAGGACCTCCTCGGCTGGCCGTTCCCGCAAGTGGGCGTCGCGGGACGCGGCCGGCAGGAACTTCTCGCTCCCCGCCAGAACGTAGAACGGGATGTCCCAACTCCTGGCGGCCGTGGCCAGCCCGAGGGTGCCGGCCTTGTTGACGACGCCGTGGGGCGTGACCGAGTCCGCCCCGACCGCCAGCATGGCGCGTTCGCTTCGTCGCAGCAGCGCGAACGCGAGGCTGTCGGTGGAAAGGGTCGCGACGATGCCGTGCCGGGCCAGTTCGCCGGCCAGGGCGCCGCCTTCGCCCGCCGGGCGCGACTCGGTGCAGTGGACCGAGAAGCGGCGTCCCGCATCCCGGCAACCCAACAGGGCGGCGCGGACGGTGGAGCCCGCCGAATGGGTGAAGATCGCCGCGCCCGGATCGACGACTGCGCCGAAGTGCCGCCCGATGGCCCGGTTGTGCTCGTCCATGTGTTCGACGAAGGCCGCCGCGGCTCGCCGCACCCGGCCGGGGTCCTCGTCGCGGCCCGGCGTCCCCGCGTTGTCGTCTTGCACGCTTTCCAGCAAGGCGCCGAAGAGATTGTACAGGGGCGCCATGGCCGGATGGGCATCGATCAGCGCGTTTCCCAATTCCAGCAGCAGCGCCGCGGCGTCTCGTCCGCAAGCCTGGTCCACGCGTTCCGCCGCCAGCGCGGCCGCCTGTCGCGTAATCGCCTGGGAGCCGGACGTGTTGTCGTTGCGAATGGATTCAACCGCCGCGTCGCGGTCCATGGAAGCCTCCCGCCGCCGTGATGCCCGTCCGCAATCCAAGCGCGCAACTGCCGCGCGTTGACCGGTCACGCCGCCTGTGATAGCTAGTGCCAAATTCCGGAGGGACCGTCCGCGCCGGTGGGCTCGTTGCAAATAACATTGTGAAACTACTGGCGTTTCTCGTCACCGGGGCGCTTCGGTGCACACCGGCGGATACCGGTCCATTCTCAAGAAATACCATGTGGCAACTCCGCTGGGGAATCCTGTTCAGCTTGTTCGTCACGGCCTGCCTTCCCGTGGACGAAGTCCCGCAAGGACCGTCCGGTCCCTTTGCGAACGACGTCAAGGTGGCCGTGCCGGCGGAGGCACAGGCCATGTACCGCTACATGCGCGCCCGCATGGACGTGTTCGAGGGCGACTTCCGGGGGGCGCACGAGCATTACAAGGCCGTGCGGGAGCATGACCCCGACAGCGCCTTCGTGCGCGCGCGCTTGGCCGGTTCGTATCTCGTCCTCGGCGAGATCGACGACGCGGCGCGCGAAGCGGAAGCCGCCGTGCGGCTCAATGACCAGGATCCGGAGAACCACCGCCTGTTGGCCGGGCTCTACGGCGCCACCGGCAGGGTGGACGAAGCGATCCGGGAATACCGGAAGCTGCTGGAGCTGGAGCCGGAGGATTCGCAGTCGCTCCTTTACCTGGGCGCGACCTATCTGGCCGAGGGCGACCACGAGCAGGCGCGCGAGCATCTGGAGCGCTACAAGAAACGCAATCCTTCGTCGCCGTTGGGCCCCTATTACCTGGGTCGGGTCCTGGCGAGCTCCGGCGAGCTGTCGCTCGCGGAGGAGAGCTACGCCGCCGCCCTCAAGCTGCACCCTTCCTCCTCGCCCGTGTTGGCGGAACTGGCGCTGGTGCAGGAGTTCCGCGGTCGCCGGGACGAGGCTCTCGAGACTTACGAGAAGCTCCTGAAGGCGGATTCACGGAACGAGTGGGCGGGCAAACGCATCGAAACCCTGCGCGCCGGCGGCGGGGATCTCGCCGATGCACGGGCCGAGTTCGCCCGCCGCGGGGTTGAAGAGGCCTCGCCCGGCGCGGCCCGGATGAAGGTGGGACTCGTCTACTACGAGCTGGGCAGCCTGGCGGCCGCGGTCACGCAGTTCCGGCTCGCCCTGGCGGAACGGCCGGACGACCACCGTGTGCGGTTTTTTCTGGGCCTGACGTTGGCCCGGCTGGAAGACCGGGAAGGCGCCGAGGCGCATTTCCGAGGCATCCCCAGGGACAGCGGCTACTTCGTCGACGCGCGGATCCAGCTCGCGTCGGTCTACCAGGGGCAGGAGCGGTACTCCGAGGCGGTGGCCGCCATCCGTGAAGCGTTGGACGAGGCGGACGGGCGGCGCAAGGAGCTGTTCCGTTTCCTGGCGGAGGTGTACCGCAAGGCCAAGGACTTCCCGAACGCCATCGAGGCCATGCACACGGTGGTGGAACTGGACCCGGAGAACGATCGCGTCTACTTCGCGTTGGGGGCGCTGTACGACGAGAGCAAGGACAAGGACAAGACCATCGAGTACATGAAGAAGGCCATCGAGCTCAACCCGGACAACGCGGCCGCGCTCAACTACCTGGGCTACACGTACGCCGATCTGGGCGTGGAGCTGGACCGTGCGGAGGAGTTGATCGTCCGGGCACTGGAGATCGCGCCCAACGATGGCTACTACATCGACAGCCTCGGGTGGGTATACTACCAGAAGGGGGACTACCCGAGGGCCATCGAGCAGCTCGAGAAGGCGGTGGGCCTGGCGGTGGACGACCCCGTGATCATCGAGCACCTCGGCGACGCGTATCTCAAGGTGGGAGAGAACGAGAAGGCTCTGCGAAGTTACCGCGACGCGCTGAAGGCGGCCAACGAGGACGAGCAAGTGGAGCGAATCCAAGGGAAGATCCGCCGGCTGGAGCCGGGAGTTTGACGGCGTTGGGGAGTAGATCAACGCGTCGGTTGGCGGTCGCGGTGTGCGTGACGGCCCTGTTGGCGGGATGCGCCCTTCGGCAGGCAGCCCCCGACCCCGAACCCGTCTCCGAGCCCAGAACCGTTCGACCCCTGGGCGCCATTCTCGAGGAACGGGACCGGGCGCTGCAATCGTTGCGCGGCTTGGCCAGGATCAGCTACCGCGCCGCCGGAAAGAGACGCGCGTTCAACGCGGCGGTGCTGGTGCGCAGGCCGCACCGTCTCAGGCTCGAGGCGTTCTCCCTGGTGGGCGCGGCGCTCATTCTCACCGTCGACGACGATGAGGTCACCGGGTTCCTCCCCTCCGAAGCGCGTTTCTACCGCGCCCGGACTTCCCGACAGAACCTTTTCAGGGCCACGGAGCTGCTGCTAGAGCTGGAGGAGATGGTGGCCCTGATGATGGGTCTTCCACCGGTTCGGTCGGACGCGGCCTGGCGCGCGGACGGCTTGGCGCTGCGGCGCACACGGGCAGGCGGCGGTACCGACGTCCTCACCTTCGATGCGCAAATCCAGGCACCGGTGCGCTGGCAGCGCTTCGGACCCTCGGGGGCGCCCTGGTACGTGGCCACCTTCGAGGACTTCGCCGATACCTCCGCCGGCCTCTTCCCGCTGAAGATCACGCTGGAGACCCCTCCGCTCAAGCGCTCCTACCAGATCCGCTACGACAAACCCGAGTTGAACGTCACCCTCCCGGACTTCCACTTCGTCCAGGAGTTGCCCGAGGGTGCCGTGAGAATCCCCCTGCCGACACCCACCGGCTGATCATATGAGTCGTCATTCCCGGGGAACAGGCGAGATGTCGAACGCGGCAGCCACGAGTTCCTTGGTGTACTCATGCCGCGGCACCTCGAAGATGGTGGAGGCCGGACCCTGCTCCACGACCACGCCCCGGTGCACCACCAGGACGTGGTGGCTCATGGCGCGCACCACCTTGAGGTCGTGGCTGATGAACAGGTAGGCGCAGCGGTGCCGCTCCTGGAGCCGTTGCAGCAGCGCGACGATCTGGGCCTGCACGGACACGTCCAGGGCGGAGGTGGGCTCGTCCAGCACCACGAAGCGCGGTTTCAGCACCATGGCCCGGGCGATGGCGATGCGCTGGCGCTGCCCGCCGGAGAACTCGTGGGGATAGCGGTGGCGCGCCTCGGGCTCCAGCTCCACCTCGCGCAGGGCCTCGACGATGAGCGCGTCGCGTTCCTCGGCCGTATGCCCGAGCCCGTGGACCACCAAGCCCTCCTCGATGATCTGCGCCACGGACAGGCGTGGGTTGAGCGAGCCGTAGGGGTCCTGGAAGACCACCTGCATGTCGCGCCGCAGCGGCCGCAACGCGCGTGAGCGCAGTCCCTGGATCTCGCGGCCGTCGAAGCGCACCGAGCCGTTGCTGCCGGTGAGCCGCAGCAGCGCCAGCCCCAGGGTGGTCTTGCCCGAGCCGCTCTCTCCCACCACGCCCACGGTCTGTCCCGGGTAAAGCTCCATGGAGATGCCGTCCACGGCACGCACGTGGTCCACCGTGCGCCGCAGGACCCCCGCCTTGAGGGGGTACCAGACCTTGAGGTCGCCGCAGGCCACCAACGGCGCGCCCCCGGTGTCGGGAGGGGCCGGGGCGCCCTTGGGGGTCGACGCCAGCAGGTGGCGCGTGTAGGGGTGCTGGGGCCGCTCCATCACCTCGGCGGTGGCGCCCGCTTCCACGATCTTGCCGCGCTGCATGATGCACAGGCGGTCGGCCAGCCGGCGCACGATGCCCATGTCGTGGGTGATGAACAGGATCGCCATGCCCAGCCGCTGCTGCAGGCTCACCAGCAGCTCCAGCAACTGCGCCTGGATGGTCACGTCCAGGGCGGTGGTGGGCTCGTCCGCGATGAGCAGGTCGGGCTCGTTGGCCAGGGCCATGGCGATCATCACCCGCTGCCGCTGTCCTCCGGACAACTCGTGAGGGTAGGCGCCCAGCCGGCGCTCGGGCTCGGCGATGCCCACGAGCCGCAGCAACTCCAGGGTGCGCTCCGTGGCCGCGGCGCCGTCGAGCCCCTTGTGCAGCTTCAGCGTCTCGCCGATCTGACGCGCGATGGAATGCAGCGGGTTGAGGGAGGTCATGGGTTCCTGGAAGATCATGGCGATGCGGTCGCCGCGTATCCCCTGGAGGTCCCGGGACGAGGCGCCGAGCAGCTCGGTCCCCTGGAAGCGGATGCTGCCGCGCGGGTGGCTGGCCGCGGGGTAGGGCAGGAGTTGCAGGACCGACAGCGCCGTGGCCGACTTGCCCGAGCCGCTCTCGCCCACCAGCGCCACGGTCTCGCCCTTGCGGATGCTGAGGGAGACCCCGTCCACGGCTTCCACGGCGCCGGCCCCCGCGCCGAAGCGCACACCCAGGTCGTCGATGGCGAGCAGCGCCGTGCCCGCTCCGGTATGGCCGCCGCGCGTCCGGCCGCCGGCACCCGGCGCCCGCGCTCCGACCACGGTCCCGGCGGTGCCCTCGGACTCCGGGGTCGCGTTCGTGGACGAGCCCGCCACGTCGCCCGCGGACCGGGACGCCACCGTGGCGGACACGGTCACGGGGCCGGCCCCGGGCCCGATGGTGGCGGACACGGCCTCGTCATCGCCGGACTCCGGCGCGAACGTCTTGCGCGGATCGAAGGCGTCGCGCACCGCCTCGCCGATGAACACCAGCAGGCTCAGCATGATGGCGATGACGAAGAAGGCGGCGAACCCGAGCCACGGCGCCTGCAGGTTGTCCTTGCCCTGCTTCAGCAGTTCGCCCAGGGACGCCGAGCCCGGCGGCAGGCCGAAGCCCAGGAAGTCCAGGGCGGTGAGCGTCACCACCGCCCCGCTGGTGATGAAGGGCAGGAAGGTCAGCGCCGCCACCATGGCGTTGGGCAGCACGTGGCGCGCGATGATGCGCGGGTTGCCCACGCCCAGGGCACGGGCGGCGCGCACGTAGTCGAGGTTGCGCGCGCGCAGGAACTCCGCGCGCACCACGCCCACCAGCGCCATCCAACTGAACAGCAGCATGAAGCCCAGCAGCCACCAGAAGCTCGGCGTCACGACGCTGGCCAGGATGATGAGCAGGTAGAGGGTGGGCAGCCCGGACCACATCTCGATGAAGCGCTGGAAGAGCAGGTCGAGCCAGCCGCCGAAGTAACCCTGCACCGCGCCCGCGCCGATGCCGATGACGGAGCTGACCAAGGTCAGCACCAGGCCGAACAGCACCGAGATGCGGAAACCGTAGATGAGCCGGGCGGTGACGTCCCGCGCCTGGTCGTCCGTGCCGAGCCAGTTGCGCGTGCTCGGCGGGGAGGGCGCCGGCGTGGGCAGGCCGAATACGATGGTGTCGTAGCTGAAGGGTATGGGCGGCCAGACGATCCAGCCGCGCTCCCGGATGAGCGCCTGGACCTCGGAATCGTTGTAGTCCGCGTCGGTCTCCAGGAAGCCGCCGAACTCCGTCTCGGGATAGTCCACCAGCACCGGGGCGTAGAACTGTCCTTCGTAGCGCACCAGCAGCGGCCGGTCGTTGGCGATGAACTCGGCGAACAGGCTCGCGACCAGCAGCGCGGAGAACACCACGAGCGACCAGTACCCGCGCCGGTTCGCGCGGAAGTTGCGCAGGCGTCTTCGGTTGAGCGGCGTCATGCGGCGCGCGGCCTCAGGTCTCCCGGCTCTCGAAGTCGATGCGCGGATCCACCACCACGTAGGTGAGGTCCTCCACCAGCTTCATCGCCAGGCCCAGCAGCGTGAAGAAATAGAGCGTGCCGAACATCACCGGATAGTCGCGGTTGATGGCCGCCTCGAACCCCAGAAGCCCGACGCCGTCCAGGGAGAAGATCACCTCGGTGAGGAGGGCGCCGGTGAACAGAATGCCGACGAAAGCGCCGGGAAAGCCGGCGATGACGATGAGCATGGCGTTGCGGAATACGTGCCGGTAGAGCACCCGCCGCTCGCTCAGTCCCTTGGCGCGGGCCGTCATCACGTATTGCTGGTTGATCTGGTCCAGGAACGAGTTCTTGGTGAGCATGGTGAGGCCGGCGAAGCCGCCGATGACCATGGACGCCACCGGCAGGGTGATGTGCCAGAGGTAGTCGACGATGCGCTGCCAGAAGCCCAGCTCGCTCCAGTTGTCGGACACCAGGCCGCGCAGCGGGAACCAGTCGAAGTAGCGCCCGCCGGCGAACAGCACGATAAGGAAAATGGCGAACAGGAAACCGGGCACCGCGTTGCCCACGATCACGGTCCCGGAGGTCCACACGTCGAAGCGCGAGCCGTCGCGCACGGCCTTGGCCACGCCCAGCGGGATGGAGACCAGGTACACCAGCAGCGTGGTCCAGAGCCCCAGGGAGATGGACACGGGCAGCTTGTCCATCACCAGTTGCACCACCGAGCGGTCGCGGAAGAAGCTGTCGCCGAAGTCGAAGCGCAGGAAGTTCCACATCATCAGGAAGAACCGCACGTGGGCGGGCTTGTCGAAGCCGAACTGGCGCTCGATCTCCTTGATGAACTCCGGGTCGATGCCCTGGGCGCCGCGGTAGCGCCCGGCGGTGCCGCCGCCGGGGTCCCGCGACTGCTGGGCCGACGGTCCCACCTCCCGCTCGTCGCCGCCGCCGCTGAACCGCTCGGTGGCCGACACGTCGGTCTGCTGGAGCTTCGCCAGAATCTGTTCCACCGGCCCGCCGGGCGCCGAGTGGATGATCACGAAGTTCAGCACCATGATCCCGATCAGCGTCGGGACGATCAGCAGCAGCCGGCGGATGATGTAGGCGAACATGCGCTTACCTGGCGTGGTGTCCGGTTGACTCGAACCGTAAACCGACAATTTCGGCGCATACGATCCGAGTCGTCATTCCCGGGAAGGCGGCTGTCTCGAAACTCACGAGTATACACCGCGAATCGTCATTCCCGCGAAAGCGGGAATCCAGGGGCGGTGGTGTGGCACTACGGCACCGTTTCCCCGCCGCGCCACCCCTGGATTCCCGCTTTCGCGGGAATGACGATTCGGGCGTCTGGCGCCAGTTCTTGTCCGGGCGACGTTTTGACACAGGTTGTTTCGCGGGAGTCACCCATGTCGGCTTGCAGCCGAGACCACCTTGGGGGTTCGGTGCCGGCCGTCGATGGTCATCTCCCGGAGCGCTTCGCCTCCAGTTCGGCGGCCTTGCGGGGATCGACCCACCAGGCGTCGAACTGCACCCCCTGGGTGGGGGTGACGTCGGGGCGGCCGAAGCGGTCCCAGTACACCAGGCGGTCGTAGGGGATGTGCCACTGAGGGATCACCCAGTGGCCCCACTGGAGCACGCGGTCGAGGGCGCGGACGTGCGCGACCA
Source organism: uncultured Syntrophobacterales bacterium (assembly GCA_964519455.1). GTDB lineage: Bacteria > Desulfobacterota > Binatia > UBA9968 > JAJDTQ01 > JAJDTQ01. The sequence continues at coordinate 10,583 of CAZFIU010000028.1, forward strand.
GGCTCTTGCGATCCGCGGCGTTGATGACGCCCTCCACCAGCGCGTCCACCACCGGGTCCTTGATGCCCACGAGGTTCCGGCTGCCGGAGCGGTCGGCGAAATCCGACCCCCAGAAGTTCCGCTGCTCGTTGCCGGGCGACAGCGACTGGCCCCAGGTGCCGATGACCACGTCGAAGTCGAAGTCGTCGAGCCGCCGGCGGTACTGCGCGCTGTCCACCGTGCGCACGGCGGCGGCGATGCCGAGCCGTTCCAGGTTCTTCGCGAAAGGCAGCACGATGCGCTCGAACAGCGGGCTCACCAAGAGGATCTCGAACTCCATGGCGCGGCCGGTGGGCTTGTGGGTGAGCTTGCGCGTGGCCTTGTCGAAGCCCCAGCCGGCCTCGCGCAGGAGCTTCGCGGCCCGGCCGAGATTGGCGCGGATGCGCCCGGAACCGTCGGTGGCCGGCGGTTTGTAGGACTGGGTGAACACCTCCTCCGGCACTCGTCCGCGGTAGGGCTGGAGCACCGCCAGCTCTTCCGGACCGGGCAGCCCGGTGGCTGCCAGCTCCGAGTTGTCGAAGTAGCTGCGGGAACGCGTGTACTGGCCGTAGAAGAGGGCCTGGTTGGACCACTCGAAGTCGAAGGCGTAGGACAGCGCCTGGCGCACCTTGCGGTCCTGGAAGAGCGGACGGCGGGTGTTGAAGACGAACGCCTGCATGCCCGTCGAGCGGTCGTGGGGAATTTCTTCCTTCTTCACCAGCCCCTGCTTCAGCGCGGGGAAGTCATAGGCCGTGGCCCAGTTCTTGGAGCTGTTCTCGTTGCGGAAGTCGTACTCGCCGGCCTTGAACGCCTCCACCGACACCGTGCCGTCGCGGTAGTAGTCGTAGCGGATGCGGTCGAAGTTGTCCCGGCCCACGTTCACCGGCAGGTCCCGGCCCCAATAGTCTTCCACCCGCTCGTACTCCACGTGCCGGCCGGGCTCGAAGGCGCCCACCTTGTAGGAACCGCTGCCCAGGGGCGGCTCCAGCGTGGTCTTGGCGAAGTCCCGCTCCGCCCAGTAGTGTTTCGGCAGCACGATCAGTTGACCCAGGATCAGCGGCAGCTCGCGGTTGGTGCCGCTGGCGAAGGTGAACCGCACGCTCCGGTCGTCGAGCTTCTCGACCCTCTTCACGTCTCCGTAGTAGCCGCGGTAGAAGGGGACGGCCTTGGTGATGAGCGTTTCGAAGGTCCAGATGACGTCGTCCGCGGTCACCGGCTTGCCGTCGTGCCAACGCGCTTCGTCACGCAGGCGGAACTCCACCCAGGAGCGGTCCTTGGGCACGGTGATGCTTTCCGCCAGGAGGCCGTACTCGCTGAAGGGCTCGTCCGCGGAACTGGTCATCAGGGTCTCGTAGATGCGCCCGAGGCCCGCGGCGGGGCTGCCCTTGACGATGAAGGGGTTGAAGCTGTCGTAGGTGCCGATGGCCTCGAGCCGGACGGCGCCGCCCTTGGGTGCGCCGGGGTTCACGTAGTCGAAGTGCTCGAAGTCCGGCGGGTACTTCAGGTCGCCGTGCATGGCGATGCCGTGGCTCGGGCGCGCCTGCTCCGCGGCCCCCGGCGGCACGGCCAGCGCAAGCGTCCAAAGAACCACCCACAATATTGCATACGAAGCCGCCCCCGGCAGCCGACTCGATCGCATGGAACCTCCTTGGCCTGGTTGGCACGAATCCTTGGGGAACTCGGATCGGATTTGGGATGCCCTGATCAACAGGCGTCACCCATCAGTATGGATGAAAGCACGATGACCGCAAGAACCCCGTGCAGGGAACCATACGGCGTGCCGCCGGCGGCATTGCGGTTGCCGGCGGCAAGACCGCGCCGTGGCGTTCCCGCGCCGGGACCCACGCACGCCGTCACAGCAGCTCCACGTTGGCCCGGGGCACGGTGACGAGGGTGCCGTCCGGGAGGCGGGCGTCCAGCACGCGGGTGCGGGCGCCGGTCTCGATGGGCTGCGGTTCGGTGGGCAGGGCGACGATCTCCGCGGCGACCCCGAAGTGAGGCTCCCGGATGATACGCACGAAGCCGCCGACGCGCAGCCCGGTGGCGGAGTCCCCCGACGTGGCCGGGGGGACGGCGCCGCTCCCTGCATCCCGCCCGCCGCCGGAGCCGGCCGGTTCTTCCGTCCGGGCCACGATGATCTCCGGCCGCACCGCGCCGGCGCGAACCTGGGTGGCGCCGTTGATGGAGGCGGCGCGGCCTTCGAGGCGCCGCAGCAGGGCGTGGGTGCGCTCCGCCACCGGCAGCCAGCCGAAGCCCTCGGTGACGATGACGGTCATGGGCACGTCCTCGTGTCCGGTGACGGCCATGCCGAGTTCGTAGCCGAGGTAGCCCGTGAGCGCGTAGTCGTCGATGGAGCCCACCACCAGGCCGGCGGCGCCGTTGCGGGCGGCGCGCTGCAGGGCCTCGAGCGTCGGGCGCGTGCCCCCCACCAGGACCTGGCCGGACACGTCGTCGGAGATCTTGGCGGGACCCAGAAGGGTCTTGGGGCCGCCGTCGAGCATGCGGATGGGGCCGAAGCGCTCGCCGCCGACGCCGAAGATTCCCTGGATGAACGCGCCCCGGCTCTCGATGGTGACGGACTTGTGCGGTTCGACGGCCGACACGGTACCGGCCACGTAGGCGCTCAGCTCGATGGCATGGGGCGCGAGCCGCACTCCCACGTGCCCGGTGCGCGGCGCGATGAACTCGACGGTGCCGCACACGGGCGCGTGGAAGCGCGAGCGGAACAGGCCGAAGAGGCCCGCGTGCTCGCACAGGAGGTCTCCCTCCTCGATGCGGTCGCCCTCGTTCACCGCAAGGCTCTTGAGAGCCTCGTCGGGCTCGATGCCGAGAGCTTCGGGGATTCGAAGGATGAATAGGTCACCGGGCAGCTCGGCGCGCGCCACCACCGTGTCCGCGGCCACGGCGTCGCCCGGGGCGCACAGGACGCGCCCCGGCACCGGAAGCTCCCGGGTTTTCCGCACGATGGTCTCGGCCGCCACCCGCAGCGTGGGCGTCAACGCCTGACTCATGATTCGACGAGCCCCAACCCGGTCATGACGGCGCGGCGCTCCGCCGCCTGCTCGTCGGTGAACGGAGCGGTTTCAAGAGGGCGGTTGCGGCCGTCGAGGATGACGCCGCAGAGGCCCGCGGTGAACTCCCGATCCAGGGGCATGCCCGGGCCGGCGCCGACGTCGATGGTGCCGCGCGCGGGCCGGACCACGAGGCGGGTGGCGGCGCCGGGTTCCAGGTCGATGCGGTCCACCGCGCCCGCCCTGAGAGGTTCGGCCGGTTCGCCGTTGACGAACACGCTCGCGAGGACCGAGCCCGCCGGGCGCTTGCGCGGGAACGCGGGCACCACCGCGTGGGCCACGTTCACCAGGCAGTCGTGCAGGAAAATGGCGCGCGCGGCCTCGGGATGGATCGAGGCCAACACGCCCAGGTGGGGCATCATGAAAATGGAGTCCACCGCGATCTGCGTGAAGCCCAGCAGCTCGAACCCCTCCAGGATCATGAGCGCGGCGCTCATCCGGTCCGGGGCGTGGCTCAGCACGCCGCCGGAGCCGATCGCCAGGTCCAGGCGCATCATGTCCACCAGGCCCGCGCGGCTGGCGGTCTGCGAGAAGATGTCGGCGATGCCGCGCTGCTGCTGCACGCCGCCGAGCCCCACCGCCAGGGAGCGATGGTGCACCAGCGCCAGGCGCAGGGCCTCGCGGCACACCGCCTGCTCCAGCCACAGGTCCTCCAGGGTCTGGGGGATCGAAGTGGGCCGGATCATCTTGTTGCGCAGCCGGTCGCGGACCTCGGAGGGCTGGATCTCGTAGGGGAGCCAGCGGCGGATGGCTTCGACGCCGGCCTCGATGAGCACGTTGGCCACGGAGTAGCTCATGCCCAGGTTGGCGCTCACCGTGCGGTTGAACGCCGGCTCGCCGTCCCGGTTCTCGAAGACGCTGAACACGTCGGTGGTGGCGCCGCCGATGTCCGCGCACAACACCGCCTGTCCGGTGCCGGCGGCGTGCTCCCGCACCATGTCGCCCACGGCCGCGGGGGTAGGCATCACCGGCACCGGCGTCCAGCGCAGCAGCTTGTCGTAGCCCGGCGAGTGGCTCATGACGTGGGTGAGGAAGAACTCGTGGATGGCTTCCCGCGCGGGACCGAGGTTCTCGGCGTCAAGGGCGGGGCGCACGTTGTCCACCACCGCCACCTGGGCGGCCTTCTCCAGGATGCTCCGGACGTCGTCCACGACTTCGTTGTTGCCCGCGTAGATCACCGGCAGTCGCAGCGTGTCGCCGAACCGAGGCCGCGGCGCCGCCGCCACCAGCGTCTCGGCCATCTCCACCACGTGCTCCCGGGAGCCGCCGTCCACGCCGCCGGTGAGCAGCACGATGTCGGGTCGCAGTTGCCGCAGCCGCTGGATGCGCTCGTGGTCCTCGCGCCCGTCGTCCGCGGAGATGGCGTCCATGACGATGGCGCCGGCGCTCAGGGCCGCCCGTTCCGCCGACTCCGCGCTCATCTGGCGCACCACTCCGGCCACGGTCATCTGCAACCCGCCGCCGGCGGAGCTGGTGGAGAGGTAGAGGTCGATGCCGTGGGCGCCGTCCTCGCCGGATTCGAGGAACGGCGCCGCGCCGTCCCGCCCCGCCTCCGGCGTCAGGATCTTCCGTCCGCTGGTCTCCTCCACCTCGGCGAAGGCGTTGAGCGCGCCGGCGGTCACGTCCGCCACCGGCTGCTCCACGGTGGTGGGCGCCTCGCCGCGGTGCGTCTGGCGCCAGCCGTCCGCGGTCTTCTCGAACAGCAGCGCCTTGGTGGTGGTGGAGCCGCAGTCCGTGACCAGCACGGTGCGCAGGGCCGTGGGGTCCGTCTTCATGCGATGAGCCCCGCCAGCGCGCCGTACCAGTCGACGAGCAGGAACTGTACCCGCTCCACCAGGAGCGCGGTACGCGCCATGACCGTGGAGCCGAAGAATGCCCCGAAACACACCATGAGAAGCCAGCGGCCCGAGAGGGCGATGCCGTCGGCGGCGCGGTTCCCGTGCCGGAACGAGAAGAAGAAGTAGTACATGACCGCCAGCAGCGTGAAGATGAAGAACGCGTTCTCCAGGCTGGCGCCCACCGCCAGGACGCCCTCCTCGAACACTACCAGGGGGCGGAAGCTGCTCACCACCTGGGGCATGATCTGGTTGAAGAAGCCCTTGAAGGCCAGCCCGCCGCTCACTCCCAGGGAGAAGCCGATGACCAGCTTGGCGAGCCACGCGTACCGCCGCGAGTACAGGAAGTAGTAGAACAGCCCGAACACCATGGGCAGGAGGTAGAGCAGGAGCCGCGGGTCGTACTCGTGGGAGAGGCTGCCGTCCGGGTAGGTGACGATGTCCAGGCCCAGCATCGGCACCAGCACCTTGGGCCAGAGGAAGTTCTTGATGCCCAGCACCAGGAGGAAACCCGCGGCAATGCCGATGAACAGGTGCTCGAAGACCCGGAAGAAGGGGTTCTCCTTGATCAGGAAGCTGAAGACTGCCAGCGTCGCGATGCCCCCCACGAGCACGGTGGCCACGTGCCAGGCGTCCAGGCTCGTCATGGGTCAGGACCCTTCCCTTCGGCGCCCCAGCAGGCCCGCCAGGTTTCCCAGCACGATGAAGGCGATGACCACGAGCTGGGCCACCCCCAGCCCGGTGTTGAGCATCAGCGACTCGTCCACCGGGCGCTCGGGGTAGCGCCGGCGCAGCAGCTCCGAGTACCATGCGGCCCCCGCCAGCCCGCCCAGCAGTCCCTGGATCTGTCCCGAGTCCAGGTAGATGAACGCCTCCGGGATGGTGATGGAGGTGCAGCCGTGGCCGAAGGCGGGGGTGTAGTCCTTGCTGGTGAAATACTGCACGTAGTTGTCGAACACGTCCACCAGCCCTGTGAACTCGGCGAGAAAGGCGATCTGGCGCAGCGTGCGCAGGCCGCTGAACGCGGGCAGCTCGGAGATGCGGTTGCCGCGAGCGTCCTTCTCGAACAGCTCGGCCAGGTTCTCCGATTTGGGAATCGCCTGGATCAGGAGGCGTGCTCCGGGCCGGTAGCCCAGGTTGATCCAGTCGCGGCCGTACTCCCAGGTCTCGCCGGGGTTCTCGCGCTCGAGCTGGCGCGCCACCTCCTCGGGGATGGACCTGAGGAACGGCTCGGCGAGGTGATAGAGCGAGAACAGGATCACCGGGATGCGCCGGCGCATCAGGTGTTCCACCACCGCGCGCGCCTGGGGCTGGTTCTCGCCCTTGGTGCTGGGGCCGAAGTCCAGGGCCACGAAGGCGTAGCGGCCCGGCGCCGGCTCGATCCCGTCCACCAGGTCGAAGAACCGCTCCGCGTCGCTCATGCGCGCCGGCTGCACCGTGTACTGGGTCACGATGGGCGCGCTCAGGGCCAGGAACACCAGCAGGTAGATCCAGCGGCGGTCGAGCCGGGCGAGGTTCACGTCAGCGTTCCTCCCGGTCGAAGGACTCCGACTCGATGGAGAACCACATGCGGAACGCCATCACCAGTCCCGCCACCCCGGCGCCGAAGGTGATGGCGCGGAACGCGGCCGAGTTGGGTATCTCCAGGAGCCACAGCCGCAGGTCCGGCAGGCCGGACCAGATCCACACGCCGAAGGGGATCTGCCCGAGCATCACCAGCACCGCGGCGATCATCATGAGCGACGACTCGGCGGAGCGCACCCGGAAGGCGCGGTAGGCCGCGGCCGCGATGTAGAAGCCCAGCAGCGAGAACATGGCCGAGCCCAGGGCCACGAACAGCCCTTCGAAGAGCAGCCGGTAGACGTGCTTGGGGGTGGAGTACTCGTACTCGAGGTTGCGCAGGTTGCGCCAGTTCTCGGCGAGGCCGCGCAGGGCGCGCACCGCCGCCGCGTTGGCGGCAAGGTCCGGCGCCGCGCCGTCCGCCACCGTGAGCTGCTCGGCCGCGGCGCGCGCCGCGGCGGCACGGTTCCCCGCCTCCGCCAGGTAACCCCGCGCGAGCCCGTGATCGATGCTCCCTGGAGCGAAACGGTCGAGGTCGAAGGCGCCGGCCTCGTCTTCGATGCGCGCCAGCAGCCGCTCCAGCGCTTCGCGCAGGCTGCGGTTGCGCGCGGCCGCGGGCAGCACGCCCTCGGTGGCGCCCTCGTGGTCCGACCGGATGCGCCCCGCGAAGTCCGCCAGCCTGGAGATCCCCGCCACCTCCTGCGCCACCCGGCTGGTGCCGCGCCAGTCCTGGAGCGTCACGGCGATCATGATGGCGAGGCCGGAGAGCAGCGCCAGGCTGTAGGGCCACTCCCGGCGCCGGAAGACGATCCGCGAGCCGTGCTGCATCAGCAGGTTGATGAGCCCCAGCCCCGCGGCCATGGCCCCCACGGTGATGAAGCCGTTGGAGATCTGGTCGTGGTAGGTATCGACCTTGACCCCGAACACGGTTCCCGGCAGCACGAACTCCAGGAAGAAGTAGATGCCGCCCAGGAACGTGACCAGCTTGATCAGGCGCCCCCGCACGTTCACGATCCCAATCCCCAGCCCAGGTGCATGAGCGTGCCCAGGTTGGTGAGGCCCAGCTCGGGCCACAGGGAGTTGAGCGTGGCGATGCCCACCCCGACCAGGATCATCAGGAACAGGACGAGCTTGGCGCGGTCCTGTCCGTAGAGGCTGCCGAGCTGGACCGGTTCACGGGTGAGGTAGGCGGACGCGGCGAACAGCTCCTCGCCGATGAGGGTGTAGTCGCAGGCCGCAATGAAGAAGGCCACCTGCTCGGGGCTCACCGAGGCGCCCACCTGCATGGCGCCCACCTGCTGCCCCGCCTCCGCCAGGATCAGCGATTCGGCCGCGAAGTGGCCGAAGAGAAAGGCCCCCGCCACGCGCTCCCGCTGCACCATCCCGATGTAGCCCGCGGCGAAGGCGAACTGTTCCTCGGAAAGAAAGCGGATGTCGCGCGGGTCGAACTGGGCCGAGCGGCCCTCGGCGCGGTAGGCTTCCCGTATGACGTCCTCGGCGATGGCCATGACTTCCGGGGTGTTCTGCGGCACCAGCAGGCGCGACCGGTACTGCGCCGCCTTGCGCGCCACGTAGTAGAGCACCCCGAGGCAGGCGTACAGGACCGGGCTGACGTTGGTGAGGCCGGTGGAGAAGGACAGCGGGCGTCCCAGCTCCGCCGCGCGGCCGGCGGCCTCGTCGACGGCGTCCACTCCCGCCAGCCGGCGCACGTAGAGGTCCTTCCGGCGCCGCGCCACGCGGATGTAGTAGAGCACCGGCCCGATCATCAGGGCCATCACCACCAACACCCCCGGAGTGGCGTTCTCGAACCCGCCCATCAGCCGCTCCCGCCTTCCCCGGCGAGTTCCTCGATGCGCCGGATGAGCCGCTCCACGTTCTCCCGCGACTGGAGAAACGCCGGCAGCTCCCGCGCCTTCGCGCCGAACAGCGGCAGCATCATCGGCAGGCTCATCACCGCCGCCGTGTGGAACAGCGACGTCAGCGGCTTGTGGGCTTCGAGAAACAGGATCGCCGGCACCGTCATGCGCCGGGCATGCACCGCCTGGGCGAGGCGCTCGATGAGCGCGTCGGAGGTCGTGGGTTGGCTGTCGTAAGGCGCTTCCATGGCTCGAAAGAGCGTCAGGCCCTGGTGTCGCGTCTAACAGGATTCCCGGGGGCGATCAAGGAAACGGCCACGGACCACGGGAGTCGGTTCGTGAAGCAAGTGCCGGCGACGAGTCGTCTCGCGGGGTCGACGGGGGTGACGGCGTTTCAGCCGATGAATGGATATCATTCATGCCGTGAATGATTTCTTCCACCTCACATCGGGCTACTCGCGTCTCCCGCAGGCCGAGAGGCTCCACTGTCGCATCATTTCGGCCCGCAAGGCCAGGTCGCTGACTAGCAGGGGAAGCGCTGCCCGACCGGCGCGGCACGCGCGCTGTTGCGGCTTGTCCGAAGCATGTGGCATATTTGGGACATGACAAGCGTGGCCCATGCTTCTGACCTCAAGTCCCGCCTGCTGGCGCGGATCGCGGCTAAGCCGGATGAGGTCTGGACACCCGGTGATTTTGCGGATCTTGGCACCAGATCGGCTATCGACAAGACCCTTCAGCGTCTTGCCGTCGGGGGCGATCTGCGCCGCATCGACCGCGGCCTTTACGACAAACCCCGGCCCAATGCGTTGACGGGCCGTCCGACCGTTCCTGACTATCGCGCCGTTATCCGCGCCGTCACGCGTCGCGACCGCGCGCGCGCCGTCATAGACGGTATGACGGCAGCAAACGAACTCGGACTGACCACCGCCGTGCCGGCGCGCATCGAGGTGCTGGCCGATGCACGGTTGAAACCGATCAGGCTTGGCAACCAGGAGATTCGTTTCAGGTACGCGGCGCCAAGTCGCCTCTATTGGGCGGGCCGGCCCGCCATGCGCGTTGTCCAGGCCCTGCACTGGATGCAGGACATGCTGACCGACGACTCCGAAGGACGGCGCGTCCGATCCGCCCTGCGCCGCCTGTTCGCCGACCCGCGCCACGGTCCAGCGATCCGCGATGATCTCCGGTCGGGATTCGTCGCCCTGCCGATCTGGATGCAGGAGTTCCTGCGCGAACCACTTGCCCATGCCGGCGAGGAGGAGGCCCGACAATGACGGCCGCCGCGTATCGACGGATTATTGCCGCGCCGCCGCGCGACCGCCTCGACCTGTTTCTCGCGACTGCCAACCGGCTCGGCGCTCCGGTCGCCAACGTTGAGAAGGATTTCTGGGTCTGCTGGACGCTGAACGCGCTGTTCCGCGAGCGCCCCGCCGGAGGACCCCGTTTCCTCTTCAATGGCGGCACGTCCCTCTCGATAGCGCATGGATTGATCCGGCGCTTCTCGGAAGACATCGATATTACCGTCTTCCGCGATGACCTCGGCGAACCCACCTCCGTGGAGGACTTGGCCAGACTGTCGAACAAGAAGCGCCGGGTCAGGCTCGACGCGATCCGCGACGCCTGTCGGGCCTACATCACAGGCCCGCTCCATGCGTTCCTCGCTGCCCAGCTTGCCGGCGTCACCAGCGAGCCGGCGCGCACGGAAATTGATCTCGACGATCCCGGCCGCCAGGCATTGCTCATTCATTATCCGGCGGTCGTGTCGGCCGACAGCGCTTACGTCCGTCCGGCCGTCCGTGTCGAATCGGGCGCGAAGTCTGCTATCGACCCGAACCGCTCCGTTGCGATCCGGCCGTATGTCGCCGATGAGGCTCCCGAGCTCGATCTGGCCGTCCAGGACGTTGTCACCATCGAGCCCGGCCGCACCTTCTGGGACAAGATCGTGATCGCTCACGGCCTGCGCCGCTGGTACGAGCGCCGCGGCATCCTGCGGCACGAAGGGCAGCGCGTTTCGCGTCACTACTACGATCTGCATTGCCTCCTCGGTTCGACCGTCGGCAACGCTGCACTGGAAGACATCGACCTCGGGGCGGACTGCGTGCGACACGCCCGCATGTTCTTCGACCGGCCCGACTTCGATCTAGCCTCCGCCGCTCCTGGCACATTCGCAATCGCGCCGGCAGGAAGCATGGTTGACGCCCTCCGACACGATTACGCCAACACGACCGCCATGATCTTCGGACCCCCGCCTGACTTCGACGACATCCTGGCGTCGCTTGACCGGATCGAGCGCACGCTGAATGGCAGGAGATTCGATGGGTAGCCCTACCATGTCCTGACAGAAGGGTCAGGCTCCGCCTTGATCAATGCCTACGCACCAGGATTATCACCGGGAGGCAAACATGGAACCTCCGCATGGCATCCGGGTGAAGACCCCTCCGCATCCCGGCGGGTTCGTGAGGCACGAGATCATCGAAGCTCTCGATCTCTCGGGGACGGGGGCGGCCAAGGCGCTTGGCGTCACGCGGGCGGCACTGTCAGCCATTCTGAACGAGCGCGCGCGCCTGTCGCCGGAGATGGCGTTGCGGATTGAGAAGGCGTTCGGTGTGTCGATGGACACCCTCATGCGGATGCAGAACAGTTACGACATCGCCAAGGCCCGAGGGCGCGCGGGGGAGATCAAGGGTCGGCGTCACGATTTTCTGGAAGATGAGCATGGTCCCTGCTCAAGCGCCTTGCTCAGCCAGCAACACCGCCAGCCAATCCGTCACACCGGGATACCGAGCGGTGTCCAGGACAAATTCCTGCCCTCTTGAGGCGCTTTGCACGGTGCAGTAGCCATCACCGCGCCGCCAGCGTTCCGCTGCGTGGTGATAGCTGAGCGGTGGCCTCCCGGTATCGGGATAGAAGGCGGGAGGGAGCCGCCATCGGGTCAATGATCCCGCATCCGGATCGGTCAGGATCAGCCGATCCTCGAACTGTCGAAAGAGACCGGCCCCGGGTGCACCGACGTCCCTTCCGTTGAGGCGTAGCCCATCGGCAGCGATGTAGAGCGTATTGTTCACGTCGCGCTTGCGCTGGAAGTGGGGGTGATAGCGAGCCCAGGGCAGCGCTTCGGACGTCAGCTCGTCAACTTTGTAGATTTGGCCAATTTGTAGCCACCCCCAGAGGATATGTTTGGCGACGGCCCGCCTGACGAAACGCCAGCCGCTCCGAGTGCGTTCCACCGGCCGAAACAGACCGAAGAACAGGAAGAGATCGCCTGCCTGTACGCTCTGTTTCCGTAGATGACCTTGAGCGATACCGGTCTGTCCAAGTAACGGTCGCCATCCATCGGCACGAGGCAGCGCGTCTCCGTCGAGGTCCGGGTCCAGATGGGCGTAGTGTCGGAGCCGCCGGGCGTCGCCGGTGAGGTCGACAACGAGTTGGCCGATGTTGACGCCCTGTTGCTCGATCTCCCGGTAGGCTATGCGTGAGCTTCTGTCCGGGATCGGCAGGGAGAGCATCGTGCCGTCGGGAAGAATCGGACTGGGACAGCCTCCGCTGCCGGAGTCGAACCCCTTGCGGCTCAGGATCAACCGCATCGTCTGCCTGCGTCATCGGGCACCTTCGGCCACCGGTGCGGATCGCCGTGGCGACCGGGCTGAAATCTGCTGCGAATGTAGTCGACGAAACGCCGGGCTTGCTTCGGCGGAGTCTCCTTTCCCTGGCCGGACTGCCCGCGCGGTACTTCCGGCCGATACTCGGGCGGCAGGTCCAGGGCGCTGCGGCCGAAGTAGTAGAACTCGTCCGCTATCAGTACGTATTGACCGGAGACATCCCGCCGATGATGGAATTGGTTCGGCCTGTCACGACTCCAGTGATTGAGGTTCGGCAACTGCTCGAAATCGGCCCAGGAGTCCGCGTCTGGTCGCAGGGGGCGATAGATGTTGTCACCGGCCTTGGCCGTCGGGCCTCTGGCGGAAATGTCGGGGATCTTGTCCTGAAAACGCGAGTCGGAAAAATAGTCTCGCATGTGCAGCTTCTCGGCCACGTGCATGAGATAGATCAAGCGCTCCGAGCCCACATCGTGGCCGGCGAGCGTCCGCGAAGTAAAACCGGCAATCCAGTCATCCACCGACTTGCCCACCGACTTGCGCAGGCGAATCTGCGGCTTGCAGGTGGCGAGGGTCAAGGTGTGACCAAACGGATTCGGCGCAAAGCCGGAGTCACTGGTCATCTTGTAGCTGAACAAACGCATGTCACGAATGTGCCACGAACCACGTGGGTAGTGCTAACCGCAGTGATCACCGTTGCCTTTAGTAGTTTCAGGTGATTCGGACCCGACGGGGCCGTTGTCCGCCTCTATAGTCGGGCTCCGTGGCCGGTCTCCCGACGCGTCCAGTTCGCCCTGCGCAGGCCGGCCTCATCGCCCTGTCACCACGCGACTACGATCGTCTCGGTTGCGCCCCTGCAACCGGACGCGCCCTGCTGGTCGGCAGGTTTGACCAGGGTAGGCCATTGGCCTATGGTATCAGCGTGGAGTTGGAATAGGACGGGGGAAGAACAGTGCCTGCTTCGAGCGTTGCGGCTTCGACTTCGCCTACGCCGTCCGCGCCTTCCTCGATCCGCACCGGATCGTCGCGCAGGATCGCCGGCGGGACTATGGCGAGGACCGCTACGGGCTGCTCGGCACGGTCGACGGGCGCGTGTATGTCGTCGTCTACACGGTGCGGGGTTCGGCCGTTCGCATCATTTCGGCACGCGAGGCCAACCGGAAGGAGGTCGCGGACTATGAACACAACGCGCGTCAGGATTGATCCCGACGATCCGTCCACGCTGCCGGAGGGGAGGATCGACCCCGCCAGGGTGGACGCCACCACCGAGGCGGAGATCGCCTTTCAGGAGCGGGAGGACGAGGAAGAGGCCATGCAGGACATGGCTCGATACGCGCGCCGGGTTCGCCGGCGGCTCGGTCTCTCTCAGACCGAACTAGCACGACGCATCGACGTGCCGCACGAGACGATCCGCAACTGGGAGCAAGGGAAGCGCTGCCCGACCGGCGCTGCCCGCGCGCTGTTGCGGGTGCTCGACAAGGCGCCGGAGACCGCGCTCCGCGTGCTCACCTGAATCGTTGATCCTTGGGCGATTGCATGGGCGGCCAAGCGTAGCCCATCGGCAGCGATGTAGAGCGTATTGTTACGTCGCGCTTGCGCCAGCCGCTCCGAGTGCGTTCCACCGGCCGAAACAGACCGAAGAACAGGAAGAGATCGCCCGCATCGTCCGCCCGCGTCATCGGGTACCTTCGGCCACCGGTGCGGACTTCGCATTCAGTCGCCCGCGCGGCACGTCCTCATCGACCATCCGAGGCCGGTGATGTCGTACATGACCGGGACCCCCCCGTCCCCGGGCTCCACGATGAACATCGCCCGTCCTCCGTCTTCCTGGAAGGTTCCGCGCGTACCCCTCGACAGCGTGACCCCCGAGTGCGTCGGCTGCGGCTTCAGCAGGCACTGGTTCACGTCGTACTTGTCAATGTCGAACACCATCTCCGCCACCATGCTCTCGATGCACCCTTGCAGCGCCAACATCGCCGCCAGCGTAATCCCGGTCAGCACCGTGCGTCCGTGTGTTCTCATGGCTCACGCTCCTGTCCGGACCTTGACCCGGCCAACGCCGCCCGCCGCCGTCTTCTCGCAGGACGGAGAACGTCTGCGGTTCTCGCTTCCATCTTCACCCGGCCATCCCGGCCATCCGTGTCTTCCCGCTCAGCAGTACGTCGGCGGCCAGTGAGGTGGTCCTGGTTCGTAGGACAGTTTGGCGGCAGAAACAAGGTGTATTCCGAAGTCATCGATCATGCCGCCGGGTCCTGTTTAACACGTCCTGCTGTTCCGGTAGAACCGGCAGAGAGGCCGGTGAGTCGCGAAGTGCTTCAACGGTGCGTGGGGTGTGAGAAAAAAGACGCCGCAGGGCGTCGTGAACCCGCTTCCTGACTGCTCAGACGCTCGGGCGATGAACGCCGTTGTGCAAGCGGCATTTAGCCCGAGTGGCGCTTGAGCGGCAGCGCCCGCCGCGCACTTGCGGAGACAGTTCTCGAACCGCCGCGGGGCTTCCAAGCGTCACTATAGGAAGCACGAGGCAAAAGTCAAAGGGCGAGGACATGCGCACGGGCCGGCACACTACACGGCCCGCACTGTCGGCGGCGGTGCGGTTACACCCCCTACTACCACGCTGCACAGGCCGCGACACTTGGATTGGACGTTCATTGGGGCAGGCGAACGTTGGCGGGGCGTCGAGTGCTGGATTCAGTTCTGCTGCATCGGAAGGTCCAGGCGGCGCGGCTGCTGTTGTCAAGCAACGGACCGCCCCCGTGGTCGGCTACCGGGAGGTAAACAAGAGCGCGTCGATGCAGAAGCTCGCGGCGGCACCAGCGCTCCGTTATTCCAACAGTCAGCCGGTCTGGCGCCTATGCAATCCGAGCGGCATGTGTCCGACGGCACAATCCCGGCAGGGACGGGATGCTTCGACGCGGCTGCCTTCAGCGAGACTCCTTGATCCAGGGCCTCGGGCCATTGCATATTCTTTCAACATGCATTGCCCGTCGATGCGGCCGGGAACCTGATTCATCTGGAACCAGAAGATAGACGCGATGATTCGACGATTGATAACGCCGCTTGTGCAGGCCGTAAAGACCTTGCTCGCTGCTGGCGGGGACGTGAACGCCAAAGACAAGGATGGGTGGACTCCCCTTCACCATGCGGCAGTCAGGGGCCAAGCGGGAGCGGTGAATATCTTGCTCGCTGCTGGCGGGGAGGTGAACGCCAAAGACAAAAATGGGAGTACACCCCTTCGCTTGGCGGCAGGCATGAGCGAAGCGGGAACAGTGGAGGCCTTGCTCGTTGCTGGCGCGGATCCGAACGCCAAAAACAAAAATGGGTGGACCCCCCTTCACGATGCGGCAGGCATGGGCGAAGCGGGAACAGTGGAGGCCTTGCTCGTTGCTGGCGCGGACCTGAACGCCAAAGACAAGAATGGGTGGACGCCCCTTCACTTGGCGGCAGCCGAGGGCGAAGCGGGAGCGATGGAGGCCTTGCTCGCAGCAGGCGCGGATCTGAACGCCAAAGACAAAGATGGGTTGACGCCCCTTCACTTGGCGGCAGCCGAGGGCGAAGCGGGAGCGGTGGAGGCTTTGCTCCCAGCAGGCGCGGACCTGAACGCCAAAGGCAAAGATGGGTTCACTCCCCTTCACTTGGCGGCAGGGAGGGGCCAAGCCGGAACGGTGAAAACCTTGCTCGTATCTGGCGCGGACCTGAACGCCAAAGACGAGAATGGGAGGACTCCCCTTCACCATGCGGCAGTCAGGGGCCAAGCGGGAGCGGTGAAGATCTTGCTCGCAGCCGGCGCGGACCTGAACGCTAAAGACAAAGATGGGAGGACTCCCCTTCACCATGCGGCAGACAAGGGTGAAGCGGGAGCGGTGAAGACCTTGCTCGCAGCCGGCGCGGACCTGAACGCCAAAGACAAAAATGGGTTGACTCCCCTTCACGATGCGGCAGGCAGAGGCGAAGCGGGAACGGTGAAGACCTTGCTCGCAGCCGGCGCGGACCTGAACGCCAAAGACAAAGATGGGAGGACTCCCCTTCACCATGCGGCAGTCATGGGCGAAGCGGGAGCGGCGGAGGCCTTGCTCACAGCCGGCGCGGACCTGAACGCCAAAGGCAAAGATGGGTTGACTCCCCTTCACTTTGCGGCAGGCAGGGGTGAAGCGGGAGCGGTGAAGACCTTGCTTACAGGCGGCGCGGACCTGAACGCCAAAGACGAAAACTGGGAGGACTCCGTTCGCCGGGCGGCAGCCAGGGGCGAAGCGGGAGTGGTGGAGGCCTTGCTCGCTGCTGGTGCGGACCCGAACGCCAAAGACAAAGATGGGGTTACTCTCCTTCACGTGGCGGCACTCGAGGGCGAAGCGGGAGTGGTGGAGGCCTTGCTCGCTGCTGGCGCGGACGTGAACGCGAAAAACAAAACTGGGTTGACTTCCCTTCACGTGGCGGCACTCAAGGGCGAAGCGGGAGTGGTGGAGGCCTTGCTCGCTGCTGGCGCGGACCTGAACGCCAAAGACAAAAATGGGGTTACTCCCCTTCACTCGGCGGCAGCCGAGGGCCAAACGGGAATGGTGGAGGCCTTGCTCGCTGCTGGCGCGGATCTGAATGCCAAAAACAAATATGGAAGCATTCCCCTTCACTGGGCGGCAACCGAGGGCCAAGCGGAAGCGGTGAAGATCTTGCTCGTAGCAGGCGCGGACCTGAGCGCCAAAGACAACGATGGGTTTACGCCCCTTCACTTGGCGGCACTCGACGGCCAAGCGGGAACGGTGGAGGCCTTGCTCGCTGCTGGCGCGGAGGTCAATGCAAGAGCCGGAGATAGACTAACTCCTCTGGAAGCAGCCCGATTCGGGATGGAACAGAAAGAGGGAAGCGTCAACAACTTTCAGGAGGTGATGCGGACACTGGAAGCATACGGCGCGCGCAAAGGATGGGGCCGATGAATGGACAGGGAACGCTCGTGGAAAGCGAGCGGCGGACTCCTCCCGCATCCTTGTAGAGCCTGTTCGTGCCATGATGCTCTCCTCTCCCGGGGTAGAGGAGGTCATCGAACCCGCAAGGGCTTGCCACGCGACGTCTGGTCGAGGCCGATGGAGTCGGCAATGAGTCTTCCCACCTTCTCTGCCGCCTCGGCCAGATGGCGTTCGGCGAGATGGGCGTAGCCCGCGGTGGTCCGGTGCCGCTG
This sequence comes from uncultured Syntrophobacterales bacterium, assembly GCA_964519455.1. Taxonomy (GTDB): domain Bacteria; phylum Desulfobacterota; class Binatia; order UBA9968; family JAJDTQ01; genus JAJDTQ01. The sequence goes on from CAZFIU010000028.1 coordinate 27,683, forward strand.
GTGCCCAAGCAACCTGCCTACGAGGGGAAGATTCTCGCCGGACATCACGGCTTGGCTGGCGATGGTGTGCCGAAGGTCATGAAGGCGAAGCTTTCCGAGCTTCGCGTCCGCGCACACCGTGCGCCAGCAGTCCCGCAAGGGACGGTATCCCCTCCCGTGCGCGTAGGTCGGGAACAGCAACCCATCCGGATCGCGAAGACCCGGCAGCGTCTTGATATGCGCCCGCGCGGTCTCGCCGAGCGGCACCGCGTGCGGACCGGTCTTGGAGTCGCTAAGGTTGAGCGCGTCGCTGCCGACATCGCGCCAGCGCAGATTGAGCACCTCGCTTCGGCGGCATCCGGTGAGCGCCAGCAGCCGGATCGCGGCGACGGCTTCGGGCCATCGGGGTTCACGGGCGTCGAGCGCGCGACCGAGGCGCGCCAGCTCGTCCGCGTCGAGAAACCGGGCGATGTTGTTCCGCGGGTTCTTCCTGATGCCGACACAGGGGTTGCTGTCGCGTTGGCGCAACCCCCACTCTTCGGCGCGGAACATCATCGAGCGCAGTATCTCGAAGGCGCGGTTGGCCGCACCGAGCCGGTCCTTGCTGGCTGCGTCGAACCAAGCGGCCACATCCTCGGGGCCGATGCGGTCCAGCGGCATCGCGGCGAAGGCGGGCAGGATGCGGGCCTTGAGATAGACGCGCACGGTCTTGCGCCCCGACGGTTTCCAGTGCGGTTCCGAGCGCCGCAGATACTCCCCGGCGAAGGCGCGGAAGGTCGGGGTCTCCTTCTCCCTGCGGATTTCCTCAGCGGGGTCCTCGCCGGCTTGGATGCGGGTGAGGATCTCGCGAGCGCGGTGGCGCGCCTCGGCAAGCACCATCTCGCCGTGCCGGGCGATGACGATGCGGCGGCTCCGCCCCTGGATGCGGGCCTGGACGATCCAGACCTTCCGGCCTGAGTGGTGGATGCGAATGCCGAAACCGGGCAGTGTCCTGTCGAACAGGATGGTGTCTTTGCCCTGTGGCCTGCCCTCGCGGGCCAAGCGCGGGGTGAGGTCAACGATGGGCATGACGGGTTCCTTCCTCTTGCTCTGCTGCCCTTCCGGCCAGGGCCGTATGGATGCGGTTCGATACCCGGTCGGCGGCGTCCGTAACGGACTGGTCGGAAAGATGGGCGTAACGCTCGGTGGTCTCCACCAAGGCATGACCGAGCAGCTTGGCGATGATCACCATGTCCACGCCATTCATGGCGGCAACCGAAGCCCAGTTGTGGCGAAGGTCGTGAAGCCGCAATCCAGGCAAGCCCGCCTCGTTTCGGATGCGGTGCCATTGGTGCTCGAAGTTGTCGATGTGCCGCGTTGGCGGTCGCGACGGCGTTTCTTCGAGGAAGCCGCTTGGCGGTGCGGGACGGGGTAGGCCGTAAGGCTTTGAACCTACGGATGTTTTCGCACTATCGCGTGATCGCGGACGCTGACCGGAAGGGCATCCCCGGTGCGTGGGGTGTGAGAAGGGAGCGCCTCGGAGTGCTGCAAACCCGTTTGCACCCCCGCCGTTTTTTGGTACAGTGCGCGCTTACGGTTCGGTTGGGCCGGTGGGGGAGGGCGGCGGCTGCGCGATATGGCGACACTGCTCGAAATCAAGAATCTCCACACTTCCTTCGTCACCACGGACGGCGAGTTCCCGGCGGTGGACGGGCTGAATCTCACCATCGAGGCGGGCAAGACGCTGGGGCTCGTGGGCGAGTCGGGTTGCGGCAAGAGCGTCACGGCGCTTTCCATCATGCGGCTGATCCCGTCGCCGCCGGGGAGGGTGGCGGAGGGCGAGGTGCTCTACCGCGGCAAGGACCTCCTCAAGCTGTCGGACGAGGAGATGCGGCGGATCCGCGGCAACGAGATCTCCATGGTGTTCCAGGAGCCCATGACCTCGCTGAACCCGGTGTTCACCGTCGGCGACCAGATCATGGAGGCCATCCGCCTGCACCAGAAGGTGAACAAGCGGGAGGCGCGCGACAAGGCCGTGGAGATGCTCCGGCTGGTGAAGATCGCCGACCCCGCCTCGCGCGTCAACGACTACCCGCACCAGATGAGCGGCGGCATGCGCCAGCGCGTGATGATCGCCATGGCGCTGTCGTGCAACCCCAGCCTGCTCATCGCGGACGAGCCCACCACCGCGCTGGACGTCACCATTCAGGCGCAGATTCTGGACTTGATGGGCGAGTTGCAGGACGAACTCGGCATGGCGCTGCTGCTGATCACCCACGACCTCGGCGTGGTGGCGGAGCAGGCCGACGACGTGGCCATCATGTACGCCGGCCGCATGGTGGAGCGCTCCAAGCCCGAAGTGATCTTCGGCAAGCCGCTGCATCCGTATACCATCGGGCTGCTGAACTCGCTGCCGAGCAGCGCCAGCAAGCGCCGCCTCGACGCCATTCCCGGGGTGGTGCCGAGCCCGCTGGACCTCCCCAGCGGATGCCGCTTCCGCGACCGCTGCTTCAAGGCGTCGGGGATCTGCGCCGAGCACGAGCCCGTGCTCGAGGAAAAGGGGCGCAACCAGTGGGTGGCCTGCTACCGGACCAACTGAACAAGGGGACTGGCGCGCCGCCCGCGACAGGACGTGGAATCCCATGAGCTTGCTGGAAATCAGGAACCTCAAGAAGTACTTCCCGGTGGCGGAGGGGCTGATCTCCCGGCGCAAGGGAGACGTCAAGGCCGTGGACGGGGTCAGCCTCACGGTGGAGGATGGCGAGACTCTCGGCGTGGTGGGAGAGTCGGGTTGCGGCAAGTCGACGCTGGGGCGCACGATCCTGCGCCTGATCGAGCCCACCGACGGTGAGATCCTGTTCGAGAACAAGGACATCATGCGGGTCTCCAACGCCGAGATGCGCGACCTGCGCCGGCGCATGCAGATCATCTTCCAGGACCCCTATGCCTCCCTGAACCCGCGCATGCGCGTGGGCGAGATCATCGGCGAGGGGCTCAAGATCCACAAGATGGCCACCGGCAGCGGGCGCAGGGAACAGGTGATGGCGCTGCTCGACAAGGTGGGGCTCCGGGAGGACCACTACGACCGCTATCCGCACGAGTTCAGCGGCGGCCAGCGGCAGCGCATCGGCATCGCCCGGGCCCTGGCGGTGTCGCCGAAGTTCATCGTCGCCGATGAGCCCGTGTCGTCGCTGGACGTGTCCATCCAGGCCCAGATCATCAACCTGTTGCAGGAGTTGCAGGAGAGCATGAGCCTCACGTTCTTCTTCATCTCCCACGACCTCCGGGTGGTGGAGCACGTGAGCCACCGGGTGGCGATCATGTACCTGGGCAAGGTGGTGGAGATCGCCCCCAGCGACGCCATCTACAAGGACGCGCGCCATCCCTACACCCGCGCGCTGCTGTCCGCCGTGCCCATGCCGGACCCCAACCCCAAGAAGGACCGCATGGTGCTGGAGGGCGACGTGCCCAGTCCGGTCAACCCGCCCACGGGTTGCAACTTCCACCCGCGCTGCCCGTACCGCGAGCAGATCTGCACCGAGGTGGAGCCGGAGCTGGAATTCTCCCACGGCGGCCACGGCACCGCCTGTCACGTCTTCGGACCCGGCAAGCGCGCCTGGCCCAATCCGCCGCGGCTTTCCTGAGGTTCCGGCGCGGCTCCGGCCGCGCGCGGCCGCCGTGTTTCACGCTGGACCCCATTCTTTGAATTCTCGTCGACGGATGTTAAAGTTCCCAACTGTCTGAAATCCACGGGCGGGCGGAGGTTCCTCGGCTCGCCCGGAGCTTTTTCAGAGAAAGATCTTTCAGAGGAACACTCTTCAGAGGTGCAGTCAGATGGCAGACCATGACGGCTCCGTGCCCATGACGGCGCGCGGGCATCAGCAATTGCTGGAAGACCTCCAGCGTCTCAAGTCGGTTGAACGCCCCAAGAACGTCCGCGACATCGAGGAGGCCCGCGCCCACGGCGACTTGTCGGAGAACGCCGAGTATCACGCCGCCAAGGACCGCCAGTCCCTGCTCGACGTCCAGATCCGCGAGCTCGAGGACAGGATCGCGCGCGCTCAGGTGATCGACATTTCCAGGCTTTCCGGCGACAAGATCGTGTTCGGCGCCACCGTCAAGCTGGTGGACGACGACACCGACGAGGACATCGTCTACCAGATCGTGGGCGAGCACGAGGCCGACCCCAGGGAGGGAAGGATCTCCCTGGGGTCGCCGGTGGCGCGGTCGCTGATCGGCCGGCGGGTGGGCGACCTGGTGGAGGTGCGCACGCCCGCGGGCGTACGGAACTTCGAGGTCCTGGACGTCTCCTTCATCGAATAGAACCGCGTTTGCCGGGAGTTGCGCCGCCGGCATCGCGGCCCTGGCGCTGCTCCTCGCCGTTCCCGCCCACGCCCGGGTCTCGATCCGTGCCGAGCCGGGTTTCGGCGGCATCTTCCGCCTGGGCGAGCCGCTGCCGGTACGCATCGAGCTGGTGAACTCCGGCGCGGCCGTGCGCGGCGTGCTGGAGGTGGTGGAGGCCCGCGGCGGTCCCACCCGCGGGATGGAACCTTACTCCTTCATCCAGCAGCGCGACCTCTTTCTCTCCGCCCACGCCCGCAAGGTCCTGTTCGTTACCGTCGACCCGGACACGGTGGCACAGCCGCTGGTATTGCGCTTCACGGGCGGCGGACAGAGTCATGAGACGGCCGTCACGCTCCGGGGGCGCTTCACCGGACAGCCGCTGATCCTGCTGCTCACCCGGAGCAACGTCGCCCCGGCCATTCCCCTTCCCTACGAGACCCCCGTTCCCGTCGTCTCCCTTCCCCTGAGCGACCTGCCCGAGGACTCGCGCGCCTACGGCGGGGTCTGGAGCGTCATGGTCTACGAGCAGTCCCTGCGCGGCATGTCCCGGCGCCAGCGCGCCGCGCTGGAGCACTGGCTCGCGTCGGGCGGAACCCTCGCGGTGCTGGGGGGCGCGCACTTCGCCCTGTACCGCGACCGCGCCACCGCGCCGCTGCTCCCGGTGACGGTGCGTGGGGTGAAGCGCGTGGACGCGTTGCCCGAACTCTCCGCGCGGTTCGGCGGCACGCTCGCGGACCTCCTCGTTCAGGATACGGTGGCGGATGCGGACAGTACGGTGCTCCTGGAAGAACGAGGCACGCCGATCCTGGTGCAGCGCGATCACGGCGCCGGCCGCGTGGCCTACCTGGCGCTGGACGTGGGCCGCCCGCCCGTGGCCGACTGGGAGGGCCTGCCGGCGCTTTTCGGCGAAGTGATGGGGAAGCCGCCGCCCAGAGGCAATGACCCGTGGAGCGCGTGGAATCGGCAGGTCTTCACCATCCTGCTCCAGAACTTCGGCTTTTCCAGCCTGCGCTCGCCGATGCTGATGCTGCTGCTGGCGCTCGCCCTCTACATCGGCTCGCTGCTGCTCTGGTTCCACTACTGGAAGAGCGGCGCGCCCGCCGGCTACCGGCTCGCGCTGGTGCCCGCGGGACTGGTGGTGGCGTCGGCGCTGGCCGGGTACTGGTACTTCGATCGCGGCGGCCACGTGCCCGACGGCATCCTGATCTCGTCGACCGTGGTGGACGGCAGCCCGTGGTCCGACGTGGCGCCGGTGCACGCCAACGTGGGCCTGTTCGCCACCCGGCACAAGGACTTCTCCTTCAGCCTCAGGGACGGGTGGAGCCAGTTCGACCTCGTGCCCGCCACCAGCGGCGACCTGGAGGCGTCGCTCGTGCTGCGGCAGGGGCGCCCCCACGGACGGGTCCACGTCCCGCTCACGGAGTGGAACTCCGCGCTGTTCAAGCTGCGCTCCCTGGAGCCGTCGCCCGTGGGCATCGACTGGCAGCACACGGCGGACACCTACCGGATCGGCATCGCCAACCGCGGCTCCGGCAGGTTCACGGATTGCTGGCTGGTGGTGGGCGGACGGGGGTACAAGCTTGGTGATGTGCCGCCCGGCGGCGTGCTGCGGCGGGAGCTTTCCGCGGTGCCTCGAGGCGAAGGGGGCGAGGGGGAGGAGAACCAGCCGCGCGACGTGACTTTCGACGACGAAGCGCGCGGGCTCCTGTTGCGCTACTCGGTGTTCCCGGACGGCGAGGCCGACGACCCCAAGGCGGCCTTCGTCATCGGCTGGATCGGCGGCGACGAACCCGCGCTGCGGGTGGACGACGCACGGGTCTCGGCGCACCACTTCAAGCTGTTCCGCGTCGCCCTCCCCGTGGGAGCCGAGGAGGAGGACCCGTGAGGCCCTGGACCAATCCGGTGTTTCGCGAGGCCGTGGCGGTGTACTGGGTGGACGGGCAGGCCTACCTCACCTACCTGTTCTACCTGGTCATCCTGGGGGCGCTGCAGCTCCTGGCGCTGGTGCTGCCCTCCGGCGAAGCCCGTTTCTGGATCGGCCCGGCCTTCCTGTTCAAGTTCTCCACGGTGGCCGCGCTGCTGCTCATCGTCTACCTGACCCTGCGCTTTGCCGGCCTGGAGTTCCTGGCCTGGCGCTTCTCACCGCTGCGCCATTGGCTCGATGAGGAACGGCTGAGCGTCACCGAGGTGGCGTGCGGGTTGCTGTCCATCCTGCTGGTTCATTCACTGATCCTGCTGCTCCTCGCGGCGCCGCTGCTGGCATGGTCCGGGGCCATCGCGCGCGCTCCCCTGGCGGACATGGCCACGACCGTGCCCATGCTGTTCCTCTACGCCGTGGGCTACGGCATCTGGGGCCTCGTGGGGCTGGCCTTGTGGGAGCGCAAGGCGGACACCCGCCGGGTCTTCATCCGTTGGATCTTCGTCTGTTTCTTCCTGATCTCCGGCGCCTTCGGCGCATGGGCCCAGACGTTGAACCCGGTGGCCTTTCTGCTCTATCATCTCGGCACGCTGGAGATGGCCGCGGCGCCGGTGCGCTGGGGCGTGCTGTGGACCCCTTCGCTGATTCACTGGAGCTTCCAGGGCGTGGTGTTCGCGGCGGCCTTGGCGCTCCTGGCCTGGGGGCTCAGACGGGTGCAGAAAGGCTACAATTGACCGAACCCGAATCCCTGCTGCGCGAGAAGCTCGCCGAATTGCATCGGTGGGAGCGGCGCAAGCGGCGCGAGCGCCTGTTGTGGGAGAGCCTCTTCTACGCCGCGCTGGCGGCCGCCGCGCTGGTGGCGGCGCGCGCGCTCATGGCGGTGGACGCCGCGCTGCTGTGGCTTGCGCCGGCGGTCTTCGTCGCCGCGGCCGTGGCGGTGTTCCTGCTGCGCCCCTGGCGCGAACGCGCGTTCCTGGGCTCGCTCAAGCGGGTGGACGACCGGCTGGAGCTCAGGGAGCGGGTACTGACGGCGTGGGAGCTCCTGTCCCGCTCCGATGGACGGGCGGACGGAGGCCGCCGTCCGGAGGAAGATCTGGTGGTGGAGGAGGCGGCCGGGAGTCTGGCACGGGTGGCCCTGCCGCCGTTGCTGCCGCGCCGGCGGTCCTGGCACGCCTGGGCCGGCGGGGTCCTGGTGCTCCTGGCGGGGGCGGGGCTGTGGCTGCCGCCGGGGGGTGCTCCCGAGGCGGTGTCCGCCGCGTCGCGCATGGCCGAGACGCTGCGGGAACACGCTCGGGAACTGGAGGAGCGCGCGCGCGGGGGGGACCTGGCCGAGAGCCGGCGCATGGCCGAGGCGCTGCGCGAGATGGCCGAAAGGCAGCTCGAAGATCCCGCGGACGACAAGACCGGGATCGAGGCCGCGGTGGGGGCCATGGTGGAGGTGTTGGAGGACATGACGCGCTCGTGGCCCACGGAGGCGGGCCTGGAGTGGCCGGTGCTGTCCGACGCGGCCCTGGAGAAGCTGCGGGAACAGCTCCAGCACTCCCGGACGCGGGAGATGGAGGGTTCCCCACGGGGCAAGAGCCGGGGCGAGATGCTGGAGTCCCTGGGGCTCTCGTCGCTGGACCGGCAGCCCGGGAACTCCACGGAGATGAGCGAGGAGGAGATTCGCGAGTTCCTCGACCGCGTGGAGCGGGAGGCCCGGCAAGAGCAGGACCGGCGCGAGATGGCTTCCACGCAACAGTTCCTTACCGAGCTGTTGCCGGGGGATGCGCCGGGCGAATCCCTCGCCGAGGGGCCCCGGCCCGGCGGTCCCAAGACCGAGATGGAGGAGTCGCCGCCGGCCGGGCGGCAGCCGGGCGACGAGCCCGGCAAGGGCGGGGAGGAGAGCTTCGACCCCGGCTTCCAGGCGCGTGCGCGTGCCCATCTGCAAGGGCTCCTGGGGCAGGGGCCGAGCCGTGGCTTCGGCTTCCGCGGGGAGGCGCGCCCGGGCGAGAGCACGGTGACGGAGGAGGCGGTGGTGGTGCGGTATCAACGGCAGGTGGAGGCGGAGTTGTCCGCGGCGGAGATCCCCGCCGAGTTCAAGGAAACCATCAAGAACTACTTCCTGTCCCTGGGAGTGGCCGGGAGACCTTGATCGGAAGCCATGATTCACTGCCGCCGGGCGAGGCGGCGCCTTTCGACCTCGCCGCGCGGAGCCTGTCCCGAGCCTTGTCGAAGGGCAGGGCCAACGGGGGATTGATCGGAGTTACTCTTAGTCGGAAGCCCTCGCGCCGCCCCGCCGGTGGCGACGGGCTCCGGAAAGCGATGTGACCGTGACACTGGAAGCAACTACCGAGGAAACGACGACCGAGGACGTGCGCACCCGCATGCGCGGCGCCCAGCGGGCGTTCGAGGAAGTCAGGAGCGAGATGCACAAGGCCGTGGTGGGCCACGAGGAGCTCATCGAGGGCATCTTCATCGCGCTGGTGTGCGGCGGACACTGTCTGCTGGAGGGGGTGCCGGGCCTGGGCAAGACCCTGATCGTGCGCTCGCTGGGGGAACTCATGGACCTGAGCTTCTCGCGCATCCAGTTCACCCCCGACCTCATGCCCGCGGACATCACCGGCACCAACGTGGTCAACGAGGACCCCTCGGGGCGCAAGGTGTTCGTGTTCGAGGCGGGTCCGGTGTTCGCCAACATCGTGCTGGCGGACGAGATCAACCGGGCCACGCCCAAGACCCAGTCGGCGCTGCTGGAGGCGATGCAGGACCAGAGCGTCACCGCGGGCGGCGCGCTCCATGCCATCCCCAGCCCGTTCATGGTCCTGGCCACCCAGAACCCCATCGAGATGGAGGGGACCTATCCGCTGCCGGAGGCACAGGTGGACCGCTTCTTCTTCAAGCTCATCGTCCGTTATCCCTCGTATGACGAGATGGCGCGCATCGCCGATCTCACCACTGCCGCGCCGTCCGGAACGCTCGCCAAGGTGCTGGCGGCGGAGTCCGTGCTGGAGATGCGCGAGGCGGTGCGGGCGGTGCCGCTGGCCGCCGCGGTGCGCGACTACGCCGTGCGCCTGGTGATGGCCACCCACTCCGAGACCGAGCACGGCACCGAGCTGGCGCGCAAGTACGTGCAGTACGGCGCCAGCCCCCGCGGCCTGCAGGCGGTCATCCTGGCGGCCAAGGCGCGCGCGCTGCTCTCCGGGCGGCCCAACGTCTCGTTCGAGGACATCCGCCGCGACCTGATGCCGAGCCTGCGCCACCGGCTGCTGCTCAACCTGGCGGCGGAGGCCTCGGGCATCGCGCCGGAAGCGGTGCTGGAAGAGGTGGTGGCGCGGGTGCCGGAGGTGCAGGCCTGATGGCGCAGGCCGAGGCGCACCCCGAGGGACACCGTTTCCTCGAGCCCGACTTCCTGGCGCGGCTGGACAAGCTGCGCCTGGTGGCCAAGCGCCTGAGCTGGGGCGTGGCCCGGGGCGAGCACCCGACCATCCGCAAGGGCTACAGCCTCGAGTTCTCGGACTTCCGCAAGTACAGCCACGGCGACGACCTGCGCTACGTGGACTGGAACGTGTACGGGCGCCTGGAGCGGCTGCTGCTCAAGGTGTTCACGGCCGAGGAGGAGATCACCGTGTATCTCCTGCTGGACGCCAGCCTTTCCATGGCTCACGGAGACCCCGCCAAGCTGGAGTTCGCCAAGAACGTGGCCGCGGCCCTGGGCTACATCGGCCTCAAGACCCATGACCGGGTCGGCGCCATGGGTTTTGCCGCGGACGTGGGGACGCAGTTGCCGCCGGCGCGCACCCGGGGCCAGATCCTCTCGCTGTTCAACTTCCTCGAGGAACTGTCTCCCGCGGGCCGCACCGACCTGGAGGCGTCGATGAAGACCTTCACCCGGCTCTATCCGCGGCCCGGCCTGGTGGTGCTGTTCAGCGACCTGCTGGACGTGGCCGGGTGCCGCGCCGGGCTGGAGGAGCTGGCGCGCAAGCGGCACGACGTCCTGCTGGTGCACGTCCTGGGGGAGGGCGAGAACCGGCTGGACCCCGACGGCGACGTGTCCCTCGTGGACGTGGAGAGCGACCGGGAACGGCGGGTGTTCCTGGACAGCGACCTGGCCGAGCGTTTCCACCGGGAGGTGGAGGCGTACTTCGACGGCACCCGGCGTTTCTGCGAGAGCCAGGCCATGGACTACCGGCGCACCACCAGCGGCGTCCCCTTCGACGACTTCGTCCTGCGGTACCTGACCCAGGACAGACGACCCGGATAACGCCGTGCTCTGGCTCTTCCCCGCCGCCTTCTTCATCCTGCTGGGAGCGGTACCGCTCATCCTGCTGCTCAACAGCCTGCGGCCCAGGGGTCCGCGGGTGCCCGTGACCGCGCTGTTCCTGCTGGAGAAGGTGCTGCGGGAACGCCCCATGGGGCGCCGGCTGGGCTGGCTCTGGCACCGCAACCTGCCGTTGATCCTGCAGCTCCTGGCGGCCCTCGCGGTCATCACCGCGCTGGCGGGCCCCGCGCTCCTGGGCGTGGGCGCCGGCGCCCGCGACTGGGTGGTGGTCGTGGACCAGAGCGCCAGCATGAAGGCAGCCGGCGCGTCCGGCGTGCGCTTCGACGCCGCCCGGGAGGAGTTGCTCCGGCGCATCGACGGGCTCGGCGCCAACGATCGCATGATGATCATCGGCGCGGCGGCGGAGCCCGTGGTGGTGCAGCCCTTCACCCGGGACCGCGCGCGGCTCCGGCGGACCGCCGAAGCGCTCAAGGCCACCGACGCCGAGGCGCCGGTCAGGGAGGCGGTGCTGCTCGCGCACACGTTCCTCAAGCGCCAGGGGCCGCACCGGGTGGTGGTGCTCACCGACGCCTCCTTCAAGGGCATCGAGGAACTGCCGTGGGCGGCATCCTACCTGGAGTTGGCGCAGGTGGAGGGCGGCGCCGACAACGTCGGTATCCTCGGGTTCCAGTTCCGCCGGGTGCCCGGCGATGCCGACGAGTACGAGGCCATGGTGCTGGTGCAGAACTTCACCGAGCGGCCGGTGCACGCGCCGCTGGTGGTCACCGTGGCCGACCGGGTGGTGAGCCGCACGTTGCTGTCCCTCGGGCCGTCCGCCCGCGAGGTGCTGATCTACCGCGTCCCCGGACCCTTGCGCGGGCGCGCCACCGCCCTGCTGGCCATCGACGACGATCTCCGGACCGACAACCGCGCGTACCTGTCCTTCCCGGACGAGCGCCCCACGCGGGTGCTTTACGTGGGGCCGGGCAACCCGTACCTGGAGCGGCTGTTGCGCTATTTCCCCCACGTGACCCTGGCGCGCATCGACCGCATCCCGGAAGACCGGGTCACCGAGCAGGTGGCGGCCTACGACGTGGTGATGCTCGACCGGGTGCCGGCTCCGCCCCTCGAACGCGGCAACTTCATCCTCATGGGCACGGTGCCGGAGGGATTGGGCCTGCGCGTCGCCGGGATGACCCCGCGTCCGGTGCTGGCGTCGGCCGTTTCCGCGCATCCGCTGGCCGCGGGCGTGCGCCTCGACGGGCTGGTGGTCCGCGACGCCCTGACCCTCGTGCCGGAAGGGGGCGTGACCCTCGCGGGGTCCGGGAGCGGGCCGCTGATCCACGCGGTGGAGAAGGGGGATCTCAAGGCGCTGGTCTTCGCCTTCGACCTCACTCGGTCGGACCTGCCGTTCCGGGTGTCGTTCCCGTTGCTGGTGCGCAACGCCTTTTCCTGGTTCCGGCCCGCGTCCCGGGAGTTCCCCGCCAGCCAGGTGGCCGCGGGCCTCCCGTTCGTGGCCGACGTGGGCGTGGACGAGGAGCAACTGGTGTTCGTGAGCCCGTCGGGCGAGACGGTCCCCGTGCGCACCCGTGAACGCACCGGCACCTACAGCGACACCGAGGAGGTGGGCTTCTACCAGTTCAGCGGGACGCGCGGGGACGGCGAGTTCGCGGTGAACCTGTTCAGCGAGGAGGAGTCGCGCATCCGGCCATCGTACCGGGCGGAGCCCGCGGAAGGCGCGCCGGAGGCGGCGGAGAGCGCCCCGGGCACGCGCTTCGACCTGTGGCCGGTGTTGCTGGTGGTGGCCTTGGCGCTGCTGCTGGCGGAGTGCGTGGTGGTCTGCCGCACGCGCCGGTCGTGGCTGCCGCTGTGGCTGCGGGTGCCCGCGGCGGCGGTGCTGGTGCTGGCCCTGGCGAACCCGCGCATGCTGGCGGAGGAGCCCGAGCTGGACGTGGTCATGGCCGTGGACCTCTCCCACAGCGTCGGCGAGGAGGCCCGGGCCCGCGCCGCGGACATGCTTGAGCGAGCCCAGGGCCTGGTGAACCCCAAGGTGCGCCTGGGCCTCTTTTCCTTCGCGCGGCGCCCCCAGTGGGAGTTTCTCGCCACCGACGAGCTCCCGATGAGCGACCTGCCGCCTCCCCCCGAGCGCGATGCCACCGACCTGGCGGCGGCCATCCAGGGCGCCCTGGGGGAGCTGAGCGAAGGGCGCGAGAGCCGCATCGTGCTTATCTCCGACGCCAACGAGAACCGCGGCTCGGTGGAGCGCGTGCTGCCCATGCTGCGTTCCCATGGAGTGGCCGTGTGGCCGTATCCGGTGAGCCTGGCGGAGGGCCGCAACGAGGTCTACCTGTCCGAGTTCTCCCTGCCCTCGGTGGTGGACAGCGGCGAGACCTTCGAGATCAAGGCCGCCCTCACCAGCGCCGGGGCGTCGTCCGCGAACATCTCCCTGCTGCGCGACGGACGCGTGATCCGTTCCACCCGCAGGGAGCTGGCCCCGGGCGCCAACTGGCTCAGCTTCACCGACAGCGTGGACCGGCGCGGCACGCATACCTATGAGCTGATGGTGGAGGCGGAGGCGGACGTGCTGGCGGAGAACAACCTGTTGCAGGGCATCGTCAGCGTCAAGGGACCTTCCCGCATCCTCTACCTGCACGGTCCGGACGCGGTGCGCCGCTTCATGGCGGAGGCGCTTCAGGTGCAGGGTTACGAGGTGGTGGAGAAGACCCCGGCGCGGGCGAACCTCACGCTGCCCGAGCTGTCGGGCTTCGACCTGCTGGTGCTGGACAACGTTCCCGCCTACCAGCTCTCGCAGGTGAAGATGGAGCGCATCGAGCGTTTCGTGCGCGATCTCGGCGGCGGGCTCATCGTGCTCGGCGGCACCCGCAGCTACGGTGCCGGCGGCTACTACCGCACGCCGCTGGAGCAGACGCTGCCGGTGGAGATGCGTCCGCCGGTGCGCATGGAGCTGCCCCACGTGGCGCTGCTCTTCGTGGTGGACAAGTCCGGCAGCATGGGCGGGGGTCCCTTCGGCACCACCAAGCTGGACCTGGCCAAGGCGGCCACCATGGCGTCGGCCGAGCTGCTCAACCCCACCGACGAGGTGGGCATCCTGGCGTTCGACTCCAACTGGGAGTGGGTGGTGCCGTTCCGCCAGGCCGGGGGCGGCGAGAGCATCGCCGAGGACGTCGCCGCGCTCACCTCCGACGGCGGCACCGACCTCCTCAAGGCCATGGTGGAGGGCCATCGCGCCCTCGCCGCCGAGGAGGCCGCCATCAAGCACGTGCTGGTGCTGTCCGACGGGCTCACCGAAAAGGCGGACCTGGTGGAGCAGGTCACCCGCATGGCCCGGGAACGCATCACGGTTTCGACGGTGTCCATCGGCGGCGATGCCGACCGCCGTCTCATGACCCGGCTCGCCCAGGGCGGCCAGGGGCGCAGCTACGCCACCGTGGACCCTCGCACCATCCCGCAGATCTTCACCACCGAGACGCTGCTCATCTCGCGGGACCTGCTGGTGGAGAAGACCGTGACGCCGGTGGCGCTGGGGGTTTCGGGACCCATGCGCGGGCTGACGGGGCAGCCGCTGCCGCCCATCCTGGGCTACGTCCTGACCCACGTGAAGCCCGGCGCGGAGGTCCACCTGCGCGCCGGCGAGGACCCGCTGCTGGTGTCGTGGCGCTACGGGCTGGGCCAGGTGTACGCCTTCACCTCGGACGTCTCGGGCCGCTGGGGGCGCCACTGGGTGCGGTGGCCGGAGTTCTCCAGGTGGGCCGCGCAGACGGCGCGGCTGGCGGTGAGGAGCGTCTCCGACCACCGGCTGCGTACGGACTTCGTGCGCGAGGGCGAGGCCATGAACGCCGTCGTGGACCTCTTCTCGGCCTCGGGACGGCCCGTGAACCACCTGAAGCTCCAGGGACTGCTCACCCGCGCCGACGAGACCCTGCAGGAGGAGACCTTCCGGCAGGTGGCGCCGGGCCGCTACAAGACGCGCTTCGCCACCCCCAGCCGGGGCATCAACCTGCTCACGGTGCAGCATCCGGCTCTCGTGCCTCCGGCGGTGCCTTCCCTGGTTCCCGGCGCGGCGATCGTTCCCACTCCGTCCGCCGCCATGGCCATGGCCGGGGCCGCGTCTGCCGCAGCGCCCGCCGTCGCCTTCACCGTCCCGTTCATCGTCCCGTTCTCGCAGGAGTATCGCGAAATGGACGCCAACCACGAGTTGCTGGAGCGCCTGGCCCGGGAGACCGGCGGCAAGGTGTTGCGCCAAGACGCCCTGGCGGAGGACATCGAGCGCCTCTTCACCGCCGACCCCGAAGCCTCGGGCTCGGTCCGGGGCATCTGGTGGGCCTTGGCCGCCGCCGGCCTCGGCGTCTTCCTGCTGGACTTGGCGTTGCGCGCCTTCCTGCACGTGCGCCGGGCGCGGTGAGAGGTCGATCCGGTCACCGTCGCCTTCGGGGACCGTCAGGATCGCAACCCTCCGGGCCTTCATGCCGCCGGGAGTTTATGGACCGAGACGACCGTGTCAGTGTCAAGCGTAACGTCACCGAGGAGGCGACGACGAAAACCGCGGGGGCTTGACGAAAATCTCTATTGATAATATAATATCAATAGATACTGCATCACGGGGCTTCCAGGATGAAGCCGCGCGTCCGCGTTCGGCAGTCGCGCCTTAGGAGACATTGAGATGACACGTACTTTCACACGGTGGTGGCCGCGTGCCGCCTTCACGCTGTCGCTGGTCCTGCTGTTGGCGGGTCCGGCGGCGGCACAGAAGATCCGCGTGGTGACGACCATTCCGGACTTGGCCGACATCACGCGGCAGATCGGCAAGGAGAAGGTGTCGGTGCACAGCCTGACGTTGGGCGTCCGGGACATTCACGCGGTTCAGGTGAAGCCGAGCATGGTCAGTCTGCTCAACCGCGCGGATGCGGTGGTCCTGATGGGGCTGTCGCTGGAGCACGCCTTCCTGCCGGCCCTGCTCGACGTGGCCGCCAATCCGCGTATCTCACGCGGCGGCATCGGCCACATCGACACTTCCTCCGGAGTCGCTCCGCTGGGTCCTCCCGAGACCCTCTCGCGCAGGGGAGGCGACGTTCATCCCTCGGGCAATCCGCATTACAACCTGGACCCGGTCCTGGGGAAGCTCATCGCGCGGAACATCGCCGAAGGCCTGTCGAAGGCCCACGGCGAGCACCGCGCCTTTTTCATGAAGAACCTGCAGGCCTACACCACGGAACTGGACCGGCGCATAGGCGAGTGGCAAAAGGCGGCCCGCGGCCTCGACGGTGTCCAGTTCGTCAGCTACCACGACAACTGGGCGTACTTCGCCAAACGTTACGGGATGCGGCAGTTCGGCACCCTGGAGTTGGCGCCCGGCATCGGGCCGACGCCGGCGCACACCGTCCAATTGGTGGAGCGGATGAAGGCCGCGCGCGTTCCGCTGGTGGTGTACGGCACCTATCCGAGCCGGTTGCCGCGGCGTGTCGCCCGCGAGGTCGGCGCCGCGGTCGTGCCCGCGCCGTTGTACGTGGGCGGGCGCCCGGGCGTCGACACCTACTTCAAGTTGATCGACTACCTCGTCACGCATCTTTCCAGGGCGGTCCTTCAGTGACCGCGAGCGGCTCGCCGGAGCGTCCGGTTCTTGCGCTCCGGGTTCGATATGTCAAGGAGGCATAGGGCTTCATCAGCATCGCCGGTGAGTCGCGTCGCTTCGTCTTCCAGGGGGTCACATGCTCTTTGACGGCCAGCCGGATCGCCCATGGGGAGACTCGCCCCGGCGCAATCAACTCGTCTTCATCGGCCGCAACCTCGATAGGGAGAGCATGCAGCAGGGATTCGAGGCATGTCTGATTTGAGTGTCGACAGGAGGAGTCTGCATGATCCGCGCCGAGAGCAGTGAAATCGTCCATGATGTCGTCGTCGTCGGCGCTGGTGCCGCGGGCGTGGGTGCCGCGGTGGCTCTCAAGTATGCCGGCATCGAGAACTTCGTAGTTCTGGATCGTCACACGGTCGGTGCATCGTTCGCCTCATGGCCGGCCGAGACTCGCTTCATCACGCCCTCCTACCCAACCAATTCGATCGGCATGCTCGATTTGAACTCGGTCGTGATTGGCACTTCACCCGCGTTCAGTTTGGGGGTCGAGCACCCGACGGGTAAAGAGTACGCGATGTATTTGCGTGCGGTCGCACAGTTCTTTGAGTTACCTGTACGCCAGGATACCGACGTGAGGCAGGTAGCAAAAGTTGGCGACGGTTTTCGTATCGATACGGCCGAAGAGACCTTGCAGGCCAAGCACGTCATTTGGGCCGTTGGCGAGTTCCAATACCCACGCTTGGGTGGGTTGGTTGGGAGCCAATTGTGTCGCCACACCGCGACCATCGCCAGCTATGAAGAGCTTGACGGGGACGACTTCATCGTCGTGGGTGGCTACGAAAGTGGTGTCGACGTAGCCTACCATTTGGCGTGTCGCGACAAACGAGTGCGGTTGTTCGACAAGCGTTGCCCGTGGCAGAACGAGAGTTCCGATCCCAGTGTCGCGCTTTCCCCGTTTACGCTTGAGCGGATGCGTGAAGAGCGGTTTGTTGAGCAAGTGGAACTGTTTCCCAACACACCTGTCGAATCGGTCACTCGCGTGGACGCCATGTACGAGGTCACGGCTCCGGACGGGCATCGATTTCAAACCCGCGTGCCGCCGCTGTTGGCAGCCGGATTCGAGGGGAGTCACAAGTTGGTCGCGGATTTGTTTGAACGACGCGACGATGGCTCTCCGCTTCTGAGCGAACACGATGAATCGACCCTCGTACCGGGAGTGTTTCTCTGCGGCCCCACGGTTCGCCATGACAATCACGTCTTCTGCTTCATTTTCAAATACCGACAACGATTCGCCGTTGTCGCCAAAGCCATTGCGACCTCGTTGGGGCTGCCGGCGGAAGAGTTGGAAGAGATGGAAGAGTACTACCGCAATTGGGGCATGTATCTCGATGACCTCTCCCGCTGTGGGGAGGAGTGCGTATGTTGACGGGAAACCGCCAACGGGCCGTCGCGTCCGGCGCGGGGCGGAGCCGGCTGGACAGGGTGCGAAGCATCGAATGGCTCGGACAAACGACTGCCAGCGTTTGCTGGATCGGCAGCATGCTGACTTACGGGATCAGATCCGGTGGGGATTGGTTGCAGTTGCTTGCTGCGTCCGCATGGCTGTTGGCCAACATCGTGGCGATTGCGACCGCCGATACTGATTAAGATGGCGGTAACACTTCAAAATGTCGACAGCCCGAGCGGTGTCCTTCGCCGGGGCTGGTCCGCGTGCGCTTGGCCTCGGCAGCACGGGATGGCGCCGTAGTGGTGTGGTCGCTTCAGAGGGATGGGAAAGGCCGTCCGATCGGTGCCGCGGTTTTGGCGGGCATAGGGGCGAAACTGTACTGGCGGCCGGACGACCGCGCGCTTGCCGCGCTCGACGCGCGGGGTGGGGTGACAATTTGGCGAAGCTGATGAACGAAGGCCCGAATTGCCGCCCATGGGGCGGAGTCATTGCGACGTGCGACGCAGCGGAAGGCCTGGCCGCCATTAACAGGCCCGGCATGGAGCTCGTGATCTGGCGCCGAGCACTTCCCCAGTGTGTGAGGAACTGGATTGAGCACATCGACGTTGCCGATTTTCGAGACATACACGTCCTGATCCAGCCCCAAGCCCTCAAGCGGGCTTTGCGGCCTCTTCTCGACGCCAATGGGATGCCCCCTGGCGACATGCGAAACCTGCTGATCGGAGATGTCGATGATCTCGTTTCGGGATTTTCCAGGGTTGTCGGGACCGATCTCGTTGATGTAAGGCTGGAGCGCGTCGCCCACGATGCCTGTTGGAAATTCCACCGGGACTGCGTAGAGGCGCGCCTCCTGACGACCTATCGTGGTCCTGCGACGGAGTGGATCCAGCCGATCCACGCCGAGCGGGCGTTGCGCGAACAGAAACGATTCATGGGACCGGTAGAGCAGTTCCGTAACAACGACGTGGCGATTTTCAAGGGAAGCTGCGCCGAACCGGGCAGCGGAATCGTGCACCGCTCGCCGCCGGTCGCCGGCACTGGCCGCACGCGCTTGCTGCTCTGCCTCAACAAGCGATCGGAAACATCTCCGAAGCCGTGGCCGGTAGGCCTTGAACACTGAACCGTATCCCCACCATTTCCCGTCATACCAAACTTGTCCGCTCCTGGCCGGCGGATTGACCTCGCCGGCACTGGTGCCATAATGGTTTGATGGCCTCAACCGAGTCCGTCCGAACGGAGCATGTGACCACACCGGTCTCAGCGGATTTCCGCTCGGGATTCGTCTCGATCCTGGGGCGGCCCAATGTCGGCAAGTCCACGCTGCTGAACCAGCTTCTGGGGGAGAAGATCGCCATCGTCTCGCCCCGGCCGCAGACCACGCGCAACCGGATCATGGGCATCAAGACGGTGCCAAGGGGTCAGATCCTGCTGTTGGACACGCCGGGCATCCATCGCGCCCGTTCGCTCCTGAACCGGCGCATGGTGGACGTGGCCAGGCGTTCCCTGGGCGACGTGGAGGCGGTGGTGTGGGTGGTGGACGCCCGCGGCGGCATCCGCGGCGATGACGAGGACATCGCCGGGATCGTCGCCGGCAGCCGCCACCCGACCCTGATCGCGCTCAACAAGATCGACGCGGTGGCCAAGGGGCGGCTTCTGCCGGTCATGGCGCGGCTGGCGGAGCTTTTGCCCGAGCGGGAGATCGTGCCCATCAGCGCGCGCACCGGAGAGAACGTGCCGCTGATCGTGGAGGGGATTCTCGATCGGCTGCCCGCCGGGCCGCGTTATTTCCCGGGGGATGAGCTGACCGACCAGACGGAACGCTTCATCGCCGCGGAGATCGTCCGCGAGAAGGTCTTTCTGCGCACCCGGCAGGAGATACCGTACGGGACGGCGGTCTCGGTGCAGCGCTTCGAGGAGAAGAACGACGGCGCCCTCGTGGTCATCGCCGCCACCATCCACACCGAGCGGGAAAGCCACAAGCCGATCCTCATCGGCAAGCGCGGCGCGGCGCTCAAGGAGATCGGCAGCGCCGCCCGGGAGGACCTGGAGCGGCTGCTCGGCTGCCGCGTCTACCTGGAACTCGCGGTCAAGGCCACGCCCGGATGGAGCCGGGACCCCCGGAGCCTGGCGGCGTTCGGGCTGTAAGAAGGCCTCGCGGCACGCGTGCGCCGGAAGCGGCTCTCGCGTTCCGTATGCGCGCTTTCCCTTTCCGTCATTCCCGCGCAATGCCGTGCGGGCACGGCAAGGCGCGGCCACCCGAATCGTCATTCCCGCGAAAGCGGGAATCCAGGGGTGAGGAGGGGCAAACGGGCGTATCCCCCCGCCTCGCCCCGCCTGGATTCCCGCTTCCGCGGGAATGACGACCAGAGGGTCTCTGCTTCATGGGTTTCGACACAGCCAGGGAAGGCGTGGATGACGGCGGGGGAAAGACGACGGAACGACGCAGGAGAGACGGCGGAAGGACGTTTGCGGCTTGAGGCGCTGGATCAAGTTCATTCAGACTATGGAGACATCCGAAAATTTGCCGGTGGTGGCCATCGTGGGGCGGCCCAACGTGGGCAAGTCCACGCTGTTCAACCGCCTGAGCCGGGCGCGGCGCGCCATCGTGAACGATCAGCCGGGGGTCACCCGCGACCGCAACTACAATGAGGTGTCGTGGCGCCGGCGCCGCTTCGTGCTGGTGGACACCGGGGGGATGGAGCCGGACGAGCGCGAGGGGCTCAAGGGGCGCATCCTGCAGCAGACCATGATCGCGGTCGCCGAGGCCGACGTCATCGTGTTCCTGCTGGACGGCCGCACCGGGCCCATGCCGCCGGACACGGCTGCGGTGGAGCTGTTGCGGCGAGCCTCCAAGCCCGTGTTCTACGCGGTAAACAAGCTGGACACCGGGCCGCGCGAAAGCGATCTCTACGAGTTCTACCGGTTGGGCGTCGAGCGGCTCCATCCGCTTTCGGCGGAGCACGGGCTCGGGGTCGCGGACCTGATGCAGGAGGTGGTGGAGTCCTTGCCCCGGGAAGCGGAGGGCGCCCGCGAGGCGGTGGAGCCCCTGGCGCTGGCGGTGGTGGGGCGCCCCAACGTGGGCAAGTCCACGCTGGTGAACCGGCTCCTGGGCTACGACCGTTCCCTGGTGGATTCCCGGCCCGGCACCACCCGGGACGCGCTCCAGGCCGACTTCACCTGGAAGGGAACCGTTTGCCGCCTCACCGATACCGCGGGCATCCGGCGCAAGGCGCGGGTGGTCGATCCGGTGGAACGCTACAGCGTGAGCCGCGCCTTGCGCTCGGTGGACGCCGGGGACGTGGTCATCCATCTCCTGGACGGGGCCGAAGGAGTCACCGATCAGGACGCTCAGGTGATGTCCTACGCCTCGCAGCGGGGCAAGGGCATGGTCCTGGGCATCAACAAGTGGGACCTGCTGGACGCGGAGCAGGTGCGCCTGCGCGAGTACAGGAATTTCTTGCACCGGCGGCTACCGTTCGCCGACCACGTGCCGATCGTATCTATGTCGGCAATGGAAGGGTCGGGCATGAACAGGCTGATGGACACGGTGATACGGGTGGGCGAGGCACAGCGCCGGTGGATCAAGACCCAGCTGCTCAACCGGGTGCTGCGCCGTCTCACCGAGCGGCATGCCGCGCCGCAGCTCCGCGGGCGCCCCGTGAAGGTCTACTACGCCACGCAGACGGACGTGCGCCCGCCGACGTTCACCCTGTTCGTCAACGATCCCCAAGGCTTCGGCGCGGGCTACCAGCGCTACTTGGTGAAGTCGCTGCGCGCGGAGCTGGGCCTCGAGCACGCACCCCTGCGCCTGACGTTCCGGGCGCGCGCGGGCAGGGACGAGGACTAGTGCGCGGTGCGGCGGGCGCCTCGGGCCGGACGCCGGATGAGAGCCGGAGGGACCTCGCCTGGCTTGCGTTCGGCGAAGTTCCGGGCCTTGGGTGCGTGGGGTTCCGGCGCATCGCGGAGGCCTTCGCCGACCCCACGGACGCGTTCTTCGGCGGCCGGCGCAGGCTGCGGGAGATTGCCGGGCTGAGCCGGCCGGCGGTGGAGGGGCTGCTGGCGTTCTCGTCGTGGGATCGCCTCGCGAAAGAGATGGGGCGGCTGCGCGAAGCCGGGGTGCGGCTGGTGCGGTACACGGACCCGGCCTATCCCGAACGGCTGCGTGCGATACACGATCCGCCCCCGGTGCTTTACGTCCGGGGAGCGCCGGAGGCGGCCGGGTACGCCGCGGTGGGCGTCGTGGGGACGCGCGCGCCGAGCGAGTACGGCCGCGAGATGACCCGGTTGCTGTGCCGGGGGCTGGCCGCGGCCGGCATCGTGGTGGTGAGCGGCATGGCCCGGGGCATCGACCGGCACGCGCACGAGGCCGCGCTGGACGGAGGCGGCTGGACCGTGGCGGTGCTGGGCTCGGGCGCGGACGTCCCTTATCCGCCGGAGCATCGCGATCTCAGTCGCCGCATCGAGGGGAGCGGCGCGGTGCTTTCGGAGCATCCCCTGGGGACGCGCCCGCTGCCGCACCACTTCCCGTCGCGCAACCGCCTCATCAGCGGCCTCTCCCTGGGCGTAATGGTGGTGGAGGCCACCGAGCGCAGCGGTTCCCTGATCACGGCGCGCTGGGCGCTGGAGCAGGGCCGCGAGGTGTTCGCCGTGCCCGGCCCGGCGCGCGCCAGCCGCAGCCGCGGCCCCCACCGCCTGATCCGCCAGGGCGCCAAGCTGGTGGAGGACGTGAGCGACGTGATCGAGGAGATCGCGCCGCAATTGGCTGCGCTGCCGGCTCCCGACTCTCCGCCGGCGGCCGCGGGCGGCGCGTACGAGCCCGCCCCGGACAGCGTTCCCCTCGGGGGCACGGTCGGCGCGATCCTGCGGCACTTCGAGGCGGGACCATTGCAAATGGACGACCTCATCCACCGGACCGGTTTCTCGGCCCAGCAGGTCTGTGAGGTGGTTCTGGAGCTGGAACTGCAAGGTCTGCTCAGGCAGTTGCCGGGACAAAGATACGCCCGGAAGGTTGCCGTATCCGGCCGTCCCGAGGCCATGGAGTGACTTGTTCCTTTCCCGAAATGCTTACGTTCGACCTGCCCTTGTGGTATGGATGGTCGCGTCCTGAGGAGAACTCGGCAAGGACAGGTTCACGAAGGGGCGGCAGAGGTCCAGTCTGTCGCCCCTTCACGTATGGCCACATGAACATGGACCGGAGCGACCATATCGAGCGCGTCAACGTCGTGGGCGGCGGGCTCGCGGGGTGCGAGGCCGCGTGGCAGCTCGCCCGGCGGGGCGTGCCGGTGGACCTGTACGAGATGAGGCCGGTGCAACGCACCGAGGCGCACACCACCGGCCACCTGGCCGAGCTGGTGTGCAGCAACTCGTTCCGTTCCCGGTCGCTGACCACGGGCGCGGGGTTGCTCAAGGAAGAGATGCGCCGCATGGGCTCGTTGACGATCGAGCTGGGGGAGGCGCACCAGGTTCCCGCGGGCTCCGCCCTGGCGGTGGACCGGGTGCGGTTTGCCGAGGCCGTTTCCGAGCGCGTGGCGTCGCTGCCGGGCCTGCGCCTGATCCGCCGCGAAATCGACTCCGTTCCGCCGGGTCTCACCATCGTCGCCACCGGGCCGCTGACCTCGGGTCCTCTTTCGGAGCGGTTGCGGGAGATGTTGGGAGCCGAGCATCTCTACTACTACGATGCCATCTCGCCGGTGGTCACGTCCGAGTCCGTGGACGCGTCGGTGGCTTTTCGCGCCTCCCGTTACGACGAGAATCCCGGCGACTACCTGAACCTCCCGCTGACGCGGGCCGAATACTACCGGCTGGTGGACGCGGTGGTGGAAGCGGAGAAGGTGCCGGTGCGCAGCTTCGAGCGCTTCTTCGAGGGCTGTCTCCCCGTCGAGGAGATGGCCCGGCGCGGCCGCGAGACCCTGGCGTTCGGGCCCATGCGCCCTACCGGTCTCGTGGACCCGGCTTCGGGCGAGCGGCCCTACGCGGTGGTGCAGTTGCGCCAGGAGAACCGCGAGGGGACCCTGTACAACCTCGTGGGCTTTCAGACCAAGATGACCTGGCCCGAGCAGAAGCGCGTGTTCTCGCTGATCCCGGGACTCGCCGATGCGGTGTTCGTGCGCTACGGCAGCCTGCACCGCAACACCTACATCAACGCGCCGCGGCACCTGCTGCCGACGCTCCAGTGGCGCGGCGGCCCGCGGCTCTTCTTCGCCGGCCAGATTACCGGAGTCGAGGGCTACGTCGAATCGGCCGCGTCCGGTCTCCTCGCCGGCGTCAACGCCGCCCGGTCGCTCACCGGAGCCAAGCCGGTGACGCCGCCGGCCACCACCGCGCTGGGCGCGTTGCTTAACTACGTGTCCGATCCCGGGCGCAAGGATTTTCAGCCCATGAACGTCAACTTCGGGCTTTTTCCGAGTCTTGCCTTCAAGGCCAAGGGCCGGCGCAAGAAGGAGTTCATGGCGGAGCGGGCGCTGCGGGACCTGGAGCTCTGGTGGCTGGAGTGCGGCGAGGGCGCCTCGTCGGGCGCCGTCCGTGAAGCGTGAGGACGCCGGTGTCCCTGATCACTCTCGAGGACATCTCCAAGGCTCATGCGCGCATCGCCCCGGTGGCGGTGTCCCACGTGAGCTTCACCCTGCGGGAACGGGAGATCCTCGCGCTGCTCGGTCCCAGCGGCTCGGGCAAGACCACGACCCTGCGCATGATCGCGGGTTTCGACCGGCCCGACAGCGGCAGGATCCTGCTCAACGGAGCGCCGCTCTCGGGCGACGGCATGTGGATCGAGCCCGAGAAGCGGCGCATCGGCATGGTGTTCCAGGACTACGCCCTGTTCCCGCACCTGACGCTGCTGGAGAACGTCATGTTCGGGCTGCGGAGCGCGTCGCGCAAGGAGCGCGAGGACACCGCGCGGCACGTGCTCGCGGTGGTGGACATGGACGAGATGGCCGCCCGCTATCCCCACGAGATCTCCGGCGGCCAGCAGCAGCGCGTGGCGCTGGCACGGGCGCTGGCCCCCAATCCCCTGGTGCTGTTGCTGGACGAGCCCTTCAGCAACCTCGACTCCGACATGCGGGCCGGGATGCGCGAGGAGTTGTTGCGTATCCTGCGCGAGTCGGACACCAGCGCCATCATCGTGACCCACGACCAGGAAGAGGCGTTCACGCTGGCGGACCGCGTCGGCATCCTGAACCGGGGTGTGCTGGAACAGATTTCCGAGCCCGAGGTGCTGTACCGACAGCCCGAGACGCGTTTCGTCGCCGAGTTCGTGGGCCGGTCGAGCTTCATCCCCGGGGTGGTGCGCGACGGCATCGAGACCGAGGTGGGTACGTTTCCCAATGATCCCGGATTGCCCGCCGGCACCAGGGCCGACGTCCTGGTGCGGCCGGACGAAGTGCGGTTGGAGCCCGCGGAGGACGGTGCCGGTGTGGTGGCGCACCGGCGGTTTCGCGGCGCCGAGAACGTGTACCAGGTGACCCTTCCGTCGGGGGCGCAAGTTCGCAGCAGCCAACCCTCGACGTGCGTTCTGGCCGCCGGCACGCGGGTGCGCGTGACCGTCCGCCACGCGGACGTCATCGCTTTCCCCTGCGCCGCGTCTTCTTGACGCGGCACATTCGCCAAAAACCGCCGTGCGATCGGAATGGTTGGACCGAGGGCGACGTCGGCCTCGAGATCGAGGGCGGTCGCCGGAATTACGCCGCCTCGGCCTGCACCGCTTGGGCCATCTCGCCCATGGAAAAGAACTTGAAGTCCAGTTCCGGTATCTCTTCCACCGCTTCGGTCGCCCCCCAACTCCCACCCTCCGAGAGTCGCTGACGGTCGATCCAGGCGTTGGCGAGCCCGAAACGTTTCGCGGGCGTGTGGTCGTGGTGCAGGCTCTGGGCGGTGTGCAGAAGGTCGGCCTTCCTCAACCCGAGGTCCGACTCGATATGCGCGAGAAGGTACTGGAAGTTCGCGTCGGCCGGCTTGTAGGAGCCGATGTCCTCCGCGGTGTAGACCGCA
>CAZFIU010000029.1:0-51733 GCA_964519455.1 uncultured Syntrophobacterales bacterium
TTCCCGCTTCCGCGGGAATGACTCATTGGGGGGCCGGCGCCCCATTTTCGTCCCCTTTTGTGTCGGCTGCAAGCCGACATGGGTGATTCCCGCGAAACAGGCTGTGAAAAACCTCGCTCGGCCACGAAACGGCACCAACACCCCGAATCGTCAGAGCCCCGCCGTGGTGGAGATGAAGATGGGGAAGAACGAGATCAGGAAGGCCACCAGCACCTTGGGCGCCAGGCCGAAGCCGAGCCACACCACGAACAGCGGCGCCACCGCGATCTTGGACACGGTCTGGGAGAACAGGAACAGCGGCATCAGCGACTTGTCCAGGGTGGACGACCACACCACCATGACGGCGAAGAGTCCTCCCAGGACCACGCTGCATGCGTATCCCAGGAGCACTTCATAGCCGGTGACCAGACTGTGCCCGTAGAGGGCCGCCGCGTAGCCGAACAGGCTGTAGAGGATCTCGGAGGGTCCGGGCAGGATGTAGTTGGGGATGCCGCTGATGCGGACATAGGCTTCCCAGGTCCCCAGGAAGACGCTGATCGCCACCACCGGATACATCAGATCGCGGTAGATCTCGGGGATCGAGCGCAGGCGCGTCATGGCCCCCCGTAACCCAAGACCCCCGGTCGAGTCAAGGCAAGCGTCCGGCGTCCGTGCATGGCAGGGCGGATGGCGCGCCGGCGGGAATTGCTGTAGGGTACGACGCGTATGGCCACTCAGCGGCGCAACCGCCTCAACGTCTTCATCCTGGCCACGTGCCAGATGCTGTTCGGGGCCACCCGGACGCTCCTGATCGCCACCGCCCCGCTCATTGCCTACGGCATCGTCGAGAACAAGGGGCTGGCGACGCTGCCGGCCGCGCTGGTGATCGTCGGCACGGCCCTGGCCACCATGCCGGCCTCCATGCTCATGCGCGCCACGGGCCGGCGCCTCGGTTTCATGCTCGGCGCCTGCTTCGGCGCCCTCGGGGGCGGCATCGTCATCATTGGCATCGTGCGCGCCGACTTCTGGCTGCTGTGCCTCGGGACCTTCACTTACGGCCTCTTCGCGGCGTTCGGTCAGTACTACCGCTTTGCCGCCGCCGACACCGCTCCACCGGAGTTCCGGAGCAAGGCCATTTCACTGGTGCTGACCGGCGGCGTGATCGCGGCGGTGGTGGGCACGTCGCTGGCCATGGCGGGTCAGTTCATGATCCCGTCGGGCGAGTTCTTCGGCTCGTACCTCTTCCTGATCGCGCTGACGCTGCTGACCGTCCTGGTGCTGCTCTTCCTGGACATCCCCAACCTCACGCCGGGCGAGCGCTCCGCGCAGCAGCGTCCGCTGGCCGCCATCATGAAACAGCCCATCTTCGTGGCGTCGACCTTGGCGGCCACCATGGGGCAGGGGGCCATGAACCTGCTGATGACCGCCACGCCCATCGCCATGACCCAGGCCGGTCACCCGTTCACGGCCACGGCGCTGGTGATCCAGTGGCACAGCATCGGCATGTTCGCGCCGGGCTTCGTCACCGGCTCCCTGATCAAGCGGTTCGGCGAGGTGCGCATCATTCTCATCGGGGTCGCACTGCAGGTCATCTGCGTCGTGATCGGGCTCGGCGGCACCGGGGTGATCGAGTTCTGGTTCGCCATGCTGTTCCTGGGGGTCGGTTGGAACTTCGCCTTCACGGGCGGCACGTCGCTCCTCACCACGTCCTACACCCCGGCCGAGCGCAACAAGACACAGGGAGCCATGAGCTTCATCAACTACACCTTCGTGGCCCTGGTGTCGTTGTCGTCCGGTGCCCTGGTGCACTTCCTGGGCTGGCAGTGGGTGAACCTGAGCAGCATCCCCTTGCTGGTGGTCGCCACCGTGGCTACCGTCTGGTACGCCCTCGCACAGCGCGGCCCCGCGGCGGCGCCGGCCTGACCGCCCGTACGCCGGGACCCTGGTCCAACCACCGTTGGGAAGTTCCGTCGGGAGGTGTTGCCCGTTCGTCCCCAGCGTAGCCGTCCTGGGCTTGTCGAAGGGTGCCAACCCGGCGGCCGCTACAGCACCGCCACGACTTCGATCTGGAACAGCACGCCCCCGCGGACCGGGGACTTGATGGCGTGCCGGGCGGGACGGTCGTGCTCGTCGGGGAACATCTCGAGCCACGCCTTGTTGATGGAGTCGCGGTACTCTTCCTCTTTCAGGTAGACCGTCATGCGCACGATGTCGTCGGGACCGCCGCCCGCCAGCTCCATGAACTTGCGGATGTTGTCGAAGAGCACCTCGGCCTGCCGGTCCGGGTCGGCGGGCAGTTCGCCGGTGGCGCCGTCGCGGCCGGAGATGCCGGAGGAATAGACGACGTTGCCGACCTTCGCTCCCATGGGGATCGGAGCGTTGTGCGGCACGCCGGGAAGCTCGATGCTGACTCGCTTGGACATGGAGTGGGTCCTTTCGTGTATTTCCACAAACCGCCGCTCATCCGGCGGCGGGTTCCGTGGGTTTCACCGCTCTCGCCGTGACGACGAACAGGACCGCGGCGATCCCCATCACCGCCAGCGTGCTGAGCCCCAGCGACCAGTTGATGCCCACATACGCGCCGGCAAAGCCTACGGTGACGCCGCTGAAGGTGCGCAGCCCCTGGGCGGCCATGTTGTAGAGCCCGATCAGGCGGCCCCGCAGGGCGGCCGGCGCCTCGATCTGTACCAGTGTCTGCGCCATCGACAGGAACGCGAGGTTGAGGATGCCGGCGAGGAACAGGAACAACAGTGACAGCGTGTACTGCGTGGAGACGGCGAAGGCGGTCATGGCACAGCACCACAGCATGGCCAGGACGATGGCCGTGGCGGCGCGCGCCTTGAACAGGCCGCGTATCTCCAGCAACAATCCGCCGGTCACGGCGCCGGCGCCATTGGCGGCGAACAACGCGGCGTAGCCGAGACTCAAGTCCTTGGCGCCGAGCGACAGGGCGAACGCGGGCATCAGCGCCTGGAACGCGTTGCCCACGAAGAAGGCGTAGAAACCCACGAGCAGGATCATGGACAGAAGAACCCGGTTGCTTGATGCGCCCCACAGCGCCGAAAGCGCGTCCGCCCAGGTCCCTTTCGTGGTCTCGCGCCCGGAACCGTGGCCGGTATAGGGCACCAGCCGGCACCAGATCATCAGCGGCAAGTAGATGAGCGCGTTGACCAGCAGTGCCAGCGTGGGTTTCAGCAGCCACAGGATGCCGCCTCCCACCGCGGGACCGAACAGTATCCCCAACTGGCGTCCCGTCGCCAGCAGCCGGATGCCGCTCTGAAGCGTCTCCGGCCCTACCACGTCGTAGATCATGAGCTGGCGCGCCGGGTTCCACAAGGCACCGGCCATCCCGTGCAGGGTCAGCAGGACCACCGAGTGCCACATCTCCAGGCGGCCGGTGTAGAACAGGAATGCCCAGGCGAGGCTCACGGAGATGAACAGGATCTGCGCCCACTCGATGATCCGCCGGCAATCGAGGCGGTCGGCCAGCGCGCCGAAGTACCACGACAGGAACAGGGCGGGCATCCAGTGGCTGATGACGGCGAACCCTTGCAGGGTCTCGGAGCGGAACGCCTGGTAGACGATGCCATAGCTGATGACGTGCTCGATGTTGTCGGCCATCATCGACAGCATGTTGCCGACGAAGAAGAGTGCGAAGTCACGGTTCCGGAGCGCGGCGAACGCGGGCGGTGCCTGAGCGGCGGCAAGTGCGGGTGTGCTCATGGAGTGTGGCGGTGGGCGGACGCAGGTGCGATGTCATCCACTGTAGACAAGTTGTCGGCTCTTTGACAACCGGGCGCCGGAGGGAGAGTGTCTCCCGCCGCATTCCCCTCGCGGGAATGACGTATTCGTAACGTCTTCGCCTGGCGAACGGCGGGAATGCCGGAGGAAGATACGAGGCAGGAACAAAGAGCGGGCAGCCGCAAGGGCTGCCCGCTCCTCATTCGGGGACGATAGCCGTCCTACCGGCGGCCTCGGCCTTTGTGGCCGCCGCGGCCGTGCAACATGCGTTTCAGCATGCCGTCCGCCTTCGCGATCTGCTCGGCCGTCAGGATGTCCCGCACCGCCATGACTGCGTCGGCGCGTGCTCGCAGCAGGTCGCCACGGATCTTGGCGATGGCGTCCACCTTGGCGCCCACGTCGGCCTTGTCCACGGTCTCGCCCGTGACCATCTGGCGCAGTTCGATGCCGGCGATGCGGGCGTCGGCACGGAGAGCGATCTTCTTCTTGCGCGCCTCGGTGAGCACGTCCTTGATCTTCGTGACCTGCTCGTCGCTGAGCTCCAGCCGCTCCTGCATGCGTCCCATCATCCGCGCCGGGCCGCCGCGTCCGCGCCGCCCCTCATGGCCGCGCCGTCCTTCGCGTCCGTGCCAGTGCCGTCTGCCGCGCTCGTCGTCGCCGTCGGCGCGGGCCACGCGCGGGCCGTCGCCCCGGCGCCCCTCGCCCTGCTGGCTCCAGGCGATGCCTCCGGAAAGGCCCACCAGGAACACGGGTACCATCAGAAATGCGGTGCGTTTACGATTCGTCATGGATGTTCTCCTTGTTGGGTGGTTGGCTCGATCCGGATCGCGATGTCAAGGATTAGACGCGTGGGGGTTCCGAGCGTGGGGGGTCCGAATCCGTCTCTCCTGCCAAGGGACGGGAGACGGCGCTACTCGCCCCTGCGTCGCGAATCGAGCCGCGACATCCACCGCTCGCGCTTCTTCGCGCGCCGTTCGCGGAAGTCGTCGGTCAGGTCTTGCAGCCTGCGTGCCTGGCCCTCGTCCAGGGACGGAACAATCTTCTTGTGAAACTCCATGATGATGCGGTTGGCTTCCTCGTGGGAGCGGATACGCGCTTGGTAAAGGTCCTGGCGGGCCTGGCCGAGCAGCGGCCCGATCTCCGTCATCTGCCGCTCCGACAGGTCGAGTTTCCGCTGCAGCATGCGCAGGTACCGTCCGCTCGACGCTCGCTTCTTGCCGCTCCAGTGTTTCCCGGCTTCTCCGTGGTGACGCCACGGGTTGCCCCACAGCTCCCTTACGGGAAAGACGTTTCCGATGACGGCGCCGCCCATGAGCCCGAGCAGGAAAACGCCCACCACAGCGATCAAGGCTTTTCTCTTCATGGATTCCGGTCTCCCACCCAAGCGATCAGCACCGCGTCGGGTTCGTCGGCGGATACGACATCCTGACCCGATACTCCCTCCAGCATGGTGACGGTGGCGGGCGTCCCCTCCAGGGGCTGCGTCAGCATGCCGCGCCAAAGGCCGACGCCGCCGAGCACCACCACCACCAGCGCAAAGGCCGGGGCGAGCCGGCGGCTGAACAGCAGGAGGGCGTCGCTCCATGACGCGCGCCGGCTCTCCTCCTCACGGATACGGGCGGCGACCCCGGGCCATGCGGGCCGCTGGGGGGACGGCGCCGGCGCGGCCGAGAAGAAACGCCGCCAGAGCCGTTCCTCCTCCAGGGCCGCGCGGCAGCCGGCGCACGAACCGATGTGCGCCGCGTGTGCTTCGGGGAGATCCTCCGTCGGCTTCGCGCCGGCGGACTCCAGCCACCGCGTGAAATCATCACAGGTCACGAATCACCTCCCTGGCCCCCTGGACCCCGGCCATCGCGCGCGCCGAACAGTTCCGCGACATGGGGCGCGAGCATCTGCCGCAGGCGCGCGCGTCCCCGGGCGTGGCGCGACTTGACCGTGCCCAGGGAACAGTTCAGGATACGGGCGACTTCCTGGTACGAATTTCCTTCCATGTCCTTCAGCGTCACGACGACGCGGAGCCGGTCGGGCAGGCGGGCCACCGTCCCGGCCACCACGCCGCTGACCTCGGCCTCCCGGGCTTCCTCCACCTCGCCGTCGCGCTGCTCGTCCGTCGCGAGCCGGTCGCGCAGACTGTCGACCGCGTCCTCGGACGGTTCCGTGTCCAGCGACACCTTTCCCGATTGCCGCTTGATCTCGTCGCGAGCGCGGTTGATGGCGATGCGCGTGATCCAGGTGCCGAAGGCCGCGTCTTCCCGGAACTTGCCCAGCGAGAAAAACGCCTTGACGAACACCTCCTGGACGACGTCGTCCACGTCGCCGTGGTCCGGTCCCAGGAGCCGGCCGACGAGCCGGTGTATGCGCGCCTGGTGGCGCTCCACCAGGAGCCGGTAGGCGTCCGCGTCGCCGCCCCGGACCCGCCGCACCACGTCCCGTTCCGTATCTTCCAACGTCAGGCGATACGGCAGCGTCTCCGTCATCCTCAAACCGTCATCCTCGCTCAACTCAACAGGTGTCCTGTCCGATGCTCTCGCATCGTATCATGCGGCAGCACCGGAAAGGACATGAGACTTTCCATTTAGACGGCATGGGGTTCCCGGCGGTCGCGGCCGGCACGGGATACCCATGTGCGGCTGGAGGAGGATGCCCGTGGCCAGCTTGATGCGCTTGGTGCGGGCGGGCGGCCACGGCCGTGACACGGCAGCCGGGTCTCTAGTGTGGTGTCTGGTTAATTCGCAGCATGATCTGCGGGTATTTTCTGCATTCAATTCGATTTTGTTCCGGTGGGTTGTGGGGCTGTCGATGGACGAGGTGATGTGGGACCACTCGACGTTCACAAAGAACCGGGAGCGGTTGATCGGCTCGGACATCGCACGGGAGTTCTTTGCGAAGATCCTGGTGCAGGCGGGTGACGCGCGGCTTTTGTCGGATGAGCACTTCAGCGTGGATGGCACGCTGCTGGAGGCGTGGGCGTCGGTTCCGTCCCAAGGGGGGCGAGGGACCGCGGGGCGGCGGCGGACGCAATACCGAGGAGGACTTTCGGGGTGAGAAGCGCAGCAATGCGACCCACGAGTCCACCACCGACCAAAAAGAACTGCAGGCACCAGCACCGACAATCGAGTATTCACGGCTGAAACCATGGAAATACCTCCACCGTGCCAAGGTCGGGCCTTGTCTGCGTGACCCACGGAGGCGACGGCGTAGACCGAATATACTCGGGACGTGCTGTAACGTTCAACTTTTCTATCCACGTAGCGATCGGTGGAGAACCCGAGACCCACTCAACAATGTCGGGAACGGATCGAGATCGTCTCCAATCAGGACGAAAGGCATTGCGTGTCAGCGCCGTCTTCGCTGTTCGAGGTTCGTGCGCTTCTGCTCCGTCCCGCGCCCGGTCGACTCGCGCAGGTTTCTCGTGTATTTGCAATCCGGGAAGTTCGAGCAGCCGAGAAAGCGGCCGCGGGGACCCCATTTGGTGTTCAGCCAGCCGTCGCACACCGGACAGGCCTCGATGGTCCCATCACAGTCGCGGCAGCGGTATGCATTGCGGACAAGCCAGCCCGTCTTGGCCACGATGACCGAGGTCTTGCCGCTGCCGGCCGCGGCGACCACAAGGTTCCGTCGCTCATCGATGACGACCGCCCTGCGTTGCTCTTCCGTGAGCGGGTGGGACTCGACCTGGTGTGTCGGGCGGTCGCGACGGCCAACTCGCACCTGTTTGCTGATCGTCGGTGACCGTAGCGCGGTGATCCAACGCCTCCAGGGGCCGGCGGCGATGGGCACGGCAGGGGCGAGAAGTTGCTGAACGCACCCCAGGCGGCTCGGCTGTAGCGAAATCCGCAGACGCGGTCTCTTGCGTAGATGCGCATGGGTTCCTCCCGTCGGGACGTTTGGCAGGCGCCCGGCCGGGACTCGGTCCCGCGCGCAACCAGGTAGCCGTGTCGGCGCGAGCGCAGGTGTGGCAGCGAAGATTCCCCAGGGAACCGCGGACGCCGGGGAGTGGACGAGAGAGATCAAGACGCAACTGTGCGTTGCCGGAGCGGCGCAACAGCCGCCGCTCTACGTCTGTGCCTCAGGCGTCGAAGCCGCCGACAACGGGGAGTGGCTGTATGACGTTTGCTGGCTCAGGTATGAAGAAGCGGATCCTCTGGAGGTGTCTCATGCAGATCCTGGGCGCGACGGCCTGAACGAGGTGGTTGTGATCCTGGAGTGTGAATGGGCGGATGCGGGCACGGACCCGGGGTCCTTGTCCCGCGCCGGCGGGGTTGTTATGATCGGACCATGGCCGAGGCCATCGCCTTCGACACTCATCGCTTCGTCAAGCGTCTGACCGAGAGCGGCTTCACCGAGAAGCAGGCGGAAACCCTCGCCGAAGAGCACGTCGCTCTCCTCAACGCCAACTTGGCAACCAAGGCCGATATCGCCGCCGTTAAGGCCGACATCGCCGCCGTTAAGGCCGACATCGCCAGGGTCGAGGCAGGCATGGAAGCCCTGCGGCACGAAACCAAGGCAGCCATCGAGGCGGTGAAGGCCGAGCTTGTGAAATGGCTGTTCGGTGCGCTGATCGCCCAGGGCGGCCTGATCGTCGCCCTCGTCAAACTTCTCTAGCCCCGCGCGCCTACCCAAAAGAGACATCAAGGTTCGCGATTCCGCGCCATCGAGGGACACGGTTGCGCCGGATTGTGAATCCCGGCATCGGTGTTGAAATAGTGTTGAATCGACGAGTCTACCCGATCCTCAAGGGCTGTCTCTCGCTCGTCAATAGTGTGGGATCGGCGCGGAGCGGGAGCCTCAGGACCAGGCTCCCGAAGAAGCGCTGCTTCCGGAACAGCTCGGTCACGCAGTCGCTCACCCGGAGCGCGGACTCGTCGAGCGCGTTCGCGGACATCACGCCACCTCGCGTGCCGCCTCGGCCCGCGGCGTCGGGAAATAGCCCGCGAACTGCTCCATGAGCGCGTCGGCGTTGCGCTTCACCTGCGCCCGGACCACGGGGTCGAAGGCACCGGACGGACGCAGGGAATCCGGCTCCACGCCGGCGATCCTGTCCTTCACCTGCTCACAGAGCCGAGCGAGAAGAATCGAGCCTACCTCAGGCAGGTGGCCTCGCGGTGGTGCAAGGAAGGCCGGATCAGGCGCACCGGCCGGGGCATGTACGAGAAGACCTGATTCCGAAGAAACCGGACGGAACCGGCGGAGCAGCCTCTCGCCCCGCCCCTTGGCGCGGGCTGGTTTCAACGGTGGGCGCATAGGCGCATCGCCGCTGTCCGGACCTGGCGCGTTGGGAATGACTCGCTTTTCAACGGCCGGTCGGCTACCTCGAGATACCGTATTCCACAATGGCTGCAATCAACGGAAGGAAACAAACGGGATGGCGACGACCGCAAACCGCAGGACCACGGCGCTCAAGGAGGCCATGACCGATCGGTGAAGTGGGAAGGGTCGGAGTGACATATATACCCGCAGATGAAGTTGGTGCATACGGGAAAGGCCGTACTCGTTGGGAACCCACCGAAATACTCTATCCCGGTGGTCCCGATGGATGGTCCATCTCCGAAGGGATTTATGGGGAGAACCGTGAGGTTCGCATCGGTATTCGCTGGAACGGAAACGACGAGCGGCCCGGTTACCCCAATCGCGCTGGAAGGCCGGTGTGGTTTGTGGTTCCGAAAGAGATGGAAATGGCCCGCGTGCGGTCGCCCAACCGGTATTCCGCTTCCGCCAGCCGCGCGAGCAGCGCGGGCGTCGTTTCGTGCTCCGGCACGTCCAGCACCGAGCGTTTCAGGTTCTCCCAGTCCTGCCCTTGCCGGTAGGCCCAACTCGCGTGGAGTTCGGGATGGACGGGATCGAAGGGCCGCGGGCCGAGCGCCCCGCCGATGCAGCGCCACACCGGCGCCAGGAAATCCCGGCCGTCGCCGCTCCCGAGCAAGCGCATCGCGGCGGGGCGCCATTCCCGCTCAAGGGCGTGAAGCCATTCGATTCCCTCGTCGGGGCCCTCGGGCGCGGGCGCCTCCAGGACCGCAATGAGCGTCCCGGCGTCGCTTGCCCTCTCATGGTCGGGGGCGAGGTTCAGGAGCCGTTCGAGGGCGATGCCGGCTCCGGGGGCATTGCGCGCCAAGACAGCTTCGCGCAACACGTTCAGCGCGACCGTGCGGGGACTGTCCTGGAACAGGTCGAGTTGGCGCATCCGACGGCCTCCGGCAGGGGATGATTTCCGCCCCCTTCAGGCTCGCGTCTCCGTACCGGAAACACCCTCACCGGCAGAGTACCCGCGGACCACGGACCGGGCCGGCCCGGACGGTCCAGGGATCAGGTCGCCGTCCCGGCCGGGGCTTCGTCCCCGCCGTCCACTCGGTATCCCTTGAGGATGTCGGCGGCGATGCTGTCGGATATGCGGACGGCGGACTCGCGCACCGACTCCCGCGCCAGGTGCGCGTACCGCGCGGTGGTCTCCACCTTCGTGTGACCGAGGAGCTTCCCGATCATGGTCAGCCCCTCGCCCAGCGCCAGCGACGCGAACGAGTGGCGGCAGTCGTGAAGCCGCACGTCGTCGAGCTTCGCGCTCCTGCGTATCCGGTCCCAGGGATCGTTCAGGTTCCGCAGGTGCGTGCCCGGCTTCTGCCCCGGAATCACGTGCGGGTTCCCCTCCACCCGAACCCGCCACTGCTCGTCATCGCGCCTTGCCGACGACGAAAAATCCTCCGCATATTATGCTGCGAATTAACCAGACACCACACTGGCCGTCGTCACGCCTGCCCGGTCGTGCTCTCGAATTACCCCGCGGCGTTGGCCGTGGACATGCGCCGCAGCAGCGGCCGCGCCAACCCGGCCCCGGCCAGGATCACGCCGACGATGTCGGTCATCGCGCCCGGGGCGATGAGCATGATGGCGGCCGCGAACACGACGATCCGCTCCACGGCTTCTCTCCGGTCCTTGAAGTCGCCCACCAAGGCATAGGCGTTGAGGATGACCCCAGCGGCCGCCGTCGCCGTGGTCAGAACGATATCCACGGGGTGGCCCCGCATCAGCAACGGCGTGCCGAAGACGAAGGCATAGGGCAGGATGTACACCGGCAGCGAAATCAGGCCCGCGAACAGACTTGTGCGCCAGAAGTCGCTGCCCGCGACGGTAGCCCCGGCATAGGCGGCCAGGGCCACTGGCGGCGTCACCATGGACAGCATGCCGGAAAAGAAAATGAAGAGGTGCGCGGCCATGGGCCAGACGCCCACCTTGATGAGCACGGGCGCCACCATCAGGGCCAGGATGATATACGCGATGCTGGTGGGCAGTCCCATGCCCAGGATCATGGACGCGAACATGGTGAGCAGCAGGATAATGGTCAGGTCGCCGCCGGCCATGCCGATGACGAGACCCGAGAAACGCGTGGCCAGGCCGGTCATCAGAATGGTGCCCATGATGATGCCGACGCAGGCCACGGCGGTGCCCAGGGTCACGAAGTCCCTGCCGGTGCCCTCGAATACGTCGATGCCTTTCTTGATGGCGCTCCAGGCTCCGGCGGGGGCCGTCTTCACGAACGCGCCCCGGTCCCGGAAAAACATGGAGATGGCGGCGATGCCCACTCCCAGCACCGCGATGACGGCCATGGCCCTCAGCACCGCCTGGACCGGCGACATGCGCAGCAGCAGCAGCACGATGAGCAGGCCGATGCCGGCGATGAACGTCAGCCCCTGGGGCTCGCGCACGACTTCCCGGATGCTCGTCAGTTCACTCTTCGGCAAACCCGTAAGCCCGGAGCGCAACGCGTAGAAGTAGACGCCCGCCAGCACACCGATGAAGTACAACACGGCCGGAATGAGCGCGGCCTTGACGATCTGGAGGTAGTCCACCGCCAGGAACTGCATCATGAGGAACGCCGCGGCACCCATCACCGGCGGCATGAACTGCCCGCCGGTGGACGCGGCCGCCTCCACCGCCCCGGCCACGTGGGGCTGGAAGCCCACGCGTTTCATGAGCGGGATGGTAATGGAGCCCGTGACCATGACGTTGGCCACGGCGCTGCCACTCACCGATCCCATCATGCCGCTGGAGACCACGGCCATCATTGCGGGGCCGCCACGGTATCTCCCCACCAGGGAACGGGTGAACTCCATGATGAACGCCAGCGCGCCGGTGGCTTCCAGCAGCTTGCCGAACATCACGAACAGGAACACGAACTTGAAGGTGATGTAGGTGGCGACGCCGAAGACGCCGTTGCCGGACAGGTAGACGGTGGTGACGATGCGGTCCAGGTCGAAGCCGCCGTGGCCCCCCACCCACCGCGGCAGGTGCTGGCCGTAGAAGACGTAGACCAGGAACACCAACGCGGTGATCACCAGCGCCATGCCGACGATCCGCCGGGTGGCCTCGAGCACCACGATGACGCAGATCACCCCCAGCACCAGGTCGGTCTGGGTGACGAGCCCCGACTTGAAGGCGATCTCCTCGTGCTCGATGAAGACGTAGCCGAAGGTCGCCAGACTGAGCGCCAGCCAGAAGAGATCCAGCGCCACCTGGGCCGGGCGCTCGCGCTCCGTCGCCTGGGTGATGAACAACAAGGCGAACAGAACCAGCAGGAAAAGGCTGCGTTCCTGAAGGGGCGGCAACGGACTGAAGGCGTTCCAGACCGCGTAAGCCGACAGTCCGATCGCCAGCAGCCGGGTGATGATCCGGCCTATTGCTTCCACAGCCCCGCCTCCTTCCAATCCCCCACGGCGCCCGTATGAAAGAGCACGTCGATGTCCTTGGTCGGTACTGGACCGGCGGCATCGGACCGGCGGCGCCGCGGACGGGCGCCGTCGGTCCCATTGCCGTGGTCACGTGACGATGAGGCCTACTTCTTCCAGAGTCCGGCTTCCTTCCAGTAGCGCACGGCTCCCGGATGATAAGGGACCCCGATCTGGGTGGTCAGTACCGCCGGGTTGATCTGTGCGTACTTGAAGTAGCGCACGTCCTCCGCCAGCTTGTCCAGATTCTCGTGAATCATCTTGATGACTCGGTAGACCAGTTCCTCGTCGGCGTCCGCGCGGACGGTGAGGAGAGGACCGCCGATGTCGAAGGTCTCGACAGCCTTCTCGAAGGTGGGCGTGCTCGCCGGAATGGTCTGCCGCGTCATGTACGGGAACTGCTTGACCATCTTGTCCACCGCCTGGGGCTCCGGCGGCAGGTACCGCGCGCCCTTCTCGGCGTGCAGGCGCAAAGCCGCGGGGATCGGGCTCAGCCCGGAGACCATGGTCGGCATGGCGACGATGTTGCCGTCGCCGAGCTGCGTGTACAGGTCGCTCATACCCGCGTACACGGGCTTGAAGTCCTTCTTGTAGGTCAATCCGTGGGCCTTCATCAGGGGCACCATGAAGGCATCCCAAGTCCGGCCGGTGCCCACGCCCACGCGTTTCCCCTTGAGGTCGGCGAACGAGTTGACGGGACTGCCGGGCAGTGTGTGAAGCGTGAAGGCGTTGGGGTAAAGGCCCATGACCAGGGCCAGGGGGTGCTTCTTCTTGAACGTCAGGACTCCGTGGTACGCGGGGTACGAGTTGTTCGACGCGATGACGCCCATGAAGATCTGCTTGCGGTCGATAAGGCGCACGTTCTCGCGCGAGCCCTCGGTCACCGCCGCGGTCACCGGGATCTTCATCTTCTCTTCCAGCAGCTTGGCCACGCCGCCCGCCACCACGTAGAAGGCTCCGCCAATGCTGGCGCCGCCGATCTCCAGGCTCGACGGCATCTCGGCCGCGGTCGCCCGCTGCGGCCCCGCCGTCCACGCCATGGCCGCCACCGCGACCGCCACCAGCAAGCCCTTGAGTCTCGATTTTTTCATGAAAACCTCCTGAGTTGGTTGTTCCGCGGCGCGCCGGCGACCGTTCGCCACCAGGGCGCCGCCCGACGAATCCGCGTAAAATAGGATGGAACGATTTGTCAGTCAACCCAAAAGACGACCCCGCGACGGGGATCAGAACGGACCCCCGCGATAACCCAGCACCACGATCTCCGTCTTGCGCGGCAGGGCCGCCTTGCTGACAACCAGGGTGCCCTCCGGCACGGTGCGCGTGGGGAAGCCCTCGGTGAAGATGCGCACGCGCTCGAGGTCGTCGCGGTAGTGCATGGGGATCGCGATCTTCGGCTTGAGTTGTTCGACCACGCCGCGGGCGGTCCAGGGCCCCATGGTGGTGCGTCCGCCGATGGGCACCAGCGCCACGTCCACCTTGCCGAACTGCTTCAGTTGCCTGGCCGTGAGCCGGTGGGCCAAGTCACCCAGGTGCGCGACGCACAGCCGCCCGAGGTCGTAGACGAACGCCGCTCCCTTGAAGAGGTCGCCGTCGGGACGGCTGACGTAGATGGGCACGCTGTAGATCAATGCGTCCTTTACCGTGGTGCGCACCTGGTTCCATTCGTATGCGTACGCGGTCTCCCGGAGGCCCCGGAGAATCAGCGGCCGGCCGCGCACGATGGGGATCCAGTTGTGGTTCTGGTGCTCCCGGCCGATGGTGACGGCGTCCGCGGTTACGTCCGGCGTGGGGTACCAGCCCGGCGCCAGCGGGTCCATGACGATGCGCGTGCCGCGGCTCGTGACGAGCTGGAAGAAGCTGTGGCCGAAGTAGTGCAGGGTGGCGTCGGGCGCGGCGGCATGCGCGGGCCGGAAGAAACGGCCCGCGAAGCCTTCCTCCTTGCAGGCGGCGAAGAGGGCGCCGTGGCAGAAAAGGAGGAACAGGGTCAGGGTGATCTTGACAAGAAGTGCTCCGTGCATCTTTTCGGCCCTTTGCGGCAAGGTGGCGACTGGCGAACGCGGCCATCTTCGCGTAGTCCACTCCGTTTGACAAGCCGGTGGCCATGCCCTAGAAGGGCGTTGAACGCATGCAAAGGCGGGTGTCCGCTTATGCACGTGCGTCACGCTTCCGGAGGAGTCAAACCCCGAGAGGAGGACATCCCTATGAAGGCACTACACATAGCCATTACGCTTCTTTTCCTGACCGTGTCCGCGGCGTGGGGCCAGAGCGACACTCTCAAGAAACTGGCCAATTACAGCGGACCGGCGGCGGACTACGAGAAGATGCTGCACGAGGGCGCCAAGAAGGAAGGCAAGGTGGTCTGGTACACGTCGCTCAGCGGCAAGTCCTACAAGACCATCCAGTCGAATTTCGCCAAGAAGTATCCCGACGTGAAGATCGAGGTCTATCGGGCGGGGAGCAAGGATATTTCGGCCAAGGTCCTCGCCGAGGCCAGGGCCGGCAAGCACCTCGTGGACGGCGTCGAGAGCACCCCGGGCGTCCTGCAGTTGTTCCGTGAGCGGAATATCATTCACCCTTACACCAGCCCGGAGCACAAGAGATGGCCGGACGAGCACCAGACCAAGGCCAAGAGCGGTGGTGTATGGTGGGTCACCGACCGCGAGTCCTTTATCGGCTTGGGGTACAACACCGACAAGATGCCCAAGGACAAGGCGCCCAAGAGCTTCGAGGACCTCTTGGACCCGTCTCTCAAGGGCAAGATCGTCATGAGCGTTCTGAGCACCGGCGACCGGATGCTGGGACGTATGATCGCGGTCAAGGGCATGGAATACGTCGAGAAGCTCAAGAAGCAGCAAATCAAGCTCGTCAAGATTTCGGGCACGGCCACTCGGGACCTGATCATCTCCGGCGAGTTCGTGGTGTCCCCCTCGGTGTTCCGCAATCACGCGCTGGTGAAGATCAACGAGGGAGCGCCGCTGGGATGGAATCCTCTGGATGAAGTGCCGACCAACGCCGGAGGTTCCGCGGTGTTCACCAACGCGCCGCATCCCCATGCCGGGTTGCTCCTCACCAATTTCGTGCTGACCGAAGGGCAGAAGCTCCTGCAGAAGTTCCACTACGGCATGGCGTGGTTGGATTATCCGTTCAAACGCGTGTATCCTGAGCGGGGGCTGAGTTCGAAGGAGTACAACAGGGAATCCAAGAAGTTGAACAAGCTGCTTCGTTCAATCGGACGCAAGTAACGGACTTCATGTGCGTTCCTCCGTTGTGGCCCATCCGGGCGGCCGCGGACCCCGAGGGAAGGACGCGAGCCCTCCCTCGGGGTCCGGTGGTTTCCGACGACCGGTGCGCCGGGAGACCAGCCCCGTCAGGAATTGCTACAATTGAGCAGAGACGAAGCAGCGCCTAAAGAGTCCGGTTTGCCCAGAGGGGCGGCCTCGGCATTCCTTGACGTCTTCCGTCCCAGCAGACAGGGACGTGACTTCCCGCTGTGGTTGTTCATACCCTGCGCGCTCGTTCTCCTGTACCTCGTCATCCCGCCGCTGGTCTTCATCATCTATTCGAGTTTCGTTCCTTCCGAAGACTCGGACATTGTCGGCCTGACGCTTCAGAATTTCGTCGAGATCTTCGAGGGCCTGTCGGACTTCGAGACCCTGGTCTGGAACTCCCTCGTGTTTTCCGTGGGCAGCGCCGCCTGGGCGCTGGTGTTCGGCACCGCCATGGCCTGGCTGGCGGAGCGCAGCAACGCGCCGTTCCGCGCGGTTGCCTACCTGGCGGCCTTCGTGTCGTTCGCCGTTCCGGGCCTGGTCAAGGTCATCGGTTGGATTCTGCTGCTGGGGCCGGAGGCGGGTTTCATCAACATGGCCGTGAACTCCGTCACGGGCATCATGCCCATCTTCGACATTTTCTCCATGAGCGGCATGATACTGGTGGAAGGGTTCCTGTGGACCCCCATCGTGTTCCTGCTCATGGCTACACCGTTCCGGTCCATGGACCCGTCCCTGGAGGAAGCCGCGGTGGTGGCCGGCAGCAACGACTGGCAGGTGTTCTGGAAGGTGACTCTGCCCATGGCCATGCCGAGCCTCCTCTCGGTGTTGATACTGACCTTCATCCGGAGCCTGGAGGCGTTCGAGATTCCCGCGCTGGTTGGTCTTCCCGCGGGCATCGAGGTCATGACCACCCAGATCTACCTTCAGTTGATCGAGGGGTTCGTGCCCGAGTATGGCTTCGCTAGCGCCTACTCCGTGCTTCTCATCGCTCTGGTCGGGCTGTGTTTGATTCCCTACTATCGCGTCACCTCGCAGGCGCACCGGTTCACCACCATCACCGGCAAGGGGTTTCAGCCGCGGCGCAAGGACCTGGGACGGTGGCGCTGGCTGGGTGGGCTGGCGCTTCTGGGCCTGCCGATGCTCCAGCTTCTGCCGCTCACCGCGCTGGTCTGGTCGAGCTTCATGCCCTACCTCGTGGTGCCCTCCTGGGACGCGCTCTCCATGTTCACCCTGAACAACTACGTGGAAGCCTTCAGCGACGACAAGATACTGCGCTCCATCACCAACAACGTTACTATCAGCATGGTGTCCGCCACCGCCTGCGTGGGCGTGGCCTTCGTCACCGCCTGGCTGGTGACGCGCACCAACATCAAGCTGCGCTGGCACCTGGACCGGTTGACCATGGTGCCGCTGGTTTTCCCAGGTATCGTCATGGGAGTAGCGGTCCTGCAGACCTACCTTACGGTTCCGATTCCCGTGTACGGCACCATCTGGATCATGGTCATTGCCTTCTCGGCACGCTACCTGCCCTACGCCATGCGCTTCAGCCACGCCGGCCTCATCGGCATCCACAAGGAGCTGGAGGAGAGCGCCACCGCCAGCGGCGCGAGCTGGGGCAACGTGGCCCGGAAGATCATGATCCCTTTGATGATGCCGGCGCTGTTCGCCGGGTGGATCTATATCTTCCTCATCACCATCCGGGAGCTGTCCGTCGCGCTGTTGCTCTACAGCCCCGGTTCCGAGGTGATCTCCGTGGTCATCTGGGAGCTTTGGGACAACGGCCATGTCGGGAGCCTGTCGGCCTTCGCCCTGGGCATCAGCGTGGGCACCGTGGTTCTTGCCAGCCTCTTCTACAAGCTCAGCCGACGCCACGGCCTGGACGTCCGGTAGCGGATCGGAGCCGGGGACGAGGTCGAGGCCGGGGACGCCATGACCGCCAGAACCACGCCTCCTTTCCGCGCCGACCACGTCGGCAGCCTTCTGCGTCCGGCCGGACTCAAGGAGGCCAGGGTGCGCCTCCTGGGGCCGGA
The DNA here is from genome assembly GCA_964519455.1 of uncultured Syntrophobacterales bacterium. GTDB lineage: Bacteria > Desulfobacterota > Binatia > UBA9968 > JAJDTQ01 > JAJDTQ01. Next base: position 17,737 of record CAZFIU010000029.1, read on the forward strand.
CACGGCCGAGAGCAATCTGGGTCCGCACGGCAACGAAGAGCTGGCGCGCATCGAGGACGGTTTCGTCCGGGACGTCATCGCGCTGCAGAAGCGCGTGGGGCTGCGGTCGGCCACGGACGGGGAGTTCCGCCGCCGGAGCTGGTTCAGCGAGTTGATGATGACGTGGGATGGGTTCTCCGCCACCCGCCAGGGCGCCTCCTCTCCCTTCGGTTGGCGCAACGAGGAAGCCAAGCAGCAGGACTTCACCGTGGTGCGGGTGGAAGGGAAGATACGCTGGCGTCCCAGCGCGGTCGTCCGGGCCTTCGAGTTCCTCGAGGCCAACACCGATGCCAGGCCCAAGGTCACCATCCCCGCGCCACCCGTGGTCTATTGCTTCGCCGGGGGCGACCCCGGGGTCCTGGGTTCCGTGTACACTGACGTGGACGCTTTCTGGGAGGACCTGGTGGCCGCCTACCGCCAGGAGCTGGCGGCCCTCGTGAACGCCGGCGCACGCTACATCCAGCTCGACGACGTGGCCATCCCGTTCCTGTGCGATCCCACCTACGAGGACGTGTTCCGCTCCTGGGGCTCGGGTGCCCAGGCGGTGCTGGCGGAGTATGCACGCCGCATCAACCAGGCCCTCGAAGGCCTGCCCGAGGACGTCACCGTCACCATGCACCAGTGCCGCGGCAACCGCGAGGGACTGTGGGCCGCCGCCGGCGGCTACGACCCCGTGGCAGAAGTGCTCTTCAACGAGATCGACGTCCAGGGCTACTTCCTCGAATACGACACCCCCCGGGCCGGCACCTTCGAGCCCCTGCGCTTCCTTCCCGCCGGCAAGGTCGCCGCCCTCGGCATCGTCTCCACCAAGGGTCCGACCCTCGAATCCGCCGACCACCTCAAGCGCCGCATCGACGACGCCGCCCGCTACGCCCCCCTCGAACGCCTCGCCCTGGCGCCCCAGTGCGGCTTCGCCAGCTCGGTCAAGGGCAATCCGCTCGCCGAAGCCGACGAAGAAGCCAAGCTTGCACGCATGGTGGAAGTCGCCGCCGAGGTTTGGGGGGACGCGTAACCCGTCATCCGTTCGCTTGCCTCTCCGGTCAGCGACATTGTTTCGATAACGTTCAAGCGGCCGGCCGGCCGACGTTCAATGAGCAGCTTGTCGTGTATCTGGGCGCGATTCTGGCGATCATCGCCCTGTCGGTGGTATGAATGAGTCAGGCGATGATTGGGAACATGGATTCGGACATGGTGCTGCAGGGTCTTCACGCGGATATCGCTGTGTGCTGTACTGCCGCTGCCGGGCTGGTCAACGGAGATCCCACATGACCAACGCGGAACTAATGCGGCATATCCGGCTCGGCGAGGACTCGTCCCTTGAGTTGAAAGCTGTCGTGGTGGAGCGAGGTCGTGTCACCGGCCCGCGCCGTGACGAGTTCGCGGACGAGTTGGCTGCCTTCGCCAACGCCAAGGGCGGGATGTTGGTCCTCGGAGTCGACGACAGCACCAGGCAGGTGCTTGGCATTCCGCTGGATCATCTGGATGTCGTCGAAAGCTGGGTGCGCGAGATCTGTAACGACTCGGTCAAGCCGGCCCTCGACGCGGATATCTATCGATTGGAGCTGAACGCGGTCGATGGCGGACCGGTACCTGTGATTCGTGTGGATGTCTCCCGAAGCCTGTTCGTTCACAAGAGTCCGGGCGGCTATTTCCGGAGGCTTGGCAGTTCGAAACGTGAAATGTCTCCCGACGCTCTGGCGCGGTTGTTTCAGGAGCGAAGCCAGAGCCGCATGATACGATTCGACGAATCGCCGGTGCCGGGTACTGGCCCGGAGGATCTGGATTATTCGTTGACGATGAGATTTCTACGCGAAGAGTCGACGGGCGAGGGCGTCACTAAGGATGCGGCGCGTAAGCTTCGGTTGATCGCGGACGACGATGACGGCGTCGCACGGCTTACCTTGGCGGGTGTCCTGCTGTGCACACGCGAGCCGCAGAAGTGGCTTCCACATGCGTACGTACAGGCGGTAAGCTATGCGGGTGAGCGCACCGACCTGAATTACCAGACCGACGCGCGGGACATTGCCGGTCCGATCGACGCGCAGGTCACCGAGGCGTTGCACTTCGTACGCAGAAACATGCTGGTGCGTGCCACGAAGGGCACCGGGCGGATTGAACGCCCACAGTTCAGCGAACGCGCGGTGTTCGAAGCCGTCGTGAATGCGGTCGCTCACCGGGACTATTCGATGGCGGGTCAGCGCGTGCGGCTGCACATGTTCGGGGATCGCCTTGAGCTTTACGTACCAGGAGCGCTGGCGAATACCCTTACGCCGGATACCTTGCATTTGCGGCAGGCCAACCGGAACGAGTTGATCGTGTCACTACTGGCCCGCTGCCCGGCACCCACCGGAGTGGGGCGCGTTAACTTGATGGACCGGCGAGGAGACGGTGTGCCGATTATCGTGCAAGAGAGCCGGGACCTTTCGGGGTCTTCTCCCGTGTACACTCTGATCGACGAAAGTGAACTCCGCTTGGTCATTCGGGCGGCGGATTAGACGGCGTTCACGGGAGGGCGAAGGGCCATGGCGAACGTAAGGCGCATCGTTTGTCTAGCGAACTCCCGGACGCTGAACGGTCGTTGCATCGCCGGGCGGCAGTGGGTCGACGGCCGACCGGGTGAATGGCTGCGGCCCGTCAGCGCTCGCGTGGGCCAGGAGGTCTCCGAGTACGAGCGCCAGTACGAGGACGGCAGCGATCCACGGGTGCTGGACGTGATCGACGTACCTGTGCTGAGCCCCTGCCCGAAGGACTACCAGACCGAGAACTGGGTGCTGGATCCCGAACACTACTGGGTGAAGGCAGGACGGCTGTCTTGGTTCGACCTTCCGTCACTTGTCGACCCCGTTGCGCCTCTTTGGCTCGACGGAAACAGTACGTATAGCGGAATCAACGACCGCATCGCCTTGGATGCGGCTGGTTCGGTCACCGACTCGCTGCGGTTGATTCGCGTGGACAGCTTGCAACTCGGGGTGTTCAAGCCGGGCGAGGCGTTCGGCAACAACAAACGGCGCGTGCAAGCCCGCTTCTCACACGCGGAAGAGGAATACGCGTTGTGGGTTACGGATCCAGGTTTCGAGCGGAGGTACCTCGCGAAGCTCGATGGCGACTATGGGATCGGGGAGTGCTACCTCACAATCAGCCTCGGAGAGCCGTATCAGGGTGCCTGTTACAAGCTTGTCGCCGCGATAATTGCAGACGACGGTTAGCCGGAGGAAGAGTTCAGAGCCCTTGGAATGTCATAGGACCCTGCTCGTGGCGCCGGCGCTTCAGGCGCGAGGTGTCGCTGTCGAGCATATTTCGGCGGACGGCGGGCGCTTGAAACCCATGCGCCGGCCATGGAACGTCTGGTCGCCATGCAAGGCGAGGCCAAACAAGGGGAGTGGTTCGCCACAGACCGGATCGAGCGGGCGATCGGAAGGCAAGCGGAACGCATCGCATACAGGAACAGAAGGGGGACTGATGCGTCATCGCCCCGCTGGACCGGCCGGAAGCCATGAAGATACTCACCATCGGGTTTACGAAGAAGTCCGCTCGCCGTTTCTTTGAACTCCTGCAGGCATCGGACGTAAAGCGTGTCGTAGACGTACGCCTCAACAACGTCTCCCAGCTCGCAGGCTTCACCAAAAGGGATGATCTCTCGTACTTCCTGCTCGAAATCTGCGGCATGGAGTACACACACCTCCCGGAGCTCGCACCCACGCAGGACCTTCTGTCGAATTATCGGAAGCAACAGATCGGTTGGGAGGCCTACGAGACTTTGTTCGTGGACCTGATGCGCCAACGGAGGATCGAGCAGACGATCTCACCCGAAGTGTTCAACGGGGGTTGCCTGTTGTGCAGTGAACACCGGCCCCACCATTGTCATCGTCGACTTGTGGCAGAGTATTTGAAACATCACTGGGGCGATGTCGAGATCACCCACCTTTGGTAAAGTGAGCAGAACTTTGCTCATTGAATTCGCTCCGAGACTGTATCCCGTGGGGTATCCAACACACGAGTCGCCGTCAACGGTTCGGGGCAGCTACCTTCGTTCCACCCCGCCGGCGTCGACGCGGACGCCGTAGTCACGCACGGCGCCCTCCGCCGTGATGTAACCGCGGTCGAGGTCTCGCTGGATCATCTCGACGGCCCGCTCCTCCGGCGGCCCCCAGCCGCCTCCGCCGCCGGTTTCCAGGATCACCCGGTCGCCGGGCCCGAGCTTGTAGTTCCGCGCCTTGCCCATGGTCTCGGTTTCGCCCGATGCCTTGATGATGGTGATGCAGCCCGGCTTCGCGGCCTTGCCGCCGCGCACGCCCCAGGGCGGGCACTTCCTGCGGTCGAGGTTGGTGTTGAGGGTGCAGGGGTGGGTGATCTCGTACTCCTTGCGGAAGCCCAGACCGCCGCGGAACTTGCCGGGTCCGCCGGAATCCCCGCGCAATGAGAGCGAACACACGTGGAACGGCAACAGCGATTCCTGCAGCTCCATTGGGATCAGCCGCGTGTCGCCGTGCGCCATGGTGCGGAACGGACCGGAACCGTCGTGCCCGTCGCCCGCGCCCCAGCCGCCGTGGCCGCTGTCATGGCCGTGAAACCGGCTTCCGTCGGACCAGTGGCCATGCATCATGAAACCCGAATGGGTGCCGAAATGCGCACCGGTGGCGAGGTGCGGAAGCGCGTCCTCCAGGCACCGGATCACCGCATCGATGACGGTCGGGAAGGGCGTGGAGTAGTTGAGCATGGGGGCGCCGGGCCGGGCGCTCAGGATCTTGCCCTCCGGGAGGATCAGCTTCAGTGGACGGAAAACCCCTTCGTTGGCGGGTTCGCGCGGGGCGATCAGGTATTTGAACGCGACCCGCGCGGCGGTGACGCCGCCGCCGAAGTAGCCCGAGTTCACCGGCCCCGGCACCTGATCGGCGATCTCGGAGAAGTCGATGGTCATCTCCTCGCCTTCGACGACGACCTTGACGCGGATGGGCACGGGGTCGTCGCCCAGGGAGTCGTCGTCCAGGAACGCTTCGCTTTGGTAGGTCCCGTCCGGGATTTCCCGGACGCGGGCGCGTGACGATGCCTCTCCTTGAGCCATGATGGTCTCGACGGCGGCGAAATAGGTGTCGGTGCCGTACTTGTCGGCGAGCGCCAGGGTGAGGTCGCGGCCCAGCAGACAACCCGCGAGCTGGGCCGAGATGTCGCCCATCACGTCCACCGGCATGCGCGTGTTGTTCTCGATGATGCGGTAGATCTCCTCGACGGGCTCGCCCTTCGACCAGAGCTTGATGGTGCGGAGCTGGAGACCTTCCATGAAGACGTCGGTGGAGCCGTGCATCACGCCGCCGATGTCGATCCAGTGGACGTTGAGGGCGAAGAATCCCAACAACGTCGCGCGCGCCGGCCCGCCGTAGATGGGCGTGTACATGACGGTGTTGTTGAGGTGCTGTCCCTGCACCGCCGGATGGTTGCACACGACCACGTCGCCGTCGAAGAGCCTTTCCCGGCCGTAGATCCGGAGGCCGTCGCGCACGGCCGTACCGACGGCGTCCGCGACGAAGGGCGGCATGCCGCCGGTGGACTGCGCGACGAGTTGCCCCTTCACGTCCACCAGTCCCACGGCGAAGTCCTTGTACTCGTACACATACGAGCTGAACGCCGTGCGCGTGATGTTGGCGTCGATCTGGTTGGTGATCGAAACGACGCCGTAGCGGATCACCTCGAGCGTGATGGGGTCGATCCGGGTGGGGACCGCCGCGGTCTCGGTAGCAGTGTTTCTTCGCATCATTCCCTCATGCTCCACGCGGCCCCTGGATTCCCGCTTTCCAGACCGTGTCAAGACTCTGCTCGGACACGGGAATGGCACCCAGGCCCCGGTTCGTCCGCGCGGAGTTTTGACCACAGCCTGTTTCACGGCAATGACGTTTCGTATGGTCTCTGGCCGACGAGCTTCACACACCTGTTTCACGGCAATGACGTCACGCGGGTTCAACCGCACTCGATGCGGATCTCGCCCATTTCTCCGACCTGGAAGCGGTCGCCCGGCCGGATCAGGGTTGTCGAGCCGTACTCCTCGATGACCGCGGGTCCCTGGGCCGCGAACCCCGGCTCCAGTCCATCGCGGTCGTAGATCACCGTTTCGACGGTGCCGTCGGCGGTGCCGAAATGGACCGGCCGCGTGTGTTCCGGCGTTTCGCCGGATGGCGTCCTGCGCCGCAGGTTCACGATGTCCGGGCGCCGCAGTCGGGCGAAGGCCGAGAGGTGAAGGGCCTGGAACTCCGTGGGCGCTTTCGAGTCCGCGTGGCCGTAGCGGCGCTTGTAGTCGCGCTCGAAGGCTGCCCTGATCTCGGCTACCGTGCGCAGACCCGTGACGGGCACATGGATGTTGTGCCGCTGGCCGTGGTAGCGCATTTCCGCCTTGCGCTCGAAATAGACGTCGGCGGCGCCGAAGTCCCGGCGCAGGGTGTCCGCGGTATCGCCTTCCATGCCGCGGAAGCCGCCGTCCATTGCCGCTGCCAGCGCGTCGTCGAGGATGCCGGTGAAAGTCTCCGACGCATCGACCCGGGCGTCCGCCAGGAGCATCCCGATGGCGGAGAAGTTGCCCGGCTCCGGCGGGACGACGATGGCCGGGATGGACAGTTCGCGCGCCAGCGCGGAGGCATGCAGCGGCCCGCCGCCGCCATAGGCGAACAGGACGAAATCGCGCGGGTCGAGCCCGCGTTCCACCGAGACCTGGCGGATCGCGCCCGCCATCAGCACGGTAGCAATGGCGACGATGCCGCCGGCGGTCCGGATCAACCCGGCTTCACCCTCGTAGCCGAGGGGTTCCGCCGTCTTCGCGGCAATGGCGCGGCGCGCGGCTTCGACTCCCAGGCCCATCTCACCGCCGAGAAACCGATCCGGGTTGAGCCGGCCGAGCACGAGATTCGCATCGGTGACCGTGGGCTCGGTGCCGCCGCGCTGGTAGCACACCGGCCCGGGCGTCGATCCGGCGCTTTGAGGTCCGACGTGCAGCCGGCTCTGGTCGTCCAGCCACGCGATGGAGCCGCCGCCCGATCCGACCTCCACGATGTCGATGACCGGCCACTTGATGGGGAAGCCGCGCACGTAGCCATTCACGTAGTAGACCGACTCGACGCTGTAGCGGCCGTGTTCCACCAGCGCGCATTTCGCCGTTGTGCCGCCCATGTCGAAGGCCACGACGTTTTGTATGTCGAGCGCTTCGGCATAGGCGCCGGCGCCTATGCATCCCCCGATGGGTCCGGACTCCACCAGCCCGACGGGTTGCCGGCAGGTACGGTCCACCGACAGCAGTCCGCCGTTGGAGCCCATCATGAAGAGCGAGCCGCCGTAGCCTCGTGAGCGGAACTCGTCCTCCAGACGGCGGACGTAAGTGTTCACCTGCGGCCCCACGTAAGCGTTGGCCGCCACCGTCGAGGTACGTTCGTACTCGTACCATTCGCGCGTCAACTCGGTGCTGTGGGTGACGTAGACACCGGGCAGCAATCGCTTGAGGATATCCGCCGCCTGTTCTTCGTGCTCCGGGTTGAGATACGAGCTCATGAAAAAGACCGCGACCGCCTCGATCTCGAGCCGCTTCAACTCCTCCGCGACGGCTTCGAGGGCGCCGGCATCGAGCGGCACCCGGACGTTTCCGTGCGCGTCGATCCGCTCGGGCACTTCGAAACGCAACTCGCGCGGGATCAGGGGCTCGTCCCGCCGGTAGTGCAGGTCGAAGGGGTCGGGCCGGTTGGCGCGAGCGATTTCGAGAACGTCGCGAAAACCCGCCGTGGTGACGAGAGCGCACTTGGCCCCGCGCCGCTGGATCAGGGAGTTGATGACCAGTGTGGTCCCGTGATTGAGGAAGTCGGCCTCGGCGGGCGCCAGACCTGCCTTGTCGAAGCAGTCGAGAATGCCGTCGACGAAGTTGCCGTACGTCGTCGGGCTCTTTGTGTATGTTGCCTTGCCGGTTTCGTGATCGAAGCCGACGAGGTCGGTGAAGGTGCCTCCGATGTCCACGGCGACGATGTACGGCATGATGTTACCGGAGATTATGCGAGTGGACTGCGCGCGGTCGCGGGCTCCGGCCGAGCGGATCAGCCGGGCGCCGGCAGGATGATGAGCTGCAGTCGGTTCCCGGCGGGATCGTAGAGATAGACGCTCTTCTCACCCGGCGCGCGCTGAGCCGCGCGCAGGTCCCCTTCGAGGTAGGCGCCGTGGGCTTCCAGCTTGTCGTAGACCTCATCATACTCTTCGATCGAGCCGACGCTCATGGCGAGGTGCGCCCCCTTGTAGCGCAGCCCGGCCCCGGGATCCGGCACGTTGCCGGAATCGGGTCCGGAGAAACGCGAGCGCTGGGACAGTTCGTCGACCTTCTCCAGGAACAGGATCTGGCCCGAGCCGTTCTTGAAAATCAGCCGTCCGTTGCCGAGTTCGCCCTCATCGCGGCGGATCAATTCCATCCCCAGGGCGCCGGCGTAGAACCGTTCCGCCGCTTCCAGGTCGGTGACCTCCATGGCGAGATGACTGATGTCCTCGTAGCGGATCACGACGCCGCCCCTCCCTTGCGCACCGAGAACTCCAGGATGTTGTCGTCCGCGTCACGTACCCGGATGGTGCGGTCGAGAGGCACCTCCGGCGGATAGGTCACAGGCCCTTCGTAGGGCGTGTCGCTCCGGCGCAACTGCTCCAGCAGATCGTTCATGGCGGCTTCGGTGAGCAGGAAGCCGATGCGCGGCATCGCGGCCCGCCCTTGCGGCGCCAGTGGTTCCTGCGCCAGGCAGATCTCGAACCGGTGTCCGCCCATGTCCACGAAGGACATCACCGGGAAGCCCTTGTAGAGCCGGTGCGTGTTGAGGTTCTGGATGCGCAGCGGCTTGGCGCCCAGCAGGTCCTCGTAGAAGCGGTGTGCCCGCGGAATGTCCTCGACGACAAAGCCGCAGTGATCGAAAGTCCGGATACGCGCCATGGCTTCCCTCTCCTCCCGCGTCCGTCACCACAGGGTGCCGGAGCCGTGGGCGTTGTGGGAGACCGGGGCGAGCACCTGGTAGGGGTCGCCGTAGGCGGAGGCCGCCTCCAGCACGTCCGGGTGGTGCAGCAGCGAGCGGTCGAGCATTCCCTGCTCGTGCACGATGGGCCGGTCGTCGATGTAGAGCCGCGCGTTCATCACCGAGCCGTCCACGTGGCGAAAGTCCGGGTTCTTGCGGTCCGTTCCCAGGCCCACCCACGGCATTTTGCTGATCAGCTCCCAGTGCATGGGGTCGGCGATGCCGTGCTGGATGGATGCCTTGGGATGGTAGCCGAACATGATCTCCACCAGCCGGTTGGAGCCCGGCACGTTCTTGAAGAGCTGCCGGCATTCCTCCGCCAGCTCGCCGCCCTCGGCTTCCACCACCTCGCTGTCCTTCACCACCCACTTCATGGGCGCGGGCAGCTCTCCCGCCACCCCCTGCACGCAGCTCAGGTAGACCTCGCCGTCGGCCTTGCCGCTGCCGTTGAACACGCCGCAGCGGCCCCACGGGAAGTGGCAGCGGCCCGGAGGGTCGCCGGCCCGGAACTGCATGCCGTACAGCCGGGTGCCGTCGTAGGTGGCGGTGAGATGGCTGCCGAAGTCGTCCTCGATGCGCACCACCTTGCCCGCGGCCACCACCTCCCGGACCTTCTCGGCGAGCTTCCACAGCACCGGGTTGGGGAATCGGGCGTAGTCCCGCGCAAGCAGGCCCGGCGTGCCCTCGAAGTAGATGAAATACGGCTTCATGCGTTGCTCCTGGAGCTGCGTGCCGCTCTCCTCGCGCTTGCGCCCCAAGGCTCGGTGGCCCGGCGTGAAGGTGATGAACACGGGCCACACCCAGATCGCCACGTCACAGGCGTGCATGGCCTCGAGCACCGCCTGGGGCACCCGGCCGTACCGCGAGATGGGCTCGGTGATGAGCGACATGGGCTCGGCCCCCATGAACTTGAGCCCGGCGGAGATGGCTTCCATGGAGGGGGCGTCGCTGCGGCGGTCGGCCAGCAGCAGCACCTGGTCGCCGGGGCGGATGTCCGACGCCTCGATCATGTTCTTGACGCCGTCCATCATGTCCGCGATGTCATAGTCGATCATGTTTGTGTCCTTGTCTCGGATAAGAGGTGTGACGCATGTTGTCAGGGGCCTGCCCGGAAAGTCCTTACCGTTCGTCCTGAGCCCTCCGACAACGCTCGGGACGAATGGAATTTTCATTGAGTTACCTCAACTCAACCGTTCGCCCTGAGCGTAGCGAAGCGAAGTCGAAGGGCGCCAGCCGTGTTTTTCAACGGCCTCCTAATGCGGATGTCCCCGGTTCTCGCCCACTTGCAGTCGGTTGCCGAAGGGGTCGTAGAAGTAGACGGTCTGCATATCCGGCTCGTGCCACGGGATACGGTCGCCGAACGGCCCCCAGTAGCGTTCGATGTTGGTCAGCCCGGACACGAAGGCGTCGTAGTCGCCGATGGCCACCTTCACGTCCACATGGGGACCGCGCGAGTAGTGGCTCCGCTGGGTCATCTCCGGCACTTGGCGCAGGATGAAGAGTTGCCCGGTATCGGCGATCGACAGCGTTAACTGGTCGTCGCCCGGCACCTGGTCCGTGTCCACCAGTCCCAGCGTGTCCCGGTACCAATCCTCCGCCTGTGCCAGATCGGTCACCTCCAGCCGCACGTGGCTGAGGCGGCACAACCCCAGGTAGCCTTGCCCCGGCTCGGAGCAACGCTGGTCCTCCCGCCGCACCGACAGCTCGAAGACGAACTCGCCGGGCTCCCGGACCCATAGGGACCCCGCGATGGGACTCGACGCCGGGTATTCCACCGGGCCTTCGAGGGGGACATCGTGTTCACGCAGAAGCTCCGCCGCTTCCTCGAGGCTCCGTTCGTTCAGTTCCAGTCCCCACACGGGCCCTTCCAAGGGACGGATGGGCTGGGGAATGGGCTGCCCCTGGAGCGCGTAGCCGAAGCCATGGTGATTAGCCAGCTTGAAGAACGCCATTTCCGGGACCTCGCGGTTGAGCCCGCGCAGGTTGGCGTTCACGAGCCGGCGGAAATCGGCTCCCAGGACCTGGGTGAGGAACACGATGGAAAGTCCCAGGTCGTTGGTGGGCACTACGCCGTGATCGAGTCGGACGACGGGAGCGCCGTTCGTGCTCATGGTTCCATCCTCCTTCGTTGTGTCCGTTATCGCGTCTTACGGCCGGGCGTACTTGTCCTTGCGCGGCCCCTCCGCCGTATGGTCCGCGCGCGCCCATTCCGGACGGTAGCCGTCCTCGGTGACCGCGGCGGTGGTGTAGCCGCCGTCCACGTACAGACTCTCGCCGGTGACGAAGTCGGACTCGTCGCTGGCGAGGAAGATGGCGCCGCCGATGAGGTCCTCCGCCTTGCCCATGCGCCCGAACGGGATGCGCCGGCGCCGCTCGGCCCGTTCCACCTCGTGGGCGTAGGGGATCGATTCCATGCCGCCGTGCACCAGGCAGTTCACGTTGACGCCGTAGTAGCCCAGCGCCTGGGCGATGGCGCGGTTCATGGCGTCCACCCCCGAGCGCGTGGTGCACCAGGCCGCCGCCTCGCCGGACCCCAGCCGGCCGACGATGGAGGACAGGTTGACGATCTTGCCGCCGCGGCCCTGTTCCGCCATCTGCCGGCCCACGGCCTGGCAGGTGAGGAAGAAGGCCTTGAGCCCCACGGCCAGCGCGTGGTCGAAGTCCTCTTCCTTGAAGGTCAGGAATCCCTGGTTGTGGGCCGTGCCGGTGCCGTTGAAGAGGATGTCGATGCCGCCGAACTCCGAGACCACCCGTCGCACCATCTCGTCCACCGCGGCCTTGTCGGTGACGTCCACCTGCAGGGCCAGCGAGTTCCTTCCCAGCTCCTTGACCTGGGCCGCCACCGCTTCGGCCTTGTCCGGGTCTTCGTCCACGGCCACGACGTGCGCGCCTTCACGGGCGTACGCCGGGGCCACGACGCCGCCGATACGGGCGCCCACCCCGGTCACCACCGCGATCTTGTCTTCAAGTCTCATACCGTAGCTCCTCGTGTGCTTGTATGTCCCGGCGCCAACCGGGTCTGGACGCTCCTGGTGTGCCGCGTCCCAAACAAGCCTGTGAATCCGTGAGTCATCTTGGCCGTCGGCCGCGTCGTTCTTGCCGGACGGGCGGCATGGTCGTCCCGTGGCCGGATCCCGGCGCTTCGTTCACGCGGTGCCGGGGTCCCACCCCTGCGCGCCCGCCTTGGCCCACTCCGGTCGGAAGCGGTCGTCGGTGACGGCGGCGACGGTATAGCCGCCGTCCACGTAGAGCTCCGTGCCGGTGATGTAGGCGGCGTCGTCCGAGGCCAGGAACACCGTGGGCGGACCCATGTCCTCCGGGTACTCGGTGCGGCCCAGGGGAGGCGCCGGAGCCGCTCCAGCACCCCTTCCGAGTACGGTGGCCGCTGGGTGTTGCCGCGCGCGACGCCGTTGACGTTGATGCCCCAGAAGCCCAGGGCGTGGGCCATGGAGCGCGTGAGCCCATCCACCGCGCCGCGGTCGGCGGCCCAGTCCACGGCCTGCCCCGGCCCCAGCTTGGCCACGATGGACGTGAGGTTCACGATCTTGCCGTAGCGCCGCTTGACCATCTCGTTGGCCGCGGCCTGCCCCGTGAGGAAGTAGGGCTTGACGCCGCGCGCCAGCGTGTCATCGAAGTCCTCTTCCTTGAAATTCAGGAACTCCTGGTGATGCGGGCGCGCGGTGGCGTTGACGAGGATGTCGAGCCGGCCGTAGGTCTCCACCGTGCGCCGCACCATGGCTTCGACTTCTTCCTTCTCACGCAAGTCCACGCCCACGGCCAGAGCATTGCGGCCTGCCGCGCGCACGCGCTCCGCCGCGGCGTCCGCGTCCTCCTGCTTCCAGTCCGCGCACACCACGTCCGCGCCCTCGGCGGCGAAGGCCTTGCTGATGATGCTGCCGAACTCGGCGTTGGCGCCGGTGACGATGGCGATCTTGTCCTTCAAGCGCATACGGGTCTCCTGACGAGTCAATGTCACGGCCGCCCTTCGGGAGGATACCCGGAGACGGGCGGTCCGGTTGTAGATACACTTGCACATACTGCGTTGCACGCTGCCGGTCAAACCCGGAGGCGCGCTCTGCCAAGACCCGAATCGTCATTCCCGCGGAACGGGACTCCAGGCGGCGCGGGGTGGGAAACGGGGCCGCCGGTCGTATTGCCAACCGTGTGCCGGGTGATGTATCGTCCATGCGTGTCTCGAACAAACAAGGGCAGGGGAGACCGTCGGCAACCGTAGCCTCGCTCCCTGCCTCGGAGGACGCGCCCATGGCCACCAAGGAACAGATCGAAGCCGCGGAGAAGAAGGTCTACTCGCAGAAGGACATCGGCGAGTTCATGACCACGTGGAAGGACTTCCCCAGGCCCGGCCTGGCCGCGTGGTCGGAGCGGAAGAAGGCGGGCCTCATGAGCACGGCCCGGAGCACGCGCTACACCCCCAAGTTCCGGCCGTTCGACATGCTCAGTGTGCCGAACCAGGCGCTGGTGTTCCTGGAGAACGAGAACCACCGGATCGGCGCCGAGAGCGTGGTGGGCGTCCAGGATTCGTTCCACCGCTACGTGGACTGCGACATGGTCTACTTCCAGTTCTGCGGCAACACCACCGTGGAGACGGAGTTCGGTGTCTACGAGATGACGCCGGGCGAGGTGATGCTGGTCCCCGGGGGCATCTCCCATCGCTCCATCGGGCGCAACGACAGCCTGCGCTACTTCTGCATCAACCGCGAGGCCGTGGACTACGTACTGGACGAGGAGAAATACACGAGCCACCGATCGTTCATCGTGAAGCGCCACGGCGGCCCCAACTGGAGCGGCCTGGAGGCGCCCAGCGAGGATGTCCGCGGACAGGTCATCGAGAAGATGCACTTCTGGGACGACGACCCCGACGACCTCACGGTGGTGGAGCGCGAGTACGACTCCCTGGTGGGCGTTTCCACGCTCAAGCCGAAACAGCAGGAGAGCGGCATCCGCAAGCTGCGCGCCTTCGACCACTTCACCATGGTGCTGGGGAAGGCCGGCGGCGAAGCCGGACTGCTGGCGCTGATGGAGTCCCAGAGCATGCGCGTGCGCACCTACAACATGCAGGACGAGCAGTTCGCCTTTCACCGCGCGCTTCAGAGCGAGGAGGTGCGCATCCAGTTCCGTGGCGACGCCCTCGACCTCTCCGAGTTCGAGAACGTGGCGGTATCCCCCGGCGAGATCACCATCATCCCGCTGGGCATCTCCCACAGCGTCATCAGCGTGCCGCCGGACAGCGAGGACTTCCTGCGCCTGAACTTCTACAGCAAGCTGCGCTGGCACGTTCCCATCGATCCCACGCGGCACGTCTACGACAGCACCTTCACGGTGGAGACCACGGTGCACAAGGAAGCCGACTGGTGGAAGACCGCGGCCAACGCCTGAAGGCGACGTGGCGAGACGCGCGGGGTCGGTGCCGGGCGGCTCATGCCGGCAGCCGCGGGAAGAATCGTTAAAGACGCACGCGAAGGAGGGACACCACATGGCCATCAAGGAGATCAACACCTATTCCTTTATCGGCAACCTCGGCGGCCACGAGCCCGAGCGCGAGTGGAAAGAGATCGACGAGGACAGGGACGTCATCAACTGTACCGAGACGTTCGAACGTCCGTGTTTGCTGTTGAAGCCCCTGAGCGTGTTGACGACGTCCCTTCCGGGGGAGAACGGCGAAGAGCGGTGCCTTCCGGTGCTGTCCAACGACGATGTCAGCATCGAACTGGTGACCGGCACCTCCACCCAGGCCGCCGCGGCGTCGCGGGACCGGCACCTGGTGTGCGTCCAGGTGGGCGGCTCCGGCAAGGTGCCCACCGCCAAGGGCGACTTCGAGCTGGCCCAGGGGGAGGTGCTGGCGCTGCCTCCGGCGGTGGCGCGCGCCAATCCCGCGGGCGGCACCCGGCTGGTGGTGTACACCCGCAAGCCCCTGCACGTGGCCAAGGGGTACCCGGCCAAGGACGAGCGCACCACCGCGGCGGAATGCCTGGTGCTCAAGCCCACGGAGGTGCTGGACCATGTGGAAGAAGGGCCGTCGGGCGGCCGGCACTTCGAGCTCATCGAGAACGAGGACCTGATGGTGGAGATGACCGTCCGCGCCGATTCCCAGCGCATCTACCACCGCGGTTTCAACCAGGACGAAGTCGCGTTCCAGTTGACCGGACAGCGCGGCACGCGCACCACCCAAGGCGAGTTCATGCTCGACACCGGCGACATGCTGTGGATCCCGCCCGGCTGCTCGCACCGGAACATCGGCGACATGCTCACCACGCGCATCATCCTCTACACCCGCAACCCGCTGACGCTGTCGCAGGAGTATATCAGCCGCGCGGAGCAGGTGGCACAGGCCGGATAGGCGGCCTCAGGCGCCCCCCAGTTGCAGCGTGCGGCGGCCGAAGAAGAAGTACAGCACCACCAGCGGTACCATGAAGGCCAGCAGCAGCAGGGAGATGGCCGCCGCCACGGTGGACTCGCCGCGGGTGACGAAGCTCAGCACCAGCGTGGGCAGGGTCTGGTTGTCCTTGGCGGTCAGGAAGGCCGCCAGGGTCAGCTCCCGGTACGACAGCAGCGCGACCCAGATCCACGCGTAGAGCGTCGCCGGCGCCAGCAGCGGCACCAGGATGTTCCGCAGCACGCCGAAGGGGCCGAGCCCGGAGACGTAGGCGGCCTCGTCCAGCTCCTTGTGGATCTGCAGCAGGGCGTTGTTGTAGACCCGTGTCGGAAAGCTGATGCGCGCGATCACGAAGACCGCCAGGATGATGTACACGGTGTTGTAGAAGGGGATGTATTCCGGAATCCAGAACAGCGCGATGACCAGGATGGCCACCGAGAAGATGAGGTTGGGCACCGCGTGGGGCAGGAACGCGATCATGTCCACCAGCCACGCGTAGCGGAACCCTGAGCGGATCACCACCCACGAGATCGCGAGGCCGACGAACATCAGGATCGTGGGCACGGTCAGGGTCAGGATCGCCGTGTTCTTCGTCGCCATCCAGAAGATGTCCCAGGGGATCTGGCGGAAGTTGTCCAGTGACACGAACGCCAGCGCCTGCATGGAGAACGGCTGGACGTAGGGCATCAGCGAGGCCCACACCAGGGCCAGGAACGGGAAAACGATCCCCAGCCCCAGCTTGATGCCGATGAACGCCCAACCCGCGATCCACCACCGCCCCAGCGGGACGATGTTGGGACGGTAGCTCTTGCCGGTGACCACCGTGTAGCGGTGGGAGCGGCCGATCACCTTCAGATACCACCAGCTCAGCAATAGCCCGACCACGATCATCAGCACGCTGGCGGCGCCGACGATGCTGAAGTTCGGCGGCCCTTCCTGCGGGTCCGCCTCGTTGAAGACGAACGTGCTGAAGGTGAAGATGCGGTTCGCCATGCCGATGATGGCGGGCACGTCGAACGAGGCGAGACCGATGGTGCCGATGTAGATGCCCGCCGCCAGGATGCCGGGCCACATGAGCGGCAGCGTCACGTGCCATATGCGCTGGGGGAAACTCAGGCCATGGATCTGCGCGCTCTCCTCCAGGGCCGGGTCCATGGCGCGGAACGTGGCCGCCAGCATGATGAACGCCAGCGACGAAAGCCCCAGGCCCGAGATGAACCCCATGCCCGACACCGAGACGATGTTGATGGGCGGGGAGTCGATGAACGGCAAGAGGTCCATCAGCCAGTGGTTGATGGTGCCGATCCGCGGATGGAACATGAACAGCCAGCCCAGGGCGCCGAAGGTGCCCGGGATGATGGCGCTGGCCGTCATCAGCGGGAACACGAGGCTCCGGCCGGGGAGGTCGGTGCGCTCGGCGAGCCACGCGATGGGCACGGCGAAGATCAGGGCGACGAACACCGTCACCGCCGTGAAAACGGCCGTGTTGTACAACGCCCCGTAGACGAAGGGGTCCAGGTAGAGGTCGCTGAAGTTCTTGAGGGTATAGACCGAGGAATCCAGCGGGTCCTGGAAGGCGATGTCCAGGATGACCGCCAGCAGGACCAGGACCACCGACAGCACCGCGCCGGTGAAGGCGATGAGGGCGAAGCGCGCGCCCAGGAAACGCCCCAGGCGCGCGCCCGCCGGTCTGTCCGCTGTTACGGTGGTGTCCACAAAGCCGGCCTCGGGAATCTACTTCTTCTGACCCACCAGGATCTTCTTGTACTCGCCCTTCCACTTCTCCACCGTCGGCTTGACCTTCATGTAGGTCGGGATGCTGATGTACGGCGGCGCCACGCCCCGGTCCCGGAGGTCCTTGGCGATCTTGTACATGTTGTTCTCGGGATAGAAGCTCGTATCCGCCAGTTCCCACTTCCGGTTGAGCGCCTGTCCCTCGGGCGTCTGCATGAACACCATGAACAGCTTGGCGGTGTTCGGATACTTGGCCTGCTTCAGCAGCCCCATGTACGAGTGGGTCAGGTTGCTGGTTTCCTCGATGTAGGCCATTTTCAGCGGCGCGCCCTTGGCCGCCCCTTTCCAGACGTTGTTGGCGCTGCACATCATCGCCAGCCCGACGAACTCGCCGCTGGCGATGCGGTTCTCGTCGCCGCAGCCGATGAGGCCGACGATGTGTCCCTTCTTGACCATCTCCGACAGCAGGCCGCGGATGCGCGCCGCCTTTTCCTCATCGAAGGTGCCCTCCTGGCTCACGCTCGCGCGGTCCCACACCGCGGCGTAGGTGGTGGACGCCAGCTTGCCCTTCCAGAATGGGTCCAGCAGGTCTTCCAACTTGCTGGGCACCTTGTCCTCGGGCACCAGCCGCGTGTTGTAGGCGAAGCCGCCGATGCGCGTATGCTCGGGGATCGCCCCGCCCCCGGGCACGATGGCGTCGTCGGGGATGCGCGGATAGAGCTCGCGCCAGTTCTTGACCTCCGCCAGCATGTTGGCCTTGAGAAGCCGCGGGATGGTGGACTGGGTGCCGTTGAACACGTCCGTCGAGGGCTGCCGGCCGGCCTTGGCTTCCTTCATCAGCCGGGCGGCGAAACGGTTCTGGTTGGGAAAGTCGACGTACTCCCACTTCACGTCGATGCCGTACATCTTCTTCATCGCCGCGAGGACTTCCTTTCTCGCACGGACGTCCTCGAGGACGGAGTGGGCGATGACCGTCCCGCCCTCGGCCTTGGCGGCCTTGATCAACTCGTCGAGAGCGGCCGTCCGGTCGGCCGCCGCCGCCGGACCGGAGCCCGCCGCCATGGCAAGGCATAGCAGCGCCGCGACGAGCAACGCCCTCATTGTTCCCTTACGCAAGTTCCTCATGGTTTCCTCCTTGGACGGGGCCATGGCCCTCCGTTTCCGGGGATGGCCGCCGCGTGTTCAATCCAGCACGATGGTCTGCCCGCGGCCCTGGCGCACGGCCTCTTCGCAGGCAAAGCTCGCCAACGCCACGTCACTGTACCCTCCCTGAGACTCCCTGAAAACCGCGATGCCGTCGTCAAGGCCCGGCGGCGGACCTTCGAGGGTCACCAGTTGACCCAGTTCCATGACGTCGTCCCAGGCGATCCGTCCCTCCCGCGAGAGCCGCATGAGCGGCTGGTCGAGTCGGGTGTCGTAGTAGCCCAGTTCATGGCTCTTGCTCGACACCACGATCAGCGCCGCCCGAAGATAAGTGTCGTCGTCGAACTCGTTGGGACGGCCGCAGCCGAAGACGGGCTGCCCCGGCCGCAACCACGCGCCGCGGAGGGCGGGCTCCGGCGAGTTGGTGCTCACGAGCACCATGTCCGCGCCGGCGAGGGCCTCGCTCGGGTCGGACACCGCCGTTGCGTCGATGCCGAAGTCGTTGGACGCCTGTTGCGCGAACGCTTCCCGCCGCTCCGCGCCGCGGCTGTAGACGCGCACGCGCTCGATGGGCCGCAGCCCGGTGGCCGCCTGGAGCAGGGAAGGGGCGAGGCGCCCGCTGCCGATGAGCGCGGCCGACTTGCTGTCGGGCGGCGCCAGGCGGTCCAGCGCCAGCCCCACGGTCGCGGCGATGCGCAGTTCGCTGAAGGGGTAGTTCATGAGCGAGAGGAGCCTGCCCGAGCTCATCTCGTAGAGCAGCGCCACGGCGTCTCCGCCCGTGGGACTGAGCCGGACCCCCACCCGATCAGGCTGTTCGAGGCCGCCCGCCACCAGGCGAATGCCGCGGTCCATGAGGCGCAAGGGCGGGATGGCCTTCACCTGCCCGTTGGCCTGGTCCACGTAGGTCTCTTCAAGCACCGCCATGGCGGTCTTCAGGTCCAGGAGGTCTTCCACCTCGGAGCTTCTGAGCAGGACCGTCATGAGATGCCGCTGCCTCCATCCCCTCCTGTGTCGCGTCGCGGTCCCATCCCCGTCACGTGAGCCGCGGCCGCAACTCCTCGAAGATCAGCCGGGTCTGTTCCTCCGGGTCGTCGGACGCGATGCGGACGATCAGCGCGGTGAGCCCGCTCCGCGCGTATCCCCGCAGCCGCTCGGCGCACTCGTCCGGTGTTCCGAAGATGGTCAAGTGGTACTCGAGCCTGGCCCTGGGCTGGCGGAAGAAGGCCTCCATCCACGCCCAGCCGTGGTCGCGGGCGGTCTCGCCGTCCCGGTCCATGCGCAGCGTCGCGTAGAGGGCGGACGCGCCCACGGCGCCGGGCCGGCCGCAGGCGGCGGCGTATTGCTCGATCTTGCCGCGGTTCTCGCGGAAATCGTCCAGCGACGAGACCAGGGTCACCCAGCCGTCCCCGAGCCGGCCCACGCGCCTGAACCCGGTCTCGTTCCGGTCGGCGGCGATCCAGACGGGGATGCCGGGCTGCTGCACCGGCTTCGGCAGGACGCCGATCTCCTCGAAGCGGAAGTACTTGCCCTCGTAGGCGAAGGACTCTTCGGTCCAGAGCCGGCGCATGAGCGTGATGGTCTCGCTCAGACGGCCCGCCTTCTCGCCCGCGGGCACGCCGCACGCCTCGAACTGGCGCTGGATGTAGTCGCGCGTCGGCCCCACGCTCACGGCCAGGATCACGCGCCCCCGGGAGATGACGTCCACGGTGGCCAGCGTATGGGCCAGGAGCACGGGATTGCGCAGCGCGCCGAGGAAGGGCACGGCGCCGAGCCGTATGCGGTCGGTCTTGCACGCCAGGGCGGCCATGGTGGTGAGGGCGTCGCCCCGGGCGCGGTTGAGGATCGTGACGCTGTCGCCCAGCCAGATGTGGTCGTATCCCGCCTCCTCGGCCTGCTCCGCCTGTTCCCAGAGCGTGTCGAAGGAGGCCGGACCGTCGTTCCGGATGAGGTCCCGTGTGTGCAGCAGCAGGCCGAATTCCATGAGACTCGCGAGGTGCCGTTACAGCCCGTCACGCGACCGTGATCAGATCGAGATCGCTGGACCCCAGCCGGCGGGCACCGTCTTCGGTCACCACGACGGTGTCGCCGATGCTCGCATGGTCCTTGCCCTCGGCCATGCGGATGCGCGGCTTGAGGATGAACACCATGCCGGCGGCGAGCTGGATCTTCCGGAACCGCTCCACGTCGGCGTCGCCCATGAGCGCGGGTCCGTCGTCGCCCAGCCCGCGGGCGTGCATCATCGGGTGGCTCCACATGTACTTGCCGTCCCCGTGTTCCTCCACCGTCTTCATGTACGTGTCGAAAAGCGTCCCGAACGTGACCCCCGGCTTCATGTCGCCGAGGATCGCATGGAAGCACGCGCACGAAATGTCCATCAACTCCCGGAACGTCGCGTCGGGCTCGCCCAGCAGCATCGGGCGCACGGCCTGCGCCGCATACCCGCAGTACTTGGCCTCGATCTCGTTGACGATGCGGTCGCCGGGCCGGATCACGCGGTTCGTGGGGACGAAGGAACTCTGGGTTTCACCCGGTCCCGAGCCCAGGAAGAAGAGCGTCGGCAGCTCGCCGCCGTTGCGCAGCATCACGTGGGCCATGTCCGCGTAGAGCTCCTTCTCGGACACGCCTTCCCGCGCCCCTTCGGTCATGGCGTCGATCATGCGCTCGATGATCTCCATGGAGCGCTCCATGCAGCCGATCTCCTCGGCGCTCTTGATGGCGCGGACCTCCTGCATGAGGCTCGTGGCGTTCACCAGCTCGGCGTCTGGAAACGCCTGCCGCAGCGCCTCCACCGTGGTGTGGGCGACGATGCCGTCCGGGGTGCGGATCAGGCCCGAGAGGCCGGAGAGGCCCAGGCGGCCGTTCTTGAAGCCCAGCTCCCGCAGCCGCGCCACCGCGTCCTCGGCCCAGCGGTTGCGTCCGTCCCTCACGTCCTCGACCCAGTCCTGCACCCGTTTCCACCAGTTGGCGCGATTGAACACGTACGCGGTCAACGGCCCCTCGGCCGGAAAGACGGTGAACACCTCCGTGGCGAACCCGCCGATGCCGGTCACGTAGCGGGAATCCGCCATGACCTGCTCCCAACGGCTGGTGTTGGCCGGCAGCAGCAGCACGTCGATCCCGGCCTCGGCCATCTTCTCGCGCACGAGCTTGTGGCGACGATCGCGTTCGGCGAGGGAGAGAGAGGGGATCGGTTCGGTTTCAGCCATGGTTTCGCTCTTTCGATTCGTTCAGGTTCCCGGACGGCGAGGTCGGCAACCGCGGATTATAGGCCCCTCAAAGCCCCTGTCAACCGAGGAATCAGCCGCGCCGCGGGTTCGCCGCCTCACGGGCCTTGGCCTCGGCCAGCTCCGGCAGTTCCTCGAACGAGACGGTCTCCACCTCGAAATCCGTTCCCGCCCGCGGTCCGGAGGAGTCCACCTGGGGGTGCATGGGGTGGCGGAAATAGAAGACGTAACGGAGGAACCCCTCGCCGCCGGTGATGCGGTGCGCGATGCCCCGTGGCACGTAGCCCATCTCTCCAGGATCCAGCTCGTGCACGCCCCACTCGGTGTCGTTGGTGGCGTGCCCGCGGAACTGGAACCAGATCTCGTCGTCGTCCATGCCCCGGTGGAAGCCGTTCTGCTGTCCGATGGTGTTGTAGGTGTCCGTGCGGAAGTCCTCGCTCTCGTACTGTTGAGGGCCCGGTCCTCCGCCCTTGCCGGTCATCCCGGTGAAGTAGTCGAACACGCGCATCACCGTGACCTCCCGGCTCTTGCCGCGCTCGAAGGTGACGCAGCCTACGAGGCCGGCGTGGTCCCGCTCGATGACGATGGGCTCCAGCGCCGGGTCCCAGAAGTCGGTGACCTCGAGGATCCGGCCCGTGCGCGCCGGGATGGCGACGGTATGCGGTTCCGGCGGCTCCCCGGCCGCGCGGGCGTGGAAGTCCGTCCGCGTCAACGGGTTCTCGGGATCGAGGGTCGTGCGCACGGGCTTGTGCGCCTTGACCACCAGTTGCCGGCAGCCCGGCGCCCCGATCATCCGGTACGACACCCCCGCGGGCACGTGCAGCGAGTGGCCCGGCGACAACTGGAACTCGCCGAACTCCGTCTCCGCCGCGCCGTTCCCGGTGAACTGGAACACGAGCACGTCGTAGTCCGCCGGGCGGTGAAAGACCGGCTCCGGACCGTCGAGCACCTGGGCCTCGATGATGCCGTCCTGTCCCTGCCACAGCACCGGCGGCTTCACCCCTGGCCGGTTCGTGGCCCCCTTCACCAGGTCGAACGGCTTGATGCGCGGCATCGGGCGCCCGCCGCTCCGCTGTGTGCCGATCAACTCGTCCTCGTCCCGCTTGAACCAGATGGGCCGGGGCGAATCCCAGTGCGTCATGAATTCGAAGAATTGCTTACCCATAACGGTGGCCTTTCCTGGTAATTCTCGGCTGTCGTAGGCTGTGTCAGAACGCTGCTGCGATGAGAATTGACACCAACGCCCCGAGTCGTCATTCCCGCGAAAGCGGGAATCCAGGGGTGGTGTGGGGCACTACAGCGGCGTCTCCCCGCGCCACCCCCCCAGGATTACCGCCAGAGCGGGAATGAAAGATTCGGAAAGTGTCAGCCTGGCGGGTGTTTTGACATAGCCTGTTTACGAGAGTCGTGCTTCGGGTGGATTCCAGCCTCCGGGCCGACACCGGTTCCCACACCGGTTCCCACACATGCCGCAGGATGCTCACCGTCACTATCAACAACGGCGGGCGACCGTCAACCGCGTACCGGAGCGTGTTCGCAGCGCGATGCGCGGGGACAAGCGTGCCTTGCGGCGTGCCCGTCCCTGGTGTATTCCGACGGCCATGGCGAACCTGCGTTTGACGCTCTCGTGCGGCGACTACGACCGTACCCGCTTTCTCATCGAAGGCAAGGTGGCCACCCCGGGGATCGACCTGGAGGTCATCCCCCTGGCCTCTCCCGAACGCCATGCCCGCTTCACGCGCAGTCTCGAGTTCGACGTGTGCGAGCTGCAGATGGGGGTCTTCCTGGGGTGGAAGAGCCGCGGCGTGCCGGTGACGGCGATCCCGGTGTTCCCCCACGTGAAGTTCTGCCACGGCGCGGTGGTGGTGCGCGCCGAGGCCGGCATCGAACGTCCCGAGGACCTGCGCGGCAAGCGCATCGGTCTCCAGGCCCACTTCAATCCCATCGCCGTGTGGATGCGCGGAGTCCTCGAGCACGAGCACGGCGTCGCTCCCGGCGAGATGCGGTGGATCACCAACTCCAGGGAGCAGGTGTCGCCCTGGGAGCCGCCGGAGTGGCTGCACGTCGAGCAGGCTCCCGCCGGCCGGCGCGTCACGGAGATGCTCGAGGCCGGCGAGATCGACGCCTACATGCTGCCCACCATCGGCTCGGCGTTCCGCGCCGGCAAGAGCGTGGGGCGCCGGCTCTGGCCCGATTACCGGGAGGTGGAGGCGGACTACTACCGGCGCACGGGAATCTATCCTCTGCGCCACACGGTGGTCATCAAGGACGAAGTCCTCGAGCGCCATCCCTGGGCGGCCGAAACCCTGTTGCAGGCGTTCGAGGAAGCGAAGGTCCGCGGCCTCGAATACATGCGCGACCCGCGGCGCTCCTACCTCGCGTGGTACGGCGAAGCCATCGAGGAAGACGAGAAGGTGCTGGGCCGCGACCCGTTCCCGTACTCGGTGGAAGGCCAACGCCACGCCCTGGACACCATGCTTCAGTACGCGTCGGAGCAGGCGGTGACCACGCGGCGGTTGAGCGTGGACGAACTGTTCGCGCGGTCGACCTGACCGCGACCGGGGCGACCGCGGGTCGCCCCTACAGTGACCGTGGGTCGGCCCTGCAAGTTATCAGTTCCCGGGCGTCTTGGTCGGCGCATTTTCCGGGTGTTACGCTGACCGAGGGAAGAACTTGAGGCGCTCCTTCGGCAGGGTGACGTAGACCTTGTCGCTGACGGGCGCCTTGTCCATGGTCTTGACCTGCAGCACGGTCCCGGACACGCGCACCTCGTGAACGAACAGGTCGCCGAGGTAGGTGCGCGACACCAGCTCGCCCGCGAACTCGTTGTCCCGGCCGGTGGGCGCCGGGCTCAACTCCAGGTCCTCCGGGCGGATTCCCAGGGTGCCGGGGAGGCCCGGCCGGTCCGCCTGCGACGTCTTCAGCGTCCCCATTCCCGTCTCCACGGCTCCTCCGGCCTTCGTCTCGCACTCCAGCCAGTTGATGGAGCCGAAGAACTCGGCCACCACCCGGTTGGCCGGTCCCTCGTAGAGCTCCTCGGGACTGCCCACGGACACGATGGCCCCCAGGCTCATGACCGCGATGCGGTCCGCCACCACCATGGCCTCCACCTGATCGTGGGTGACGTACAGCACGGTGATGTTGAGGCGCTTGGCCAGTTCGCGGATCTGTACCCGCATCTCCTCCCGCAGGCGTGCGTCCAGGTTGCTCAAGGGCTCGTCCATGAGCAGCAGCTTCGGGTTCACGGCCAGGGCCCGCGCCAGCGCCACCCGCTGCTGCTGGCCGCCGCTCAGAAGCGGCGACGGCCGCTCCGCGTAGTCCTCCAGTTGCACCATCTTCAGCGACTCGTGTACGCGATCCCGCACCAGGGACTTGTCGATCTTCTTGCGTCCGCGCGTAAGCGGCAACGCCACGTTCTGGAACACGGTCATGTGGGGCCAGATGGCGTAGGACTGGAAGACCATGCCGATCTTCCGGTCCTCGGGCGGCGCCGAGATTCCCCGGCCCGTGGAAAAGACTGTGGTGCCGTCGATCTCGATGTCGCCGCCGTCGGGTGTCTCCAGCCCGGCCACGCAGCGCAACAGCGTGGTCTTGCCCGAGCCGCTGGGTCCCAGCAGCACGAAGAACTCGCCCTCCTCGACGCCTTGCGTCACGCCGCCGAGGGCCGCCACCTCGTTGCCGCCGACACTGAAGATCTTTTGCAGTTCCTTGACCTGGAGCATGAAGGCCTCCGGAAGGGTAGCGGCCTATCCGATCGGATGGCGCGCCAGGAAATCCGCCAGCGCGTCGATGGCGCGGGTGCCGTCCCAGAAGGTCATGTGGCGCACGCCCGGCAGGAGGGCCAGTTCCGCCCCGGGGATGGCCTGTCCCAGGCGCCGGGCCGTGTCCACCGGCGTGCTGCCCTGCCGTTCCACCGTGTCGTCCTCGCCGCACAGCACCATCGCGGGCACTCCGACCCGTGGCGCCATGGCCAGACTGTCCCAAGTGAGGCGCGCGTGCTCATGGCGGCGGAACATCTCCACCGTGGACTGGCCGGACCACAAGGCGTCCGCGAGCGCGGCGGCCGCCGCGCGGTTCGCATGGTAGAAGGTCGGGTTGAAGGCCATGCCGTCGTTGTCCACGTGGGATTTGATGTACTGCTCGAAACCCATTTCCCGAATCTGCGCGTGGGTGCCCGGGGACACCTCCCGCGCGGCACCCACCAGGTTACGGGAGCCCGGGCCGGTGGCCGTCATGGTGAGCGTGGCCACCAGGTCCGGGCGGTCGATGGCCAGGGCCTGGAGGATCTGGCCGCCGATGGCAAACCCCACCACGTGGCAGCGCGCGATGCCGAGGTGTTCCAGCAACGCCGCGCAATCGGCGGCGAACCGGCTCACGGTGTAGCCGTCGTCCGGCGCGCTGCTGCGGCCGGTGCCGCGGCAGTCCATGATGACCGTCTCCCAGCGCCGGCTCAAGGCCGGCACCACCTGGAGCTTCCACGGATCCAACGGCCACCAGGAGGCCGGGACGAACAGCACCGGCTCCCCCGCGCCCTCCCTCTCGTAGTAGATGTCCACCCCGTCCAGCTTCGCTAAGGGCATTCGAACCTCCAGTTGTCCATATGCTTGGTGGCGGGACACACCGCAGGCCCCACGCGGCGTCACGCCCTGCCGACGATAGGACACGCAACGCCGGTACGCAACCCTGTGCGCCGAGTTCTCCCGCCCCTACCGCTGCGCCGTACCGGAACCGGACCCCTAAGAGCCTGTCCGAGTATATCCCGCATTCCCCTCCGTCATTGATATGGAAATAAAACCTTGTTGAGTGATTTCTGGTAGCTACGGAATCTCGCTACACCCCAATGAGTCATTCCCGCGGAAGCGGGAATCCAGGCGGGGTGGGGCCGGGCAATGAGGTCGCCACACCCCCACCCCTGGATTCCCGCTTCCGCGGGAATGACGGAGGGGGATGCCCCTTATCAGTCCAATCGCCGTATTATTCGGACAGACTCCTAGTCCGGGCGTGCACCACCACCAGCCCGCGCATCCGCACGCAGCAACTCCAGGATCTCCCGCCGCGGAAACCCGTCCACATGCCGCTTCTTCTCCGCCTGATAGTCCCGTATGGCCGCCCGCGTCTTCGGACCGATGATCCCGTCGATCTCTCCGATGTCGTAGCCTCGCCCGGCCAGCAGGCGTTGCAACTCCCTGCGCTCCGCTTCAACGATGGGGGCGATGCCGCCGGGCCAGGTGAGAGAGGGTTCATCGCCGCGCAGCCGGTCGGAAAGGTGCCCGATCGCAAGAGCGTACTTGTGCGCCGGGTTGTAGCGCATGATGGCGCGGAAATTCGTCCGTAGCAGAAAAGCGGGTCCCCGTATTCCCGCCGGAAGGTCGAGGAACGCCCGCTCCTCCGGATGCGGGAACGCGCCGCCACGGGCCGCGCGAAGTCCCAGCTTCTCCCACTCCCGGATGGTCCGCTCCCCGTTCCTGCCGGCGAGCCCGGCGTCGAACCCTTCCGGAAGGACGACTCTGTGGCCCCAGGGCTTGCCCGGAACCCACCCGTTGCCGCGCAGGTAGTTGGCGGCGGATGCCAGCGCGTCGACCGGGTTGTCCCATATGTCGCGCCGGCCGTCGCCGGTGAAGTCCACCGCGTAGGCCTTGTAGCTCGTGGGAATGAACTGCGTGTGCCCCATGGCGCCGGCCCACGAACCGGTCATGCGTTCGAGGGTGATGTCGCCGGCCTTGAGGATGTCGAGGGCCGCCAGCAGTTGGTTGCGACCGAACCTGGCCCGGCGTCCCTTGTAGGCCAGGGTGGAGAGCGAGCGGATGACGTTGCGCTTGCCGCGCAGCTTGCCGTACTGCGTCTCCAGGCCCCAGATGGCCGCCAGCACGTGGCGGTCCACCCCGTACCGCCTCTCGATTCGCTCCAGGGCGGCGGCAAGCTCCGACAGCTTGACGCGGCCGTCGTTCACACGCGTGTCGGTGACCACCAGGGCCACGTACTGGGACGCCGGAAGCACGAACTCCGGTTGCCGGTTGTTCTTCTCGATGACTTCCGGGTCGGGGGTGAGGCCGCGGAAGGAGCGGTCGTAGAGCGCTTCCGGGATGCCGCGCCGCAACGCCACCGAGCGGAATTCCCGCACGAAGGACCGATACGCCGCGTGGTCGGCGGTGAGTGGCTGGGCCGGGGAAGGGGACGCCGTACCGAAAGCGGCGATGATCGCCGAAGCGAGAACCGCCAGGACCCGACCTCGGCGGCGAAAGCACTTCATGGTCGTGCGCCGTTCCATGAAAGATACGGGCCTGTCCCCTGGCCTACGTGAACAATTTCACGATGATGGCGATGAGGCCCGCAAGTAGGGTGAGAGCCCCCAAGGCCATCTTGCTTTGAAGCTTGGAGATATCCGCCTTTGTGGCCAAGTGCGGCAGAGTCGATTCAAAGGCTGTCTCCAGCCGGGAGATGTCCGCCTTGGTAGCCAGGTGCGGCAGAATCGATTCAAAGGCCGTCTCCAGCCGGGTGATGCCCTCCTCTGCTCCGTTCGCCATGATCGTTCTCCTTGCGGTTACCTTGACCGCTGTTGCCACGAAAATCAACAGTTTTTGAACAGGTGTGGGTAAACTCCAGGGTCGTCACCGTAGTTTGCCCAACCATCCCGTGCTGGCTATATTTGGAGCCGCGTTGCTTTCCAGCTCCGCGCACAGACCTTCAGCGACATCGCACGAGAGGAGATTGCACCATGCCCAGACCGCGCCCCATCCAGTGGCCGGACAACGCCAAGATTTGTGTCACCTTCATCATCCCGTGGGAAGTGTGGCCGGACAACTACGCCACCCGCGGCTCGCTCCAGCGCGTGAGCCACCCCCTGCCGCCGGAAAACGCCGTCTTCAAGCAGAACATGGCCGCCGTCACCGAGCGCGAGTACGGCGACCGGGTCGGCATCTGGCGCATCATGGACATGTTCGAGCGCCACAACCTCAAGGCCACCTTCCTGATGAACGGCAAGAAGGTGGAGCAGTTCCCCGACGAGTGCAAGGAGTTCCAGGCCCAGGGCCACGAGTTCTCCTCGGAGTGCTACGAGCACGAGTACGCGTTCATGTACACCCGGGAGGAAGAGCGGAAGTCCATCCAGGACACGGTGGCCGCCTTCAAGAAGGTGCTCGGCGCGCCGCCGACCGGGTACCTGTCACCCGGTCACGCGTCCACCGACAACACGCTGGACCTGGTGGCGGAAGCCGGCTTCGTGTGGTGGGCCGATCCCCTCAACTCCGACGTCCCGTACACGGTGGAGGCCGGCGGCCGCAAGGTCGCGGTGGTGCCGTACAACGTGCCGGGGTGCAACGACTACTCCACCTACGGCGGCGGGCGCACGCCCCGGGATCTGCTCCAGATCATGAAGGACCAGTTCGACTACCTCTACTGGGAGGGCGAGCAGGGCGCGCCCAAGTTCTTCGCGTTCAACCTGCACCCGTTCGTTTCCGGCGTGCCTTACCGCACCAAGATCATCGACGAGTTCATCAAGTACGCCAAGGGCTTCACCGACGTATGGTTCGCCCGCCGGCTGGAGATCGCCAACTGGGTGCTGGAGCAGGGCTACTGACCCGGCGTTCCATCACGGCGGCGGGTGGTGCGGGATCCGCCGCGGGGTCGTGTCGGCGCCCAGCTCGATGGTCCTGCCGCGGACGCCCCGCGCACGATCGCTGAGGAGGAAAACCGCCACCGCGGCGATTTCCTCGGGCGAAAGGGTGTCATGTGCCTGGGGCGGGTGCCTTTCCACGGGGCCCGCCCCGGCGAGCGGCGGACTCACTCCGCTCGTGTGCGAACCGGACTCGGCCGGCACTCGACCGGTGGGCGCGGGGCGTCGCCAGAAGGGCGGCGGCCTCAGGACGTTGAGGGTCACATTGTCCCGCGCGACTTCCGCGGCCACGCTGCGCAGCCAGGCCGTGAGCGCGGCCCCGGCGACCGCGCGAACGCTGTCCTCGGTGCCATCGAGGGTTTCCGGGCCGGGAACCATCCAGAGCACGCGCCCCCAACGTCGGCGCCGCATGTCCGGAAGGAGGGCTTCCGTGAGCGCCCTGAAGCGCAGGAAGCCGTCGTCGAGCCGCGCGCTCCACGGCGGCGTTCCCGGCTTGTCCTGTCCGTTGCCCGGCAAGGCGTGCCGGGCGATGCCGAACAGGATGTCGATGGAGTCGAAGTCGCGCGCGATCCGAGCCGCCTGGGCGCCGGCCGACGCTTCGTCCCATGCCTCCAACGGATAGCCCCGGGCTTTGACGCCGCCCCGTTCCACGGCCTCGGCCGCGACCCGCCGCGCCGCCCATTCCTTGCGTGCACACACCGCCACGTTGGCGCCCTCGGCCGCCAACGCTCCGGCCACGGCCCTGCCGATGCCGCGAGAACCTCCGAAGACCAGTGCGCTACGGTCCCTGATGCCGAGGTCCATGACCGTCAGAGGCGCACCAGCCGCAAGAGGCCGTGCAGCGTCACCACCACCGCGTGGCACGCGAGCAGCACGAGGTAGCGGCCCAGCAACCGCGGGCAACGTCCCGCCAGAGGAAGGACGCTCCGGTCCCGTTCCGTGCTATCCACGGCGTTCCTCCATTTCTCCCGAGGCCGCGAGCGCCGCCGGGCGCGGTCCGGCCAAGGCCTGCACCATTTCCGTTTCCCGGCGCACCATGCCGGCGAAGTAGCCGTTGCCGCGGGCGAGCTCCGCGGGCGTTCCCTGCTCGGTGATCTTGCCCTGGTCCAGGCAGAGGACCCGGTCCACGTGCCGCAGCGCGGACAGCCGGTGGGCGATGACGACGACCGTCCGCCCCTGCGCCAGCGCCCGCAGGTTCTGCTGGATGCGCAGTTCGTCCTGCTTGTCGAGCGCGCTCGTGGCTTCGTCCAGGATAAGCAGCGCGCGCGCATGGAACAGCGCGCGGGCCAGCGCCAGCCGCTGCCGTTCACCGCCCGAGAGAAGGGTCCCGCGGGCGCCGACGCGGGTGGCGTAGCCCTTGGGCATGCGGGTGATGAACTCGTGGGCGCAGGCCGCCGCGGCCGCGGCGGTCACCCGCGGCATCTGGCGCCCGCCCGGCCCCAGCGCGATGTTGTCGGCGATGCTGCGCCGGAAGATGGGATAGTCCTGCTCCACCGAGCCGATGTGCCCGCGCAGCCAGGCCGGGTCGATGATGGCCGCGTCCACGCCGTCGAGGAGCACGCGCCCGTCGTTGGCGAGGTAGAGTCCTTGAATCAGTCGGCTGACCGTGCTCTTGCCCGAGCCCGACGGGCCCGCGATGCCCACGGTTTCGCCGGGTGCGACGTCGAAGGTTATACCGTCGAGTGCCAGCCGGTCGGTGTCCGGGTAGCGGAAGCGCACGTCCTCGAAACGGATGCCCCCCTTGAACGCGGGCAGCCGGACAAGGTGGCCGCCGTGCCGCTCGGTCTCCTCGTTCAGCACGGTCCCCAGTTCCTTCACCAGGCCGCGCGACCGGCCGAAGTCGTACGCGAACAGGCACAGGCGCATCATCGGTTGGGAAAAGCGCATGTTGACCAGGTTGACCGCCACGAGCTGCCCCAGGGTGAGCTGGCCGTCCAGGACCATGGAGGCGCCGAACCAGAGCAGTCCGGCGGTGGCGAAGCGGTTCACGAACTGGTTGTACTGGGTCATGGAGTCGCGCAGGTTTTGCGTGTCCTCCTCCGACGCGGCCGCCGCGTCCACTTGCTCGACGAGGAACTCCTCCTGGGCCTTCACCTCGTTCATGCCCTTGACCGTCTCGATGCCCGTGAAGGTGTCGAGCACCGCCTCGTTGCTTTCCCGCCGGCTGCCGCGGGTCTTCCGGCTCCATCGCCGCAGCGTGGGCATCACCACGAAGGCCGGGGCGATGTACAGGGGCAGGGAGGCCAGGATGACCATCGACAGGGTCAGGCTGAAATGCAGCATCAACGCCAGGAAGACGAGCACGAAGAGGATGTCCACGAGCACGAACACGACGGCGTTGGTGAGGAACCGGCGCAGTTGCTGAAGCTCCTCGATGCGGGAAAGGGTCTCCACCGGAGTGTTGTGCAGGTAGAAGGAGGCCGGAAGTTCCAGGGAATGCCGTAGGAGGCGCGACAGCAGGGTGCGGTCCATGTCCCGCACGGCTGAGCGCAGCGCACGGTGGCGCGCCGCGCGCAGGACGGCTTCGAACAGGAGGAAGAAGAGCAGGCTCAGGATGATGACGTCGAGGGTGGCGGCGCCCCGGTTGGACAGGACCTTGTCGATGATGATCAGGAAGGCGAACGGATAGATGTAGCCCAGGAGATTGACGAAGAAGGATGCCGCCACCAACGGCCCGAAGACAGCCTTGTTGTGCAACACGTGCTTCGCGACGGATGCGAGCGAAAACTCCGCGTCGTCCGCTTCGACGGGTTTGGGCGAAGGCTCCGCCGGCTCGCCGGCAGCCTCCAGGCGCGGTTTCGGCCGGCGGGAAGCCCCCGGACCCCGGGCGCGCCCGTCGACCGGACCGCCGTCTTCAATCTTGCGCTGCGTCGCGGGTGTCATCGGTGACCACCAGTGCGAGACCTTGCGCCGCGAGCTGCTTGACCAACTCCCTGGGAGTCCCGTCGTCGTCTGCGCCAATGCCCTTCGGTTCCCCTTTCGGAATGCCCGAGTCGTCGACGGCCGTGCCGGTCGCGGCCGGAACGCGGTCGCCGGGCCGGTCCGTCGCGGGCGCCAGCATGCGCCACTCGCGGGAGGCTTCCAGTAGCATGAAGGCATCCGGCGCCAGTTCCAGCACCCTTGGACGTCGGCGGGCGCGCACGGCCAGGACCGCCATGTGCACCGGCCGCTCCGCGACCGGCTCCCGAGACCGGGCGGGCTCGAACAAGGACCGGACGTCGTGGCGGCACTCGACCAGACTTGCGCATGGATGGGTGCGGTACCAGAAACCGGGCGCTTGGGGACGCGCCCCCAACACTTCGCCCTCCATGGCTGCGGGACGCAGGGTCCGCGCCCGGGCCAGGGCCAGTTCGATGGCGGCCACGTCCGCGGCCCAGTGCGGCTGCGGCGGACCGTGGGGGCCCGGCGCGAGAAACCGTTCGAAGAAGCGTTCGGCGTCCGGGTAGCGTTCGTAGGTCAGCGGCGGGCACGCGGCGGCATAGTCGCGCGTGAGGGCCGAGAACCGGGCGCCCAGCAGCGTGGCAGTGCGCTCGAACGTCTGCCGGATGCGCCCCATGCGCTTGTTGAAGGAGAACTCGGCCTCCAGCCGCAGCCGCCCCACGTCCATGCCCTGGAGCTCGGGGTCTCGGGCCGCGGAATCGAGGTCGGAAGTCCCGAACATGAGCGCCGGGCTGGTCAGATGCCGCAGCAGGTGGGTTTGTCTGTCAATAAGCCGGTACATCGGTCACGCTCCCTTCCGTGGTGGTCGCTGCCTTGGCGGCGTGGCGGCGGATGCGCGTTACGTCCGCCAGAAGCTCGTCGCCCTGCTCGTAGTCGTTGTCGCGTTCTAGAATCACCGTCCCGGGGCATTGGCGTTCAAGCGCAGCTTCCAGCAGGTCCAGTGCCTGTTGGGGCACCGGGTGGCTGTGGTTGTCGGCTTGGAAGGGGACGTCCAGGTAGGGCCGGCGGATGAGCGGCCCCCCGGCCGCGTGCATCCCGGTGACTACGCCTTCGGGCAATTGGTCGAGGAAGGCCAGCGGGTCGACGGCGTGGTTCGAGGCGTTGACGAACAGGTTCTCGACGTCCAGCAGCATTCCTACGCCGGTCTCGCGGAACAGCAGGTTGAAGAACCCCGCGTCGGTCATCTCCGCGTCCGGGAAGTCGAAGACGTACGAGATGTTCTCGATGGAGAAGGGCACCGGTAGGTGCGCCTGGACACGCTGGATCTTGGGGATCAGCATGTCCGCGGCGGCGCGGGTCTTGGGCACCGGCAGCAGGTTGGCGAGGTCGATGCCCGGCACCTTGGTCCAGGCGAGGTGCTCGCTGTAGGACGGGACCTTCAGGTCCTCGACGGCCTCGGCCACCGCGTCGAGATAGGCCTCGTCCAGGGGTGCGTCGGTGCCGATGGAAAGCCCGACGCCGTGCAGCACGAGGGGGACCCTGTCCACCAGGTTGCGGATGGCCCGGCGTACGTAATCGCCCCCCTTGATGTAATGGTCCACCGTGACCTCCAGCACGTCGAAGCGATGCAGGTTGGCCAGCGTCCACTTGGCGATGGGAACACGGAAACCGATGCCGATGAGGGGTGACTCGGATTGAGTTGAATTGTCCATGGAACCTCCCGACTCGAAATGGAATCATGAGCGGCACGGCCGCGCGCCCGGCAGGCGCCGGACTCCGCGGACGCCGCGCCGCCGTTCAAGGCGCGCAACGCCCTCACGGATACTAATCGAGAGGTGTTCGCTGAACTTTAGCCCCGGACGGGAAAAACCGCGCAAGCCGGCACCGAGACCCCGAACCGTCATTGATATGAAAATAAAATCTTGTTCAATGATTTCTGGTAGTTACGGAATCCCGCTAC
>CAZFIU010000030.1:0-50324 GCA_964519455.1 uncultured Syntrophobacterales bacterium
CCGCTTCCGCGGGAATGACTCATTGGGGGGCCGGCGCCCCATTTTCATCCCCCTTCGTGTCGGCTGCAAGCCGACATGAGGGCGGTTACGAACGGCTTCCGAAGTCGCTGTCCCACATCCCGCGCAAGCCGGCCATGGCGGCGTCGGGCAGCGGGGCGGCGCCGGAACAGGCGACGGCCTCGTCGATCTGCGCGTTGTTGGAGAACCCCACGAGCACCGTGCTCACCTCGGGCTTCATGAGCGCGAAGCGCACGGCGGCTTGCGGCAGCGATTCCAGTCCGTGGGCCTGGAGGAAGCCCAGCTTGTGGGCGCGGGCGACGTCGCGCTCGTAGTCGGAGCCCGCGGAAAGGGGCTCGCGGCTGGTGCCGCCTCCGGACTCGGGCGTCGGGCTCAGCACGCCGGCGGCCAGCACCCGGATGACGACGACGCCCATTCCCCGGGCGGCGGCCCGGTCGATGACGCGGCCGTAGTCCAGAGCGCCGAAGCCCTCGGGCACGGACTGGCCGGCGCTGGGATTGAGCAGGTTGTAGTAGGCCTGGAAGGAATGGAACTCGCCGCTCTCCACCAGGGCCTGGATGGCCTCGACCTCCCCCAGGCCGGTGAACCCGAAGAAGCCCACTCGGCCCTGGTCGCGCAGGCGCTTGAACGCCTCCACCACGCCCCCCGGCCCCAGGATCTCGCCGGGGGTCATGGCGAAACGCCGATCGGGACCCCCCTCTTCGCGCTTCATGGTCAGCCGGGTGTGGAGCTGGATCAGGTCCACCGAGGGGCGGCCCAGACGCGCCAGCCCCTGCTCGACCTCGACGGCGGCGGCCGCCGCGATGTCATCGAGGGCGTCGGCTTCAAGGCGGATCTTGGTCGAAAGCACCACCTCGTCGGCGACCTCGTCCAGCACGCGCCCGAGGTGGGTCTCCGACTTTCCCTCGCCGTAGGCCCTGGCGGTGTCGAAGTAGTTGACACCCAGGTCCAGCGCATGCCGGACCGCGGCGAGTTGCGCGTCGTGGCCGCCCCGCACCATCAGCCCGCCGACGTTGCCGCAGCCGAACCCGATCTCCGAGACGCGCAGTCCCGTGCTACCCAGCATCCGATATCGCATGACGCCCGCTCTCGTCGTGTCCGCGCCGCCGGTTCATCTCCGCGGCGGGAGGATCTGAAGGCGGTGACCGTCGGGGTCCCGGAAATAGATGCACTCGGGATCGTTGCGCCGCGCGTTCACGGCGACGCCCGCGGCCTCCAGGGCCGACTTCACCTCCTCGTAACTGCCCGTCTCCACGTGGAACGCCATGTGGTGCAACTCACGGTTTTCGTCGTCCTCGGGGGGACGGCCTCTTGCGAACAGCGCCAGTTGCTGCGATCCGCAACGAAGGAACAACTGGCCCTCGTTCTCGTGGTCCACATCCATCCCGAGCAGATCGATGTAGAACCGACGGGACCGGGGCAGGTCCTTCACGTGCATGACGACGTGGTCGATGCCCGTGGTCCTGATCCTGAGGGTATCGTTTCCCATGGAGGGTCTCCTTTCCCGAAGGAGCCGGTTCTCGCGGGGCCGCCTCCGGCGCGCGACCGGGCGGCCACGGCGCACCCGATTGTGAATCAACGGCCCGGCGGAATCAACCATCGGCCGCGGTCACCCGGTGCCGGCGCACGGCCGCCAGGCATGGGCGCGCAATACCTGCATTCCGGCCGGGCACATGTTAAGGGAAATCCGAGGACATGCCATGCCGCTGGAACTGACCATGATCTGCGCTCCCTACGATCGCGCCCGCGCGCTCATCGAGGGGACCGTCAAGCCGGAGGGCATCGACCTGCGGGTCCACGTGGACGCGGATGACGTGAACCGGCACTTCGACGGCCACCGCGGCCGCTACGACGTGGCCGAGTTCTTCACCGGACGCTACATCGTCGACCTGCCGTTCAGGACCCTGGGCTTCACGGCCATCCCGATCTTCGTGAAGCGCATGTTCCGGCACTCCTACGTCTACGTGAACACGGGCGCCGGCATCGCCGGGCCCGCCGACCTCAACGGCAAGCGCGTGGGCATCCAGAGCTGGTTCACCACCACCGCCCTGTGGGCCCGCGGCATCCTGGAAGAAGAGCACGGGGTCGACCTCCGCTCCATCCGCTGGGTGGCGGGACGGCCTCCCGAGAACCCCCGGGAGTGGACGCAGCCCGACTGGCTCAAGCTGGAGGTGGTGGACGGATACGGCAGGCTGCGGGAGATGCTGCTGGCGGGAGAGCTCGACGCGGTCATCACCACCGCCACCCTGGCCCCCGAGCACCGCCCGCGCGTGGACTTCCTGTTCCCCGACTACGCCCAGCGCGAGCGCGAGTACTACCGCCGGACCGGCTTCTTCCCCATCCAGCACACCCTGCTCGTCCGCACCTCGATCCTGGACCGGCACCCGTGGGTGGCGCGCAGCCTGTTCGACGCCTGGCAGGAGTCCAAGCGGCGCTGCTACGAGTGGCTGGAGTGGCAGCGCGTGCACCAGACCGGCCTCTGGTACCGCGCCCTGTGGGAAGAGGAGCGCGCCGCCGCCGGCGACGACCCCTATCGCTGGGGGTTCCGGGAAACGCGGGCCGAGGTCGACAAGATGCTGGAATACGCCCGGCGGCAGGGTCTCACCCGGGAACGCTTCGCGCCCGAGGACATGTTCCACCCCACCATGCTGGACACGTAGGCGGCCCGAACGCCCCGCGTCCCCTACATCCCGTAGAACGCCCGGGCGTTGTCGCCCAGGATCTTCTCCACCACCCGCGCGGGGAGGTCGCCGCGGGCGCGCAGCTTGGCGGCGACGTTGTCCTCGAAGGACTGGTCGAGGTGGCCGTAGTCGGAGCCGATCATGATGTGGTCTTCGTGGATGTAGTCGAGCAGCATGGGCAGGTCTTCATCCACCTCGCACACCACCCACATGCGGCACTCCTCGAACAGCTCGGGCCCGATGGGGATGCCCTGTCCCCGGGTCGTGCGCCGGAGCTGGTGCAGCAGGTAGGGCGCCCAGGAGGCTCCGGCCTCGACGAAGCCGAAACGCAGGCCGGGGAACTTCTCGGGGATGCGGTTGGCCACCAGGTCGCGGAAAGCGATGAGCGGGAGCATGCGCAGGTGCGGCAGCGTGTGGCTCACGCGCACGTCGAAGACGCTGGAGATGGCCGGCGAGCCCGCGCCGATGTGGATGCAGATGGGGAAGTCCAGGCGGCTCGCTTCCTCGTACAGCGGGTAGAAATACGGCTCCGCCAGGGAGCGGTCCCCTTCGATGCCGCGCATGTTCACGCCCACGGCGCCGTGCTCCTTGGCGTTGTGCAACTGCTTGATGGACTCCTCGATGGAGGTCAGCGGGAACACCGCGGTCCAGCGCAGGCGGTTGTCTCCCTGGGCCCAGACCTGTCCCATCCAGGTGTTGTAGGCGCGGCACAGCGCCACGTCGAGGTCCACGTCATCGGTGAGATACACGCCCCAGAGGGTGGAGTAGATGACTTCGGCGTCGGCGCCGCGCTGATCCAGCGACCGCACCCTCGCCGCCGGGTCGGTCAACTGGCGCACGCCCAGGTCGATGTCCTGGCGCGTCCACTGGCGCTCCTGCTCGGCCGGCGTGCTGAGCCGGGCGCTGCCCTTGCCCACGGACTTGGGGAAGATCTGCCCGTCGATGAGCCAGAAGGCATTGGAGGTCTGGTACTCGGTGTCGCCCGGGGCCTTGAGCAGAATCGGCCGGCGGTCGTAGACGTCCTCGTCCATGAGCTCCCAGATCGCTTCCGATTCGATGACGTGGGTATCCGCGTCGATGAAACCGTTCATGATCGTCTCCTTTCGGTCCTTGGCGCCGGACTCGCGGCGCTGAAGCCATCCGACCCTGCCTTCCCGGCGCAGGTGACCCGGGGTCTTCCTCGCGTGGTACCCGCCACCGGGGCGACCGCGGGTCGCCCCTACAGTCATCGCGCCTTGCCGGCGACCAAAATGCCCTCGCGGATTCATCAAGCTATCTGGGCAGCGGCGGCGCCTTGCCGGTGGCGGGGGAGGCCTGCTCGTAAGCGTGCGCCACCTGCATGACCGTGTCCTCGCGAAACGAACCGCCGGCGATCTGCACGCCTATGGGAAGGCCGTCCTTCGAGAAGCCGCAGTTGATGCTCAGCGACGGCAACCCGTTGACGTTAAACGGGATGGTGCACAGAGTCAAGAAATTGCCGTAGGCGCCCTGGAGCGGCATCTTCTTGCCGTCGACGTTCACGTGACCGGTCTGGGATTCATCCATCGAGATGGCCGGCACCGGGCCGGTCGGCGCCACGATCACATCCACCTCTTCCAACGCCTCGTCGAACCCGTCGCAGATGAGCCGGCGGATGCGCTGCGACTGGTTGTAGGCCAGCCCGGACACCGTCAGCGCCTGGATCTGGGTGGACAGCATGCTGGGGCTGTAGTCCCGCGCATGGTGCCGGAGATAGTACTCGGCGTCTCCCGTGCTCTCTACCCGGCTGGCGCAGAGTTGGACCGCGGGTATCAGGTCCATGTGGGGAACGGTGACCTCCTCCACCGTCATCCCCAGGGAACGCAGGGTATCGAGCGCCCCGGCAAAGGCCTCCTTGACCTCGTCCGAGGCGTACTTCTCGAAGTAGCCCTTGATGATGCCCGCGCGCATTCCCTCGACGGACCTCCCGAGACCGGCGGCATAGTCGGGCACCGGGGCGGTGGAGCTAAGCGGATCCCGGGGATCATGTCCGGCGATGACCTGCATCAGCGCCGCGCAGTCGGCCACGGTGCGGGTCAGCGGACCGAAGTGGTTGGTGGAGTATCCGCCCGTGCCGGGTACGCCGCCGAACACGCTGACACGCCCGTAGGTGGGCTTGAGCCCGACGATGCCGCACAGCGCCGCCGGATTGCGCACCGATCCGGCGGCGTCGGTGCCGACGGAAGCCAGGCACAGGCCCGCGGCCACGGCCACCGCCGAGCCGCTGCTGGAGCCGCCGGGAATCCGCTCCCGGTCCCAGGGGTTGCGCGGGGTGCCGTAGAACGGGTTCACCCCGTGGCTTCCCTTGGCCCACTCGTGCATCTGGGTCTTGCCCAGGCTCACCGCTCCGGCCTCCCGCAGGCGGGTCACCACCGTCGCGTCGAAGTCCGGAATCCACCCGGACAACGCCTTGGCGCCGGCCGTGGTGCGCACCCCGCGGGTGGCGAGATTGTCCTTGATGGCCACCGGTATCCCATGAAGCGGACCGCGGTACTCACCGGCACGGATCTCCTTCTCGGCCGCCGCGGCCTCCGCCAACGCGCTCTCGGGCGTCGGCGTGAGATAGGCGCTCAGCAACGGATCGAGCCGTTCGAGCCGTTCGACATAGAGCTTCGTGAGCGCCACTGGCGAAACCTCGCCGGCGCGGATTTTCGGCGCTACGTCAGCGATAGTCAGCGTTTCCAAGTCCTTTTCGACCATCTCGGGCATGCTCCTTCGCGGGGTGATTGCCGGGCCGGAACCCGTGCACGGGTCTCGGCCCGACTATATGGGGGAGTCCCCCATGAGCAAGATCGTAAACCAAATCGCCCTGTACGTTCCAATTTATTTCATCAACTTGCATCCGGAAACTGATCTTGTTACAAGTAACGGGCCCTTTGTGGGCAATGTTATCGTGGGTTTCTTGGTGCCGCAGGTTTCAATAATTGGAGCCGTTGCGTGAAGACGACAAGGATTCTCCCAAACGAGAAGTTTGGGGCGATGGACCCAGTCAGTCGCAACTTGCGAACCTCGCATTCGGCGTATCGCGAAATGCTTACGCCAGGCGTTGTGGTCTTGGCGTTGGCAACGGTGGCCGGTTTCGTCGTTCTTTACGCCCTCATCGGCGCGGCCGGAACCGACGCGGTCCTCGATTGGCCGCACCGCTTGGCATTCTGGGGCGTCGCCGCCGTCGTTTGTTTCCCGGTCTGTTATTCCAAGAGCGTCCTCGCGCTCTACATGGCGGGGTCCCGACCGTTTCCGCAGATCCTGCTGGCGGTCTCGGTTACGACCGCGATATCGGCGTTGCCGGCCACGGCGCTGGTCTATACCCTCGACCGTATCCTTCTGCCCCCCCACCCCGAGCATGATTTGGCCGCCCTCTACCTGTGGGTGTTCGCGCCGATGCTGCTCGGCAGCGTATTCGTCGTCTATCTGGTTTCCGGAACTTCCAAGCGCGCCCGCGTCGCGGACGCAGCCGCGGAGGGTGCCGCCGCCCAGCGCATGGAGCCTCCAAGCGCCGTCGCCTCCGAGATACCGTCGACGGCGGATCTTCCCGTCGACGGCGCCACACCGCAATCCCCGTTCCTGGGACGCCTTTCCGCGCAACCGGACCCCGACCTGATCTATCTCAAAATGAACGATCACTACGTGGAGGCGGTCACTTCCGCCGGCAGCGAGATCATCCTGATGCGCTTCGCCGACGCGGTGACCGAGCTTGCCGGCCTGGGAATGCAGGTGCATCGATCCTACTGGGTGTCTTATCGCCACGTTGTGAAGCTGGCAAGGGACCGGCACCGCCGGTATGTGGAACTGGCGGGGGCGCCCAGGATACCGGTAAGCCGTACCTACCTCTCCGCGGTCCGTCTGGCCGTCGAAGGCCTGACGGCAGGGGGCGACATCCGTCCCCAGGGTTGGACATCCGGCGTGACGCGGGATCCCGAACGCGCCGAGACCGGAGGAATACGATCGCAAACGTCGAAGGCCCCCGGTCCCGCGACCCCACCGCAACGTCAGCGGACGTCCGAAGAGAGGGTTGCCCTTCCAAATGACCTCATTCACGCGGAGGCTCAACGTTCCACGGCCGCCGACTCCAAGCAGAACCCGCCCGGGTCAAGTCCGCAATAGCGATGGATCCGGCCGGCGCTCGAACCAGCGGGCGTGCTGTTGGTAAGCATGCCCCACCCTTAACAGCGTGGACTCCGCGAAGGCCTTGCCCCAGAACTGCATGCCCACCGGCAGGCCTTCGGAATTGAAGCCGGACGGGATGGCCAGGGCCGGAACTCCGGCCAGGTTTGCCGGCGACGGGTAGTCCGGGCGCAGCATCTTGTTCACGGCGTCCAGTCCGTCCAGCTCCGCGGCCGGCGGCGCGGGGGTCGGATTGGTCGGAAGGGCCATGACGTGGACCTCCCGGAACACCTCGTTGAACTCCCGCCTGAGCCGGCTGCGCATCCGCTGGGCCTGGATGTAGTCGCCGGAGGTGGACACCGCGCCGATGAACAGGCGCGCGCGGCGCGATTCCGACGCCTCGCCCGACATGGCCGCGTCCAGGTCCGCCCGGCAGACGTTGTAGAACTCGCACGAGTAGATCAGCCCGTTGGCGATGGTGGCGTACTCCATGCTCGGCACCGACACGTCACGGACCTTGGCGCCCAGGGACTCCAGCGCCGCCAGCGCCTGGTCGAACAGTCCCAGGACCTCGGGGTCGGTGTCGATGAGCTTGAAGTAGTCCCGCGGCACGCCCACGACCATCCCCGACACCCCCGCCCGCAGGTCCGCGCTGTAATCGGAGACCTCCACCGGACTCGAGGTAGGGTCCCTGGGATCGAAGCCCGCCAGGACCTGGAGCATGTGCGCGAGGTCCTCCACCACCCGGGTCATGGGCCCGGCGGTGTCCAGCGACCATCCCAGCGGTGCCAGTCCGAACCGGCTCACCCGCCCGTAGGTGGGCTTCAGGCCGGAGATGCCGCAGAAGGACGCGGGATTGCGGATGGACCCCGCGGTGTCCTCGCCCAACGAGCCCATGCACAGCCCGGCGGCGATGCCGGCGCCGGAACCGGTGCTGGAGCCTCCCGGCACGTGGTCGAGGTTCCAGGGATTCCGCGCTCCCTCGATGCCTCCCGGAAGACCGCTCATGTTGAGCTTGCCGAGCAGCACCGCGCCCGCCTCGCGCAGACGGCGCACCGCGGTGCAGTCTTCTCCCGGACCGGGAGGTTGCGGGATGCGCACCATGGAGAGAGCGCCCGCGACGTCGTACTGGTCCTTAACGGCGAAGGGAATGCCGTGCAGCGGCCCCCGATAGCGGCCGTCCCGGATTTCCCGCTCCGCCACCCGCGCCTCTTCCAGCGCGCTCTCCTCCATGAGGTTCACGTAGGCGTGCAGGTCGCCGTCCACGGCGTGGATCCGGTCCAGATAGGCCTGCGTCAACTCCACGGGCGAGACCTCACCCTTCCGCAAGCGCGGGGCCGTGCTGTCGATGCTGGAAAAACACAAATCCGACATGTCCGTTCCTCGTCGTTCGCCGAACCGCCCTACCGGCTCTCGTCCGTCTCGGGCCGGAAGACCCCGCCCACCTGCTCGCCGGCCAGGTTGATGGAGTGCAGCTTGTCCAGGCTCTCCATGTAGTCTTCCAGCATGGGAATGAAACGCGCGCGGTCGCTCTCGGCCATTTCCAGACCGGCCCGGCGCAGCAGCCGGCTCAGGGTTTCCTCGGTGTCCTTGTCCATGACGAACCTCCTCTTCTCGATGACATCGTGCCTCACCAGCGTCACCCCAGATCGCCCCACAACAACTGCACGGCGCAGACCGCCGCCACGGCCGCGGTTTCCGTGCGAAGGATGCGTTTGCCGAGCCCCACGGCGCGAAAACCGTGGGCCTCCGCTCCGGCCGCCTCCTCCCCGCTGAACCCGCCTTCCGGGCCCACCATCACCAGCACGGATCGCGGGCTGTGCAACTCTTCTGCCAGGGAAGCCAGTCCGCCGCCCTGCGCGCCTTCGCGGAACAGCAACCTGGCGTCGCACCGCCAGTCCCGCTCGAGCATGGCGTCGAACCGGTCCGGCTCGCCGATGGCCGGGATGCGGGTGCGCCCCGACTGCCGCGCCGCCGCCTCGGCGATCTTCCGCCAGCGCTCGCGCCGGCGCTCGCCCTTGTCGCCCCCGAACCGCGGCACGGTATGCGACGAGAAGAACGGCACCACGCGCGTCACCCCCAGCTCGGTCGCCTTCTCCACGATCCAGTCCATCTTGTCGCCCTTGCCCACGGCCTGGGCCAGGGTGACCGCCAGGGGAGACTCCCGTTCCGGGCGATAGGACCGTACCACGGTCATGGTGGCAACTCCACCTTCATAGGCTCGGATCAGGGCCTCGTGCTCGCCCCCCGCGCCGTCCCAGAGCAGCACCCGGGCACCGGGACGGAGCCGCAGGACCTTGCGCATGTGCGCCAGCTCCGGACCCGTCACGGTGGCGGCGCCGTCGCGCACCGCATCGGGCGAAACCAGGAAGCGCGGCAGGCTCATGGTTCCTTCCGGAGCAACAGCGTGCTCCACTCCCCGCGGGTCTTGCGCCGCAAGAGCCGGAAACGCGGAAAGTGCCGCACCACCGCCGGCACGTGGTCGTGCAGCAAACCCGAGAGGACCAGCGAACCGGCGGCGGACACGCGGCCCTGAAGAGAACCGGCCAGCTCCACCAGAGTCTCCAGAATGATGTTGGCCACCACCAGCGGAAACCGGCGGCGCACCCTCCCGACGCCCATGCCGCTCAGCTTCACGGCGCCGTCGATGCCGTTGAGCCTGAGGTTCTCCCGGGCCGCCTCCAGGGCCACGGGATCGTTGTCCAGGGCCAGCACCTCGGGCACCCCGAGCCGCGCCAGGCCGATGGCCAGGATGCCGGAGCCCGTGCCCACGTCCAGGGCCTTGCCGGGCACGGCGCGGGCACACAGCTCGTCGATGAACTCGAGGCAACAGCGGGTCGTTTCATGGGTGCCGGTGCCGAAGGCCATGGCCGGCTCGATGACGATCACTTCCCGGTCCTTGTCCTCGGGGTGGATCCACGGCGGCGTCGTCAGGAACCGCCGGCCGATCCTCTGCGGTTTGAAACGACCGCGCCAGGCCTCGTGCCAGTTCTTCTCGTCGATCGCCCTCCAACGGGTACGGCCCGGGGGGCATTCGGGGAAGATCTGCCGCAGCCCGCGCAGATACCGGCGGACCGCGGGCTTGAGGAGGGCAACATCGGCGGTGTCCGGGAAGAACGCGCGCAGGGACCGGTCGCCGCAGACCACGCCGGTGGACCCCTGCTCCACCAGAAAGCTCGAGATCGTGTCCTGCACCGGGTCTTCGGCCTGGATGACTATTTCGATCCAGCGGGCCGTCATGTCTTCCTTTTATGTCACAGGCGCCGCGGCCGGGGGAAGGCCGCGCCCATCGGGCTGAAACAAATGATTGCCTGTGATCGGGCGGCTGGTAGAATGGGGGCATGACGACCCCGGAAATCCGGCAGGCGCCCGCGTACTACAGCGCGGACAACGCGGCGGACTTCTCCTACACGCCGGACCGCATCGCCATCTTCGAGGAGGCCCAGCGGTTCCGGCGGGAGTTCGGGATCGGCCCGGCCGCGGCGGACTCCAGGAGAATCGATCTTCTCCTGATCGACGTGCAACGCGACTTCTGCCACCCCGAGGGCACGCTGTACGTCGGCGGCCGAAGCGGTCAAGGCGCCGTCGAGGACAACCGGCGCATCGCGGAGTTCATCTACCGGAACCTCGCGCGGATCACCAATATCCGCTGCACCCTCGACAGCCACGACAACTACCAGATCTTCTTTCCCTGGTTCTGGACGGACTCCCACGGCGAGCCTCTTGCCCCTCACACCCTCATCGCGGTGGACGGCCGCGACGCCAGGCGGCTGGTCAACAAGGACCCCTTGGGAAACGTCCTCAAGGAGGACGTCAACCCCAACCCCGCCATCACTTCCTGGGTCACCGACAAGGGCTACGACTGGCTGGTGGAGCAGTGCCGCTTCTACAACCACCAACTGGCGGCGGGCGGCCGCTACACCCTGTACCTGTGGCCGCCGCATTGCCTGGTCGGCAGCCCCGGGCACACCGTCACCGGCGTCGTGGACGAAGCCAGGACGCTGCACTCCCTTGCGCGGGCGTCACAGTCCTGGGAGGAGATCAAGGGGACCCATCATCTGACCGAGAACTACTCGGTCCTGCGTCCCGAGGTCCTGACCACCTGGGACGGCGGCGTCCTGGC
Source organism: uncultured Syntrophobacterales bacterium (assembly GCA_964519455.1). Classification (GTDB taxonomy): domain Bacteria; phylum Desulfobacterota; class Binatia; order UBA9968; family JAJDTQ01; genus JAJDTQ01. Next base: position 10,945 of record CAZFIU010000030.1, read on the forward strand.
CGAGCGGAACGTCCGGTTCTACCGCACCCTGGTGGAGGCCGACGCCCTGATCATCGCCGGACAGGCCGCCAGCCACTGCGTCGGGAGCACGGTGCAGGACCTGATGGAAGAGATACTGCGCGAGGACCCGTCGCTGGCGCGGAAGGTCTACATCGTGACCGACTGCATGTCGTCCGTGGTGGTGCGCACCGGCAACGGCGACATCGCCGCCGACTTCACCGAAGCCGCCGAGCAGACCCTCGACGAAGCCGCCTCCGCCGGCATGCACCTGGTGCGCTCCACCGAGCCGATGGAGAGCTGGCCGGGGATGTAACGACACAGCTTCCCGCCACCTGAACCGTCATTCCCGCGGTACACTCTGTGGCAAACCGACACCTGGGCAATAACTGGCACCAGACCCCCAGTCGTCATTCCCGCGGAAGCGGGAATGACGACTTGAGGGGGCTCTGCCTCATCAGTCTTGACACAGCCTGTAAAGCGGGAATCCAGGGGTGGTGAGGGGACTACCAGGCCTGTTCGAGGTGCTGTTTGACCCGTTGCAGGAACCGGGCGCCGATGGCGCCGTCGACGACGCGGTGGTCGGCGGACAGGGTCAGGGTCATCATGGAGCGGATGGCGATGTCGCCGCCGTGCGGGACCACGCGGGGCGCGACGCGGCCCACGGCCAGGATGCCGCACTGCGGCGGGTTGATGATGGCGGTGAAGCTGTCGACGCCGAACATGCCGAGGTTGGACACCGTGAACGTGCCGCCCTGGTAGTCCACGGGCATCAGCTTGCGGTGCTGGGCCCGGGTCGCCAGTTCACGGCTGCGTAGCGCCAGTTCCTCCAGGGGAAGCTTGTCGGCATTACGGATCACCGGGACCACGAGGCCGTCTTCCACGGCTACGGCCATGCCGAGGTTTACCTCGCCGTACTGCTCGATTCCCGTGTCCGTCCACGACGCGTTCATGGCCGGTGATTCCGCCAGCGCCCGGCCCACGGCCTCCAGGATAAAGTCGTTGATGGACGGAACCGGCTCCGTCCCTTGTTTTCTCAGCGCTTCCCGGCGGGCCTCGACGCCGGTCATATCCACCTCCATGTCGAGGTAGAAATGCGGCGCGGTCTGCTTGCTCAAGGTCATGCGTTCGCCGATGAGGCGGCGCATGCGGCTGGGCGGGGACGGCGCGCCCTCGGCGGCGGAGCCGTCCGGGGCCATGGACAGGATGTCGCGCGCGACCACCGCGCCGTCCGGTCCGGTCCCGTGCACGCCGGAGAGATCCACACCCCTCTCCTTCGCCAGGCGTTTGGCCGCGGGGGAGGCGAGGAGCCGGCCCGTGGTGGACCCTGCCCCGGGGACCGCGCTTGCGGAGGCCCGTGTCTTCGCTGCCTTCCGGGGAGGCGTGGCACGCCTCCGCCGCGCCCCCGGGACAGCACCGGCACGAGGCGTGCGCGACGATTCCGTTGCTTTCGGCGCGGGTGGAGCCGATCCCTCCGGCGCAGACCCATCCTCGCCGGGCTCCACGATGAGCGCGATGGTCTGCCCCACGGGAATTTCATCATCCGGCGTCGCGGTGATGCGGGCCAGGATTCCGGAAGCGGGCGCCTCCACCTCGACCACGGACTTGTCGGTCTCCACCTCCATCAGCATCTCGCCCTTGGTGACGGAGTCCCCTTCCCGCTTGAACCAGCGCACCAAGCGGCCCGTCTCCTGGGTCGCACCCATGGCCGGCATGATCACGTTCACCGCCATCGCCCCTGTGCCTCTCGCTGATCGGTTGGATGGAGCGGGGGGAGGGGTCCCGCCTGCATGCCCCTCCCTCCGCTTTGATGAGGGCTACTCGTAGCTGACGCCCGGGATCGGCTTCTCCAGCACTTCCTCGAGGGTGGTGGCCCGCGACCACTGCTCGGCCGGCCGGCTCTCCCCTTCCCAGCCGATCTGGTCCATGGAAGCGTAGAGCTCGATCTGGAAGCCGTCGGGATCGAGGAACTCGACGCCCGGATTGCAGCCCGGTCCCCGGCGGCCTTCGTAGACGATGGGGACGTTGTTGGCCTTCAGGAAATCGCGGATCTCGAACAGCTCCGAGACGCTCCCCACCTCCAGGGCGAAGTGGTTGAACGCCACCTGGTCCGGCTCGGGCTGCCCCTTGTCGGACTTGGACGGGAACAGCGCCACTGAATGGTGGTCCGACGCGTTGCGCAGGAAGATCATGCCGCGCTCGTTCACGTCCGACACCTTGAACCCCATGATCTCCGTCCAGAACTTCGTGCTGCGCTCGAGGTCGCTGACGTTGAACACCACGTGGCCGATTTTCTTGACCTTGACCGGGGTCTTTTCCTCACTGCTCATGCTGTGTCTCCTTTCCAACGCTAATCCAAGTGAACGAAGGCCCGAACCCAGTTGTCCGGCGTCAACGTGTGGCCCTGCCCGGTGACGTCCTCCGCGAGAAACACGTCTCCGGCGACGAAGGTCCGCGAGGTGCCGTCGCCCACCCGGATCTCCGCGGAGCCCGACAGCGTGATGCAGTACTGCCGCCGCGGCGCGGTGTGGAAGTCGCCCAGGTGGGTGGCCGGATCGTTCTTCAGCACCAGCCCCGTGACCGGCAGGGTCTCGAAGAAGTAGCCGCCCTCGGCGCCGGTGTCGAGATCCTCGAAGTGGGACCGGCCGTCGTCTCCGGTGAACAGTCGAACGAACTGCACGGTGAACCTCCTGTGTGTCCGAATGCGCGGCGTCGCCGCGTCTCCCCTCTTTTACGCCTTCAAGGAGGGGTAGATCAATCGGCGGGGACGCCACGGGATGTCCGGCCGGTGTGCTATACTCGCCGCCAACCGAAACAGGGAGGCATCCATGCGACTCGAGGACAAGGTCACCATCATCACGGGGGGCGGACACGGGCTCGGCAAGGCCTACGCCAAGCGGTTCGCGGAAGAAGGCGCTCAAGTGGTCGTCGCCGACATCGACGCCGCCGCGGGCGAGTCCGTGGCCCGGGAGCTGACGGAGGCCGGGCAATCGGGGTGGGCGCGCGCCACCGACGTCACGAAATACGACAGCATCGAGGGACTCGTGGCCGAAACCGTCGACCGCTTCGGCCGCATCGACGTGCTCCTCAACAACGCCGCCATCTACGTGACCCAGAAGATGTGGATGGGCCGGGTGGAAGACTGCCCGCTGGACGAGTGGGACCGGGTCATGGAAGTGAACCTCAAGGGCGTCTTCATGTGCTGCCGCGCCGTCATTCCGGTCATGAAGGAGCAGAAGTCCGGGAAGATCATCACCATCGCCTCCGGCACCTTCCTGAACGGCACCAGCAACATGCCCCACTACACCAGCTCCAAGGGCGGCGTGGTCGGATTGACCCGGGTGATGGCCCGGCAGCTCGGCGACTGGAACATCAACGTGAACTGCATGACCCCCGGCTCCACCATGAGCGAGGACGTGATCACCGACGAGATCCGCAAGCGCCGGTCCGACAGCGCCGGCCGCCGCGCCTTCAAGCGCGTGGAGGTGCCCGAGGACGTCACCGGCACCGCGCTGTTCCTCGCCAGCGCCGACAGCGACTTCATGACCGGCCAGTTGCTGGTGGTGGAGGGCGGCGGGATCATCCACTAGTATGGTGTCCCCGGCAACCGGCCGGGCCGCCTGTCGCGCCGGCATCCGGCAAGCCGTCAATCGGCCCTGGACTCCGTATCCCACACCAGCTTGAGACTCCCGCAGGGTTCGCCGATCTCGCCGCGCTCGCGCTCCGGCGGATAGCCAAGGCAGTTGGACACGTACCGGACCCCGTCGATGACCCGGTCGCGGTTGCGGTGCTGGTGGCCGTGGACGTGGACGACCGAGCCCAGCGCACGGAGCTGGTTCTCTATCCTCGAGCTGCCGGCCACACGGCTGAAATTGAACCGGACGGCGCGGCCGCCGGGTGCGGGCCTCGCGGCCGGCGAGCGGAACATGACTTCCCGCCTGGGCAGGAAGTGGCTGAACGACACAACCGGCGCGTCGTATTCGCGGCCGAGGCAGGACTCGTTCATGTCCAGGAAATGATCCGCCACGACCAGACGTTCCGGCCACCGGGTCAGCACTTCATCGGCCCACATGGAGAGGCCCGGGTCATCGCCTTCCCTGGGCACGTACAGGCTGGCACTGCCCTGCTCCGGCTTCACGTACCACGAGAACAGCGGCACCACCCACGCTCCGGGATCGGCGGTACCGGCGGTCACCCTGGCGGGGCTTGTGGCGACGTCGAGGTCGGCGCACAACCGCACGATCTTGCCGAACTTGGCCACGGAGTCTCCCTGCTCCCCGCGACGCACCCATAGCTCGTGGTTGCCGGGCACGAAGAAGACGTGGGCGAAGCGCTCGCGGAGGATCCGGAGAACCCGCACCAACCTGGCGAGGTCGTCGGACACGTCCCCCGCCAGCAACAGGGTGTCACCGAGATGTTCCCGGGCGGAAAGGCCCTCTATCAGGGCCATGTTCTGCGGGTAGTCCGCATGAACGTCGGATATGGCGAATATGCGCATGGAGCTCTCGGCGCGGGCCTTCAATCGCCTTCATAACAGTTCGGTGTTGTGATCCGTAAGGGCGTTGGATATGATCCGGGGCGGCAATGGATCCCATGAGCGAGGAAACGCGGTTCGCCGCGGGACCCGGTCTTCTACCACATTCCCAAGGGGCGGGCGACGGAGCCGGTGCTGCGGGCCTACGGGATCTCCTATGCCGTGGCCGAGCCGGACCTGCCCATCGGCGCGCAGGTGGAGCGGGCGGCCACCTTCGCGGAGGAAGGCTCGGCGCCCTTCGTGCTGCTGCTGGACGGCGAGGACATCCGCTGGTGAGCGAATCCGGACCCACGCGCGAAGCCTACTACCGCGTTCTCGCCGACTGCGTGTCGGACGAGACGCTGGTGGTCACCTCACTGGGCAACGCTTCCTGCGTTTGGTCCAACGTCCGCGACCGTCCGGAGAACTTCTACCTGGAAGACGCCATGGGGCTGGCGTTGCCGCTGGCACTGGACCTGGCCGCGCTGGCCCGTTCCGCCGGCATCGACGGAACGGAGAAGGTCGGCTCCCTCGACAGCTTCCGGACGCTCCTGCCGCCGGCCCTGGCGGAGGAGGGACCCACGCTCCTGGTCCTGGCCACGGAGCCGGACATACCGCCCGCGAAGCCGGCGTTCCCCATGAACCCGCCCATGCGGAAGCAGCGGTTCATGGATGCCATCGGGGCGCCGCGCTACGTGCCCGCCATGTTCCGCACCTGAATATTCGACACCCGGAAACAGCGCCCCCTGGCCGCCCTCCCCTTCGTCGGGCTGAACCTGCTGGTGATGGCGCTGATGATCGTCTTCCCGGCCCTGGTGCTGTGGCTGCCGGGCCTGATGAACTGAACGTCCGGCCCTCTCCTTCCCTCCGCGGCCCCTCGACAATTTCGCACACCGCCGCTTAAGTCTCCCGCCTCCCGGACGATTCCTACTACAGGAGCCGGGAACATGGTGGACCCGGCATGGTCGGACGGTTTGCGCGAAGGAGGTGCAACCATGCGCAACGGTTTGCGAAACAGTTGGCGCCGGGTGTCTGCCGCGGCGGTGTTCGGTCTGGTGCTGGGCACGGGATATCCCGCATGGGGACAGAGCGTGTTCATCAACGAAGTCCACTACGACAACGCCGGCGCCGACGCGGAGGAAAGCCTGGAGATCGCGGGCCCGGCGGGTACGGACATGAACGGGTGGAAGCTGGTGCTCTACAACGGCAAGAACGGGCGACCGTACCGTACCGTCTCCCTGGACGGGTCCATCCCGGAACAACAGGGCGGCTACGGCACCCTCTCGTTCTCCGTGAATCGCATCGAGAACGGCTCCCCCGACGGAGTCGCCCTGGTGGATCCGGCCGGCGAGGTGATCCACTTCATGAGCTACGAGGGCGGTTTCACCGCCACCGCCGGACCGGCCGAGGGCCTCGCGGCCACGGACATCGGGGTGCGCGAGTCCAACTCCACGCGGTTGGGCTACTCGCTGCAGCTCAAGGGCTCGGGCCACTCCCTCGCCGACTTCACCTGGCAGGGACCCGGACAGGCCACCCCTGGCGTCGTCAACGCCGAGCAGACCTTCGTCGCGCCTCCCGGGGAAACCACCGACGGCGGCCACAACGGCGTGGCGCCGGTGGAGGTGGTGAAGGAGAGCCACTGAGTCCTCGGTTCCCCTCCCATTGCCGGAGGTCGGGCTTTCCGCGCGACAGCGGACATGCCCGACCTCCGGCATTCCCTCGCCTCGAGCGGTCTCGGACGGTGCGCTCCCGGTGCCCGGAATCCGGCCTCGGGGCACGGAAACGGTTTGACTCCACGACGGCCCGCGGATAAAAATTTCTTGACGCGTCGTGGGTGCAGCGGCACGAATCGGACACGGGAGGAGATCAAGGGACCATGGCCAAGTTTCGCATACAGCCGCACGGCCGGCTCCAGGAATGGGTCGCGGAGGAGCTGGGCTATTTCAAGGACGAGGGACTGGACTACGAGTTCGTCTTCGGCATCGTTTCCCAGCAGTCCGAGAAGCCCAAGGAAGTCCGTCACGGCGCCCTCGAAGACATGAAGGACGGACGCTCCTGCGAAGTCAGCTCCGCTTGCCACTGGATGGTCAACGTGGCGGCCACCGGACAACACGGCCGCATGTGGGGACACGCCTACTCGGTGACGCCCTCGGGCATCTTCGTGCCGCCGGAGTCCGAGATCCGCAAGCCCCGGGACCTGGCCAACGTCGACATCGCCGTGGGGTATCACTCGGGCAGCCATTTCTCGGCGCTGCAGGCGCTCGAGCCGATCCTCGACGATTCCGAGGTCAAGCTTCAGTTCGCCGGCCGTCCGCTGGACCGCATGGCGCGGTTGCTGGAACGTGACGTTCCGGCGGGCAACGTCTTCGGCGCGCCGATGTACGTGCTGGAGCAGCAAGGGTTCCGCAAGATCGTCGACACCACGTTCATGATCGGCTTCCTGCTGGAGCCGGACTCCGACGAAGAGGACGCAAGGAAGTACTTCAACGCGCTGCAGCGCGCGCAACGCGACATCGACATGGAGCCGGAGCGTTTCCGGCACTATCTCTTGAAAGAGATCCCCGAACGCTACCACGAACTGGTGGACGTCCGCGCCATGGGCGTCGGCGAGCGCATGGTGTTCGAGCCCTACACGCAGGAAGTGTACGAGAAGACCCACCGCTGGATCGCGACGCGGAACCTCTTCGGCGCGGACACGCCCCTCGACGAGCCCTACGAGTCGGCGGTGGCGCTGTAGGGAGACCGACCCTCGCCCGGACACCCCACTAACACTGGAACCCGTAGAACGTCTGCGGGTTCCGCGCCAGAATCTGCTTCTTGTCCGCGTCGCTCAGATCTTCCCTCTCGGTGAAGGTGGCGACGCTGTTGGGCCAGCTCGTGTCCCAGTGCGGGTAGTCCGAGGCGTACAGCAGCTTGTCCGTGCCCACGCGCTCCATCACGTAGGGCAGCGTGGTTTCCTCCAGCTCGAAGGCGTAGTAGAAGGCGCCGCTCTTCATGTATTCGCTGGGCTTCGCCTTGAGCAGCGGCGCTTCGCGCGACCCGCGGATCTCGAATTCCTCGTCCATCCGGTCCATCAGGAACGGCACCCAGCCGCAGGAGGCCTCCATGGCCGCGATGCGCAGCTTGGGGAACGTCGTCGGCACGCCCGCGAAGATGAGGCCGGTGAGGGCCGCCATGCACTCGAAGGGGAAGGCCAGCGTGTGTACCGCGATGAACTGGCCGAAACGGCCGTGCATGCGCTGTGACGCGCGGATGCCGCCGTGGATGGCGAGACCCACGCCCAGCCGCTCCACCTCCTCGTAGAACGGCCAGTAGCGCCGGTGGCCGATGTCCTCGTCGAGCACGTTGGTGGGCAGCATTACGCCCACGTGCCCCAACTCCTCCACCGCCCGGCGCGCCTCCTTGACCGCCTCGTCCACGTCCTGAAGCGCGATCAACGCGATGGGCTTCAGGCGTGCCGGGTCGGTGGCGCAGAAATCGCTGAGCCAGTCGTTGTAGGCGCGGGCGATGTCCACGGCAAGGTCCACCTCGCGCATGGCGCTCAGGGAGATACCGCGGGTGCTGAACACCGCCTGCACGTCGATGCCGTCGGCATCCATGTCCGCCAACTGGACCTTGGGGTCGTTGTTGTCCTTGCCCAGGGTGCCGCCGAAGCTCCGGTCCCACGCGTCCCGGCTCCACAAGAGCCGCCCGCGGTTCTCCGGTCTCAGGTACGGCTGCAGCATGTCCTGCGTCTCCGTTACGTGACCGTCGGAATCGATGACGAAATAGCCTTCTGCCATGTGTCCGCTCCTTTGATGCGATGTGCAAGAGCGGATGTTATTGCACGGTTCCGTCCGATGCAACACGGCGGCTTCTTCTCTTGCGCCGCATGATCGGGACGCAGTAGAGTCGCGTTCTCGGACCGCGCCCCCGTCCGGGGGACATTCGAAGACCACGGGCTTCCCGGAGGACCTCATGGCCATCAACGCCGAGGCGATCGTCGCGCCGGAAGCGGACTACAGGCTCATTGACTCCGACGCACACGTGGTGGAGACGGAACGGACCTGGGAGTTCATGGACCCGGAGGACGAGAAGTACCGCCCGGTGCTGGCACCCCATCCCACGGACCCCCACGTCCAGTGGTAGATCATCGACGGACAGGCCCGCGGCTTGCGGTTCGTCACCCTCACCGAGGAGGAGATGGCCGAGCGCTCCCGCGAGCAGGGTCGGGACCTGAAGGATACCAAGCGCAAGATCCTGAACGAAAATCCCAGGAGGCTGTGGCGGTTGTAGGGCGGGTCCGGCGTACCGGGATCAGAGCCGCGTCGTCTCGATCTCCAGCCCCAGGACGTGCTTGCCGGCCAGCTCGTAGTTGCTGAGGCGCACCTGCTGGTGCTGGCTGATGACGTGGAGGTCCTGGAAGATCCGCTGGATGACATTGCCCTCGAAGACGGCGGTGGTGCCGGAGAGGTTGTAGAGGGTCTCCACCGCCTGGATCGCCAGCCGGATGCAGTGGGTGGCGGCCAGGCGCAGGCCCAGGCGCCGGTCCAGGGTGAGCGGCTCGGGCGACACGGCCTCCGACCAGAGGGCGCGGACGGCTTCCCGTATGTAGGCGCGCCCCGCCGCCAGCGAGGCCTGGATCTGACCCACCGCCACCTGCACCGGCGACTGGTCCCGCAGCATCGCCTGCATGGCGTGGGGCGTCTTGGCCCCGGCCAGTTCCAGGAAGGCGTCCAGACACGCCTGAGCCGCGCCCAGGGAGAGCGCGGCGTCGCCCGAGGCGAACAGCAGCACCAGGGCGATCTTGTACAGCGGACCCTGCTCGCGCACCGGACTTCCGAGCTGACGGATCACCCGTTCCTCCGGCACGAAGGCGCCGTCCACGATGAAGTCGTTGGTGCCGGTGCCGCGCATGCCGCGCACGTTCCAGATGTCCACCACCTCCACCTCCGCGGCCGGCACGAACAGGAACTTCTGCACCCGCTCGCCGTCCGGCTCCGGCAGCCACGCGCGCGCGGCGAACCACGATGCGTGCAGGGAGCCGGAGCTGAAGCGATGGCGGCCGGTGACCCGGTAGCCTCCCGGCACCGGCACCGCCTCGGCCGTGGGCATGGAGGTGTTGGCCACCACGCAGCGCGGCGTATCGGTCCAGATATGCCGGGCCGCCTCGTGCTCCATGCGCGCCGCGTAGGTGGCGAAGATCGAGCACTGGTTCACCAGCCACGCGGTGCTGGCGTCGGCTTTGCCCACCTCCTCCAGCACGTCGACATAGGACGGCAGGTCGATCTCGACCCCTTCCATGGACCGCGGCAGGCCGAGCTTGAACAGGCCGGCGTCCGACAGCGCATCGAACAGTTCCCGCGGCAGCTCGCGCTCGGTCTCGATCCGGTCCGCGCAGGCGCGGATCCGCGGCGCCAGCGACCTGGCCGCCTCCAGCATGGGATGATCCTTGGATGACATCAGCGGTGCCCTGCCCTGCAACTTGTTCCACCCGCGCGCGGGTGTCAACTGAGCATGAGCCGGGGCAGGGTCAGCACCAGGGCGGGGAAGACGATCATGACCGCCAGGTTCACCATGTCGAGCAGCACGAAGGGAAAGCAGCTCTTGTAGATCTCCACCATGGGAGCGTCCGGGACCACCCCCTTGAGGACGAAGAGCTGCAGCCCGAAGGGCGGCGTGGTGTTGGCCACCTCCATGTTGAGAAGCATCAGGATGCCGAACCAGATGGGATCGAAGCCGAGTTGCGCGGCCAGCGGGAAGTAGATGGGCACCGTGATCATCATGATGGAGATCTGGTCCACGAACATGCCCAGCACGAGCACGATCAGCATCATGAACACGAGGATCACCACCGGCGGGGCCTGGAACCCCGACACCATCTCCACCAGTCCCCGGCTGGCCCCGGTGAACGCCAGCACCTGACTGAAGGCATTGGAGGCGAGGATGATCATGAGCACGATCACGGAGACCCGGACCGTGCTCATCACCGACTCCACCAACACCTTGAAGGTCAGGCTGCGGTACATGGCCGCCACCATGGCCGTGCCCAGCGCGCCCAGGGCCGCCGCCTCCGTGGGCGTCGCCACGCCGATGAAAATGACGCCCAGCACCATGAACACGATGAGGCTCAGGGGCAGGAGGTGCAGAATACCGATTAGCTTCTCGCGGGTGGAGACGCGCGCGACGTCATAGACCGGAGCCGATTCCGGCCGCAGCTTGGCCCGGACGATGATGTAGACGGCATAGAGACCGGCCATGAAGAGGCCGGGGGCGATGCCGGCGATCAGGAGCTTGCCGATGGAGATCTCCGCGAGGCTGCCCAGCAGCACGCCCATGGCCGTGGGCGGGACGATGGCGGCGAGGCCGCCGGCCGCCGAGATGGGTCCCACCGACATGAGATAGCTGTAACCCCGGCGGCGCATCTCCGGCACCAGCGTCGTTCCCAGCATGGCGGTGGTGGCCATGCTGGAACCACTGAGGGTGGAGAACAGGGTGCCGCCGCTCACCGCCAGGAGGCTCAGCCGCCCCGGGATGCCGCCGATCCACTTGTCCAGGGCGTCGAGGGTCCGCACCGCGAGCCCGGACCGGAACATGATCTCGCCCATGAGGATGAACAGCAGCACCGGCGCCAGCACGAAGCTCGCCAGCGTGGCGAAGGCGCTGGTTACCATGAGCCGGAGCGCCGGGAACCCGCCCATGAACAGGAAGAGCCCGCCGATGTTGATCAGGAGAAAGGCGAACGCCACCGGTGTCCCGGCCACGAAAAGGACCATCAGCACGCCGAGCATCAAGGCCAGGACTTCGTACCACTCCATGGTCCGCTCAAAGGGGATCCAAGGCGACCGGACCCGGCTCATCGGGAATCGTTTCGCCTCGCCTCAGCACTCCGAAACTCTGCCACGCCTGGCGCAGGAACTCGACGACGAGAAGCACGCTGCCGATGAAGATCGGCAGGATCAACGGCCAGCGGTACACGCGCCACGCCTTCAACTCGGCATGGCCGCCCAGATACGACTCCCATGTCTCCCACGCGCCCTCCCACGCCATCACTACCGCGCCCGTCGCCGCCACCAGCGACACCACGACGGCCACACCGACGCGCACTCTCGGTCGGAGCCTTTCCACCAGCACCTCCACGCGCGTGTGCGCGTGGTCGCGCAGCACCCAGGGCGATCCCAGGAAAGTGATGTACACCAGCGAGTACTCGGTCAGATCCACCGCCCAGATGGTGGGGCTGTTGAAGAAGTAGCGCGCCACCACCTCGTAGAGCACCGAAAGAGTGACTGTCACCACAAGGAGCCCCGCGAAATAAGCGAGGCCGTTCAGCAGCGAGTCCCAGGCTCGCTCCAGAGTTTGCCCGAGTTGCGACATGATGAAGAACCGACACTGTCGCCGCCCGGCCGTCCGCGATCAACGTGGCCGGCCAGGCGAATTGCGACGTCTAGTGAACGAGCGTCCTCACTTCCCCTCGAAGGGGCGCGCCATCTCCCGGATCTGCTTGCCGTACTGCGGCGAGACCGGCACGAACTTCTTCCAGGAGGCTTCGTACGCGATCTCGCGAAGGCGCTTGCCCTCGTCCTCCGGAAGCTCGATGATCTGGATGCCGTGCTTCGACACCAGCGTGTCGTGCTCGGCCTGAATGAACTTGTCGTAATGGGCCGGCGCCCACTCCTCCGTTTCGATGACGGCGTCGGTGAGGAGCTTCTGCTGCTCCGGCGTCAACTCGTTCCAGGTCTTCAGGCTCATGTACAGCCAGGTGCGCACGGTGAGGAAGAAGGGTTTCACGATGCAGCAGATCTGCTCGTGGATCTTGGCGCCCAGGGTGCCGATGACGGGGAAGAAATAGCCGTCCACGACGCCCCGCTCCAGCGCGGCGTAGAGATCCGAGTACGGCATGCGTATCATCGAAGCCCCGAGGGAGTCGGCGATGGGCAGGTAGGTCGGCGTGCCGCGGAGCTTCATGCCCTTGAAATCCGCCAGTCTCTTGACCGGTTTCCTGGTGAAGATCGCGTATTTCACCAAGCCCGACGGCAGCCCCAGGAGCTTCACCCCGGTCCTTTCCTGCTGGATCTTGTCGAAGAAATCGATGACGCCGCCCTCGCGCAAGCCGCTCACCGGGCCGTCGAAGTAGTCCAGGAATACCCCCTCGGCCATCTTGTCGGTGAAGTAGGCGCCGGTGCTGTTCAGCACATCCAGCACGCCGCGCTGCACCAGGCTGAGCATCTCGAAGGCCGGCGCGATCTCGGGGCCGCCCTTCCAGCGCACCTCGATCTTCCCGCCGGACAACTTCTCCACCCGGCGCTTGAATTCCCAGAACCCGTCATTGAAAACGTAGTCCTTCTTCCAAGCGGTGCCGCCGCTGAGCACCAGGTCGGCGGCCGGGGCCGCGGTCGCAATGAACAGAACCAGTGAAAACAGGACGGCGATACCGCGTAGGGCCGCTTTCATGATCCACTCCTCTCTCCGATGTGGCCTCCTGCCCTAACGATCTTCCAGACCGCGGGCCAGCTCCCGTATCTGCTTGCCGTATTCCGGCGAGTTGGGCAGGTACTTCTTCCAGGAGGACTCGTAGGCCATCCTGCGGAACCGCTTGGCCTCGTCACCCTTGAGCTCGATGACCTTCATGCCGTGCTTGTCGGTCAGCGTGTCGAGCTCCTCTTTGATGACCTTTTTGAAGAACGCGGGGGTCCAGTTCTCCGCGGCGATCATGGCGTCGGTCAGGACCTTCTGCTGCTCGGGTGTGAGCTTGTTCCAGGAATCCATGTTGACGTACAGCCAGGTGCGCACGGTCCAGAAGAAGGGCTTCAGCATGCAGCAGATCTGCTCGTAGAGCTTGTTGGCGAGGGTGCCGACCACCGGGGAGAAGTAACCATCGACGATGCCGCGTTCGAGGGCGTTGTAGACCTCCGGGTAAGGCACCTGGATCATGGTGGCGCCCAATGCCTCGCCCAAGGGCAGATAGGTGGGCGTGCTGCGCATCTTCAGGCCCTTGAACCCGGCGATGCTGGTCACCGGTTTCTTGGTGAAGATCGCGAACTCGACGGGTCCCGAACTCAGCCCCAGGAGCTTCACGCCGACCCGCTTCTCGGTGATGTCCGCGAAGAACTTGGTGATGCCCGCCTTGCGCAGTTCGGCGGTGGTGCCTTCGAAGTACTCGAGGAAGACCCCTTCCGGTATCTTGGCGGCGTCGTAGGCACCGGCCCCGTTCAGCACGTCCAGCACGCCCCGCTGCACCAGGCTCAGCATCTCGAAGGGTGAGGCGATCTCGGGACCTCCCCGCCAGTCCACCTTCATCTTGCCGCCGGAGATCTTTTCGACCTGACGCTGGAATTCCCAGAAACCATGGTTCGACACATTGTTCGACTTCCACGCGGTGGCGGCCTTGAGCACGAGTTCCGCCGCCGGAGCGACCGTCGCGGTGAAGAACCCAAGGGCGAAGACAATAACGATGCAGCCAACTGTCCGTCTCATGAATCCATCCTCCCTTTCAGCGGTTCATCCGTATCAACCGTCGTTCGCGAACCTCAACGGCTCTCCAGTTCGCGCGCCATCGCCCGGATCGTCTTGCCGTGCTCCGGGGATTCCGGCACGTATTTGTTCCACGCCGACTCGTACGCCATCTTGAGGTAGCGTTTGGCCTGGTCGCCCTTGAACTCGATGACCTTCATGCCGTGTTGCTTCACGAGCGTGTCGATTTCCCTGCCGATGATCCCCGCGTAGTGACCCTGAGCCCAGTCCTCCGTCGCGACGATGGCATCGGCCAGTATCTTCTGCTGGTCAGGGGTCAGCTTGTTCCAGGTCTTCATGCCGATGTAGAGCCACGTACGCACGGTCCAGAAGTGCGGCGCGATCATGCAGCAGACCTGTTCGTAGAGCTTCGTCTGCAAGGTCCCGATGGCCGGGGAGAAGTACCCCTCCACCACGCCGCGTTCGAGAGCGGGGTACAGGTCCGCCCACGGGATCCGGATCATGGAGGCGCCCAGGGCCTGCCCCATGGGCAGGTAGGTGGGCGTGCTGCGCATCTTCAGCCCCTTGAAGTCGGCGATGCCCTTCACCGGTTCCTTGGTGAAGATGGCGATGCCGACGGGACCCGAAGTCATGCCGAGCAGTTTGACGGCGGTCTTTTTCTGGCTCAGATCGTCGAACCACTTGGTGATGCCCGCGTTCCGCAGAACGGCCGGAGTGCCGACGAAGTATTCGGGGAAGACCCCTTCCATGTACTTGTCGGTGTAATAGGCTGCGGAGCTGCCGAGAACGTCCACCACCCCGCGCTGCACAAGGCTCAGCATCTCGAAGGCGGGCGCAATCTCGGGACCTCCCCTCCACTCCACCTTGATCTTTCCCCCGGACAGCTTCTCGACCTGGCGCGTGAACTCCCAGTAACCGTCGTTGAAGACGTAATCCTTCTTCCACGCGGTTGCCCCCTTGAGCACGAGGTCGGCGGCCTGAGCCACTGTTGACGCGAACAGGACGAAGGTAAAGCAAACAACGATTCGGCGCATCGCACTGTTCATGTGTAGTCCTCCCCTCCGTTGATTCGCGGGGTTCGTGCTCGGTGCGCGGCCAGACTAGTACCCTTGTCGGAAGGGTGTCAAGGAATATTTGGAACGGCGTCGCGGCTGGAATGCGGGCACCGAACGACGCCTCACAAACGCGGGAAAACGTCCGCGACGGCGCGGGGACGTGGGAAACCCGGAGGCTGAGGGACTGGATCGTGAAGTGGAGGAAGGTGGCCAGGGACAGAATCGAACTGCCGACACGGGGATTTTCAGTCCCCTGCTCTACCGACTGAGCTACCTGGCCAAGGTAGGAAAAATATGGCGGAAAACGGCGAAGGGGTCAACCGAGCCGGCGCGGGACGCCGTCGAAGCGTGGGCCCGCGACGCCGCGCGCTGCCTCAGCCGCGATTCAAGCATGGCGCCCGGTCTTTTGTCCCGAGGCGTCATGGGCTAACCTGCCACCCTGGACATCAAGCGCCGCACTCCACAACGAACGACACCTCGGGAGGTTCACGCATGACACTGCTGCTCAGCAACGAAGAGATCGACCGGATACTGACCATGGAAATGGCGCTGGAATGCGTCGAGCGCTCGCAACGGTCCCTGGAGGCCCGCGAAGCGGTCAACAGCCCGCGGGTGGACACCCTCGCCCCCACCGTCGTGGGCGAGACCAAGGGGGTCTACAGCCTGAAGGCCATGAGCGGGCTCTGGCCCGACGAGGGCATGGCGGCGCTGCGCATCAACAGCGACGTGCTGGTATGGCCGGAGGTGGCGGGCAGCGTCCGGCGCGACCGGTTGCCGTCGGCGGACGGGCGCTGGAACGGGCTGATGCTGCTGTTCAGCATGGAGACCGGCGCGCCGGTGATGATATGTCCGGACGGCTACATCTCGCGCATGCGCGTGGGCGCGGCCAACGGCCTGGGCGCACGCTGCCTGGCGCGGGAGGACGCCTCGGTCATGGCGCTGTTGGGGACCGGCTGGCAGGCGGGCGGACAGTTGATGGCGCACTGCGCGGTCCGGCCCATCGGCGACGTGAAAGTGTACAGCACCAACCCGGCGAACCGTGAGCGCTTCTGCCGGGAGCTGGCGCCGCGGGTCGAAGCGCGCCTCACTCCCGTGGACTCCGCGGACGAGGCGGTGGAGGGGGCCGACCTGGTGGTGGCCGGGACCAACTCCATGCAGCCGGTGCACCGGCGCGAGTGGCTGCGGCCCGGCGTGCACTACAGCGCGGTCAAGGTGCAGGAGATGGACTACGATTTCCTCGACGCCATGGACCGGGTCTTCCTGTTCTCCAAGAACCCCGCCAACATCCGCCCGCAGGTGTACCGGACCCCGGCCGTGGACACGCCGGAAGGCACCGGAGGCTGGTGGTCGGAACGGGACACACCGCTGTGGGAGCGCATCGAGGAACTGCCCCAGGCCCTCATCGGCGCCGTCCCCGGACGGCAGACGCCGGAAGAGACCACGGCCTTCGTCAACAACGTCGGCCAGGGCCTCCAGTTCGCCGCCGTGGCCCAGCGGGTCTATCGCGAGGCCGTCGCCAAGGGCGTCGGGCGGGAAATGCCCACGGAATGGTTCACCCAGGACGTGCACCCGTAGGCGGACGGGAACCCGTAGGCGGAGAGAACCCGTAGGCGGAGAGAACCCGTAGGCGGAGAGAACCCGTGGGCGGACGGGTGCCGCGAATACGACATTCCCGCGCGACAGGCTGTGCCAATACTGATGTGGCGCCCCCTCTAATCGTCATTCCCTGTTCGATTGGAGTCTTGATACGGCCTCGTCCGCGGGGATGACGTTTCGTAACGTTTCGGCTGGAGGGGTTCCGGCACAGTCTGTTCCGCGGGAATGACGTGAATAACGTACTCGCGTCCCCTGTCAGCGTTCGTCCTCGTACCAGTCGTCGATGGAGAACTCGGCGCCCAGCCCCTGTTCCCTGGCCAAGGCCACAGCCTTGCCGCCCAGGGCGGCGAACTGGGCGCCGAAGCCTACGTTGTTGCAGAAGAACGTGATCTCCTCGTCGCTCTCCCGCGAGCGCGCCTTTCCGGTGATCACTTCCCCCAGCTCGGCGTAGTCATCCCACGGCACGTCCTTGTCGAAAGGCGCGAAACGCGGCGCCAGGGTCTCGCGCAGCACCGGCGGAGCGAAGTTGAGGCCCTCGTTGCAGCGCCCTTCCCGCATGCTCAGCACGGTGTAGTCGGCGCGCGCGAAGCTGGCCTCGTCGACGTCGCGGCCGGAGATGGCGTCGAGGTGCACGCCCGCGCCGAGCCACTCGCCGAAGAAGACCGGATCGATGGTGTTGGTGCACACGACGATGATGTCCACGTCACGGGTGACCGCCTCCGGCGCATCCACCGCGACGGCGTCGAGCCCGAGGTTCTCGCGGGCGTTCCGGGCGAACCGCTCCCGGTTGGCCGCGGTGGGGCTGAACACCTTGATGGACTCCACGGCGCGGACGACGCCGAGGCCCATGAGCACGCCTTCGGCGAGCCATCCCGAGCCGATGACGCCGACGCGGGACGCCCGTGCCGGCGCCAGGTATTCGGCGGCGACGCCGTGGGCGCCGGCGATGCGCAGCTTCTGCAGGCACGCATCCTGGACCACCGCCTGGAGGTCGGCGGTCTCGAGGTCGAAGATCAGGTCGAAGGCGAGGAACTTGCCGTTCTTCTTGGGCACCTTGTCGTAGCGCTGGTTGGCGCCGATGCGCGGCCAGCGGTGCAGGTCGGGCAGGATGCGCATGCCCACCGAATCGAAGGCGGGCACGATGCCGTCCATGGTGCGCAACTCGACGAACGTCCCGGGTTCGGATGTCTCCGCGAAGGTCTGGCTCCGGGTCCGGGTGACCGCCGTGCCTTCGGCGAGGCTGCGATAGGTCTCCCGCATGACCTCCACCGCCGTCTCCGGCGGGATGAGCTTCCTGACGTCGTCGTTGGTCAAGAGAATCGGCATGATCACCTCCTGCTCCTTCGCCCGGCGGCGGACCGGTCCGGAACCGCTCCAGCACCTCCGGGGGTCCGTGTTGTTGCGCGCCGTTTCGGAATTGCGGTATGCGTGCGAACGTCTCCCCGGATCGTCCATCCGCGCGGGGGCACTCGTCAATCAAG
The DNA here is from genome assembly GCA_964519455.1 of uncultured Syntrophobacterales bacterium. Classification (GTDB taxonomy): domain Bacteria; phylum Desulfobacterota; class Binatia; order UBA9968; family JAJDTQ01; genus JAJDTQ01. The sequence goes on from CAZFIU010000030.1 coordinate 29,037, forward strand.
GGAGGACAACCCGATGATCGTAATCGATGCCGACGCCCACGTGGAAGAGTCTCCGGCCACTTTCGCCGACGCCTACCTCGACCCCGCCTTCCGCAAGCGCAGGCCGCAGGTGGTCAACTCCGAGGGGCGCCTCTACTGGCGCGTCGAGGACCGGATCTACCCGCGCCTGTTCGGCCGCGGCTGCCACAACATGGGAACGCCGGCCCACCACGAGGGGCAGCGTTCCTTCTATACCGCATCCAAGCCGGAAAGCATCGAGAGCATCGAGATCAGCCGCCCGGAGGCGCGCCTCAAGGACATGGCCGACGAGGACCTGGGCGTGCAGGTCATCTACCCGAGCTTCTTCCTGGTCCATCCGCTGGTGGACGATCCCGATCTCGGCGCGGCCCTGTGCGGCTCCTACAACCGCTGGCTGGCGGACGCCACGGGTTCCACGGACCAGCTCCACTGGGCCGCGGTGGTGGACCTCGACAACGTTCCGGCCTCGGTGGCGCAGGTGCACGAGGCCAAGCGGCTCGGGGCGGTGGCCGTGATGATCCTCGGCACCGTGGGCGAGCGCACCCTGGACCACGCGAGCCTGTTCCCGTTCTACGAGGCCCTGGCCGAGGAGGACCTGACCCTGGCGGTGCACGTGGGCTGGTCGTGTCCCCCCCTGAGCAACATGTACGACCACCTCTACCCCGGCACCATCATCCCGTTCCTGGTGCCGCTGCTGATGGGCTTCACCGCCATGATCACCGGCGGCGTGCTGGACCGGTTCCCGACGCTGCGGGTGGCGTTCCTGGAAGCCGGATGCCTCTGGGTCCACTTCCTCATGGACCGGCTGGAGCACCGCTTCGGCTTCACCAACCGCTTCGGCAAGTCCATTCCCGAGGCCGCCCCCCGGGCCGCCGTTTCCCCCGCGGAATACATGAGCCGCGGCAACCTCTTCCTCAGCACCGAGGTGGAGGACCCACTGCTGCCGCAGGTGCTGGACCTCGTAGGCGAGGACCGCGTCGTCTTCGGCTCGGACATGCCCCACGGCGACCGCGACCGCTTCGCCGTGCGGGCGTTCCGGGAACGGCGCGACTTGAGCGATTCGGCCAAGGAGAAGATCCTCAACGCGAACCCGAAGCGGCTGTACGGGATCTGAGCGCGGAGGCATGAACGTGCGCCCGGCTCAACGCCACTGGACTCCCGCTTTCGAGGCTGTATCGCGACTCCCGACGTACCACCCTCTCGAATCGTCATTCCCGCGGAAGCGGGAATCCAGGGGTGGCAGGGCCGGGGCCAAGGAACCGCCACACCCCACCCCTGGATTCCCGCTTTCGCGGGAATGACGATTCGAGAAGGCGGGTGCCATTCCGTGCCCGAGCAGAGCATTGACACACCCTGTCTCTCGGGAAACACCATCCGAACCGTTAGCTGCCTCTCGAATGTTGAACCACTGCCCCGTTACGGCTGGAACACGAACCCGCGGTACAGCGGAAGATAGAGGTACGCCACGGCGACGTGAAGGAACGCCGCGCACACGAGCGCGGCGGCTACGGCCACCAACCAACCCACGCGTGCTTCCAAGCGGTAGTAGGCCAGAACGGCGAGGGGCAGGCCCACGCGGAAACCCATCAGCAGCACCAGCGCGAAGAAGACCGCGATCCACGCGAACGCCGCGCGCGCCCTCGCCCTGTCCTCCGCGGTCGCACCCGCGGCCTCGGCGGATGCCGGGCGCCGTCGCAGCACGTCGCCCGCCACCGCCCAGAGCGCCAGCCCCAGTCCGGTCACGCCGATGAGCAGCGGGAACGTGGCGGTTTCGGGCTCCCAGCCCGCGGCGGTGAAGACGACGTAGGCGAACAGCGCCGCGAAGGCGCTCCCCAGGGCGATGTCGCGGGCCGCCGTCATGTCCGACTCACCCCCCGGCGCACCGCCACGAAGACCACCAGCGCCATGACCGCCATGCACACCAGCGGGATCGGCCGGACGAGAAAAGCCACGCCGTAGCTGGCCAGGGAGATGGCAAGGTTGTTCTCCGCCAGGGGGCCGAGGATGAAACCCACCAGCAGCGGCGCGCGCGCCCAGTCGAGTCGCATCATGAAGTAGCCCAGGACGCCGAACACCAGGGTCAGCACCAGGGTCAGGGGGTGCGGGTAGGCGACGTACGAGCCGAACAGCACGAACAGCAACAGCGCGGGGATCAGCAGGTTGCTCCTGAGAAACGCGATGCGCGCCGCCGGGCGGGTGATGGCGATGCACACGCCCGTGGCCAGGAGGTTCGACAGCACCAGCACGAGGACCATGGAGAAGCTCAAGGACAGCTTCTCGCCCAGCATCTCGGGTCCGGGGTTGATGCCCAGGATCAGGAACGCCGCCAACAGGATGGCCGAGGTCGCCCCGCCGGGCACGCCGAAAGCCAGCAACGGCACCAGTTCCCCGCCCGCGGAGGCGTTGTTGGCGCTCTCGGGCGCGATGACCCCCTTGATCTCGCCCTTGCCGAAGCGCTCCCGCTCGGCGGCGTCGGCCCCCTGCACCGCCATGCCGTAGGCGTAGAACGCCGCCGCGGTACCCCCGATGCCCGGGATGGCGCCGCCCACCACCCCCACGACGGCGCTCCGCGCCACCAGCCAGCGGTTGGCGATGCACGCGCGGATGCCGGGGCGGAAACCCTCGCCCATGTCCACGTGGGTGCGCTCCGCGATGCTTCCGCGCATGGCCAGGGACACCACTTCCGGCAGGGCGAACAGACCCATGATGATGGGAACCGTGTGGAGCCCGTCCAGCAGGTAGTCCGAGTCGAACGTGAACCGGGCCACCCCCAGTTGCGGGTCCTGTCCCACCGTGCCGAGCCAGAGCCCCATGGCGCCCGCCAGCAGTCCCTTCACCGGCTTGACGCCGCTCAGGAAGCTGATCATGAGGATGCCCAGCACCACCAGCATGAAGCGCTCGGGCGCCGCGAAGGCCAGCACCACGGGTTGCAGCGCGGGCAGGGCCGCCAACAGCACCAGCGCGCCGATGATGCCGCCCACCGCCGACACCGCGAAGGCCGCGGTCAGGCCGCGGGCGGCATCGCCGTGGCGCGCCATGGGATAGCCGTCCAGGATGGTGGCGGCGGCGCTGGGGCTGCCGGGAACGTTGAAGAAGAAGGCCGGGAAGGTGTTGGAGGTATGCACCGCCGACACCAGCGAGAGCATGATGGCGAACGCCACGAACGGCGACAGCGTCCATACGAACGGGAGCAGCAGCACGATGCCGAGCACCGCGTTCAGGCCCGGCACCGCGCCGAAGACGAGGCCCAGCACCAACCCCAGCAGGACCCCCCCGAACACGGGGAGCGTGAAGGTGATGCCAAGGGCCTCGTAGAACGCCTCGAGCGCCATGACGCCCTATGAAACGAAGTCGGGTCGGGCTATTTCAGCAGTGCCTTCAACCGGTCCTGGATCTCCATGGACAGGTTGAACACCGACAGGATGAGCTTCTCCGCTTCCGCGGCGTTCAGCGTGTTGAGCACGAACCCCTGGTCAGTGGCGGTCTTGCGGAACTCGGGGTCCGCCATCATGTCCGCCATGCCCTTCTTGAGGATGGCGGCGCGCTCCGCCGGGAGCCCCGGCGTCGCCGCGAACGGGCGGCTCGCGCTCAGGAGACCGGAGAACGCCACCCAGGCGTCCCGGTCCTTGGGATCGTCGATGGCGTCGACGAACTTCGGGAGCGCCGCCACCTCCGCCTTCAGGGGATCCGGAGGCGGCGCGCCGCCCATGGACAGCACCAGCTTGATGGTGCCGTCCTTGTGCATCTCGCGCGTCGCCGTGTTGACCATCACCGCCGAGCCCGCCGTGGACACCGCGTCCACCTCGTCCTGCTTCATGGCCAGCGCCATGGGGTTGTACCCCTTGTACCCCGGCACCAGCCGGAGGTTGAACTTGCCGGCGCGCTGGAGGAACTTGGGCGCCTGGGTCAGCAGCGAGCTCGGTCCCGACGCGCCGACGCGGATGGGCGTCTTGGCGTTCTTGAAGTCCGCGATGGTGCGCTCGGGCCGGTTCGCCCGCAGCGCGAAGATGTAGTGCGCCCCGCCCACGCTGCCCAGCCACGTGAGCTTCTTGAAGTCGATGTCCTTGATGCCGCCGGTGAGGCTGCGCACGACCATGGGGCTGGTGAAGTGGATCAGCGACAGGCCGTCGGGCTCGGCCTTGTAAACGGAACGCAGCCCGATGACGCCGCCGGCGCCCGGCCGGTTGTTCACGATGGCCGCGGGGTTGCCCGGTATGTGCTTGGGAAGGAACCGGGCCACGAGCCGCGACATGCGGTCGTAGGTTCCGCCCGTGGAATAGGGACAGACGATGGTGATGGTCTTGCCGGCGTAGAAGTCCGCCGCGCCGGCGATCGAGCCGGTGGACATCAAGGCGACAAGGGCAACGAGCAACATGATCCCGCGGATACGCAGATGTGTCTTCATCATGACCTCCTGTCTGATCGGGAGCCCGCTCGGCGGAGCCGACGTTGGCACACCAGTATCGCACCCGGCGGCCGACTTCAAGCGCCCGGCACCGCCTCCGGATGATGAACGGGAGTCGTGTGGACCCCGAGGACCGCTTCACGTCGCGAAACGCGCCGGTGAGCGCCGGGGCCACGGTCGGCCCGGCAAGAAGCAGGAGATTCAAGGGATGGCGGCGGCGCGAAGTCGAAGGGCGCCAACCCGCGCCCACCGGAGCTCTGCAAGCCCGTTAGCGGGACGCCACACCCGGAACGGACGGGCGGGCGGGGTCCATGGGGACATAGCGGGGCCAGCCCCCCGACACGACGGTCTTCAGCGAGTGGGGCGGTTGGCCGAACCGGATCCGGTAGATCCACAGGTTGGTGAGCACGCGCTCGATGAAGATGCGGGTCTCCTGGCTGGGGATGCTCTCGATGAACAGCAAGGGATCGTCCCGGTAGTCCACCCGCCGTTGCCATCGCCGCAACTTGGCCGGACCGCCGTTGTAGGCGGCCAGCGCGAAAAAGAGGTTGCCGCCAACCTCTTCCCGGGAGAGCAGGTAACGGAGGTACTTCTGGCCCAAGGTGACGTTGAGCACCGGATCCAGCAACTCGTGGCGGCGCGCGCCGCGATAGGCCTCTCCGGCCATGACGCTGGCGGTACGGGGCATGAGCTGCATCAGACCGCGCGCCCCGCGCGGGCTGCGGACACGCGCCCGGAACTGCGATTCCTGGCGCATCACGGCAAGCACCACGGCACGATCGACGGTGTAGCCGCCATCGGGCTGCCACACCGGCAGCGGATACAGCGCCGCGTCCACGGGGACTCCGGTTCGCAGCAGCAGACTCTCGGCCGTGCGGTATGACAAGTCCGCCAAACCCGATTCGGAGGCCAGGGCCAGAATCACCTGCGCCATCCGTGGCGACAGACGGTGCGCGAAGCGCCGCAGCTCGGTGCCCGCGCGCACGTGCTCGCCGACCTGGATCAAGGCCATGGCGCGGCGCACGGGCTGCATGCTCAGCAACGCCTCCAGGTCCGACACATTGAGCCGGCGCATGCCGAAGTCCAGGGAGGGCTGCCGGCGCAGCGCGGTCAGGGCCAGGAGCCCGTAGAAAGTACGCGGGTGGCGCGCCGCCGCGCGCAGCATGGGAAGCACGCGGCCCGGCTTGCCGGCCGCCCGATAGGAACGGCTGGCCCAGTAACCGCCGGCCGACGCCAGCCATGGCGTGACCGACCGCGACTCCGCCAGGTCCCGGAAGTAGTCGGCCGCGGCCGCGGGTTTCCCCAGGCGCCAGGAAGCCAACCCCGCCCACCAGTATGCCAGCGGAACGCGGTTGCCGGACCGCGCCAGCGCCCGTTGCGCCACGGCCAGGGCCGCGCGGTCCTTGCCGAAGAAGAAGTAACCGCGCGCGATCAAGACCAGGTTCTCATCGAAGCTCACCGCGTCCAACGACCCGTCGCGGCCACGATCCTCCAGAAAACGGTAGGCCTTGGTAACGTAGCCCTTGAACACCCGCCGCCGGACCTCTCGCCGGATTTCCCGCGCCTCGGGCGCAAGCTCCCGCGAACGTCCGCCGGTTCCCCGGGCGACCTCGCGGCGGTCCTCGCCGCGCGCCCACTCTGGCGCCGGTTCCGGATCCGACTTGAGCTCGGGCACCAGCATCGCCCGGGCCGGTGACCGCGGCGATTTCCAGCCCTTGGGCTGACGGCGCTTGGCCAGCTTGTAGACGCGCCGGGCGCCCGGATGGTCCGCGTATGCCTCCATCCAGGTCCACAGCTCCCCGTAGGACGAGCGGTAGAGCGTCGGGTGCATCAACCGCTGGAAGCGCACGTGACCCATGAGCATGCGATCCTGGACGCGCCGGATCAGGGCATCCGCCTCTCTCCACCGCCCCTCGTCCTGCAGCACGAACACCTTGCGGTAAAGCGCGGCGTCGTGCCGGGACAGGAGCTTCGGCAGTTCCGCGACCCTGCGCCCCTCCACGCCGGGTGTCCGCAACGAGGCGGTCTTGACCGGCGGCGACGCCTGCGCGAACGCATCCGCGACGGCGAGCCCGCAGCTCACCCCAAGCGCCAGCACGATGATCGCTGCCCCTTTTTTCCTGGATCTCACGACGTCCTTTTCGATGGGTAAGATTCGGCGGAACGATGGCCGGAGGTCCTACCTATTTCATTTGGCCCCGGGTTGCAACCCTCAATTTCGGGGTTTTTTATCGACCCATCGCAATCTCCGCACTCCGAGCCTCACTCCAGAACCCGCAACCGGCCCTCCACCCGGGGCGCGATGGTGCCCCGGGTGGTGATGTAGTCGATCACCTGCGTGGTCATCAGCGTACCCGCGCGGGCCTCGATAAGCGGCGTTTGCCCCGCGAAGACCGCGTAGCCGTCGCCGCCGCGGGCCATGAAGTCGTTGGTGGCCAGGGTGTAGGTACGGTCCGGGTCCAGGGCGGCGCCCTTGTGGCGCACCGCGACCACGCGGGCGCCGGCCGGCCGCCGGGGATCATAGTCCACCTCGATGCCCGAGACCTGCGGGAACCGGCCCGACCGCTTCTCGATGCCGCTGAAGCCGTTCTCCAACGCCGCGCGCAACTCGCGGCCGGTCAACTCCAGCAGCACGGTCTTGTTGCCGAAGGGCAGCTCGCTCAGAATGTCCCGGCGCGTCAGCCGCGTCCCCGGCGGATAAACCTTCTCGGCGCGGATGCCGCCGCCGTTGGTCAGCGCGACGTCGGCGCCCACGGCCATGCGCATGGCGTCGGCCACGAGGTTGCCGATGGCGGTCTCACGAGTCCGCACCATGGCCCTGCGGCTGTCCAGTTCCGTCCCGGTGGAGCCGATCTCGACGTCGAGCTCCCGGGACAACCGGTCCCGGTAGGCCTGAACCGCCTTGGCCAGAACGGGATCGGGGTCCACGCGGCCGGTATGGACCGCCCGGAAGGCCGGGCTCCACACGAACTTCTTCCGCCCGCGGGATTCCACCTCGTCCAGGGTGAGGTCGATGACCGTGACCCAGTCCGCTTGCTGGCCCGATTCGGCGAACAGCACGTCGCCGTCGTAGTCCAGCCGCAGCCGGTGGTCATCGCCGCTCAGGAGCACGTCTACGGCCCCCTGGCGCAGCAACGCGTCGTCCTCGGCCACGTCCGTGTGAGCCAGCGCCACCACCAGGTGCGCCCCGGCCGAGCGCAGCGCCTCGGCCTGCGCCCGGGCCACTTCGACGACCGGCGCGAAGGCGACGCTGCCCGGGCTCGACTTCACCGCCGTGCCCTGGGTGGTGAGCCCGAAAATCCCCACCCTGTAGCCGCCCGCCTCCACCATCAGCGCCGCTTGCGCCCCCTTCACCACCTTGCCGTCCGCGTCGATGTTGTTGGCGCCCAGGATCGGGAACGTCGCCTCGGAGAAACGCTGTTTGGCCACCTCCGGACCGAAGTCGTACTCGTGGTTGCCGATGGCCATGGCCGTCAGACCGATGCGGTTCAGCAGGTCGATCATGTGCGCGCCCTTGTCGATGCCGGACATCAGCGAGGGCGAGATGGCGTCGCCGGCGAAGGTCACGAGCACGTGCGCCCGGCGCGCGCGTTCGGCCCGCACCACCGCCGCCAGGCGCGCGACGCCGCCCTGGCCGTCCTTCTCCTCCATGCGGTCGAGGTCGTTGAAGTGGACGATGGTGAGGTTTACGGGCTCGGCGAAACCGGGACTGCCGAGCAACACCAGGGCGGCCAGCGCCAATCCGGCCCCAATCAGCGCATGCCATCGCGGAGCGGATATCATGAGTCTCTCCCTTTGGTCCTTGATTCCAATATACACCCTTGGAATCCCGCTACACCCCGATGAGTCATTCCCGCGGAAGCGGGAATCCAGGGGTGAGGGGTGTGGCGGCCCTCATTGCCCGGCCCCACCCTGCCCGGATTCCCGCTTCCGCGGGAATGACTCATCGGGGGCCCGGCAGTTCGTCGAAGGCATGCGACTCGTGCCAGCGCCGGCTGACGATGAGTTTGCCTTCGCGGGATTGCCGCTTGCGAAAGCCCAGCAGGTGGAACAGCTCCACCACGAACCAGCGGGCGACCCGCGGGTCCACCACGAGTGTCCCGGGTGTATCCCGGTACCTGCGAACGCCCGGCAACGCCGGCAGGAGACGCTCGATGCGCAGCCGGCGCAGCCACTCGGCGACCCGCAGCCAGAAAGGCCGCACCCGCCTGACCAGGAAGAACCCGTCGGTGCCCTGCCCCTGGTAGAGGGGCATGAGAATCTGGCCGGACTCGCCGGCACGGATGGGGCCGCGGCGGTCGCGCGCGAGGAGCCGGCCGCGCTCCACCGGCTGGAAGTTCTTGAACCCGGGCTCCATGACGAACTCGTCGCCGTCCAGGATCACGTGGTGATGGCGGACCTCCACCACCGGCGGCAACCCGTCCGTCTCCTCGTCGTACGAGTCGAGGCCGTCATCGGGGAGCGGGAACTCCTCCGCGCGGATGCACCCCGCGGTGGCGAGCACCGTGCGGATGGCCGCCAGGTGAATGGCCACCGCCGTGGGCGACTCGTGCTGCCCGCCCTCGAACCCCACCGCGACGTGCCCCTCCTCCCCCAGGTAGTTGAGGATGGTGCTCTCCAGCCGCTCCTCCAGCCCGAGCACCACCGGGGCGCGCAGCCGAAAGCCGAAACGGCGGTTGAGCAGGGTGTCGCCGATGACCACGAAAGGCGTGCCCGCCGCCGAGGTGGTGTGGAGGTCGAGGCACACCACCGGTCCGCGGCGTTGCGCCAGTTGCTCGTCGAGGCCTGCCAGCAGCTCGCGCTGCTCGCGTTGTTCGGCGGTCGCGTCCGTCGACGAGACGCCCGCGCGGACCCGGCGCACCCGTTCCTGCGACCAGGCGCGGTTGAAGTCCTCGTCGACGTAGCGGCAGCCCCGGGCCAGGGCGGCGCGGTTGCCGGCGAAGCCCACGAACCGGCCCCGGAACGGGACCTTGTTGGCGCGCAGGATTTCCAGGGCCTGCTGCAGCGCCGCCGCGCCCGCGGGCTCGTTGCCGTGCATGCCGCCGATGCCGATGACCAGCGGACCGGCACTGTCGCCGCCGTAGCTGCCCAGGAGCCTCGGGAAGATGCGCCCGGGGGCCGGGGAATCAACCATCCGCGTCCCCACCCCCGAGTTGCTCCAGGAGACGGGCCGTGAGCTGGAGGATGTCGCTCTCGGTGACGATCCCCACCAACCGGTCCTCCTTGACCACCAACAGGTAATCGCTCCGTGCCTCGCGCATGCGCGCCACCGCCTCGGAGACCGTGGCCTCCGGCGCGATGGTCACCGGGTCCGGCTGCATGACCTCGCGCACCGGCACCGGCTCGCCGCCTTCCCTGGGGGCCGCCGGAGCCCACTGCCGCAGGGCCTCGAAACAGGAGATCAGGCCCGCAACCTTGCCGTCCTCGTCCTCCACGGGCACGTGGCGGATGCGCCGCCAGTCCATGAGCCGGATCACCAGGTCCATGGGTTCGTCCGGGTGGACGGTGATCAGGTCCGTGGTCATGAACTCCTCGATGCGCAGGGCCTGGGGCTTGCCGCCGCGCCCCTCCTCGACCTTCGCCAATGGCCATTCGTGCACGGGCCTTCCCTCCCATTGCCGCGTGACGGTCGCCGCCGTGAGGGCGCTCAGGAGGGCGTCCTGCGTGTCAGCGCCGTGCATGTCGGCGAGCGAGCGCATCAGCCACGAGGCGCCGTTCCGGCGCGACGCCACCCGCTGCTCGATGACCCCCAGGTAGCGGTCCACGTCGGCGGCGTCCAGGCCCGCGGCGCGCAACCCCCGCCACGCCAGCGGCAGCAGCTCGCGGCGGATGAGATCGTCGGCGGGCGCCGTGCTGCCGTCCACCCAGGTGAACTGGGCGCTCAACCCGCGCTGCGCCGCCGCCAGGAAATTGGCCTCGGCGTCGTGGAACGACATGGTCTCCGACACGTCGCCGTACGCCTCCTGTCCGCCCCGGAGCATGCCCAGGAAGAAAGCGGCGTTGGCCACCTCGTCCAGCACCGTCGGCCCCGAGGGCAGCACCCGGTTCTCGATGCGGATGTGCGCCCTGCCCTCGCCGGTGCCGAAGCAGGCGCGGTTCCAGCGGTAGACCGTGCCCGTGTGGGTGCGCAAAGCCGGGAGCGTCGGCAGTCCTCCCTGTTCCAGCACATGGAGCGAGTCCTCGTCCAGGGACGCCCCCAACAACACCCGGAAACGCGCCAGGTCTTCCTGGATCAGCTCCAGGATGGACTCCCGCACCCACTTCTGGCCGAAGCTCACGCGGGCGGCGCGCTCGCGCATGTGATGGCCGGCCCGGCGGGTATCGATGGATTGCTGGAACAGCGGGATGCGGGTCTCGCGCCACAGCCGGCGCCCGAACAGCAGCGGCGAGTTGGCCGCCGCCGCCAGCAGCGGCGCGGTCACGAGCTGTGCCAGGTTGTAGCACGTGGCGAACTCCGCCGGCTCCACCTGGTAGTGCACCTGGAAGCTGGTGCAGCCGGACTCCAGCATCACCGAGTCGTGCCGGATGTCCAGCTCGTCGGCGCCCTTGAGACGGAACTCGTAGTCGCCGCCGCGAAGCTGCGTCAGCACCGCGTTGAGCGCCCGGTAGCGCGGCCGCGGCGTCATGTGCGCCATGGCCAGGTCGGACTTGCGCAGGGTCGGCAGGATGCCCACCAGCACCACCTCGGCACCGTGCTCGTGCGCCGCCTCCCTGAGCCGCGCCAGCGCGGACTGGAGCTGTCCCTCCAGCCGGCTCAGGCAATCGCCGCCGAACATCAGCGGATCGAGGTTGATCTCCAGGTTGAAAAGGCCCAGTTCCGTGGTGTAGTGGGGGTCCGCCACCCGCTCCAGCAGCTCGAGCGCAAGCATGGCCGGACGCCGCGCCGCGTCCACCAGGAAGAGCTCCTGCTCCGCGCCGATGCGGTGCACGCCGGTCTCGATCATGCCCCCGTCGAGCATCCGCTCCAGCGCCTGCACGTCCCGCAGCAGGTGCGCGATGAACGAGCGCAGCTCGGCGGCGTCCTCGTCGCGTTGTACGTCCTGGCTACCCATGGTGGTACGCTTGGTCTGCGTGGATATCCTGACCGGCAACCGCCGTCCGATAGCACGGCACGAGGAGCATAGCATCCGGATCGCGGGATTGGCAGGGTGTCGGACCGTGGGGCACGGACACGGGCCGCCCTCCACGAATGTCATAAGGGGCATTCCCTTCTCGAAGGTGCCGCGAGCGACTTCATTACTTCCGTTTATCATGATAATTTGAAGTTCATGTTCCGACGATCCATCACTCTGCCGGTGCCCGACACCGAGACGTTCTTCCTCTGGGGGCCGCGCCAGACCGGGAAGAGCACCCTTCTCCGGCAGCGGTACCCGGATGCGCTCTGGATCGACCTTCTCAAGACCGAGGAATACCGGCGCTATCTCACTCAGCCCGAGATCCTGCGACAGGAGATCGCGTCCGAGGGAGCCGCCCTCGGACGCCAAATCGTTATCGACGAGATTCAGAAGGTCCCGGCGCTGCTCGACGAGGTCCATTGGCTGATGGAAAACCGGCGGCTCCACTTCGCGCTGTGCGGATCCAGCGCCAGAAAGGTTCGGCGGGGCGCCGCCAACCTCCTCGGCGGCAGGGGCGTGCGCTATGAGCTACGCGGTATGACTTCGGAGGAGTTGGGAAGCGGGTTCGACCTCAACCGCATGCTCAACCACGGCTATCTGCCCAGGATATACGAGGCCAGGCAGCCCAGGCGCCTCCTCGACGCCTACGTCGCCGACTACCTCAAGGAAGAGGTGGCCGCCGAAGGCCTGGTGCGGAACCTGCCCGCGTTCTCCGGCTTTCTGGACGCCGCGGCACTGAGCGACAGTGAAATGGTGAACTTCACCAACGTCGCCCGCGAGTGCGGCGTATCCGGCCACACGGCCAAGAGCTACTTCGAAATCCTGGAGGACACGCTGCTTGCCCGTTGGCTCCCCGCCTACCGCAGACGACGCAAGCGCCGCCTCATCACGGCTCCCAAGTTCTACTTTTCCGATGTCGGGGTGGTGAACCGACTTGCCCGCCGGGGCGAGCTGACGCCCGGGTCGGAACTCTACGGCAAGGCGTTCGAGAACTGGGTCTTCCACGAGCTGTCGGCAGCGGTTGCGTACCAGGAGCTCGACGAAGAATTGGCATACTGGCGGCTGCCCAGCGGCATCGAAGTGGACTTCGTCCTCGGAGACATGCGCCTTGCGGTAGAGGCCAAGGCCAGTCCCAGGATCACCCGCGACCACCTCAAGGGGCTGCGTACGCTCAAGGAAGAACATACCGACGTCCAACGCCGGATCGTGGTCTCGCTCGAACCGCGCCCCCGCCGGACGGACGACGACATCGATATCCTCCCGGCGACGACATTCGCGCAACGGCTTTGGCGCGGAGAGTTCGCTAGGTAGCCTCGCGTGTGCCTGAGCCCGCGGCAACCTGTGGCAGGATGTGAGAACTTGGCGTACCTGCGGAGGGAACTCCTTGGAGAGTCGTCGAACTCTAGCGATTCGCCTCAAGCCGAGATACCTGGTTCTTCAAATGGCCCGCATCGCGCTCCAGTTTCGTGACTCTTTCCGTAAGGGCTTTGATCATTCGTAGCAATTCTCTGTATTCCATTGCTTCCACTGCACGTCTCCTTCTCTAGTTAGGCGGAGAACGGGGCGACCGGCTGGACCCCCGTCGCCCACCTTTCGTGCCACACCGTGGCAGCTACCGTTTCGCCCCGAAGGATCCAATAGCGGTCGGGTGGTGGAAGATGCCACCGACCTCCGTATGCCCTGGACCGTAGAACCGGCCTATGACGTTGTTCACGGTACTGACGGCCTTTCCGAAGTATCCGTTGGTGCCGACCGGAACGTCTTGCCAACTCATCGAGGACGCCACATGTAAGTTGCGCGTGGCGAGGTTGTAGATGTTCGAGAAGGAAACGTCGACATCTGCGGAGGCCATGTTGTACGTGAGGCTCGCGTCGCCCTGTATGGCTTCGGCCGTGCCGTTGACGTCGGTGCCGCCGACCACTAGGCCATTCCAGGTGGCGTTGCCCGTGGGCCTTGAGCCGGTGTCGTTGCCGAGCGAGGAGGCAAGCGCCAGTTCCAGACCGCGGAGTTCTCCGGTGTCGATGCGACCATACTGGATGTCGAAGTAGCTGTAGTCGAGCCACCCCCCGTAGCCGGACGCGCTGATGCGGTTTCCTCCCACCGTCAGCGCCGTACTCCCCTGAGCAAGCGAAACGCCGTCTTTCTCACCGACGCCACTGAAACTCGCCCCAGCTGTCGAAAAGGTCAGATCGAACCCAACACCAACGCCGCTAACGGGCTCATAGGAATCGCAGGTGCTTCGTGAGCAGGTCGTCTCGGCAACAAGCCGTTGGCCCTGGTAGGTGATCGGAATGTCGGTGATCAGGAGGGTGTCGGCTTGACCGAAGATCTGGGCCACCGTAGGGACGATTTGGGCATCAGTGAAGGTGGGCGCGGTCAAGCCCGTCAAGGTTTGGGCTGTATTGGGATCAACGCGTGGTGTGGATGGCTTAGATCCCCCTCCACACGCAGCGAGAACCAGTACGAGACCCAGCGCCCACATGAAACGCGACATAGGATACCTCCTTGTGAACCGTGACCAAGCGGGCTTGCCGGGCCACATTAGCCACCTATCCCGGAGGGATGTGAAGTGGTCCTGCCTTGTTGGACCGGTAGGAGCACTTCAGGCATGTCTCGCCGAGAGGCAGATGTCGCACTGGAGGGATGAGAGCAGCGACCTCAGCCAAAGAAATCCGCCTTTGCCCAGCCATAATCCCTAAGCACACCCCTTCCAATAAGAAACTTTGCCTTCTGTTCAAATAGATACTAAAATAGCAAAATCCCTAACTTCCCCCAAATGGGTACCCAAGGCCAACGTCAGTTTGAAGTCACGAGCCCCTCGGGAACAGCAGCCGGCGCGTGTGCCGGACGATCATCAGGTCCTCGTCGGTGGGGATGACGCGCACGGCGCAGGGGCTGCGGGCGGTGCTGATGGCATCGGCGTGGTCCTGGTTGCGTTCGGGGTCGAGATCGATGCCGAGGTGGGCGAGGCCCTCGCAGATCCGCAGGCGGACGGGGGCGGCGCGCTCGCCGATGCCGCCGGTGAAGACCAGGGTGTCGAGGCCGTCGAGGGCGGCGGCCAGGGCGCCGACGTGCTTGCGCGCCTGGTAGCAGAAGAGGTCCACGGCCAGCGCCGCCTTCGGGTCTTGTGCGCGCGCCTCCAGCAGGGTCTTCATGTCCGGGCCGAGGCCCGAGACGCCCAGGAGCCCGGCCTCGCGGTTCACCAACCGCTCGACCTCGCCGGCGCCCCAGCCGCGCTCGCGCATCAGGTGGATGAGGACCCCGGGGTCGAGGTCGCCGCTCCGCGTTCCCATCATGAGGCCGCCGGCGGGAGTGAAGCCCATGGTGGTGTCGACGGGTACGCCGTCGCGCACCGCCGCCATGCTGGCGCCGTTCCCAAGATGGGCGATGACGACCCGGCCGCGCGCCGCCTCTCCCAAGGCGTCCAGGACATACTCGTAGGACAGGCCGTGGAAACCGTAGCGGCGCACGCCTTCCTCCCACAGGGCGCCGGGCAGCGCGAAACGCTGGGCCAGCTCGGGCATGCGCCGGTGGAAGGCCGTGTCGAAGCACGCGACCTGCGGCAGGTCGGGAAACCGCGCGGCCACGGCTTCGATGCCCGCGACGGCGCCGGGCAGGTGCAGGGGTGCGAACGGCGTGAGAGCACGCAGATCCGCGAGCAGATGCGCATCCACCCGTTCCGGCGCCGAGTGGTCCGCGCCGCCGTGAACCACCCGGTGGCCGACGGCGCCGGGCTCCGGAAGCCGCAGCCGCTCGGCCGCCGCAAACACCGCGGCCACCGCGGCCTCGTGGTCCGGGAAGTCCTCTCTTTGCTCCAGGAGGAGGGGCCGAGTCACGGCGCCACGCTCCGAGAGGACCTCCTGGTCTCCTGCCGTGGGTTCCGACAGCACGCCTCGCTCCGCGCCGCGCACCCACAGGAGCCCATCGGTCAGGCCGATCCGTTCCACCGCGCCGGACGCCAGCAGCGTCTCGCCCGCGGGTTCCACCGTGTAGAACGCGAATTTGAGGGACGAGGAGCCGCTGTTGAGTGACAGGATGCCACCCATCAGCGAGACCACGTCCAGTTGCGGATTTCCGGCAGGTCCTCGCCGTAGCGGGTGATGTGCTGCCGGTGGTCGACGAGCTTGTCGCGCACCGCCTGCTTGGCGTAGGCGGCGATGGTGTCCAGCTTCGGGACCCGGTCGATGACCGCCTCCACCAGGTGAAAGCGGTCCAGCTCGTTCAGCACGGTCATGTCGAACGGCGTGGTGGTGGCGCCCTCCTCCTTGTAGCCGTGGCCGTGGACGTTGCCGTGGTTGGTGCGCCGGTAGGTCAGGCGATGGATCAGGTAGGGATAGCCGTGATAGGCGAAGATCACGGGCCGGTCCTTGGTGAAGAGCACGTCGAACTCCCGGTGGCCGAGCCCGTGGGGGTGTTCCTCGGGGTGCTGCAGCTTCATCAGGTCCACCACGTTCACCACGCGGATCTTCAGGTCGGGCACGTGCTCGCGCAGGAGGTCCACCGCCGCCAGGGTCTCGATGGTGGGGACGTCGCCGCAGCAGGCCATGACCACGTCGGGCTCGGCGCCCTCGTCGGTGCTCGCCCATTTCCAGATGCCGATGCCCGCGTTGCAGTGCTTGACCGCCGCGTCCATGTTCAGCCACTGGGGCTCGGGCTGCTTGCCCGCGACGATGACGTTGACGTAGTCGCGGCTGCGCAGGCAGTGGTCGGTGACCGAGAGCAGCGTGTTGGCATCGGGCGGGAAGTACACCCGGATGACGTCGGCCTTCTTGTTGGCCACGTGATCGACGAAGCCCGGGTCCTGGTGGCTGAAGCCGTTGTGGTCCTGGCGCCACACGTGGGACGACAGCAGGTAGTTCAGGGAGGCGATGGGGCGCCGCCAGGGGATGTGGTTCCGGGTGGTCTTGAGCCACTTGGCGTGCTGGTTGAACATGGAGTCCACCACGTGCACGAACGCCTCGTAGGTGGAGAAGATGCCGTGCCGCCCGGTGAGCAGGTACCCTTCGAGCCAACCCTGGCAGGTGTGCTCGCTCAGGATCTCCATCACCCGGCCGTCGGGCGCGAGATGGTCGTCCTCGGGGAGGGTGTCCGCCATCCAGACTCGGTCGGTGACCTCGAACACGGCGCCGAGGCGGTTGGACGCGGTCTCGTCGGGGCCGAACACGCGGAAGTTGCGGCTCTCCAGGTTGCGTTTCATGACGTCCCGCAGGAACCGTCCCATGACCCGGGTGCTCTCGCCCACGGTGCCGCCGGGCCGCGGCACCGCCACGGCGTAGTCGCGGAAGTCCGGCATCCGCAAGTCCCTGAGCAGGAGGCCGCCGTTGGCGTGGGGGTTGGCGCCCATGCGCCGCGCGCCCGCCGGAGCCAGCGCCGCCAGCTCCGGCACGAGCCCGCCGGTCTCGTCGAAGAGCTCCTCCGGGCGGTAGCTCTTCATCCATTCCTCCAGGAGACGCACGTGATCGGGCTTGGCCGCCAGCTCCGCCAGCGGCACCTGGTGGGAGCGCCAGGAGCCCTCGGTCTTGAGACCGTCCACCTCCTTGGGGCCGGTCCAGCCCTTGGGGGTGCGCAGGACGATCATGGGCCAGCGCGGACGGGTGGTCGCGCCGCCGGCGCGCGCTTCCCCCTGGATGGCGCGGATCCGGGCCGTGACCGTGTCCAGGGTCCCGGCCATGAGCCGGTGCATCTCGTGGGGGTCCGAGCCCTCCACGAAATACGGCTCGTGGCCGTAGCCCACGAACAGGCTCTCCAGCTCGTCCCGGCCGATGCGCGAGAGGATCGTCGGGTTCGCGATCTTGTAGCCGTTCAGGTGGAGGATGGGCAGCACCGCGCCGTCCCGCGCGGGGTTGAGGAACTTGTTGGAATGCCACGCCGCCGCCAGCGGGCCGGTCTCGGCCTCGCCGTCGCCCACCACGCAGGCGACCATCAGGTCCGGGTTGTCCAGCGCCGCGCCGTAGGCGTGGGAGAGCGCGTAGCCCAGCTCGCCGCCCTCGTGGATGGAACCGGGGGTCTCGGGGGCCACGTGGCTGGGGATACCGCCGGGAAAGGAGAACTGCTTGAACAGCAGCCGCAGCCCCGCCTCGTCCCGGGACACGTCGGGATAGACCTCGCTGTAGGTCCCTTCCAGGTAAGTGTTGGCCACGAGCCCGGGACCGCCGTGGCCCGGACCGGCCACGTAGATGACGTCCAGGTCGCGCTCCCGGATCACGCGGTTGAGATGCGCGTAGACGAAGTTCAACCCGGGCGTGGTGCCCCAGTGGCCCAGGAGCCGCGGCTTGATGTGGGCCGTGGCCAGCGGCTCCTTCAACAGCGGGTTGTCAAGCAGGTAGATCTGCCCGACGGACAGGTAGTTCGCGGCGCGCCAGTAGGCGTGCAGCACCCGCAGCTCCGCTTCGGAAAGCATGGGTCCTCCTGATGGCTGTAGCGGTTTCGCGCCGTGCCGCGACGGGAGTTCCCTGTGCCGGTCCGCGACAGGGTGCGGTGTCATGTCGCGGGTTCGCGGGCCGGGCGCTGCGTACCGCCTCAGAGCACGCTCTTGCCGCCGAAGCGGCTCTTCCACTGCTCGATGACTTCCTTGTTGTAGACGTTGTCAGGGACCTCGCCGCGGAGCGCGGTGAGCACCGACGCCGTGGCCCAGACCACGCCCGGGTAGAGTCCGCTGCCCTTGTTGGACGAGACCATGTGGGGCGACAGGATCACCTTGTCGCCGAGCTTCCGGAGCGGGCTGTCCATGGACAGGGGTTCGTCCTCGAACACGTCCAGGACCGCGCCCGAGATGACGTCGTTCTCCAGGGCCTCGGCCAGGTCCGGCTCGTTGACGCAGTAGCCGCGGGAGGTGTTGATGAAGATGGCGTCCTTCTTCATCTGCGCGAACAGCTCCTTGCCCATCATGTGACGGGTCTCCTTGGTCAGCACCACGTGGAGCGTCACGACATCGGACTCCCGCAGGAGCGTGGGCAAATCCACCTTCTCGACGCCGGCCTCGGCGAACTTCTCGTCGGGCACGTAGGGATCGCAGGCGATCATGCGCATGCCCCAGGGCTTCATGAGCTTGGCCACGCGGGTGCCGATGCGCCCCAGCCCGATGATGCCCAGGACGATGCCGGGGTAGCCGTCCATCTCGCGGGAGCCCACGTAGGTGCCCTGGTGGCCCGGGTCGCGCCACTCGCCGCCGGACTTCAGGTGCCGGTCGCGCTCGCGCGTGCGCTTGAGCATGGTGAGCATGCCGGTGATGGTGCCCTCGGCGACGCCGCCCCAGTTGGACTCGGTGGGCGCATGGCAAACCATGATGCCCATCTCCGTGGCCGCGTCCACGTCCACGTCGTCCACGCCGATGGTGTACTTGGCCACCACCCGGAGGTCCTTGGAGGCCTGCATGACGGCCTGGGTGATGGGAGAGCTGCGGATGGAGGTCCCCACGAGCGCGTGCGCCCCCTGCGCCATGCCGACCATCTCCGCCTCGTTGTCGCCCATCGGATTGTGCCAGCCGGCCTTGCCCAGCACCAGTTCGCAGCCGTTGTCCTCGAGCTTCTTGTGGGACTCGCCCTTCTCGTCGTTGGGCGCGAAGATGAAAACTTTTGCCTTGGCCATGAATTCCTCCTGTGGGCGTCGCGGTTCGCCGACTCCTGAATTTGGCAGGAAAGTATAATGGGGGGCCGTGCAGGTCAATGCCGCAACGGCCACCCCCCTTCCGTCATTCCCGCGGAAGCGGGAATCCAGGGGTGGTGCGGCGGGGAATACATACGGTCGTTTGACCCCTCCCAACCCCTGGATTCCCGCTTCCGCGGGAATGACGTTCTGTTACGTAGTTGCGTTATGAGTTTTGACACCGCCTGTTCCGCGGAAATGACGGAAGGGGTCTTGGACGGGCTGCTACAGGTACCGCCCCAGAGTCACGAAGATGGCGCCGGCCACCACCAGGATGGTGCCGACGACGACGGCGGGGGTGGTGCGTTCGACCTGCCGCAGGAGGATGCTCGCGAGGATCACGGTCCACACCGGCGAGGTGGCGGCGATGGGCGACACCACCACCACCGGACCCGCGGCCAGCGCG
This sequence comes from uncultured Syntrophobacterales bacterium, assembly GCA_964519455.1. Lineage (GTDB taxonomy): Bacteria > Desulfobacterota > Binatia > UBA9968 > JAJDTQ01 > JAJDTQ01. The sequence goes on from CAZFIU010000030.1 coordinate 48,625, forward strand.
TAGAAGAGCAGGAGGATGGCGCTGGTCTCGCACACCCCGGACAGGGTCAACGGCACCAGCGCCTTGGGGTGCCACACCACCTTCTCCCGCGGCAGCGGCAGCGCCAGGTAGCTGCTGAAGCAGCCCAGCGACACCACGCCCACCACGGCCGCGAAGAAGAGCGGCTCGTCGGCCAGGGTCATGACGTAGCGCCGCATGGGATGCACGGTGGAGGTGATGAGCGAGGTGGCCGCGGGCAGCACCAGGTACCAGCGGCGGAAACCGGGCACGAGCTCGTCCATGCGCCAGGACGTGAGGCCCGTGCCGATGACGATGGCGGCCACGCCGAGGAGGTTGAGCGTGTTGGTCTCTTCCCCGAGGATCGTGACGCCGATGAGCACGGTGAGCATCGGGTAGGTGTTGCGGAGGGTCACCGCCCGGGCGACGCCGACCTTGGATATCGCCAGGTAATGGCAGAAGCGCAACAGCGTCTGCAGGACGCCGGTGATGATGACGATATAGAGCGCGGCCGGCGGGACCGCCGGAATGCCCCGGGTGAAGAGCACCACGGCCGACAGGCCCACCGCGTGCACCACGAGGGACAACAGGACGGCGGTGTTGGGAGTGGAGTAGCGCAGCCCCCAACGGGCCGAAACGTTGGCGGTGGCGTAGGAGAACGCGGTGAGCAGGGCGAGAAGTTCGGCGATCATGAGGTTGCCGCTCCTTACGTATCCCGGATCACGCCCGAATGCGAACGCGGAAGTTGACACGGTACGCCGGTCGTGGCAAGTCAGCACTTCGCCATTCAAGGCCATCGAACGTTATTTCAAGGGGATTCCATGTGGGAAGCTGCCATAGGCGCGGCGGAAAGACTCTTTTCCCTGGGTCCGATCCTGGTGATGGTGGTGATGCTGCCCATCGCGCTGGTGTCGGGCCTCATGCCCGGCGGGAACCTCCCCGTCGCGGTGGTGCTGCTGGGCTTCGCGGGTTACGTGGACCCGTGGATCACGGTGACGGCCGTGGTGTTCTTCCTGGCGGCCAGCGACATCACCGAGCCCGTCCCGTCCATCCTCATGGGCATTCCCGGGGCACGCTCGGCCCAGGCCACCATCCTCGACGGCTACCCCCTGGCACGGCGGGGACTGGCGGGGGTGGCCCTGGGGGCCAGCTACATGTGCACGCTCGTGGGCGGCATCATCGGCGCGGTCGCGCTGCTGCTGGCGCTGCCCGTCTCCCGTGAGCTGCTGCGGCTCTTCGGCGCCGCCGAGTTCTTCCTGCTGTCGCTGCTCGGCCTCATGTGCGTGGCCATCGTCAGCTCCGGAGCTTTCGTCAAGGGCATGCTCACGGCCTGCTTCGGCCTCGCCGTCTCCATGATCGGCTTCTCCGTCATCGGCGGCAACACCCGCACCACCTTCGGCTTCGACTACCTGTGGGACGGCATCCCCCTGGCTCCCGTGGTCATCGGACTGTTCGCCCTGCCCGAGGTCATCGACCTGGTGGTGTCCAACACCCCCATCGCCCGGGAACGCCTCGAGACCATGCTCAAGGAGGCGGACAAGGACGTCTACAAGGGCATGCGCGAGGCCCTCAACAACAAGTGGCTGCTGGTGCGCTCGTCGCTCATCGGCACCTTCGTGGGCATGATGCCGGGCATCGGCTCTTCCGGGGCGCACTGGATCGCCTACGCCCAGGCGCGCCATACCGAGAAGGGCGCGATGGAG
>CAZFIU010000031.1:0-48479 GCA_964519455.1 uncultured Syntrophobacterales bacterium
AAGCGAAGGAGCCGCGTAGCGGCTTGACCCGATGTCTCCCGTGGCGTACCCCCCCTCACATCCCTCCCACGCCCCTCCCCAAGGGGACATTTTAGCTTTGCTCAAAGGGGACATTTAGGCGTTGGGTTGACACGTAACTTCACGGGTTCCGGAGCGACGCCGTGCAACAGGTTGTGGAACGGCTCCACGTCCTTCCCGCGCTACGCATTGAAGTCGCGTTGATCCGTGGAGAGAATGCGGCCCTCTCCCAGCTCGGTTGCCGCCAGGACGAGAGATACATCCGCCAAGTCCATCGGGCGTCAATACGTCGTATTGACACGGCATGCCGTGATCGCTACAGTGGCAAAGTGGGCAAGAATCAACAGCTTCAAATCCGCATCAGCGCCGAAGACAAGGCGCGTATCCAGGAGAGGGCGGCGAGTGCCGGCATGGACGTGTCCAATTGGGTGCTGAACCTGGTGCTCCCACCCGTGGAACGAGAGTTTCAGGCTCTGTGTGGGGAGCTTGTGACCCGTCCCGAAGCGCGCTCGTACACATTTGCCGAACTGCATGACTTGTTCGGCAGGCTCAACGGGAAGGAATTCGAGCAGGCCGTCCGGCAGGCACCGGAAGTCGTTCTCCCGCCTTTCGAAACGAACTACCTCGCGGCCATGATCGAGTACGTTGCCACGTTGAAGGGGACCGTGGTCCCTGGCTGGACAAGGACCGTCCCGCCGTTGGAAAGGCCCTGGTTCGCATCGTCGTTGAAAAGCCTGCGTTTGTACCTGCTGACAGTCTCGCCGCCTCCGTTCCGGCGACGGAACCTGTTTGTCGACAGCAGCGTCGGCCGGCGGGTGTAGTCAGGTTGAACTCGTGGAGTACTCCAAACGCGACATCGGACGGCTGTTCCAGCAGTTGAATGAAGAACTGGCCCGGAAGGGGATCACCGGAGAAGTCTACCTGGTGGGAGGCGCGGTCATGTGCCTGGTATTCGACGTCCGCCAATCGACCAAGGACATCGACGCCTTCTTCAGACCCGCGCGAGAGGTACGGGATGCGGCCCGACGCATTGCCACGGCGTCCGCTTTGCCCCCCGACTGGCTCAATGACGCGGTCAAGGGCTACTTGAGCGACAAGGGCGACTTTCATCCATACCTGGAGTCGTCCCACCTGCGTGTCCTGACGGCGGCCCCCGAGTATTTGTTGGCGATGAAGTGTCTCGCGATGCGCCTGGGCGAGGAGTTCCGCGATGAAGACGACGTGCGTTTTCTCCTCCGCTACCTGAATCTGACCGACTATCAAGCGGCGTTGGATATCGTGACCCGCTACTACCCGCTGGAACAGTTTCCGCAGAAGACGCTCTACGCGTTGGAGGAATTACTTGCGTAACAGAGTTGGCGCTCCAAGCCCCGCTCCACCCAAGTGGTAGCCGACGCGGCGGCGGCGCGACCTCCCGAAGTCCGATCGTCAATCGCCCCACGGTTTGCCGAACATCAAGCTTTCTCTTTTCTCTCCAGGAAGCCACTCAAAACCAGCCCTGCCACCGCCGCGGCGAGTCCCACCAGGAAAGCCCACCACAGCGCGTTGACCAGGGCGCCGATGAGGGCGGGCATGAGGTCGGCGGGTATCAGCGCGCGGGTGGCGGGGTCGAGGAGGTTCTGCGGGTTCAGGAGCTTCTCCAGCACGGACTCCGGCACCGACGCCTTCAGGTCCGCTCCGATGGCCGTGAAGGCGGCGTTCATGCGTTGCAGCAGGATGCTGCCCATGATGCTGATGATGAGGGCGCCGCCGATGGTGCGGAACAGCATGACGGTGGAGGTGGCGACGCCAAGGTTCTGGAAGGGCACCGCGCCCTGGGCGGCCACCAGTGCCGTGACGTTGGTCATGCCCATGCCGGTGCCGGCCGCGAACGTCGCAATGAGCATCACGGTCATGCCGCCGGCTTCTTCCAGCAACATGAACGGGATGTAGCCGGTCACTATCAGGGTCATGCCCGTTGTGCAGACCCTGCGATATCCCCAGAAGGGAGTGACGCGGCCCGAGGTCAGGCTCCCGGCGGTCCATCCCACGCTCAACGGCAGGAGCGTCGCACCGGCCAGCGTGGCGCTTCCGCCCAGGGCGCCCTGAACGTACAGAGGCAGGAACCCGATGAAGCCGAAGATTCCCATGGCCGCCAGCAGGCTGAGGAAAGCCGGCCGGCTGTAGCCGGGCAGGTGGAAGAGCGCCATGGGCAGCAGCGGATCCCGGGCCCTGCCTTCCATGAAGATGAACAGCGCCAGCAGCACGACGACTCCCACTACCACCGAGACGGACTCCGCCGTGACCAGGTCGATCTGGTTGGCGGCCACCAGCAGGCCGTAGAAGAGCAGCATCAGCGCGGACAGGAGGATCGCCGCGCCCGGCAGGTCCAGCGAGCGGCGCGCGCCCTGGGTGCGCTGCTCGCGGAAACCCGCGAGGATGAGTCCGGCGGCCCCAAGCCCGAGCGGCAGGTTGATCCAGAAGATCCAGCGCCAGTCCCAGTACTCGGCGATGAACCCGCCCCCGGCCGGGCCGAGCACGGAGGCGACGCCCCACACGCTGGCGATGAGTCCCTGCATGCGCGCGCGCTGCTCGATGGGGAACACCACTCCCACGATGATGAAGGCCAGGGCGTAGACGGCGCCGCCGCCCATGCCCTGCACGGCGCGGAAGACGATGAGCTGCGTCATGCTCTGGGCCGCGCCGCAGGCCACCGAGCCCACGACGAAGGTCGTGATGGCCAGGAGTATCAGCGTGCGCCGGCTGTAGAGGTCCGAGAGCTTGCCGAAGATGGGCGTGGCCAGGGCGGACGTAAGCATGTAGACCGAGAACACCCAACTGTAGAGGTCGATGCCGCCCAATTGGGAGACCACCGTGGGCATGGCGCTGCTCACGATGGTGGCGTCGATGGCGAAAAGGAAAACCGCCAGCATGACGCCGGCGACGGCGACGGGGGCTCTGTTGGGGGCGTAGGCTGCCGGTTGTGTCATGTTCCCGTGTCTGGCTCCATCACCGATGCAAGGTACACCCGACACAACGCGTCATTCCCGTTTCCCAGGCTGTATCAATACTCCGCTCCACTATGAAACGGCGCCAACCCCCCGAGTCGTCATTCCCGCGGAAGCGGGAATCCAGGGGTGGTGGTGGGGTGCTACGGCGGCGTTCCCCCGCCTCACCCCTCCTGGATACCCGCTTCCGCGGGAATGACGACTCGGGGGGTTGGCGCCTCTCTCGGATGGAGTTTTGACACAGCTTGTTCCGCGGGAATGACGCGTAGCGGGAGTGGCGGAAAAATTCGTATCAGCCATCCGGAGCTATTCGTATCAGCCATCCGGGGCTTGCGGTAGCACAATGGGTGGAAGAACGCACGGGCGCGGTCATGCGCCTCGGGCGTACGCCAGGATGGCGTCGAAGATGGGGGTGTAGCCGGTGCAGCGGCAGAGATTGCCGTCCAAGCCCTTTTTCACCTCGTCGAGGGTCGGTTGGGGATTTCGTTCCAGCAGGGCCTTGGCGGCCATGAGCATGCCCGGGCCGCAGTAGCCGCATTGAACGGCGCCGTGCTCGAGGAACAGCCGCTGAAGCCGGTCGAGCTCCATGCCGTCGCCGCATCCTTCCACCGTGGTGATCTCCTTGCCCTGGCAACGCGCCGCCAGCACCACGCAACTGTGCACCGCCATGCCGTCCACCCGCACGGTGCAACAGCCGCAGTGGCTGGTCTCGCACCCGCGCTTGGCGCCGGTGAGAAAGAGCCGCTCGCGCAGCACGTCCAGCAGGAGCGCCGTGTCGGGTGCGTCCACCCGGACCTCTTCGCCGTTCACCTTGAGATCAAGCAGCGCCATGGCCGTTCCCCTGGATTTCCTCGGCCGCCTGCATGAGCGCACGGCGGACGAAGACCGCCACCATCTTGCGGCGGTAATCGGCGCTGGCATGGGGGTCCGCGCCCGGGTCCACCTCGGTGCTCGCCAGTTCGCCCGCGGCCCGCGCCGTCTCCTCGTCGAGCACCGCGCCTTTCAGGGCGGCCTCGGTCCGGCTCGCGCGCAGCGGCACGGGCGCCGCGCCGCCGATGCCGATGCGTGCCTCGGCCACGGCGCCCGGGCGTTCCGAGTCCGGCACCACCACCGCCGCGACCCCCACGATGGCCAGGTCCTCGGGACTGATGGCGTGCTTCAGGTAGACTCCGGCGGCATTCGCCGGAGGATGCTCGATGTCGATGCGGCAGAGGATCTCGTCGGCTTCCAGCGCGGTCTCGAAGTAGCCGGTGAAGAATTCCTCCAGCGGCACTTCCCGGCCATGCGTGCGCCGCCGCAACACGGCGCGGCCGTTCAGGGCCAGCAGCACCGGCGGCAGGTCGGCGCCGGGCTCGTTGTGGCACACGTTGCCGCCGATGGTGCCGAGGTTCCGCACGGCGGTGGAGCTCACCTGCCGGGCCGCGGCCGGGAGCACGCCCACCTCTTCCTGCAGCACCGGCGAGGCGATCAACTGCCGGCACGTGTTCATGGCGCCGATGGAGATGCCGGTGGACTGCACCTCGATGCCGCGCAAGGCTTCGACGGGTTCCAGGTCGATCAGCGCGCCCGGCGATATCAGCCGGTTGCGCATCATCACCAGCAACGACTGGCCGCCGGCGATGGGCAGGCCGTCCGTGTATTCCTCGCGCGCCGCCAAGGCCTCGTCGAGGTCGGTGGGCCGTATCAGCTTGCATTCCATGGGTCGTCCCTCACCCACCGTCGTCCTTCCGTTGACTCTCCACCGCCTCCAGCACCCGCTCGGGGAAGAGCGGCAGCTCCTTGAGACGCACGCCCAAGACTTGGTGGATGGCGTTGCCGATGGCGGGCGCGATGCCCACGATGGCCAGCTCGCCGATGCCCTTGGCGCCGAACGGGCCCTCCGGCAGCGGCACCTCCACGGCGATTGGGGCGATCTCCGGGATCTCCTGGCTGGACGGGATCTTGTAGTCCATGAACGAGGGATTGACGATACGGCCGTTGTCGAACTGGAGCCGTTCGTGCAGGGCGTAGCCCAGTCCCATGACCACGCCGCCGACGATCTGGCCGTCGACGCTTGTGGGATTGAGGCTCTTGCCCACGTCGTGGGCGGAGGCGATGCGCCGCACCCGGACGATGCCGGTCTCCTCGTCGATCTCCGCTTCCACGGCCTGGGCGGCGTATTTCCAGCCCGGCACGTACTCCTTGCGCTGGACCTTGTGAGGCAGCGTCGGGTAGTCTCCCTTGCCGCCGTAGGTGCCCCGGCCCAGGATCGGCCGCTCGCTGGTATGGGCTCGTTCCAGCACTTCGCGGAACGTCAGCGAGAATTCCGGATGGACGGGCGACACCACCCGTTCTTCGGCCACCGCCAGGTCCTCCCGGGGAATCTCCACCATCCGGGAGGCCACGTCCAGCAACTGGTTCCTGGCGTCCTCGGCGGCGAGCTTCACGGCCATGCCGGTGTAGAAGGTCACCCGGCTCGAGAAGGTGCCGCGGTCGTAGGGCGTGGTGGCGGTGTCGGCGCTGGCGATGCCCACCTGTTCCACCGGAAGCCCCAGCACCTCGGCGGCGATCTGGCACATGACCACCGTCATGCCCTGGCCGATCTCGGAGGCGCCCACCAGCACCTGCGCGCTGCCGTCCTCGTTGAACTGGACGTAGGCGGCGGAGATGCTGGAGTGGGTGGTGGGGGACTTGGCGATGACCGCGAGCCCGCGGCCCACGTTGGCGGGCCTGGGCTCGCCCCAGTCGATCTCCTTCGCCACCTTTTCCAGGCACTCCTGGAGCCCGATGCTCTGCACCACGTCGTCGATGGAATTGATGTCGCCTTCCTGGAGGATGTTCTTGAGCCGCAGCTCCAGCGGGTCCATGCCCAGGCGCTCGGCGATCATGTCCATCTGCGACTCGATGGCGAAGGCGCCCTCGGGCACTCCCAACCCGCGCAACTGGGTGCCGCGCATCTTGTTGGTGTAGACCAGGGTGGACGAAATCCGCAGGTCGTGAACCCGGTAGGGGCCGTTGCCGTCCTTCATGGCCCGGTTGCTGGGGGGCAGGCCCTCGGCGTGGGCGCCGGTGTCCCAAAGGAAGTCGATGTCCCGGGCCGCCAGGGTGCCGTCCTTCATGACCCCGGTCTTGACCTTCACCGTGGCCGGGGTCGAGCCGGCCGCGGCGGTGAACTCCTCCGCCCGGGTCATCACCATCTTCACGGGCTTGCGGCTGTGCATCGACAGCGCCACCGCCACGGGTTCCAGCCGCGGCTCGATCTTGCCGCCGAAACCGCCGCCCACCTTGGTGCAGATGACCCGCATGCGGCTTTCCGGGACGTCGAACAGCCCGGCCAGCAAGGTGCGGAGCTGGAACACCTCCTGGCTGCAGGTCCACACGGTCACCGCGTTGCCCCGGACCGACGCCAGCGTGGCGTGGGGCTCCATGTAGCAGTGGTGGATCTGGCTCGCGTGGAAGGTGTCCTCGAACACGTAGTCCGCCCGCGCCAGCGCCGCGTCCACGTCGCCGCGATGGTGGGAGGCCTGGTGAATGATGTTGGTGCCGTGCACCGGGTTCCACGACGCCAGGTACACCGAACGGGCCGGCCCCAGCTCCTCGTGGACCAGGGGCGCGCCGTCCCGCGCCCCCTCCTCGGCGCTCAGGACCGCCGGCAACTCCTCGTACTCCACGTCGATGAGGGAGAGCGCCTCCAGCGCCCGCTCCTCGTCCGGCGCCGCGGCCGCGGCCACGGGCTCGCCCGTGTAGCGGACCTTCTCGACGGCGAAGATCTGCTCGTCCTCGATGGCGTAGCCGTAGCGCCGGTCCGGCACGTCCCGGGCCGTGATCACGGTGACGCCCGGGAGCGCCCGGGCCTTCTCCACGTCGATGGAACCGACCCTCGCGTGCGGCAACGGGCTCCGCAGGATCTTGCCCCACAGCATCCCCGGCTGGCTCACGTCCGGCCCGTAGACCGCCTGCCCCGAGATCATCTCGGCGCCGTCGGGGCGCACCGCCGGAGTTCCGATTACGCGATAGTCGTCAGCCATGTCGTTCGCTCCGTGGGCACCGTACAGCCCATGCGGGGCAGTGGTCAACCAGCGGTGTGGCGTCTCCAACCATCGATGAATCGTCATTCCCGCGAAAGCTTGCCCTCGACCCTGATCGGGGGCGGGAATCCATGCCCTCCGTCCTTCCAGACCCCATCCCGCTTGCCTCCCGGCCTCTCAGATGTCGCAGAGCTCGGGCCAGCGCTTGCGGATGCGCTCTTTCGACGCGGGGCTGGCCTCAGCCACCTTGGGGAACGTGTCCCGTTGGTTCCAGGGGCGGCAGGCGTCGATGAGCATCCGCTTGTTGAGGTTGCGGCGGTCGGCGGGGTAGGCCATGGGGTCCAGCGGGCTGCTCCAGCAATTGCGCAGGATGTCCAGGTCCGAATCCGGGTCCAGGCGGGTGCACATGGCCCACAACACCGCGTCCGCATCCGTGGGATCGATGTCGTCGTCGACCACGACGATCATCTTGTTGAGGTAGGAGCCCGCGTAGGAGCCGGCGGCGGCCATGGCGGCCTGTTTCGAGTGGCCCTGGTACATCTGCTCGATGGCGATGGTGATGAACATCTGGCTGCCGCAGCCCTCGTGGTTCCACACCCCCTTGATGCCCGGCACTCCCGCCGCCTCCATCTGCTCCCAGATGGCCGAGCTGCCGAGGAAGCTGGAGATGTAGGTGTCGTCGCTGGGCGGCCTGCGCGGCACGGTGCCGAGGATGATGGGGTCGTTCCGGTACATCAGCGAGGCGACCTCGATCACCGGCTGTTTCTCGCGGCCTCCGGCGTAGTAGCCGGTCCACTCTCCGAAGGGGCCTTCGAGCTCGAGACGCCCCGGGGGTATGTGGCCTTCGACGGCGATTTCCGCCGTCGCCGGAAGGGGCAGGTCCGTGACCGCGCCCCGGACCACGTCCACCGGCTCTCCCCTGATTCCCCCGGCCACGTCGTATTCGCAGACTCCGGAGGCGGCGTGGAGTCCGGCCATCAGGTAGATCAACGGGTCGTGTCCGAAGGAGACGGCCACCGGACAGGGTTCGTCCCGGCGCCAGTATTTCTCCATGATGAGGCGCCCCTGCTTGCCTCCCGTGATCATGATCCCCAGGGTGTCCCGGTCGTGGACGGCCACCCGGTAGCAGCCCACGTTCACCCAGTCGGAGTCCGGGTCCTTCATGATGACGGCGCAGCCGGTTCCCAGGTAGCGCCCGCCGTCGTCCTCGTGCCAGGTGGGGGTGGGGAACCGGAGCATGTCCACGTCGGTGCCCGTCGTTACGTTGTCGAGCAGCGGTCCTGTGTCCAATACACGCGGCTTGACCCCGGGCAGGGCGCCGTGGAACCGGCGGCAGTGCTCCACCATTTCCCGGAGCGACAGGTCGCGCGGCATACCCAGGGTCACGGCCACGCGTTCGGGCGACGTGGTCACGTTGGAGAGCACGCGAAAACCCGGCGGGTAGCCGGGGATGTGGTCGAAGAGGAGCGCCGGGCGTCCCACTTTCTCCATGTAGAGGTCGGTGAGGCCGCCGATGCCCTCGTCGCAATCGGCCCCGTCCACGCGGCGAAGCTGGCCCAGACCCTCGATGCAGTCGATCCAGTCACGCAGATCGTTTACCGGCATGCGCGTTCGCTCCTTGTTCAGTAGAGGAACCGGGCACCCGTCATCCCCACGAAACAGGTTGGGTCAACACGCCGCTCGACTACCAAACGGCGCCAACCCCCCGGATCGTCATTCCCGCGGAAGCGGGAATCCAGGGGCGGTGGTGGGGTAGTACAGCGGCGTTTCCCCACCTCACCCCTCCTGGATTCCCGCTTCCGCGGGAATGACGATTCAGGGGGTTGTTGCTTCTCTTGGATGGTGTCTTGACCCAGCCTGCTTCCGCGGGAATGACGATCCGGGAGGTTGGCGCCAGGCCATATCTGAGCGGTGTTTCGACACACCCTGTTCCACGGGAATGACGGGTTCGGACTGGGGTGGCGGTGCTGAATCACAGGCAGCCGAACTCCTTGTAGTAGCGTTCGGCCCCGGGGTGCAGCGGCACCACGCACCCGGTACAGAGGTGTTCCGGGGTGATCGGGACCTCGATGTCGCGCAGATGAGGCGGAAGGTCCTCGTAGGGCGCGGCGATCCGGTCTCTCCGCTCCATGCTCGTTTGCGCCAGCAAATAGGCGATCTCATCGGGAAGGTCGGCTCGGCAGAACAACAGCCAGCCGCCGAAGCTCACGGTCAGCAGGTCGCGGTCGATGCCCTTGAGGCGGCCCTTGGGGATGACGGCCTGGTCGAAACCGTAGGTGTCCCTCATGTGCGCGACCGCCCCCGCGTCCAGCTCCAGGCAACGCATGGGTCTGGCTTCCGCCAGTTCCTCCCAGGATTCGTCGTGGACGCCTTCCTGAAAGACCGCGTTGCCCTCGCCGCGCCGGACCATGGGCACGCCCACCACGGCGGGGCCTGGAAACAGCACCCGGCCGCCCCAGGAGTTCACGTCGTCGTAGCTGAAGCCGTACCACTTCATGACTTGTTCGACGGTCCAGGTGAGCGTGTCCGGGCCCGTGGGCCCCACCCGGCCCGACACCAGCGTCATGGCCGGCTTGCGCGCCGCGATCTCCTCCATGGAGTGGATGCCGAGCTCTTCGGCCACGAGCCAGAAGATGTAGTCGGGTTCGGGAAAGCGCGCGATGGCTCTCAACTCGCCGACGCTCGCGTGGAACAGCCCCTTTCCCTCGGTGGCCATCCGTGCGTTCACGGGCGGGTTGGTGATGCCGACGTCCGCAAGCCCCGCGCCAACGGTCTTGGGGTTCTCCAGCGACCCGAGCCCGAACCGGCCGGTGAAGACACCGACGCTCGATATCAGTCCGGGTTTTTCGCGATAACCGTTCAGTCCTTCCGCCAGTACATCGGTGATGCGCCACCAGGGGTGGGACGGCGAATGGGACGCGATCCTCAGGATGTAACCGCCGCTGTCGTCTTTCTCCGTCATCCCGTCGTGAACCTCCTTGGGGACTGATCGGCCGGTGCAACCGGCTTCCGGCCCCGGACAATAACACCGGCATTTTCGCGGGGTCAACTACGCTGGCGGCCGCCCGGAAACGCCTTGCGCGCTCGTGGTCGTCTGCCCTATACAGGGCGGGTGGTCGGATGCGTCGACGGTCCGCCCCCGTTGCGGCGGCTCACGGGAGCGAGAGGAAGCCGGTGCGGCAGTCGTATCCGGTGTCAAGACGGCCGGGAGGGCGAGGGCACGGGAAGATGGAAGAGCGGGAACTGGAGGAACTGACGATTGCGCGCCTGGCCGGGCGGATCGAGAGCGGCGAGGTATCCCCTGTCGACCTGACCCATCTCGTATTCGAGCGGATCGAACGGCTGAATCCTGTCCTGAATGCCTACGTGACGCTGATGCAGGACCAGGCGCTCGCGGATGCGGAGAACGCGGTGAAGGAGATCGGGAGCGGACGCTACCGCGGGCCGCTCCATGGGGTCCCGTTGTCCATCAAGGACAACATCGCCATCAAGGGCGTTCGCACCACCGCCGGGTCGAAGACGCTTTCCGACTGGAAGCCCGACCACGACGCGACGGTGGTGAGCAGGCTCAGGGCCGCGGGCGCGGTGATCCTGGGCAAGACCCACATGCACGAGTGGGCCAAGTCGAGCCACACCAACAACGTGTTCTACGGCCCCAGCCGCAATCCCTGGGACGTGAGCCGGGCCACCGGCGGATCGAGCGGCGGCTCCGCCGCGGCGGTGGCGGCGAGCCTGGGCCTGGCGTCCATCGGCACCGACAGCGCCGGGTCGGTGCGGAATCCCGCGGCGCTCTGCGGCATCGCCGGACTGAAGCCCACCCACGGTAGAGTGAGCCTGTTCGGCGGAGTCCCGGGCACGGGACCCGGCTCCATCAATCACTTCGGCGTGCTGGCCAAGACGGTGGAGGATTGCGCACTGGTGCTGGACTGCATTGCCGGAGTGGATCCGCGGGATCCGTTCAGCGCCGACGTGCCCGTGCCCGACTATTCCGAGAGCATCGGGAAGGACGCCGGGGGATTGAAGGCAGGGCTCGTCCGGGGATACTTCGACGGCCTGATGTTCGAGGAGGTGAGAGAAGTCTTCACGAAGGCCGTCGGTTCCCTCGGCTCCCTCGGCCTTGTCACCGAGGAGGTCGCGGTGCCGCACATGGAGCTTCTGCCGGCGGCGCAGGCCTGCATCGCCCGGGTGGAGGACATGCCCGACCACGATCATTATCTGCGCACGCGCCCGCGGGACTACAGCCCGGGGATGCTGAGGAACCTCATCGGTTCGCTCTTGATTTCCGGTGGCGCGGTCAACACCGCGCACCGGGTGCGGCGGCTCGTCTACGAGGGATTCGAGCGGGCCTTCGAACGCGTCCAGGTGGTGGTGGTCCCCACCATCGCCTTCCCCGCACCCACCATCGAGGAGTTGGACCGGGGCTCCGCCCGTATCGACGGCCGGGAGGTCAGGCTGTCGGACCATCGCGGAAACCTCTTCACGCTGTGCACGATCCCGTTCAACCAGACCGGCCTGCCGGCCCTCAGCGTGTGCTGCGGGTTTTCGCCGTCGGGCCTGCCCATCGGCATGCAGATCGTCGGCAGGCCCTTCGACGAGGAGACCGTGCTGCGCGTCGGCCACGCTTACGAGCAGGCCTCGGGGTGGTACAAGAGAATACCGGACCCGGCAGGATGAAGAACACCGGGACCACGAGCACGGCAACGGGGAGGTCCCGCCTTCCAAGAGGACGGGGGACTCTTACCCGGTTCCGTTCCGGGGATTGACCATGGCACGCGTGGCGGTCGCACAGTTCAGCGGGAATCGGGATTGGCGGGAGAACATCGCCGCGGTCCGGCGACTGACGCGCCGGGCAGCGGAGGCGGGTGCGGACTTCGTCGCCTTTCACGAGGTGGCCAACACCATCTACCCCGCGTTCACCAATGACCCCGAGTTCTTCGGGCTGGCCGAACCGGAGGACGGGCCGTCGGTGGTGGAGGCGAGGGCCATCGCGCGGGAGGCAGGCCTGGTGCTGGTCTACCCTTTCTTCGAGCGGGAAGGGGACCGCTACTACAACAGCGCGGTGGTGTTCGGCCGCGACGGCCAGACACTCACGAAGTATCGCAAGAACACCATCCCCAGCGGCCTGGGGCGGCTGGTGGGGACCAGCGGCAGCGAAGAGTACTATTTCCATCCGGGGGACCTCGGATTCCCGGTGGCGCAGACGGACCTGGGGGTCAAGCTGGGCCTCAACATCTGCTACGACCGGAACCTGCCGGAACCGGCCCGCTGTGCCGCCCTGAACGGCGCCGAGCTGCTGTGCGTGCCGGTGACGAGCACGCAGCGGGCGCGCTCGCGCTGGGAGATGCTGCTGTGCGCGCGGGCGGTGGAGAACGTCATGTACGTGGCCGCGCCCAACCGGGTGGGCGTGGACCGGGGCGGGGCGCCGGAAGAGTTCTATTTCGGCGAGAGCCTGATCATCAACCCGCGCGGCGAGGTGGTCGCCCACGCCAGCGCCACCGAGGAAGACGTGGTGTGGGCCGACCTGGACCTCGATCTGCTGGAGCGCCAGCGCAAGAACTGGATCTTCTTCACGGACCGGAGGCCCGACCAGTACGCCGCGATCCGGCGGTGACCCGGCGGGACGCGGCTGTTCGGGCGCGGCACAAGAGCCCAAGTCACGGAGAGCACATGGAGTACAACCTGGGGGTCGACATCGGCGGCACTTTCACCGACTGCGTCGTCGTCGACGAAGCCGGCGAGCTGACCGTGGGCAAGTCGCTGTCCACGCCGGACAACTTCGCGCTGGGGGTCCTCAACGCCGTGCGCAACGCAGCGGAGCACCTGGGCATGACCGGCGAGGAGGCGCTGCTGCACACGGCCAAGCTCTTCTTCCACGGCTGCACGGTGGGGGACAACACGCTGCTCACCCGCTCGGGGGCCCGGACCGGGCTCATTACCACCAAGGGCTTCGCCGACAGCATCTACATGATGCGCGGACGCATGACCGAGGGGCTCACCGAGGCCGAGACCGCGCATTTCTACGCCCTGACCAAGCCGGACCCGCTGGTGCCCCGGCGGCTCATCGGCGAGGTCAAGGAGCGCGTCGACTACAAGGGCGCGGTGGTGGTGCCGCTGGACCTCGACGAGGCAGCGACCGTCGTGGACCGGCTGGTGGCCGAGGGGGTGACCGCGGTGGCCGTCTCGCTCCTGTGGTCCATTTCCAACGACAACCACGAGCGGGCGCTGGAGGATCTCATCCGGTCACGGCATCCCGACCTGTTCGTCAGCCTGTCCTCGGAGGTGGCACCCTACCTGGGCGAGTACGAACGCACCATCACCACCATCTTCAACTCCTACATCGGTCCCACCATCTCGTCGTACCTGTCCAACCTGCGCGAGTCCCTGGCGGCCAAGGGGCTGCACAACGCCCCGCTCATCATGCAGGCCTACGGCGGCGTGCTGGACAGCGACGCGTGCGTGCGCCGGGGCGTGGGCCTGGTGGAGTCCGGCCCGGCGGCGGGCGTTGTCGGGGGCCAGTACTTCTGCGACAAGATCGACGAACCCAACATCCTGGTCACCGACATGGGCGGGACGACGTTCAAGGTGGGGCTGGTGCGGGACGGCCGCATCGAGAAGAACTACAGCCCGGTGATCTTGCGCCACGCCGTGCTGGCCACCAAGATCTGGGTGGAGTCCATCGGCGCGGGCGGCGGCAGCATCGGCTGGGTGGACGAAGAGAAGGGGCTCATGAAGGTGGGTCCCCAGGGGGCGGGCGCCAAGCCGGGGCCGGCGAGCTATGGCCTGGGCGGCACGGAGCCCACGGTGTCGGACGTGGACCTCGTGCTGGGGTACCTGAACCCCGACTATTTCCTGGGCGGGCGCATGCGGCTCGACCGGGAGGCGGCGGAGCGGGCCATCCGGGAGAAGGTGGCGGACCCCTTGGGCATGAGCCTCACCGAAGCCGCCAGCGGGCTCTACCGCATCACCAACGCGCAGATGGCGGACCTGATCCGGCGGGCGACGGTGGAGCGCGGCCACGATCCCCGGAACTTCGTGCTGTTCGTGGAGGGCGGTGCCGGTCCGGTACACTGCGGCCGGTACGCCGCGGAGCTGGGCATCCGGGAAGTGGTGGTGCCCATGACCTCGTCGGTGCACGGCGGCCTGGGCCTGCTGGCCTCCGACGTGGTGTTCGAGTACGGCAAGGCGGAACGGCTGGTGTATCCGCCGGACCCCAAGGTCGTCAACGCCACCTTCGCGGGGCTCCTCGACAAGGCCCGCGCGGACCTGGAGAAGATGGGCTTCGCGGGCGAGGAGATCGCGGTCATCCGCAGCCTGGACATGCGCTACCGCTTCCAGTGCCACGAGCTGAACGCCGAGCTGCCGTCCGGCACTGCCGAGTTGGGCATGGAGGACTTCCAGTGGCTCGACCAAGCCTTCGACGAGCTGTACGAAACGTCCTACGGGCCGGGGTCGGGCTACCGTGAGGCGGGCAAGGAGATCATCACCTTCCGGCTGCGCGCGGTGGGCAAGATCCAGCATCCCAACATCAAGCGCTACGAGCTGGGCGCCGCCGACCCTGGCGACGCCTTCAAGGGGAAGCGGGACGCCTACTTCGAGCAGGAAGGGGACTTCCTGCCCGCGGACATCTACGACTTCGAGAGGTTCAAGCCCGGCATGGAGATCAAGGGTGCGGGGATCATCGAGAGCCCGGTGACCACCATCGTCGTCGGCCCGGGCGACACCGCGGTGATGGACGAGTACCGCAACATCAGGATGCACGTGCAGGTCTGAACGAAGGGCGTGGCCGCTGCGCCCTGCGGCAACGCGAACCGAGGAGCGTTCCATGGCTGAACCCAAGCTGTCCGTCGATCCGGTGACCTTCGAGATCCTCTCGCACCGGCTCTACCAGATCACCCAGGAGATCGGCACCACCCTGGAGCGGGTCGGAGGGACCGTCAACACCACCCAGATGCGCGACTACCTGGCGGGACTCTACCAGCCCAACGGCGACGTCCTGTGCGCGGGCGACGCCATGGCCTGGCACGTGGGCTGCGCCGGGGTGGCGGTGCGGCGCATCATCGAGCGCTTCACCGACGAGGGCGGGATCTTCCCCGGCGACATGTTCCTGATCAACGACCCCTACCTGGCCGCCATCCACCAGCCGGACATGTACGTGGTGTCGCCGATCCACGTGGACGAGCGCCTGATCGGCTGGAGTGCAACGTTCGTGCACGTGGCCGACGTCGGCGCCATGTCCCCGGGCGGCAACTCGCCGGGCGCCACCGAGATCTGCCACGAGGGCATCCGCATCCCCGGCATCAAGCTCATCGAGCGCGGCCAGATCCGCCGGGACGTGTTC
Organism: uncultured Syntrophobacterales bacterium; assembly: GCA_964519455.1. GTDB lineage: Bacteria > Desulfobacterota > Binatia > UBA9968 > JAJDTQ01 > JAJDTQ01. The sequence continues at coordinate 15,351 of CAZFIU010000031.1, forward strand.
GACACCATCACCAACATGACGCGCCAGCCGGTCATGGTGGGGCTGGACTTCAAGTGCGAGATCGCCGCCAACAACGTCGGCCGCGCCCGCATGCAGGAGCTCTACCGCCACTACGGCGTGGAGCTGATGGAGAAGGTCACCAGCGAGATGCTCGACCACACCGCCAGCCTGCTGCGCCGGCGGCTCCTGGAGGTGCCCGACGGGGTCTGGCGCGCCCAAGGTAACATCGAGGCCGGTGACAACCTGTGGAACATGCAGGTGCAGCTCACGAAGAAGCGCGACCTCCTGACCTTCGACTTCACCGGCACCGACGGCCAGGCGCCGGTGGGCATCAACCTGCCCTACCACGCCACCGTGGGCGCGTGCTTCGAGTCGCTCCTTCAGACCCTGGGCTACGACCTGCCCAAGAACCACGGCCTGTTCCGTGTCATGGAGGTGATCGCGCCCGAGGGCACCATCGTGAACCCCACCTACCCGGCGCCGGTGTCGCTCAACACCACCTCCGGCGGCGCGGTGGCGCGTTTCCTGGCCGGCAGCACGCTGATCCAGATGATCGGCACCAGCGAGAAGTGGTCGAAGGAAGTCACCGCCCAAACCCTCGGCACGCGGCTGGCGCGCCACGCCGGGGTGAACCAGACCGGCGGCTACTACGTGTCCACGCTGGTGGGCCTGGGCGGCATCGGCGCGCGCTCCTGGGGCGACGGCGTCAACACCGCCGGCATCGAGATGGGCCGGCCCTCCACCGTGCACAACGTCGAGTGGGTGGAGGCCAACTTCCCGCTGCTCTACCTTTTCCGCCGCCATCTCCAGGACGGCGCCGGAGCCGGCAAGTTCCGCGGCGGCGCCGGCGAGGAATCCCTCCTCATGACGCATGACGCCCCGGAGGCCAAGATCCAGATCGTCGCCCTGGGCGTCGCCGGGCTCAGGAACTCGGGCTTCGGCATCTACGGCGGCCACCCCGGCGCGCCCAGCATCCTGGTGCAGGTGGAGGACAGCGACGTGCAAGAGCACGTGGCCGGCGGCACCCTTCCCGACGAACTGGCGGAGGCCGGCGGCACCCACAACCTGCTGGGCTACCGCGACCTCCGCCTGAACGCCGACGACCTGCTCTACCTGCGCTGCGCCAACGGCGGCGGCTACGGCGATCCGCTGGAGCGGGAAGCGGAGAGCGTGGCCGTGGACGTGGCGGACGGCCTGGTGTCGCGGGAAGCCGCGGAGTCCATCTACGGCGTGGTGTTGGGCGAGGCTGACGGCGTGGACGCCGGTGCCACCCGGGCGAAGCGCGAGTCCCTGAAGCGCGAGCGGCAGGCGGCGGTCACCCGCGCGACGGCCGTTGCCGGGCCTCCCGTCACCGGAACGGGCGCCGTCCGCCATCCTCTCCAGGAGTCTCTCGTTCTGTGTGACCTCGGCGAACGCACCTGGGTCCAGTGCGCCCGGTGCGGCCATATCCTGTGCGAGAGCGACGCCGACTGGCGGGAAGCCTGCTCCCTGGGTGCGGCCCCGCCCACCGCGGCCGGACCCTTGATGGACCTGCTGTTGGACCAGTACCAGTTCCAACGCTGGTATTGTCCCGGGTGCGGCGTGCTGCTCGACTCGGAGATCGCGGCCGCGGAGGCGCGGCCAGAGAAATCGGATGCCTGAGATCTGCCGATTTTTCGGCATCATCATACGCATGTACGTCGAGCCTCTCGGTATTCATAACCGTCCCCATTTCCACGCCTACCACCAGGATGCCGTTGCTGTGTACGCCATTGACACCATTGAGTTGATTGCAGGACAATTGCCGAGGAGACAGCAGCGTCTGGTCGAGGCTTGGGCGGAATTGCATCACGAGGAATTGCTGGCCGACTGGCGACGATTGCAATCGGGGCGGATGCCCCTGAAGATTGACCCTCTTCAATGAGGGAGGCGCGGATGAGCCACCCCATCTATCGTGTGATCTCCTTTGAAGTTGAAGCTCCATACACGCTTCGCATTCGTTTTGACGACAAGACTGAACAGGTCATAGACTTTCAGGCAATATTGGAGGGCGAACTGTTCGGTCCCCTTCGTGATCCGTCCCTTTTCAACCAAGTCCGAATCGATCCGGAAGTTCATACCCTGACCTGGCCGAACGGCGCCGACTTCGACCCCGCCACCCTGCACGACTGGCCTATCCAACTTCCAGGGCTGAAAAAATTGGTCAGGCGTTGGTCACGAGGAATGGCCTAAGTCAACGAGACCCCTCCCGTGCCTCCTTTTCTGCCGACGCGCCCCATTCTGGCCGAGCGCCAGCCGAAGCTTGGTGCGAGTGGCCTCGACGACGTTTACCGGGATGTCTGGACCGGTGGCTTTCCCGGACTCATTGCCGGTCCGATCCACGACCGCGAGTTGTTCTACAGTTCGTACTTGCAGACCTACCCGCATGGCCTCGATGCGGATGGGCGAGGACACGGGCGAGTGCCGGGCAGGCAGTGTACGGGGGCCGAATCATGCAGGGTCGAAACTGATCCGAAGCCTGGTGCCCGTGGCGCGGGCGATCCTCTCCAGCGGAACGGAACCCTGTATCCGGTCGAGATCAAGAAGTCGGCTTCGCCCAGGAGATTCTGGTTGCCTACCTTCACTGCGCTACGCCGGCTGCTTCACGTTATCTCGTGACTGACGAGGCCGCTTCCCGGTACCCGCTCTCGGCGGCGCGCTGCCTCTCCATCACCTCGGGAGCGCGCTTGTGCTCGGCCCACTTCTCGCGCGCTTCCCGGACCTTCTCCGCGACCCTTTCGGCCTGACGCGCCACCTCCGATTCGTCGATGCGGAGGCTCCGTCCTCCCTCCAGCAGGATCTCGCCGCCCACCAGCACGGTGTCGACGCTGCGGCCGTTCTCGGAGTAGACGAGGCTCTGCACCAGCTCGGTGGACGGCCACATCCTCGTGCCGGGCTTGAGGATGCAGATGTCCGCCATATAGCCCGGCGCGATTCGGCCGGCCCGGATGCCGAGCACCTCGGCCCCTCCGGTGGTGGCCATGGCGAAGGCCTCCCGCGCGGTAATCCAGGACTCGAAGTCGGTGACGCTGCAGCGGCGCATGACCGCGGCCATCTTCATCTGGTCGAACATGGAATAGCCGTCGCTGGTGTCGCCTCCGTCGGAGCCCAGGGCCACCGTGATGCCGCGGTCCAGCATTTCCCTTACCCGCGCCAGGCCGCTCCCGAGCTTGGCGTTGCTGGAGGGATTGTGGACCACGGCCGGCTGCTTCTCGCCCAGGATGTCCAGCTCGTCGTCGGTGAGGTGCACGGCGTGGGCCAGTGACACTCCGGGCTTGAGGAGCCCCAGCCGCGCCGCCCTTCGGACCGGCGTTTCGCCGCCGGCCGAACGTTGCCGCGCCTCCTGCCGGGTCTCCAGGAAATGCGTGTGGACCGACAGGCCGCGGTCCTCGGCCATGGCGAGGCACTCGGTCAGGAAGCTGTCCGAGCAGGTATGGAGCGAGGTGGGCGCGACCACACCCATGACGTGGTCAGGGCCCTGACCGATGAGGTCGTGTGCCCGCTTCAGCCCCGCGATCTCCGCCGGCCCCGTGCCGGACAGCTCCCGCGCCGGCGCGGCGCTCCACCCGCCGTCCGTGGCCGAGGGGGCGACGGCCGTCCGGACCCCGAGGCGCCGGGCGGCGTCGATGCAGGCGCGGATCTCCTGGAGATCGATGCCGCGCCGCCTGGAGAGGTGGTGCAGGACGCTGGTCGTCCCGTGCTTGAGGGATTCCAGCAGGGCGATGTGATTGGCGGCGAGGAGGTCGTCGTAGCTGGGATCGAGGATGTCCTCGGTCCCCCGCCTCTCGAAGTGCCACAGCTCGAAGGGCAACCGGTCCCGCAGGCTTCGCTGCAGGATCTCGGTGTGGTGCGTGTGCGCGTTGACGAAGCCGGGGATGACGACCATGTCGCGCGCGTCCACGACGTCGCGTCCTTCCGCGGAGAACGTGTCCGGCAGCGGCTCGATGCCGTCGATGAGGTCTCCCCTGATCCGGACCAGCCGGTTCCGCGACACCGGCTCGGACGCCGAGCACAGGAGGGTCCCCGCGAGTATGAACTTCTCGTCGTTCATGAGGTGGGCTCCCAGTGAGTGAGCCGCCGGCCGACGGCGCTGACGATGGCGTCGAACGCGATGGAGATCACCGCCAGCACGCCCAGGCCGACGAACATTTCCGCCAGGCGGTAGTCCCTGGCCATCTGGTAGGTAAAGAACCCGATGCCGTTCCGTGCCGCCACCATCTCCGCCAGGACGATGATGACCACGGCCACCGGCGCCGTGATGCGCGCACCGCTGATGATGTAGGGCAGCGACCCCGGCAGCACCACGTAGCGGATCAGCTCATAGCGGGAGAACCCCATGGAATTCGATGCACCTCCTTTCCGGCAACGTTCCTTCTTGCGCGCCGCGCCTTCCTCACAGCATGTTCGGCAGCCACAACGCAATCCCCGGGAACGCGATCAGCAGGACCAGCACCACCAGGTCGCAGGCCAGGAAGGGCAGCGCGGAGACGTAGACGTCGCGCATGGTGGTGTCGGGCGGCGCCGCGGCCTTCACCGCGAAGAGGCTGGTGCCGAAGGGCGGGCTGGTGAGGGCCATCTCGGCGTTCAGGAGCATCAGCAGCCCGAACCACACGGGGTCGTAGCCCAGGGTGATCACGACCGGCAGGAAGATCGGGATGGTGACCATGAAGATGGTGACCACTTCCATGATCATGCCGAGGATGAGCACGACGATCATCATGCCGATGATGATCATGATGGGCGCCACGTCGAGGCCGGCGACGAAGCCGCTGAGCCCCCGGGTGATGCCGGCGAAGGCCATGATCTGGCTGAAGGTGGCGGAGGAGGCGAAGATCATCAGGATCATGGTGGATACGCGGACGGTGCCGCGGAGCGACACCACCACCAGGTTCCAGTCGAGCTTGCCGTAGAGCCCGGCCAGGATGAAGGCTCCCAGGGCGCCGGTTACCGCCGACTGGGACGGGGTGGCCACGCCGAGGAAGATGAGGCCCAGGGTGAGGAACACGATCAGCCCCAGAGGCACCACGTACACGAGCGTCTCGTACACGCGCCGCGGCAGGGGCGGCCGCTCCACCGCGTACGCGGGAGCCAGGTCTTTCTGGATCGCCGCGCGGGTGACAATGTAGATCATGTAGAGGGCCGCCAGCATGAGGCCGGGGATCGCCCCGCCGATAAGGATCTTGGCCACGGATATCTTGGCGATGGCGGCGAGGATGATGGCGAGCCCGCTGGGCGGGATCATCATGGCGAGTCCGCCGCCGCCCAAAATGGGTCCCAGGCTCATGGGCTTCTTGTAGCCCTGCTTCTCCATCTCCGGGGTCAGCACGGTGGCCATGACCGTGGAGCTGGCCAGGGAGGAGCCGCTCATGGTGGCGAACAGGGTGGCGAAGGCGATGCCCAGGATGGACAGCCGCCCGGGTATGCTCCCCAGCCAGTCGCCCAGCACCCGCAGCATGGTGGTGCCCATGCCGGAGTGGAAGATCACCATGCCCATCAGCGTGAACTCCACGATGGCCAGCAGCGTGAAGGTGGACAGCGCCGTCTGCATGTTGAGCACCACCAGCTCCATTCCGGGTGCGCCGCCCCACAGGGTCAGCGCGCCGCCGGCGGTCACCAGCATGAACACGAAGGCGATGGGCAGGCCGGTCATCAGCAGCACGACGATGACCGAGAAGAAGCTCAGCAGCAGGAGAGGCCAATCCATGGCGTCAGGGACTCACGCGGAACGCCGCGGACTCATTCCCCGCCCTCCGTTCCCGTGCCGGGGTCCTGCCAGCGCAGGTAGCAGCCCCAGGTCCTGCGCATGAACTGGATGCACAGCGAGGCCGCGCCGATGGGTATGGGGATCAGCAGGGGATAGAGCGGGGGTTTGAGGGGGCTCTCGTACATCTTGGTGCCGGCCATGTACTCCATGACGGTGGTGGTGGTGGCGAAGTAGGCCAGCACCCCGGTCACCAGCACCCCGACCGCCGAAGTGATCATGCCCAGGAATGCCTGGTTCCTGGCGCTCAGCACCTCCACCACCACCTCCACCTTGACGTGGCCGTCTTCCCGCAGCAGCCAGGCGGCGCCGAAGAAGGCCAGGTACAGGAGGCAGTACTCCGCGATCTCGATGGCCCATCCCTGGGCCGAGGCGAAGAACTGCCGGCTGGTGATGTCGGAAAGGGTGAGCAGGGAGGCGAGGACCACCGCGGCGGCGGAGATCGCCAGGGACACGTCCAGGAAACGGTCCCAGGCGGCGCCGAGTTTCGTGAGGAAGACCTTCACCGAAGTCTATCCCGCGAGTGGATGTGAGAGCGTGCACGAAGTGGGAGCCTCCCCGGGCCGGGCGGTTGCCGGCGCCGAAGAATGCTCCCGTTCGAGTTGTCCGCGCGGGAACGGACTATCCGCCCATCAACGGCTTCATCCTGGCGATGAGTTCCTTGCCGAGCCCTTTCTCGACACGTTCCCACGATTTCTTCATGACGTCGCTGTAGAAACTGTCGGTGACGTCCTTGGGCCATTCGTTGCGCACCATGCCGTTCTTCTGCGCCACCGCCCAAGCGTCGGCGAACTCCTTCTTCTTCGCGTTCAGGAGTCCGTTCTCCATCTCGGCCATGGCGTCCACCAGCGCCTTCCGGCTGTCCGCGGACAGGCTGTTGAACTTCTTGAGGTTCACGCACAGTACGGTGTTCTGCGCCGGGAAGAAGCCCGGTCCCACCCAGTACTTGAGGACCTCGTAGAGCTTGCCGTCCACCACCGTCCCCATGGGCGCCGGCCTCACGTCGATGAGACCCCGTTGCAGGGCGGAATAGACCTCGGGGCTGGCCACCCGCACCTTGCGGCCGCCGGCGCGCTCGATGATGGGCTCGTAGATCCCGGAGGTGCGGAACCCGAGGCCCTTGAGGTCTTCGGGCTTTTCGGCCTTCTTGGTGGAGACGAGCACGTAGGGGGTTGCCGTCGTGGTCCGTCCGAGATAACGGAAGCCGCTCTTGGCGAATTCCTCCACCAGCAAGTCGTAAAGGCCGCTCTTGCGCTCCTCGGGTGGGGTGAGTGAAGAGAGGTGCATGGCCTGCGCCGCCTTGACGTGGAGCACGTACGCCCATGCCACGCTCATGTCCAGCACGCCCTTCTGGACCGCCGCGGGCTGCTTCCTGCCCGGCGTGATCTCGGGTCCGCCGATCCAGTCGATCTTGAGCTTACCCTTGGACTTCTCCGCCACCAGTTCGATGAACTTGGGTATGGCGGACAGGGTGACGGCCGTCTTCGGGTCGTAGGTGGCCAGCTTCAAGGTGACGGTGTCGGCGGTGGCCGGATTCCAGCCCGAGAACGCCAGCAACACGGCCAGGATCAGGCCCGGTACGAAACCCCTTGCACGTTTCATGCGATACCTCCTCGATACTACGTTTTGACGGTTCATTGATGGCCCGGAAAACGGCCCGACGTTACTCGTAAAGCGGAAAGCCTGTCAAGCAAGGTTCGTGAACTCGAGAACGTCGAGCCCGCACAGCCGGTCCAGCAGGTACAGCCGGCCGTTGGAACGGTCGAGGAAGATGTCGTTGCTCTGGACGATGGACTCTCCCTTGCCCGGTTCGGGCATGTGGTAGCCGATCTCCCGCGGGCTCCAGGGGTCGCTGATGTCCACGGCCCGCAGCCCGCCGGCGAACCAGGTGACGAAGATGGTGTTGCCGTCGACCTGCTCCTGGGGTTGGTGGGAGCCGAACCATTCATCCTTGTTGAAGGGCTCGTCGTTGGGCACACGGAAGGTGGCGATGGGGACCGGTTGGGTCTCCTCGGTGATGTCGACGATCCACATGAAGGCGTTGGGCGCGGGCGTCAGCCGGTCCACCACCTCCTCGTCGGTGACCACCAGCAGCCGCCGCCCCTGGATGGTCTGGGGAATCGGCAGCGCGGTGTGCGTGGGGCAGGGGTAGGGCGGGCTCCAGTCGAGGCCGCCGACCCGTTTAGGATTGCTCATGTCCGATATGTCGAGGATGACGAAGCCGCCGTGCCAGTAGCTGGTGTAGAGGCGGTCGCCGAGCCGTAGCGGGTGATGGCAGCGGTGGCGGACGCCCTTCCAGGTCGGGGTTTCACCGCCGGCGGTCCACTGTCCCGGCATCCACCACCGCCCCACCTCCTCGGGCCGGGCCGGGTCCTTCAGGTCCAGGATCATCATGATGTTGCCGACGTAGCCCTCCACCTGCGGCGAGAAGTAGGCGTAGTCGCCGTCGAAGTCGAAGCGGTGGACGCCGGTGCCCCCGGCCCGGTAGAAGCCGATCTCCCGCGGGTTGGCCTTGTCGGCCACGTCGTAGATCCTGAGGCCGCCCTCGAAGCCGTTCTTGGCCACGCCGCCGTAGCGCTCGTTGTTGACGAGCATGACGTCGCCGTGGACCCGGACCTTGTGCGAGTGGGTCCCGTCGGGGACCTGGACGTGCCCAACCACCTTGAGGTTCCGCGGATCGGAAACGTCCACGATGGAAGTGCCGTGGGGCGGTTCCAGGTGGCCGACGTAGGCGTAGTCTCCCTGCACCACCACCTGTCCGCCGCCCGGGATGTCGATGTGTCCCAATTGCGTGAAGCCCTTGCTGGAGCCGTAGGGTTCGCGTTGTGCCATGACCAGCCTCCTTGATTTCCGGTGCAGTGTTTCCGGTGCAGTGCGCCGGCGTTGCCCTCAGGCCTTGCGCGCGAGCACGGTCACCACGCCGCCGCTGGCCGGGCCCTGGTGCTCGGCGCCCGCGGAGACGTAGCACATGGTGTCGCCGGTGACCGAGGCCACCACCGCGTTGACCGCGCCGCGGATGTGCCGGGTGTAGTTGATGTCCGAGTCCTCGAACACCACGTGCCGCCGGCCGCGGGTGTTGCCGGACGGATCCGGCTCGCACTTGACGAATACGTTCACCAGCCGGTCCCGGTCGCGCTCCGACAGCTCGCCGTTGACCGCGAGGCCCACCTTGCGCAGGGCTTCCCGCACCGCGGCCGCGTCGATGGCGTCCTTCATCACGGCGTGGTCGATGATGAGCCCGCTGGTGGAGCGCGACGAGTTGCCGAGGACGATGATCTCGCAGTTCATCAGCTCGATGCCGGAAGAGGCGGAGGCCACGTTGGAGAAGATCGCCAGGTCCTGCCCGATGACCGCCTCGCTGACCGCGCCCTCATCGATCTCGCCGGTGGCCATGCCGATGCCGAGGGCGGCGACGCTCCTGGCATAGGACATGGACTTGTAGGTGTCGGTGGTGACGACTCTCGCGTTGCGCGACCAGGCATCCTTGATGCGCTCGGTGGTCAGCGCGCCGGTCTTGATCTGGACGAAGTGAATGTCCGCGGGGTCGTCGATGCCGGCGTCCTCGATGGCCGCCTTTACGCCCTCGGCGGCGGACTCCACGTGCGCCATGGTGCCGAACTCCTCCGGCGTCATGTCGCGGGTGTAGGCGGTGCCCACGGTGAAGCCCTTGCCCTTGCCGCCGCCGTCGCCGTCCGGGTCCTTCACGAAGATGGTGGCGTGGGGGCTCATCAGCCCCTCGGTGCCGCCCGACCAGATGATCGGCACCTTCTTCGCGATGTCGTCCATGGACTGCCCCGACTTCTCCGCGATCAGCAACTGGAAGCACTGGGTGGCCAGTGCCCGGGTGTAGTCGTTGACGCCGCCGTTGCCCTCGGTCTTGCCGAGGATGGCCACCACGTGCCCGGCCCTGAACGCGCCGGCGTCCAGCAGCTTCCGCCCTTCCGACACGTCGTCGGGGGCGCCCATTCCCACCTTGAATGCACTTACGTTCATGGGGTTACTCCTTGTTGACTGCCTCGTCTTGCGTACTCGGAAATACTCTGTTCGATGGCTGCCGGGCAAGCTGCGCCCTTCGACTTCGCTTCGCGGAGCCTGTCCCGAGCCCTCCGGCAGGCCTGTCGAAGGGCTCGGGACAGGCTTGTCGCAGGGCTCGGGGCGAATTGCGCTTGATCGGCGAACGGTGCTTGATCAGGGTATTCCTCGCCGTGTCTGCCGCGCGAGCGCAGTGACGGCCTGTTCCATGCAGGCCAACGGCGCCCGGGTGACCCCCGCGCCGATCTGGCCGATGCCGGCTTCGCGGTGGGCGATGCCGGTGTTGATGATGGGCGCAATGCCCGTGTCCACGCACTTGCGCACGTCGATGCCCGCGGGCGTGCCCTGAAAGTCCAGGATCGGCAGTGTCCACGCGGGATTCCTTCCCAGGGTGACGTGGCCCATCTCGGCGGTGGCGCGGAGAGCGTCGGCCGCCGAGCCGCCTACGAACTTCACGATGGCGGGAGACGCGGCCATGGCGAAGCCGCCGATGCCCGCCGTCTCGGTGATGGCGCTGTCGCCCAGGTCCGGGGCGGCGTCGTCCACGCTGTATCCGGCGAAGAAGAGTCCCTGGACCCGTGGCGCCGGGGTGGTGAACCACTCGTCCCCGGTGCCGCTGACCCGGATGCCGAACTCCACCCCGTTGCGCGCCATGGCGGTGATCATGCTGCTCCCCGGAACCCCGTGGGCGGCGTCCAGCATGGCCTTGCAGGCCGCCATGGAGAGGTTGAGGAAGAAGTGGTCGTTGCCGGTGATGAAGCGCACGGTCTCGGCGATGCGGTCTTGCGGTGCGCCGCTCTCCAGCAGGACGGGCAGGAGCGCCCGCAGCAGCAGGGAGGAGGCGGCGACGTTGCGGTTGTGGACCTCGTCGCCCATGTGCAGCGCCTGCGCCATCAAGGGTTTCAGCGGCAGGCCGTCGTGACGTTCCAACGCCGCCTTCAGGGTGGGGGCCAGCACGTCCGCCATCCAGCGGAGCCGCTTCAGCACGTCGGGATCGCAGGCGCCCATGCGCAGCACCTTGCCCAGCCCCTCGTTGAGGTTGCAGCAGGTGGTCCGGCCGTGCTCGGCGTCGCGCACGACCCAAACCGGCATGGACGGGCTCGTCACCCCGGCCATGGGACCGACGCAGCCGTGATGGTGGTTGGGCTCGAAGACGATCCCGCCGCCCGCCGCCAGCGCCCGGGCGCCGTCAGGGTCGCCGGCCCAGCCCTCCAGCAGGATCGCCCCGGTCACCGCGCCCTGCATGGGGCCGCACATACGCTCCCAGGACACCGGTGGCCCGGCGTGGAGGATCATGCGCTCGCCCATTCCAGGGACGGCGTCTCTTGCCGTGCCGATCCCCTCCAGGACGGGTTGCGCTTCAAGGTACGCGGCGAACGCGCGCTCGTTGGCCGGCTCCACCGCCGGATGGTTGATCAGCGACGCCAGGGCCGCCCCGATATCCTTGTCGCCGCCGGCGGGCGGGCGCCAATCGGTCCGCTGCACCGTACCGCCGGCAGCGTCGATGGAGTCGGCAAAGACCTCCAGGCCGACGTTGACCACCCGAAGGTCGTCCCGGAACAAGCGCTCAATCATGGTTTTCCCCATGGCTTTCCCGCACACAAACGTATCATCAATTCCCGTGAAACCGCCTGTGTCAAACTCCACTCAGCCGCGAAACGGCACCACGTCATTCCCCGCCCCCGCATACGTTATTCCCGGCCCCCGCATACGTTATTCCCGGCCCCCGCATACGTTATTCCCGGCCCTCCAATACGTCATTCCCGGCCCCCCAATACGTCATTCCCGGGCCCCCAATACGTCATTCCCGCGGAAGCGGGAATCCAGGCGGGGTAGGGCCTGGGGCAATGGGCCGCCCCACCACCACCCCTGGATTCCCGCTTCCGCGGGAATGACGTATTGGGGGGCCGGGAATGACATATGCAAGGGCCGGGAATGTTCCACTTACGGTCCCTTCGTGTCACCCGCCGCGGGCGAGTTCAAGCGCGATCCGTACGGCCTCCGCGTTGCTGCGGCCCAGGGTCACTCCCGCCTTCTCCAGGCAGCGTTCCTGTCGCGACGCGTTCTGTGGATCCTCCGGTGTGCCGCAAACGGAGGCGACGAACAGGAGCCTTCTCGCGGCGCTCTCCGCTGCCTTCCCGGCCTCCCGGATGACGGGCGCGAGCGTTCCCGCGGGATCCTCGTGCGCCCCGTAACCCAGGACCACGTCCAGCAGGATCACCGCGACCTCGGGGTCGGCGGCTTCGCGCAGAATACGCTCATTGCGCAGCCCCGGATCGATCATCGGATGCGGGCGCCCTCGGGTCAGCCGGGCGTCGCCGAGGTCCACGACGGTGTGCCCCTGGCTCTTCCAGATGTCATCGAGGGAACGCGACGCCGAAGTGTTGCTGTAGACCGTGTCCAGTGCCTCACCCATGATCATCGCAGCCTCGGCCGCCAGGGTGCCGCCGCTGTAGAGCCCGCGAATGAACCGTTCGCCGTTGGCCCTTGGGGCGCCGTCGGGGACCCGGTCCTCCCGCGGGATGCCGTCCATGCTGTCTCGGGACGCGGCACCGGGCGGGGACGGGACTCCCCGGGACAGGGCCACCGCCCGGCGCGCAGCCTCCTCCAGGGTCCTCGTCTGCACGAGGCCCGGCGCCGGTCCGGTGTCCGCGGCCGCCCCGAGAAAGTTCACCACCACGGGCTTTCCGGCGCGTCCGGTCCGTTCGAGGATGCTTGCGGCCACCTCCGGGTCCGGCGGCTTGGAAACCAGCACGATGATCCGCGTCGCCGGGTCTTCGGCGAGGGCGTCCAGAGCCTGCAACGTCGCGAGGCCGCCCACCGCCCGGGAGAGGTCCCGTCCGCCGGTGCCGATGACCTGGGAGACGCCGCCGCCGTACCGGTGGACCAGCGTGGTCACTTCCTGAAGACCGGTGCCGGAGGCGCCGACGCAGCCGATGTCGCCGCGCCGCACCACGTTGGCGAAGCCCAGCGGCACCCCGTTGATGATGGCCGTGCCGCAGTCGGGACCCATCACCAGGAGCCCGTTGGCGCCGGCATACTCCTTGAGCGCCACCTCGTCCGCTTCGGACACGCCGGCGCTGAACAGCATCACGTGGAGCCCCAGCCGCAAGGCCTTGAATGCCTCGGCGGCCGCGTACTCGCCCGGCACGGAGATGAGTGCCAGGTTGGCGGGCGCCCGCCGCAAACCCATGGCCAGGCTGCGCGGAAGGATGGCCTCCGCGCGTTCCGCCCGGCGAGATGCCGGCGCCGCCCGGTTCAACTCTTCCGCAAGCCCGGCGAAGGCCGCCTCCAGGACACGGGTGTCCTCACCCCGGATCACCACCAGCATGTCGTTGGCGCCCGCATCCGCCTCGTCGGCGAAGAGTTCCGCGTCGCGCAGCAGCTCCCGGTTCCCGTCCGTCGCCATCACCACGGCCGCGGCGTCCACGCCCGCGGTCTCCGACACTCGCGCCGATAGCTGCATGAGCGACAGGGAGTCGCGGTAGCAATTGGGGATGACTCGCGTCAGGGTGGTCATGGTTCGAATCGTCGAGAACCGGCGCGTTCGGACACGGGATGGAACGCCGATCTCTTCCGTGGGCGTCGCCGGGACTCTACTACGAAACCGGCGGAGGGTCCATTTCAGTTGGCTTTCCCCCGGTTATCGCCGAAACTCCTCCTTCAAACCACGCCATCGGGAGCAACCATGAGCGAACCATTCGATCTTTTGATCCGGGGCGCGCGGCTGCGCCGCCGCCCGGGCACGTTGTACGACATCGGGGTGCGAGGCGAACGAGTCGAAGCCATCGAGGAGTCGTCGGAGCGGTCGGCCACGGTGGTCGTGGACGCGGCCGGCGGCCTTGTGACCGAGCCCTTCGTCAATCCCCACCTGCACCTCGACAAGGTCTACACGTTGCAACGTCTGGACGAGGAGTCGTCCCTGCGCGCCTATCACGGAGAAGGGATGGGCAGTGCCATGAAGGCCATCGAGGCGGCGTCGCGGGTCAAGGAGTCCTACAGCCAGGACTGGATCGTGGAGAACGCCAGGCGCGCGCTCCGCGCCGCCGCCCTCCACGGCAACACCCACATCCGGGCGTTCGCCGACGTGGACACCAAGGCGCGTCTCGAAGGCGTCAAGGCGCTGCTCCAGGTCAAGGAGGAGTTCCGCGGCACGGTAGAGTTGCAGGTGGTGGCGTTCCCCCAGGACGGCGTCGTGCGCGAGCCGGGCGCCGCCGACCTGGTGAGGGAGGCGGTGGCCCTGGGCGCCGACGTGGTGGGCGGCATACCGTGGATCGAATACACCGACGACGCGGCCCGCGAGCACGTGCGGCAGATGTTCGACATCGCCGTCGCCAACGACCGGCCGGTGTCCATGCTCGTGGACGACGCCGGCGACCCCGGCCTGCGCACCCTGGAGATGATGGCGGTGACCGCCATCGAGAGCGGCTGGCAGGGCAGGGTGCTGGCCCATCACGCCCGCGCCATGGCGCTCTACCCCGAGCCCTACTTCCAGAAGCTGACGGCGCTTCTGCTACAGGCCGGCATGCCCGTGGTCACCGACCCCCACACCGGCCCGCTCCACGCCCGCGTGCGCGAGCTCCTGGCCGCCGGCGTCCGCGTTTGCCTGGGCCAGGACGACGTCTCCGACGCCTACTACCCCTTCGGCCGCAACAACATGCTGGAAGTCGCGTTCCTGGCCGCGCACCTCTTGTGGATGACCACCGAGGACGACATGGAACGACTCTACGACATGATCACCGTCGACGCCGCCCGCGCCATGGGCCTCGACAACCTGCGACTGGAGGTGGGCGCTGCGGCGGACATGGTGGTGCTGGAGGCGCCGTCGGTGCTGGAGGCTCTGCGGGGGCACCGGCCGCCGGTGCACGTGGTACGGAACGGGAGAGTGTGTTGAAAACCAGACTGGTTCCCGTCGGCGATTCCCTCGGAGTACGAATCCCCGAAGCTCTGTTGGAGCAGTTGCAGCTCCACGACCACGTCCACCTGGAAGTAGAGCAGGGGCGTCTGATCATTCGCGCTGCGGCGCCGGTGCGGAGTGGCTGGGATGATGCCTTTCGCGAAATGGGCGAGCGGGGAGACGATGCGGTTTTGGACGAAGAGTCTCTAGCCGCCACGAAGTGGGATCGTACGGAGTGGAATTGGTAGTGGCCCGTGCCGGATACCTGGCTTGGCGGCCGAGAAGTGCGGCGATCCTACCGCCACCGCAATACTTGACACCCGTCACCCCGCAGTCCTATTTTGGGCGCCATGCCAGTCATCGACGCAGACGCACACGTGGACGAGACCGAGGATACCTGGGCCTACCTCGACGAGGCCCACAAGCGGTACACCCCGGTCACGGTAATGCAGACGCCGGACAGCGCGGGCGGGACGCAGCCCCAGGGCTACAACCGCTACTGGTGCGTGAACGGGCGTTTCCTGGTGCGGCGCATCCGGGACGACAAGCGCACGGAGACCACCGTGGAGACGCGCGAGTTGCTGGACGTGGCGGCGCGGCTGCGGCACATGGACGACCTCGGCATCGACGTGCAGGTGTGCTACCCGACCACGTTCCTGCTGCGCTGGAGTCCGCGGGACGACATCGAGCACGCGCTGCGCCGGGCCTACAACCGCTGGATGGCGGACCGGTGGAAGCTCAGCGGCAACCGCCTGCGCTGGGTCTGTCTCCTGCCCATGGGCGACATGGACGAGGCTGTCCAGGAGATGCGCTTTGCGCGGGAGAACGGCGCCTGCGGGTGGATGAAGAAGGGGCTTGAGTGCGGCAACAGGCGCGCGGGCGATTCCTACTTCTTTCCGCTCTACCAGGAGTCCGAGGCCCTCGACATGGCCGTGTGCGTCCATACCGGCACGGGCGACCCTGCGCTCACCGACGCCGACGCCACGATCCTGAGCCTTCACAACATCACGACGCCGGTCATCGACGCCTTCAACTCGCTGGTCATGGCCGAGGTGCCGGGGAAGTTTCCCAAGCTGCGGGTCGGGTTCATCGAGGCCATGGCCTCGTGGGTGCCGTTCGCGCTGGCGGAGTTGCGCGCGCGCCACGAGCGTTCCCGCTGGTTGTTCTCGTTCGACCTGGCCAAGAACCTGCTCAAGGAGTCGCGGTTCTACGTGGCATGCCAGACGGTGGAGGACCTGCCCTACCTCATCCAGCACTGCGGCGAGGACAACCTCGTGGCCGGCACCGACTACAGCCACGCCGACCAGTCCGCCGAGATCCGCACCTTGAGCGTGTTGCGGGAGATGGGGGAAGAGGGCTTCATCACCAACCGGCAGGCGGAGAAGATCCTGAACGACAACCCCGCGGCCCTGTACGGCATTTCGTGAGCCGCCGCCCGCCGACAACCCGGACGCCGGAGGGAACGGGACGCCCCGATCAAGGTCCACAAAGGAGGTTCATACCGTGCCGACTCTTCAACGCGATGACGTAGATCTCCACTACGATGTGGCCGGCGAGGGCCGTCCCTTCCTGTTTATCAGCGAGACCGCCTGCGACGGCGAGGTGTGGAAGATGTACCCGGTGCCCGAGTTTTCGAAGGACCATCAGTGCATCACCTTCGACTATCGCGGCACGGGCCGCTCCGGCAAACCATCCATCCCTTACAGTACCGACATGTTCGCGGCGGACGCGGCCGCCATCATGGACGAAGTAGGCGCTTCGGACGCGATCGTCTGCGGCCATTCCATGGGCGGCCGGGTGGCGCAGCTCCTGGCCCTGGACCACCCGGGGAAGGTGAGGAAGCTCATTCTGGCCTCCTCCGGCGCGTCGTTCCCCGACACCAAGGGTATCCCCCTCAAGCTCGCCACGCAGATGGTGGAGATGGGCTACGAGCGCTACGTGAGCGACAGCTCCGTGGCGGTGGGTTTCACCGAGGCGTTCGCCAGGGAGCATCCGGAACGCGTGCAGGCCTACCTGGACGTGCGCATGGCCAACCCGTGTCCGCCGGAGTTCTACCTCCGCCACGTCATCGCCCGCCAGGAGCACGACACCAGCCACCGGCTCAAGGACATCACGGTGCCCACGCTGATCCTGGTGGGGGAGGACGACCGCAGCGTCACCAGCGACATGGACCACCGGACCTCCGCGGACATCCTGGCCGGGGGCATTCCGGACGCGCGCCTGGTGATACTGCCGGGCGAGCGGCATAGCTATTTCTTCGCCAACCCGGAGGCGTCCTTCGAGGCCATCCGGGACTTTCTGTAGAGCGAGCCGTTTCAATCATCTCGATTATCCGGAGGGAGGCACTCTATGGCGGATTTCACCGTGAACGAGATACAGGAGGGCCCGGTCATCGACGAGAAGCGCGTGCTGTTCGAATGCCGTGTGGATCGTGTGGCCACGTTCGGAAAGCCGTAGTCCTCGGGAACGACGTGCGGACAAGGAGGTTACCATGATCCGATTCACCGGTACGCGCTACAGTCCGGCATGGGCCGCGGTGCTGAGCGGCTTGCTGATATGGATGACCCTGGCCGGGCCTGAAACGGCAACCGCCGCCGACAAGCCCTTCTACGAGGGCAAGACCATCCGGGTGATCGTGCCCTTCAGCCCCGGCGGAGGCACGGACAACTACGCTCGTTTCGCCGCGCGGCACTGGGTCAAGTACATCCCGGGCAACCCCAAGATACTGGTACAGAACATGCCGGGCGGCGGCGGCGCGCTGACCTTCGGCTACCTCTACTCCAAGGCCTCGCGGGACGGCCTGACGCTTGGGGTGGCCTCCGAGGGGATCCCGGTGCGGCGTCTCCTGCGGCGGCCGGGCCACACCTACAAGTTCACCGAGATGTCGCTCATCGCCTCGGCCCCGAGCTCCACCACCCACTTCGCCGGCAAGAGCCTGGGCATCAAGGAGCTCAGCGACCTCAAGAAGACCAGCGGCAAGATCGTCGCCGGGGACACCCAGAAGGGGTCCACGGTGGCCATCGTCTCCGGCCTGATCTTCCAGCTTCTGGGGCTCGAGTTCCGGCAGGTGTACGGCTACAGCAGCTACGGCGAGGCGCGTCTGGCGCTCCTCAAGGGCGAGGTCAACATGACCGGCGGGGACGCGTTCAACTATGCGCTGGTGGTGAAGCCGCTGGAAGAGAAGGGCGAGGTCACCATCCTGTTCCAGTCCGGGCTCCTGGACAGCCAGGGGAAGGTGACGCGGCACCCGGCCATGCCGCACCTGCGCACCGTGAAGGAAGGCTTCGTGGAGCTGTTCGGCAAGGAGCCGTCGGGGACCGTGTGGGAAGCCATCAAGGGCATCATAGCGGTCAACACCCTGGGCAAGTCCGTGTGGGCGCCTCCCGGCGTGCCCGAGGCCAGGGTCCGCGTGCTGGAGGACGGGTTCCGGAAGATGGTCGCCGACCCGGCGTTCCAGGCGGATGCGGTGAAGGTGATGGGCGGCAAGAACGACGCGGTCATCGGCAAGGACGCGCAAGCGGCTCTGAAGCAGTTCTTCGGCCTGCCGGAGGAAGTGGTCAAGCTGTACCGCTGAAACCGCGCGGAGCATGCTTGAATCGCTGCTGACCGCCCTGGGGGTGATCTTCGCCCCCTACCATCTGCTCCTGCTGCTGCTGGGGGTGCTCCTCGGCATTCTCCTCGGGGCGGTCCCCGGTCTGGGCGGCATCGTGGGCCTGACCGTGGTGCTGCCCTTCGTCTTCGAGCTGTCGCCGTCCGAGGCCATGGTCCTGCTGGTGGGCCTGGTGGCGGTGGTGACGTCGTCCGACAGCATCCCCGCCGTGCTGTTCGCGGTGCCGGGCACCGCCGCGGCCCAGGCCACCATCATGGACGGCCATCCCATGGCCAAGAAGGGCGAGGCCGGGCGCGCCTTCGGCGCCATCTACAGTGCCTCCATGATGGGCGGCGTGTTCGGCGCGGTGGCGCTCCTCCTGGCGGTCCCCATCATGCGTCCGCTGGTGCTTTCCGTGGGCTCGCCCGAGCTGTTCATGCTGGGGCTGCTGGGGATTTCCATGGTCGGCGTGCTCAGCGGACGGGCGCCGCTCCAGGGGCTCATCGCCGGCATGGCGGGCGTGCTCGCGAGCATGGTGGGCATGGATCCCCAGACGGGAATACTGCGCTGGACCTTCGGCGCCCTCTATCTCTGGGAGGGTCTCCCTCTGGTGCCGGCGGTCATGGGCGTGTTCGGCATTCCCGAGATCGTCGAGATGGTCATTCGCCGGAAGAGCATCGCCGACGTTCCCCGCCAGGCCATCAAGGGGGTGCTCACCGGCATCGGCGACACCTTCCGTCACTGGTTCCTGGTGCTCCGGTGCAGCGTCCTCGGCACCTGGATCGGCTTGATCCCGGGGCTCGGCTCGGACGTGGTGGACTGGTTCGCCTACGGGCACACCGTGCAGTCGTCCCGTCCGCGGGAGAACTTCGGCAAGGGCGACGTGCGCGGGGTCATCGGGCCGGAGAGCGCGGCCAACGCCAAGCTCGGTGGCTCACTCATCCCCACCATCGCGTTCGGGATACCGGGAAGCCTGCAGATGATCATCCTCCTGGGGGCCTTCATGATCCTGGGACTGAGACCCGGCCCCGAAATGCTCACGGACAACCTGGACGTGACGTTCACCATCGTGTGGAGCCTGGTGCTGGCCAACGTGTTCGGGACGCTCATCCTGCTGCCCCTGACCGGCCAACTGGCGAAGCTCGCCCTGGTGCGCATCCAGATCCTGGCCCCGGTGATCATCAGCATCCTGTTCCTGGCCTCGTTCCTGACCACCCGGGACTACGGCGACCTCGTGGTCCTCATCGGCTTCGGCCTGTTCGCCTGGGTGATGAAGCTGGCGGGCTGGCCGCGGCCGCCGCTGGTGCTCGGACTGGTGCTCGGTCCCATCATCGGCAAGTACCTGTTCATCTCGACCCACGCCTACAACGGCTTCGGCTGGCTCGCCCGGCCGGGCGTGATCCTGCTGTTCCTGGCCATGGCCGCCAGCGTCGCCTTCGGGCTGGTGCGGGAGAAGCGCGGCGAGGCGGCCCCCGAGGCACGCGCCGTCGAGGGGATCGGGGGCACACCGTGAAGGGCGGCATCAGCCAGGGACTGAACCTCTGCATGGCGGGGCTGTTCGTCAGCGCCATCCTATCCGCCATGCAGTGGCCGGTGCACAGCCGGGCGTTCGTGATGGCCATCGCGTTTCCGGGGTTGCTGCTCACGGTGGTGCTGTTCGTCCGCCAGCGCCGGCGGCGGGGGACGGACGCCGCGACCTCGCCGGGCCTCGGCGACACGCCGCTCGACGCCGACGTGCCCCCGGCGGTGGCGCGGCGCCGCATGGTGAACGTCTTCGCGTGGATCTTCGCCCTGTTCGCCCTGGTCCGGCTCGTGGGCTTCGAGATCGCGGTGCCGCTGTTTACGTTCGTCTACCTGAGGTTCCAGGCGCGGGAGAGCCTGCTGGTGTCGGGCGTGGCCGCGGTCGTGATGGTCGCGCTGATCGTGGGCGTCTTCAACTGGATCCTGCACGTGCTCTGGCCGAAGGGGATGCTGCAGGGGTGGCTGGGGTTGTAGGGGCGCGTTGCAGTCCCTTCGTCGTCTGAGTCCCAGGAAGAGTCGCCTTATCTCCAAGACCGGTGGAACGATGCAGGAAACTGGGCTATGAAGTACGGTGTACTGTCCAAAGTCCTGGAAGACACACAGGTTGAACATGGATGCGCGAACGGTCCCGACCGTGATCGACACGGTACTTCTCAAAGTCGCCAGTCGGTGCAACCTTGACTGCAATTATTGCTATGTCTACCATATGGGCGACGATGCTTGGCGTTTGCAGCCCAAGCACATGCCTGTAGCAGTGGAACTAGCCGCTGTTCGACAACTCGCGAACCTTTACTCCCACCAACGCCAGCCTCTCAGTGTCGTGTTGCACGGCGGAGAACCATTACTCATTGGAGCTCGTCGGTTACGCCAGCTATGTCGACGACTTCGGCGGTCGCTGCCGGCTCCCTGCGGTGTTCACGTTCAGACGAACGGCTTGCTGCTGACGGATGAGATCATCGACATCTTCGTCCAGTTCAATGTGGGGGTTTCGATCAGCATCGATGGACCAGCAGAGGTCCATGACGGTGCGCGCGTCGACCACGCGGGACAAGGATCACATCAACGTGTCGCAGAGGCCATCGGTCGGTTGACCTCGCGGAGAGATGCCTTTCCCCTGTTCGCCGGGGTTCTTGCAGTGATAGACCCTACCTCCAGACCGGATCGGGTTTATGCCGCCTTGAAGGAAACCGCGGCTCCGAGCATTGATTTCCTTGTCCGGGACGGGAATCGCACGCGTCTTCCCCCGGGTAAGGCGAGTATCCTGTCGACCGAGTATGGATGCTGGATGGCAGGTTTGCTTGATGTATACCTGAACGACCCAACTCCGCCGCGTGTCCGGGTATTTGATGATATGTTGAGAATTCTTCTTGGCGGCAAGGCTCAAAAGGAGGGGGTCGGAACTGCGGATTATGGGATCCTCGTAATCGAGACGGACGGCGGCATCCACAAGAACGACACGCTGAAGGTGGCACACCGAGGTGCTGATCGTTTTGATCGCCAAACCTGGTCGATCCTCTCGGACCGTTTGCTCGACGTTGTCCATAGTCAAGCCTACGCAGATTATTATCGCCAACAGCGTCCTATGGCCAAGGGGTGCCGAGCCTGTCCGGACCTCGCGGTGTGCGGGGGCGGGATGGTGGCGCACCGTTGGAGTGAGGACCGCGGTTACGACAATCCATCCGTGTATTGCGCGGACCAGCTCTTGCTGATTCGACACATGCGAAATTGGATCGAGCGGCACCAAGCTGCAACTCGCGAAGAAGGAGGCGCTTATGCACAACCCGAAGACACTGCCGAACGAATCCGCGCAGCCGCGACGGCCTAAGGAACCACAGGAGCCCGAGCTTGAGGTACGTGGCCCGCGGAGCGTGGCGTTGTCTCGTCTCATCGAGGAGGTTCGGAACAACGGGAACGACGACCCCTCCTCCCCAACAGCCTATAATCGGACATACCACCGTCATAACCGGTGATCGTAGTCCATTTGTATCGCATGAATCCCGCTCAGCGGCTGAGTGAGATCATACTTGGAGAGGTGGACTACCGTGTCTCGCCCTTCCGTTACTTCCTGGTCCGGAACTGTGTTGGAGCTGAAATCGCATCGGCACTCCTCGGGTGGTTCGAGACGGACGCACCTTGGCGTCTGGTTACTACCGATTTCTACGAGCAGTACGAGTTCAGCATGCTTGATGTTGCCCTTCCAGATCAGGTGTCTCGCGTCATATCGCCGGAGAGGCTTGCCGATCTCCGTCGAGAAATGGAAGGCATCTTTGATGTCGAATTAGATGTTGCCGTTTCGCTCGTTGCGCACAAGTTGGTGGCCGGTCAACGTATTGCAATTCACAATGATCATCTCTTTGGCGGGGAGTCGCACCGGCTTACCATTCAGTTGAACCGCGGCCTCGCGGACCAAGATGGCGGCTTCTTTGTCCTTTTCAATAGCTTTGACGCCACGGACATTCACGCCGTCGTCCGGCCAGTCACCGGAAGCGCCATCGGATTCGAAATCGGGGAGAACTCCCACCACGCAGTTTCCAGGTTATACGCAGGTGAACGCTACACTCTCGTCTACTCGTTCTTTGCTCCGGGGCATGGATAACAGAGTTGAACAAGCAATCAGGACCGCGTTTCGTCGGACCGCTGAGCCTTGGTTTCCTGGTCTTGGCGAGCCGTTGTCCCAAACCGCTTGGCGCAGACTGGCGAAGCGCGGTTTCTGTCTCTCAAACTACGGGACACACCGGTGGTTGAGGGACGATCCGAGCGCTGAGCGTTGCGACGTGGTAGAGTTGGTCCTCGGTGACCAGCGGAAATGTCACGTCGAAGTCTTGCCGCCTTCAAGTAGAGCGCGGTACGAGAGACTCGGCTTGGTTTTTCCGGATTCGGCGCGCGTAGCGGAAGACACGTCCGCTGTTGCCACGGCATTGTCGTTCGTCGCCCTCGTTCCCAACCTCCTCAGGACCGTAACCGCTTACCTGTGTATCTTGCACATACTTCAGGCTCCGAGCGCGGACCACGACGTTAGCCATAGTGACCCGGACATTCCCTTCTCTATCTTCCTTTCTGTTCCGTCAAACAGAGAGCAAGGGCACGTGCGCCTTGCGGAGTCGATCATTCACGAGTGCATGCATTTACAACTGACGATGATCGAGAACATGGTGCCCCTCGTTGCCTGCGAGGCTCGCCGCAGTTTTTCACCATGGCAGCGAAGTCTGCGGCCTCTTGGCGGCGTAATTCATGGCCTTTATGTTTTCGCTGTAGTAGACGCCTATTATCGAATTGTGCAGCAAGCCCCGTCGCTTACGACGGCTGAAAGGCGGTTTGTCAACAAGCGTAGACGGGACCTTGTTGAAGAGGTCGGCCAAGTCGGCGATCTCACTACCGGGTGCGGCCTGACGGCTGATGGAAAGGCGTTGTTCGACAGACTTGTGCAACAATTCAGATCAAGTGATGCGGGTTCTGCTCAGGTAGTCGTCAGCCATGGCGCTGAACTCTGATACCGGTTGCACGGCGGCAAGGAGTTCTCGATGGGCTTGTCTGCGTCTGCCGATATCCTCGGGCACCGTACTGTCGCGGGACAATCGAATCACGTCGCACAATGCCTCTAGCCGTTTCAAGTGTTTCAGACGGTCCTCCCGTAGCGGTTCCCGATTGAGCCCGAGTAACCGAATTGTCGTACGGCCGGCGTCGGTCAACCCGACCGCCCGATCATATTTGAACTGAATATGCAGGCGCGGGTTCTCGTGTCCACCAGGATCAAGAATGAGTGGCTTCTCCTGACTGATGTCGTCATCGGGCCTACGCACACGTTGCGCAGGGTTGGCGAGGGGAAATAAGTCGCGTTTGTTGCTCCGATTGCATATCGGGCAACTGTAGTAGAGGTTGGTCCACGAGTAGGCCAGCCAGAAATAGCCAGGGGTCAGCGGTTCCGAGCACTCATCCTGTTTCACGGCTCCTTTAGGTCGATAGTGCTCTACGTCACCTGGCGCATTAGCATCGAACCGCCCTTCGCAAAAACAGCATTTGTCATGTTGTGCGCTTTGGAGGGCGTTCTTGACCTCCGCATGCCCATAGATCCCTCGGTCGAATTCAAACTGTCGTTGACCTCCAGCGTAGTTGTCACGGTCTCGTCTGGTCTTGGCAATTCCGGCCTTTAGCTTTGAAGGCGCTACGGAAGACTTTGTCACCCCGATCATGAATCACTCGCTGCTGACGGTAGTCGCGCTGCGGCGTCACGAATCAGTTGCATCACGCGTTCGTCGTCGGCCGACTCGGTCTGCAACTCGAAGGTCCTGCGATTCAGGGTATCCAATTCCTTCCGCTCGTCTGCGGAAAGTTCACTCTTCTCCAGTAGCTCGGCGCGGCGCTGTTGTTCTCGTTCGGTCTCGGGCGGCCGGGCCGATCCAAGTTCGAACAGTTCACTTGTAACCAACTGGTCGAGCCGCCAGCTTTCAACCACGACGGGATCGTTCTCGATCACGGCGTGGTCGTTTTGCCATCGCACGACGGCAAGGTTTGCGCCGAGTGAACTCTGCGCCATTAGCGGACTGTGTGCGGTGGCTATGAATTGAACCTGCGGGAATTGTTTCGCGAGGTGGTATCGCACCTTCCGTTGCCAGCGTGGGTGGAGGTGTAGGTCGATTTCGTCGACGAGGACAATGGCTGGCTGGTGGAGCGGGCTGGAGCTTCGCGGGTAATGCTCCAGTAGTCTCCACGCGAGGTCGACAGTCCAAGCGAACACAGTGCGGTAGCCGAGGCTCAATTGATGAAGGGGGACTCGACCCGAGGGGGTTTTTACACGGACGCCGGTCTTTTCGCCATCGGAAATGGGAGTTCGTGGGCCGAGAATTTCTATGTCATCCGGGTCGCCTATGTCGGGGAGAACGTCGGAAAGGACCTTCCTTAGATGGGCCAGGAATGCTGTGGCGCGGCTTTGTTGCTTGAGTGAAGAGTAATCGAGTTGGCGCAGAATCTCTTCCACGTCACACAGTTCGGTTTCAATCTCGAGGAGCGACGCCAAGGGGTTTTTCGTTATGAAACCGCCGAGAGTCGTGCCTCGCGGACGGCGGCTAGCACTGTAGCCGACGACCAGCGGTTCCTTAAGGCGTTTGGAACTATTACCGGCGGGATGGAAGTCGGCGATACCGTTTCGCGTTCGTGTGAAGTCAAGGGATGTTGTTACCGAGTCGTGCACCCGAGGCCTCGATCCGCCGAGACGGGCACCGACGGAGAGTTGCGCGGAGAGTCGAGTCGGGTCAGTGGCGCCGTCCCGTGCGAGGGCACGGAGCAGTTCGTTGTCTGTTTCTCTCGCCAGTTCGGGTTCAACATTGTTGGGGTGAGGACCAGGGTCGTCGTCGGGGGGCTCGTTGAACACTGGCGCCATGCGCGCCAAGCACTGGAGCAGGGTGGTTTTGCCGACGCCGTTGTCGCCGACGATGAGGGTCCAACGGGCTGGACGGCTACTCTCGTCGAGAAGTGTCAATTGCTGACGTTGGCCGAAGGCCCGAACATTCTCGACGGTAAGTTGTTCAAAATAGAGGGTGTGGTTTGCTGGGGTAGGCATGAGGACAGAGGTTTACGCATGCAACGTGGGTGTGTCAAGTTGCCGCTGGCCTTGATGAGACAGGCTCACTCCCGCGGCGGAAACTCGAAACCCACCTTGCCCTTGTCGTCGAGCACGAGCCAGGCGGCGAACTGCCGGCCGGACTTGGAGGAGACGAACTCGGGCAGCAGGTCGGTCTTGCCATCCGCCAGGAGCTTGGCCATCTGGGCGCGCTCCAGGGGCTGCTCGAGGATGACCGTGCCGGACTTGAAGCGGCAGGGTTTCTGGTCCGCCTGGGATTTCTCGCACAGGTACTGAGACTGCCACTCGAACACCCGCCCGCCGCAACGGGGGCACTTGCCCACGGGCTCCTGGCCCGAGAAGTCGGCCTTGACGGCCGGCTTTGCGGCAGCGGTCCCGGCGGTCTTCCTCGGCGCCCGCGGCTCGAACTCGAAACCGACCTTGTCGTCCTTGATCACCAGGAACGCCTTGAAGGCGCGGCCGGTGCGCGCGGAGACGAAGCCCGTCAGGAGGTCGGTCCTGCCCTCGGCCAGGAGCTTCATCATCTGCTCCCGCGGCACCTCCTGGCGCAGGATGATCTTGCCGGAGCTGAACTCGCAGGTGCGCGTGTCGCCCACGGCATTCTCGCACACGTAGCGCATGGGCAGCTCGAAAACGTTGCCGACGCAGCGGGGGCATTTGCCCAGGGGCTCCTGGCCGCTGAAGTCCGCCTGCGGCTCGCCCTCGCCCGCGCCGTCGCGCGCGTCGTTGCCGAAGTCGAAGGCGATCTTGTGCTCGGGCGACAGGTTCAGCACCGCGGCGAAGGGGCGCCCCTGCCGGCTGCGGAAGCCCTGAAGCGGCCCGATCTGGCCCTTTCCGATGAGCGTCTCGGTCTCCTCGGTGCTCAGCAGCCGCCCGGCGAGGATCTTGGGCAGGCTGAAGTCGCAGTTGACGCACTGGTAGTTGCGGTAGCGCTCGTGCACCTCCCCCTGGCACTTGGGGCACGGGACCGCGAGGGCGCCGAAGTCCCCGGGAATGGTGTCGTGCTCGTACTGGCGCGCCCGGTCGACGATCTGCCGGGTCATCGCGGCGATCTCGCCCATGAATTCGTCGCGGCTCTTCTTTCCCCCCTGCATCTGGAAGAGTTGGTACTCCCAGTTGCCGGTAAGCTCGGGCTTGGTAAGCTCCCGCACGCCCAGGCCGTTGAGCAGTTCCATGAGCATGAAGGCCTTGGGCGTGGCCTGAAGCTCCTTGCCGTCCCGGACGATGTAGTCTTCGTCGATGAGCCCTTCGATGATGGAGGCGCGGGTGGCGGAGGTGCCCAGACCCTTGCCCGCCATGGCCGCGCGCAGGTCTTCGTCGGTCACCAGCCGGCCGGCTCCCTCCATGGCCCCGAGCAGCGTGGCCTCGGTGAAGCGCGCGGGCGGCCGGGTCTGGTTCTGCTTGACCTCGACTTCCGTGGTTGCCACAGGCACGGCCCCGCCGTCCGCGCCTGCCGGGTCCGCGCCGCCGGCACGTCCGTTCCCGGGCCTGTCCTTGGAAACGTCGGCCCCCGCGCTCGCCTCCGCGACCGCGGCCCGCAGGGGCGCCAGCGTGGGCTCGTCGCCCTTGCGCGCGTTGTCCCGGCCGTGGACCTCGAGCCAGCCGGCCTTGACCAGGACCTTGCCGGTTGTGCGGAAGGGCTCGCCCTCCACCCGCGTGATCCGGGTGGTCTCCAGGTACTCGGCGGCGGGGTAGAAGATCGCCAGGAAACGACGGGTGACGAGGTCGTAGATCTTCTGCTCGATCTCGTTGAGGCGCTTGGGCGCCTCGGTGGTGGGGATGATGGCGAAGTGGTCCGATACCTTGGCGTTGTTGAAGATGCGCTTGTCGGGCTTGACCCAGTTCTTCTCCAGGATGTTGTCCGCGAAGGGCGCGTAGCTCGTGTCCTTGAGCATCCGCAGCGAGTCCTTGACCGTGCCCACGTAGTCCTCGGGCAGCGCGCGCGAGTCGGTGCGGGGGTAGGTCAGCACCTTGTGGCGCTCGTACAGGGCCTGGGCGATCTGCACGGTGCGGTTGGCGCTCAGGCCGAAGCGGGCGTTGGCCTCCCGCTGGAGGCTCGTGAGGTCGAACAGCGGCGGCGGCGCCTGCCGGGTGGGCTTGCTCTCTTCGGTGGCGCTGCCGGCCCGGCCCTGGCACTTGCCGCGGATGGCCTCGGCCGCGGCCTCGTCCCAGATGCGCTCGGGGCGGGCGTGGGGCTCGCTCTCCTTCTTCCTGAACTTCTCGTCGAACCAGCGGCCCTGGTACTCGCCGCCTTCCGCCTGGAACGTGGCCGTCACCTCCCAGTAGGGCTCCGGCCTGAAGTCCCGGATGGCGGCCTCGCGCTCCGCGACGATGGCCAGGGTGGGGGTCTGCACCCGCCCCACGGTGGTCTTGTAGAACCCGCCGGGCTTGGAGTTGAACGCGGTCATGGCGCGGGTGCCGTTGATGCCCACGATCCAGTCGGCCTCGGAGCGGCTCAGGGCGGCATCCGCCAGGGGCTGCATGTCCTGGTCCTCGCGCAGCTCGACGAAGCCGTTGCGGATGGCGTCGGGGGTCATGGACTGGAGCCACAGCCGCTTGATGGGCTTCTTGGCCTTGGCGTGGCGCACGATGTTGCGGAAGATCAGCTCGCCCTCGCGGCCCGCGTCGCAGGCGTTGACCAGGGCATCCACGTCCCTGCGCTTGATCAGCTTGACCAGCGTCTTCAGCCGGGAGGCGTTCTTCTGGATGGGCTTGAGGTCGAAGTAGGGCGGGATCACCGGCAGGTTGGCGAAGCTCCACTTGCCCTTCTTCGCCTCGACCCCTTCCGGCGGTATCTGTTCCAGCAGGTGGCCCACGGCGGACGACAACACGTAGTCGTCGTTCTCGTAGTAGTCCTGGTGCCTCTTGAAACCGCCCAACGCCCTGGCCACGTCCGCGGCCACCGACGGCTTCTCCGCGATGATGAGAGATTTACCCATGTTGTTCCCGCACTGTTGTCCGCACGACGGCAGGGTACCCACGGTGTCCGGTCCCCCCACGCGTCCACCGTGAACAGTGCATATGTCTAATACAGGTATACCTGTCAAGTGGGCGGGAGCAAGCCGTTAGCGGTGAGGGGCCGATCCGTGCCATAAGGGTGGACAGTGGATTCCGCGGAGCGCGGCGCCCTCGTGGCCGTGGCCGCGACAGTCCGCGGCCGGCCGTTCCCGGCCTGTCCGAAGGAGGACCGCACCCATGCCCAACGTCAAGCTGCCCACCGGCGTCGACCTCTACTACGAGACCCACGGTCAGGGAGAGCCGCTCATCTTCGTGCCCTCCACCGCCTACTCGGGCGAGGTGTGGAAGCCCTCGCAGATGCCGCTGGCCGACTCCCTGAACCTGATCTTCCACGACCCGCGCGGCTGCGGGCGCTCGGTGGCGGAGCAGAGCGTCTACACCATCGAGCTCATGGCCATGGACATCGTGGCCCTGATGGACCATGTCGGCTGTCCGTCGGCCCACTTCATCGGCCACTCCATGGGCGGGCGCATCGCCCTGTCGCTGGCGCAGAACTTCCCCGGGCGCATCAAGAGCCTGATCATGGCGGCGTCCGGTTCCGGCACCGCCGGCCGCGCCGGGCCCGACTGCGTTCCCGGCCTTCCGTTCGAGTGGGTCTACGAAATGGTGTCCCAGGGTTTCGAGAAGTTCGTCTACGACGAGATCGTGGAGACCGACACCTTCTTCACCGACGCCTACCGGACGTCGCATCGCGCCGAGGTGGAGGCTTTCTACAAGCTCGCCTGGGAGACCCACGCCAAGCTGCCGGAGTTCATCCAACTGGTCATGGCGCGGCACAGCTTCGAGGGCACGCACCGGCTGGGCGACGTGCGCTGCCCCACCATGGTGCTCATCGGCGACGGCGACACGGTGGGGAGCAACCACGTGGCCCAGGCCCAGGTGCTCAAGGACCGGATTCCGGGCGCGGAGCTGAAGGTCCTGGAAGGGCAGACCCACGGGTTCTTCTGGGAAGACCCGGAGGGCACCAACGACGTCATCCTCTCCTGGGTGAAGCGTCATAGCTGAGCAAGCGGCGCGCTCCGAAAGACGCAGCCCCGCGCCGTCCATGCCCGGTGAGTCGGCAAGGCCGTCTTTCTGGACGCGCACCTTCCTCCTGCTGTGCGCGTCGCAGTTCCTGGCCTACGGCCACCACGCGCTGCTGACGCCCACGCTGCCGCTCTACGTGGACCACCTCGGCGGCTCCCCCTTCACGGTGGGCCTGCTGCTGGCGGTCTTCAGCGCCAGCAGCATCCTCATCCGTCCGCTGCTGGGCACCTGGGTGGACACCCGCGGCGAGACCTTCGTGCTCAGCCTGAGTTGCGTCGGCCTGTGCCTGACGGTGCTCATCTTCATCGTCCCGTACGTCGAGGGGGCGTTCACCGCCAACATCCTCCGGGGCTTCTCCTGGGCCGGCATCAACACCAGCGGCTACGCGTTCCTGGCGGCCGCCGTGCCCGACGACCGGCGCGGCGAGGCCAGCGGCTACTACTCCGGCATCCAGGCCAGCTCCTCGGTGTTCTTTCCCACCGTGGCCCTGTGGATCATCGAGTGGCCGGCGGCGGGCTACGCCGGCGTCTTCGTGCTGTCGAGCGCCGTGGCGCTCCTCGGGGCACTCCTCTCCCACGTGTGCGGACGGGGTCTCCAGCGGCAGGCCGGAGGCCCGCCCGCGCGGGCCGCCCGGGTGCCGTTCCGGGACCGCACCTGGTTCGACCGCTCCATCGTGTTCGTCGCGCTGCTGCTCTTCTGCCTGAACCTGCCCTGGTCCGGCCTCACCTCCTTTATCGTCCTGTACGCCCGCGAGGTGGGCATCGAGAGCCTGGGCTGGTACTTCGTGGCCATCGGCTGCGCCAGCCTTGTCGGCCGCCCGCTGCTGGGCCGGGTCTCCGACCGTATCGGCCGCGTGCCCGCGGTGGTCGGGGCCTACCTCCTGGAGATGGCCGGCGTCGGGCTGGTGCTGCTGGCGCGGGACGTGACCATGATGATGGCCGCCGGGGTGCTCTTCTTCCTCGGCTACGCCATGGGCGTCTCCACCACGCTGGCCCTGGCCATGGAACGCGCCGACCCGCGCCGCCGCGGCGTCGCCATGGCCACCTTCTCCATCGCCTTCCCGCTCGGCTCGGGCCTCGGCGCCGCCGTCGCCGGCGGCGTCATCGCGCTCGTGGGCTACCGCGGCATGTACATGAGCCTCATCGGCGTGCTCGTGCTCGGGCTGCTGCTGACGCTGGGCCGCAGAGCCGCGCTGGCGGCGACGGCACGTGCGGGGGCGTAACGGCAGCCATGCCTCGGCGCGATACCCCCTGGGCGTCATTTCCACGAAACAGGCTGTGCCAGAACGTCGCCCGAACAAGAACGCCGCCCGAACAAGAATTGGCGTCGGACCTCCGGGTCGTCATTCCCGCGGAAGCGGGAATCCAGGGGTGGTCGTGGGGCACTACGGCGGCGTTTCCCCCCTCGCCACCCCTGGATTCCCGCTTCCGCGGGAATGACTCAGTGGGGGGCCGCGCCCCATTTTCATCCCCGTTTGTGTCGGCTGCAAGCCGACATGGGTGATTCCCGCTTCCGCGGGAATGACGACCCGAAGGCGCTCGCCTCATCAGTCTTTACACAGCCCGGAAAGCGGGAATGACTTTCCGTTACGTAGTTGTGTTGTGATGTTTGTTCATGGGAGGGGGCTTGTGCTACTTTGTTGCCCCGACCTGGAGGCATCGGCGTTTCTCACGGTCAAAACTCTCAGAGGAGGTATGCATGTTATCCAAGTTGTTCAAGGGAAAGAGCGGGTCGCTCCGGCTCGTCGCCGGCGTGTTTGCCGCGGTGCTGGCGGCCTCGCTGCTGGTCCCGGCGGGCGCGTTGGCGCAGCGCTCGGACGCGGAACTGAAGCAGCTCTTCGAGTCGAAGCCGGTCAACATCATCGTCGGTTCGGCGCCGGGCGGCGGCTACGATACGTTTTCCCGGATGGTGGCGCGGTTCGTGGCCAACTACCTGCCGGGGAACCCTTCCTTCATCGTCCGGAACGTTCCCGGGGCGGGTCAGCTTCGCGGGCTGCGACGGGCCATGAAGGCCAAGCCGGACGGCATGACCCTGGGCCTTCTGCATCCGCGGTTCGTCCAGCGTGAGCTGGCCGGCACCGACGTGCCCGACTTCGACCTCAAGAAGGTGCGCGTACTGGGGAGCCCGAGCGCGGGCGCGGTGCCGCGCATCTGGTGTGTGCGCCGCGACATCGGCACGACCTACGCCGACCTGGTGAAGCGCGGCACGCCCGTGACCAGCGGCGGCAACGCGCCGGGCGCGGCCTTCGGCATCGGACCCCAGTTCGTGCAGGAGTTGGGCGGTCCCATCAAGATGGTCTACGGCTACGGCGGGACTTCCGAGATCATGGCCGCCTTCGATCGCGACGAGATGGAAGGCGTCGACCGTTGCGTGGAGGAGAACGTGCCGCGCCTGTTCCCGAAGTGGGTCACCGACAAGAAGGTGGCGCCCATCTTCTGGTGGGAGAAGGAGCCTTCCAAGGACTGGATCGGCAAACTCGGAGCCACCAAGGTGCCGCACCTCTTCGACGTCGTGAACCCCACCGAGGAGCAGAAGAACGCTTTCCTCGTGGCGCAGCAGTTCAACACCTTCAGCCGGATCTTCGTGCTGCAGCCCGGGGTGCCGGATGACGTCTACAACGTGTGGAAGAAGGCCTTCGAGGCTACCACCAAGGATGCCGGGTTCCTGAAGGCCGCCGCGGTGGCGGGCCTGGACGTCGCGTTGGGCACCGCCGAGGACTTCCAGGCGGGTCTCAAGCGCTATGAAACGCTGACGCCGAACGGCGAGAAGCTGCTCAAGAACCTCATGGGCATCAAGTAGTCCGGGCTTTCGAGGGCGGCGGTTTCTCCGCCGGCTTCAACCGCCTCTCGGGCAAGGGAACGGCCATCCGTCTCGCGGCGGATGGCCGTTTCTCGTCAGGGTTCGCCCCAGAACAGTCTGAGGAGCGGCGGGTCGTGCCACGTGGCGTGGAGGAAGTGGTCGTAGACCCCCACGATCAGGGCCAGGAAGAGAAGCCCCAGGATCGTGGACCAGATCCACCCGGCGCGGCCGTAGACGAGCACGTAGAAGAAGACCCCCAGCGGGATGGCGATGTGGAATCCCACCAGCCAGATGGCGCCGTAGAGGGCCAGGATGTAGAGGCAGATGCGCGCGAAGCGCTGTCGCTCGCCCCGGGGGTCGGCACCGGTGCGGAAGCCCAGGTCCATGATCTGCTCGGATGACGTTTCGCGGGTGCTGCGTACGAGGGCGAACAGCCGCGCGAACCAGAACGGCGTGCCCAGCCCGATGGCGATGCGCGGCATCAGGGCCGAGCCCTCGGGCCAGGAGAAGGACTCGACGAACATGTAGACGAAGAAGAAGCCGACCACGGCCAGCAGGATGATCTCCCCCACCACCTCCATGGAGAAGCCGCGCCGCGCCGTCGCCGTGCTCTCTTGGCCGGCGTTCCTTTCCCTGTTTTCTTCCATCAGGCCTGCTCCGGTCCGGGCTCGCCCGTTTCCCGCGCGGATTCCTCCGCCGCCCTCTTGGCCCCCTGCTGCATGCGCAGGCTCACCACCATGACAAGGACCATCACCGCGATGATGGCCAGGAACTGCGGGCGCTGGAACATGGCCCAGCCGTAGCTGTTGGCCGACAGCCAGAGGTACTTCTCAACGATGTCCGCCAGCGCCACGGCGATGAGGATCGGCGGCCGCGGCCAGCCGTAGCGC
>CAZFIU010000032.1:0-47769 GCA_964519455.1 uncultured Syntrophobacterales bacterium
ACACCCCCCACCCCTGGATTCCCGCTTCCGCGGGAATGACTCATTGGGGGGCCGGGCACGACGGTCCTGGAGGGCGGGAATGACGGTCCCGGAGGGGCGGGAATGACGGTCCCGGAGGGGCGGGAATGACGGTCCCGGAGGGGCGGGAATGACGGTCCTGGAGGGCGGGAATGACGGTCCTGGGGGGCGGGAATGACGGAGGGAGCGCGGGAATGACCGCGGGAGTCAACGGCCAACGGGGGACTTCGAACGGCGAGACCGAGCGCGCGCTACTGGTGGGCGTGGAAACGCCGGCCTCCGCCGGCGAGGTCGCGCTGGAGGACAGCCTCGAAGAGTTGCGCAGCCTGGCGGCCAGCGCGGGCGCCCGGGTCGTCGAGGTGTTCAGCCAGCACTCGGGACGGGTGCGCAGCGCCACCCTGCTGGGGGCGGGCAAGGTGGAGGAAATCCGGGCGTTCGTCGACGAGCACCGCCCGGACCTCGTCATCGTCGACAACGACCTCACCCCGGCGCAGCAGCGGAACCTGGAAAAGGCCCTGGACCTCCGGGTGGTGGACCGCACCCAGCTCATCCTGGACATCTTCGCGCAGCGCGCCCAGAGCCGCGAGGGCAAGCTGCAGGTGGAGCTGGCGCAGCTCGAATACCTGCTGCCCCGACTCACCCGTCTGTGGTCGCACCTGTCCCGTCTCGGGGGCGGCATCGGCACGCGCGGACCGGGCGAGACCCAGCTCGAGGTGGACCGCCGGCGCATCCGCGAGCGCATCCGCCGGCTCAAGCGGCGGCTGGAGGGCGTCGCCAACACCCGCGCGCTGCAGCGCAAGGAACGCGAGTCCATCCCCTACCCCACGGTGGCGCTGGTGGGCTACACCAACTCCGGCAAGTCCACGCTGATGAACCACCTCACGCGCGCGGGCGTGCTGGCCGAGGACAAGCTGTTCGCCACCCTCGACCCGCGCACGCGCGCCCTGCGCCTGCCCAACGGCGAGCGGGTGATGCTGGTGGACACGGTGGGCTTCATCAACAAGATCCCCCACGCGCTGGTGGACGCGTTCAAGGCGACGCTGGAAGAGGTCCACCAGGCGGACCTGCTGCTGTGCGTAATGGACCCTACGAGCCCCCTCTCCGACCGGCAGCTCGCCATCGTCGACTCGGTGCTCGAGGACATCGGCGCCGCCGAGACCCCGCGGCTCATCGTGCCCAACAAGATCGACGTGGCCGAGCGCGTGCCCGTCTACCCCGGCGGCGGCCACGAGGGCGTGTGCCCGATCTCGGCCCGGACCGGCGCCGGCATGGAGCGCCTGCTGGAGGCCGTCGGCCGGGTGCTGGACCGGGGCAAGCAGAGAATCCAGCTCACCCTGCCCCAGTCCGAGAGCGCCATCATACCCTTTCTCAAGGCCCGCGGACGGATCCTCGCCGAGGAATACGGCGAGCGCGACGTGCGCATCACCGCGCTGGTGAGCGCCAAGGTCTCGGGACAGCTCAAGAAACTCGCCGCGGCTTGGCGGCATTGACAGAAACCCCATTACTTTGGTAATAAAATCGGACCTTTGCGGAGGTGCATCGAGGCACGTAGCTCAGTGGGAGAGCGCTTCCTTGACGCGGAAGAGGTCGGCGGTTCAATCCCGCCCGTGCCTACCATCCAATTCCCCGGCTGTCCACTCCCCTCACCGGCAGTTACCAGCCGTTTCCCGCGAGCCAGACGACGGTCCAGACAGTTAAACAGGCCACCGGCATGGAGAAGATTCAGGTCAACGTACCGGGGGGCGAAACCCTCCAGGTCAGCGCGGGCACGCACGCCGGCGACGTGGGCGGCATGCCCTCGGGCAGGCGCATCGTCGCCGCCAGCGTCGACGGCAGAGCCGTGGACCTGGCGCGGCCCCTGGCGCGGAGCTGCGACGTCGAATGGATCGCCCTCGACAGCCCCGAGGGCATCGACATCCTGCGCCACTCCACGGCGCACCTCATGGCCCAGGCGGTCCAGAGCCTGTTCCCCGGCACCCAGGTGACCATCGGCCCCACCACGCAGGACGGGTTCTACTACGACTTCAAGCGCGACAAGCCGTTCACCCCCGAGGAGCTGGAGAAGATCGAGGAACGGATGCGCGAGCTGGCCGGGAAGGACCTGTCCATCGCGCGCGAGGAGGTGCCCCGGGACGAGGCCATCGAGCTGTTCCGCGGGATGGGCGAGGACTACAAGGTGGAGATCATCTCGGACATCCCCGACGAGACCGTATCGCTCTACCGCCAGGGCGACTGGGTCGACCTGTGCCGCGGCCCCCACTTGCCCCGGACCGGTCTCATCCAGGCCTTCAAGCTCACCTCGGTGGCCGGCGCGTACTGGCGCGGCGACGAACGCAACGAGATGCTCCAGCGCATCTACGGCACCTCGTTCCCCACCAGGAAGCAGTTGAAGGAACACCTGGCGCTCCTGGAGGAGGCGCGCAAGCGCGACCACCGCAAGCTCGGCAGGGAGCTGGACCTCTTCAGCTTCCACCCGGCGGCGCCGGCGAGCCCGTTCTTCCACCCCAAGGGCGCCTTCGTCTACAACGCCCTGGTGGAGTACATGCGCGGCCTCTACCGGCGCTACGGCTACCAGGAGGTGATCACGCCGCAGATCTTCGACGCGGGCCTGTGGCACCGCTCCGGCCACTACGAGCACTACAAGGACAACATGTACTTCACCCACATCGACGAGCGCGAGTTCGGGGTGAAGCCCATGAACTGTCCGAGCCACACCTTCATCTACGCGTCGAAGAAGCGCTCGTACCGCGACCTGCCCATCCGGCTGGCGGACTTCGGGCGGCTGCACCGCTACGAGAAATCCGGCGTCACCGCCGGGCTCACGCGGGTGCGCAGCTTCTCGCAGGACGACGCCCACATCTTCTGCGCCCCGGCACAGATCGAGGGAGAGATCGATTCGCTGCTTGACATGCTCCGCGAGGTATATCATAGGTTCAACTTCCAGGATCTGGAGATCTACCTCTCCACCAGGCCGGACCAGTACCTGGGCGCCCTGGAGACCTGGGAGCGTGCCGAGGCGGCACTGGCCGCATCGCTGGAGAAGCGGAACGCAGCGTATGAGATCAACGCAGGTGACGGCGCCTTCTATGGCCCGAAGATCGACTTCGTCGTCAAAGACGCGATGAAGCGCGGCTGGCAGCTCGGCACGGTCCAACTCGACTTCTCCATGCCGGAACGGTTCGACCTCGGCTTCGTCTCCGCCTCCGGGACGGACGAACGGCCCGTGATGATCCACCGGGCGATTCTCGGCTCCATCGAACGCTTCATGGCCG
Organism: uncultured Syntrophobacterales bacterium; assembly: GCA_964519455.1. Classification (GTDB taxonomy): domain Bacteria; phylum Desulfobacterota; class Binatia; order UBA9968; family JAJDTQ01; genus JAJDTQ01. The sequence goes on from CAZFIU010000032.1 coordinate 3,291, forward strand.
TGCTGATCGAGCACACCGGCGGCGCGTTCCCGCTGTGGCTGGCGCCGGAGCAGGCGCGCATCGTCACGGTGACGGATCAGCAGTTGCCGTACGCCACCGGCGTGTGCGGCCGTTTGCGGGACGAGGGCTGGCGCGTGGAACTGGACGAGCGCAACGAGAAGCTGGGGTTCAAGATCCGCGAGGCCCAGGTGGCCAAGATCCCCTACGCGCTCGTCGTCGGCGACAAGGAAGTGCGGAACGGCACCCTGTCGGCGCGGAAACGGGGCGGCGAGAACCTTCCGCCGATGTCGGTGGAAGCCTTCGCCGAGCGGCTGCGGGAAGACCTGAGCCGGGAGACGGAGCCGGTCCAATGAATCGGTGTCCGTACAGTCATTCAGGAGGTGCTTTATAGCGCGGCCTACGAGAATCAACCAGCAGATCCGGGCACGCGAGGTTCGCGTCATCGACGACGAGAGCGCGCAGCTCGGGGTCATGCCGTTGCACGAAGCCCTGGGCATCGCGGAGCAACGGGAGCTGGACTTGGTGGAGGTGGCACCGGACGCTCAGCCCCCGGTCTGCCGCCTGATGGACTACGGCAAGTACCGCTACCTGCAGAAGAAGAAGACGCAGGAAGCGAAACGCAACGCCACCTTTGTCGCCGTCAAGGAAGTCAAGATGGGAGCGCGGACGAACTCGCACGACCTGGAGTTCAAGGTGCGCAACATCCGGCGCTTCCTGGAACGGGGCCAACGGGTCAAGGTATCGGTCTTCTTCCGTGGCCGCGAGATCACGCACCCGGAGTTGGGGCGGGCAATGCTCAACGGGGTCTTCGACGAGGTCCAGGACATGGCCAAGCTGGACGTATCGCCCAAGCTCGAGGGGCGCAGCATGGCCATGCTGTTGACGCCGAAGACCAGCGCATAGAACGAAATTCGAATGGGACGAGGAAACCAGGGATGCCCAAGATAAAGACGAACAGGGGAGCCGCCAAGAGGTTCAAGGTCAGCAAGAGCGGCAAGGTCATGCGGCGGCGTGGCTTCAAGAGCCATATCCTGTCCACCAAGAGCCGCAAGCGGAAGCGCCGCCTGAGACAGGCCGCTTCGGTGTCGAGCTACGAGGCGACGAGCATGCGGCGCCTCATACCGTATCTGTAGGAGCGACCCGCTCGCCGGGTACGGACAGGCACCGGGATTCACCGACATTACCACTCGTCGAGACGAGGCGCGCGGGCGCTTGCCCGGCGGCGCCTCCGTTGACGTTCGTTCAAGGAGCACACGCGATGCCCAGAGTCAAAGGCGGACCGGCCTCACGCCGGCGTCGCAAGAAGATCATGAAGATGGCCAAGGGGTACGTCGGCGGCCGCCGGCGGCTCTACCGCGCCGCCAGGGAAACCGTCGAGCGCGGGCTGGCCTACGCCTACCGGGACCGGCGCGTGCGCAAGCGGGTGTTCCGAGGCCTGTGGAACATTCGCATCGGCGCGGGCGCGCGGGTCAACGGACTGTCCTACAGCCGCCTCATCCACGGGCTCAAGCTCGCCGGGGTGGCGCTGGACCGGAAGATCCTGGCGGACCTCGCGGCCACCGACGCGCACGTGTTCGACCAGCTTGCCCAGCGCGCGAAGCATGCCCTCGACCCCGATCGGGGGCTTGCCCTCGACCCCGATCGGGGGCTTGCCCTCGACCCCGATCGGGGGCATGCCCTCGACACCGATCGGGGGGATGACTTCGGCGCCCAGGAACCCGCGCCCAAGCCGGAGCCTGCCACCGACGCGGGAGCCGACCCCGGGGAATCTCCCGAAGCCTGACCGCCGGTCCGCCCATGATCGAGATCCTGGAAAAGCTCCACGAGGAGGTGACCGGGCGCCTTGAACGCTGTGGATCGGCCCAGGACGTGGAGCAGATTCGCGTCGACTACCTCGGGCGCAAGGGCGGCAAGCTGACGGCGCTGCTGCGCGGGCTGCGGGAGCTTCCGGCCGAGGAACGGCCGAGCGCCGGCGCGGAGCTGAACCGGCGACGGGGCGAGGTCGAGAACCTGCTCGAAACGCGTCTCGCCGAGTTGCGCCGCCAGCAAGAGAGCGCGCGCGAGGGTGGCGCCCGTCTCGACGTGACCCTGCCCGGCAACCGCCTGGAGCGGGGCCGGCTCCACCCCTTGACCCGGGTGACGGACGAGATCATCGACGTCTTCACCGGCATGGGGTTCGAGATCGCGCGGGGGCCGGACGTGGAGGACGACTACCACAACTTCGAGGCCCTCAACATCCCCAGGGACCACCCGGCGCGGGACATGCAGGACACCTTCTTCGTGTCGGAGAACCACGTGCTGCGCACCCACACCTCGCCGGTACAGATCCGGGTCATGGAGACGCGCCGTCCGCCGCTCCGGATCATCGCGCCCGGGGCCGTCTACCGTCACGACGACGACGCCACCCATTCGCCCGTGTTCCACCAGGTGGAAGGCTTCATGGTGGACCGGAACATCACCTTCGGGGACCTCAAGGGCGTGCTCACCCACTTCCTGGAGGAGATCTTCGAAGGCGACGTGCGCGTGCGCTTCCGTCCGAGCTTCTTCCCGTTCACGGAGCCCAGCGCCGAGGTCGACATCGGCTGCATCCTTTGCCGCGGCGCGGAAGACTCCTGTCGTGTCTGCCGCGGCTCGGGCTGGCTGGAGATCCTGGGGTCGGGAATGATCGACCCCAACGTCTTCGACTTCGTCGGCTACGACACCGAGGTGTACTCGGGTTTTGCCTTCGGCATGGGAGTGGAACGCATCGCCATGCTGAAGTACGGCATGGACGACATCCGCCTGTTCTTCCAGAACGACATCCGCTTTCTGAGACAGTTCCCGCTGTAGCCCCGCGTCGAACCGCGGCGTGGTGGGGACACGGTTTGAAACCCGCGCCGCGACGCATCGTTCCGGCGCGGACCCCTTTTTCGAGATCATGAAGCTGACCTACAACTGGCTGATGGAGATGGTGGAGTTGCCCGCGCAGGCGGACTCCCCCGGACCCGACGAAGTGGCCGACCGCCTCACCCACGCGGGGCTCGAGGTGGAAGCGGTGCGGCCGCTGGCGACCGACGTCGGGGCGGTCATCGTCGAGGTGAAGCAGGTGGAGCCGCACCCCGATGCCGACCGGCTCTCCGTGTGCGAGGTGCACGACGACGGCCAACCACTGCGGGTCGTGTGCGGCGCGCCCAACGTCCGCGCGGGCATGAAGACCGCGTTTCTGCGGGCGGGCTCGGTGCTGCCGTCGGGACAGGCCATCGAGCGGCGCGCCATCCGGGGCGTTCCTTCCGAGGGCATGCTCTGCTCCGAGCGGGAGCTGGGGTATTCCGACGACCACCGGGGCATCATGGAGCTGCCCGCGGACGCCCCCGAGGGGGCGCCCGTGCACGCATGGCTGGCCATGGACGACTGGATGCTGGAGGTGGGGGTGACGCCCAACCGCGGCGACTGCCTGAGCATCCTGGGAATGGCGCGGGAGATCGCCGCCCTCACCGGCGGCCGGGTCAAGGCCCCGGTCATCCCCGACCATCTGTGCAAACACCCGGCGGCGTTGCCGGTGGCGGTGGAGATCGTCGATGGCGCCCTGTGTCCGCGCTATTCCGCGCGGCTCATCGAAGGGCTGCGGCCGGCGCCTTCGCCGCCCTGGCTGCGCTTCCGCCTGGAAGCCTGCGGCATCCGTTCCATCAACCACATCGTCGACGTCACCAACTACGTGATGCTGGAGACCGGCCAGCCGCTCCACGCCTTCGACGCCAGCCAGATCGCCAGCCGGCGCATCGTGGTGCGCACGGCCGGCGCGGCGCGCGCCCTGACGACGCTGGACGGCTCGGAACGGGCGCTCCATCCCGACGACCTGCTCATCTGCGACGGGGACACGCCCGCCGCCCTGGCCGGCGTCATGGGCGGCGCGGGCTCGGAGGTCACCGACGAGACCGAGTCCGTGCTGCTGGAGAGCGCCCACTTCGACCCGCTGACCATCCGGCGCACGGCCAAGCGCATGGGCATGCACACGGAGGCGTCCCATCGCTTCGAGCGCGGCGTGGACCCGGAAGGGACGCGCTACGCCATGGACCGGGCGGTGTCGCTGTGGGAGGCCATGGGCGAGGCGCGGGTCGTGCCGGGCTACGCCGACGCCTATCCGGGCGTCCGGGCGCCGGCTGCTATCACGCTGCGTTACGCCAGCGTCCGGCGCGCCCTGGGAGTGGAGCTGGCGCCGGAACGCGTCCGCGGCATCCTCGAATCTCTCGGCATCGAGGTCACGCGCGCGACTTCCGAGGCCCTGGAGGTGTCCGCGCCCTCATTCCGCTTCGACCTGACCCGCGAGGCCGATTTCGTCGAAGAGCTGGCGCGGGTCCACGGATACGACAACATTCCCGCGACGCTGCCGGCCGTGCGCATGGGCGCGGGAGCGGACGACCCGTTGCTGCGCTGGATGCGCAAGACGCGCGCGCTCCTCACCGCCCAGGGACTGAGCGAGGTGGTCACCCTGCCCTTCTGCACGCCGCGGATGAACGAGGCATTCGGCGGCCTGTGGGACGGGGACGGCAGACCGGTGCGCATCGTCAACCCCCTGCGCCAGGAAACCGACGAGATGCGCCTCAGCCTCTTGCCGGGGCTGATCGAGAACCTGCACGCCCACGCCGAACGCCGGAGCCGGAGCTCCATGATCTTCGAGTTGAGCAAGGTGTTCTCGCTCGGGGACGACGGCGGCTACACCGAGCGGCTGAACCTGGCCGGGCTCATCCGCGGGCACCGGCCGCGGCGCGGGCTCAAGGCCGAGAGCCCGGAGTTCGTGTTCGCCGACGTGAAGGGGATCGTCGAGGACCTGATCGAAGGGACCGGTTGCGCCGGCGTCCACTGGGAGGCCCGGGAGGCGCCCGCGTGCCTGCACCCGGAAGGGTTCGCCACGGTCTTCGCGGAAGACGACCGCGTGGGCCACGCGGGGGAGATAAGTCCGCGAGTTCGCGAGGAATTGGACCTGCCCCCCTGCTTCCTTTTCGAGCTTGACTTCGCCCCGATCGTTCACTATGCTCGACCGGATTTCCGCGTTCGGCCCATCCCCCGGTTCCCGTCGGTCGAGCGCGACCTCGCCCTCGTCGTGGCGCGGGACTTTCCGAGTCAGACCGTCGTCGATTGGGTCCATGGGCTGGATCGGAAGCTCATCGAACGAGTGGAAGTCTTCGACGAATACACCGGCGCGCCCATCGAGGAAGGCAGGAAGAGCCTGGCCTACAAGGTCTTCTACCGCTCCGCGGAGAAAACCCTTACGGACCAGGAGGTCAACGCCGTGCACGAAGACCTCACCCGCGGACTGTGTTCCGAATTCGACGCCACGTTGCGCTGAAACGCCTGACCGGCCCCGGGACCGGCAGAGGATAGGGATGACCAAGGCGGACATCATCAACCGGATCTACGAGAAGGTCGGTTTCTCCAAGAAGGAGGCCACCGACGTGGTCGAGGCCACTTTCGAAATCATCAAGGCCCAGCTCGAAAAAGGCGACAAGGTCAAGATCTCCGGGTTCGGGAACTTCGTCATCCACGGCAAACAGCCACGCAAGGGCCGCAACCCGCAGACCGGCGAGGAGATCACCATCGCGGGCCGCCGGGTGCTGACCTTCAAGCCCAGCCAGACCCTGAAAAAGAACATGAACAGCGTGGCCCCCGAGGATTCCGACCCCGACGCTCCCACCCATTCGTGATATAATCGGGTCCGATGGCCGTCGTGATTCCGGACAAGCACTACTTCAAGATCGGTGAGGTCAGCGCCCTCCTGGACCTCAAGCCGTACGTGCTGCGCTACTGGGAAACCGAGTTCGACATCCTGAATCCCACCAAGGCGAAATCCCGCCACCGGCTGTACCGGCGCAAGGACGTCGAGCTGCTGCTGGAGATCAAGCGGCTCCTGCACGGCGAGGGCTACACCATCGAGGGCGCGCGCAAGAAGCTCAAGCGCGAGACCGACGACCACCGGACGCGGGCGAAACCGGACACGCAACGGCAACTCGTCCAGATCAGGGACGAACTCGTTTCGCTCCGCGACATGATCTCCTGACGCCCCTCCGCCCTCCTTCCGCCGCGCGAGTTTCCCTCCCGCTGTGCGCGAATTGACCCGTTGCCGCTTCGGTGTTAAGAAAAATCTGCAGCGATGTCGGGGCGTAGCGCAGCCTGGTAGCGCACACGCTTGGGGTGCGTGTGGTCGCTGGTTCAAATCCAGTCGCCCCGACCATCCTTACCGGGACCATGGCAAACGGTGCCGTCACGTCAGCTCAGTCCAATGGCTCAATGGCCGTGAGTTCCAACAACCGCAGCGTCACAGCACTGGAGGGCGCCAGAGAGCGGATGGTACAGACCCAACTGCTCGACCGTGGCGTCAACGACCCGCGCGTGATCCACGCCATGCGCAAGGTGCCGCGCCACCTGTTCGTGGAGCCGGCGCTGGTGAACCGGGCGTACGACGACGACCCGCTGCCCATCGGCGCAAAGCAGACCATCTCCCAGCCCTACATCGTCGGTTACATGCTGCAGGCACTCGCCCTCAAGGGCACCGAGCGTGTGCTGGAGATCGGCACGGGATCGGCGTACCAGACCGCCCTGCTGGCGGAGCTGTGCGCCAACGTGTTCTCCGTGGAGAAGCTGCGCAGGCTGGCGGTGCAGGGCCGCGCCGTGCTCGACGAACTGCGGTACTACAACGTGGCGATCCACGTGGGCGACGGGACGCTCGGATGGTCCGAGCACGCCCCCTACGACGCCATCGTGGTGGCGGCGGGCGCGCCCCGTGTGCCGGAACCGCTGGCCCAGCAACTCGCCGGTGGCGGCCGGCTCATCATTCCCATCGGCGACCAGACCTCCCAGGTCCTGAAGCTCGCGAGCCGCACGCCCGGCGGCATCGAGGAGACGAGCCTCGGCGAGTGTCGCTTCGTCAAGCTTCTGGGGAAGTACGGCTGGCCGGGTTAGTGCCGCGTGGCTGAAGCGCGTGTGCGAATGTTCGTAGACGGCGCCGCTGGTTCATCCCTTGTCCGCTCCCGGGGCGCTCTCGCGCTCCTTTCCCTCTACGTCATCCTTGCGGCCGCGGGTTGCAGCTATGTGGACGAACGGGTCGACAGCCGGCGCGCCGCCGCCAGACGCGGCGGCGATGAACGCCGTCCGGCGCCGGCACGCGCGCGCAACGGGATCTTCCACGCGGTAAAGAAGGGCGAGAACCTCTATCGCATCGGCAAGGCGTACGGTGTCGACCACAAGACACTGGCGCGCATCAATCGCATCGGAGACACGCGCGACATCCGGATCGGGAGGCGGCTGTTCATACCCGGGGCCGACCGGCTGCTGCCGGTGGCCATCATCACGCCCATCAAGAAGTTCGTCCCGGCCAAGACCGGGTCCACCTCCGCCAAGGCGACGGCGCCCAGGACGAACCGCCGTGCCGAGCCCGCAAGACCGGGCACCGCGCGGGCAGAGACCGCTCCCGCCAGGGCACCGCGCCCCAAGGCATCTCGCCCCAAGGTGCAGCAGCGCAAGCCCGCCCCCGCCAAGACCCGCGCCGCGCGGCGGCCGTCCGGAAGATCGCGGCAGGGGTTCGCGTGGCCCGTCAAGGGCAGGGTCACCGGAAAGTTCGATTCACGGCCCGACAGCCTCAACGACGGCATCAACATCGCCGCGCCTCCGGGCACGCCGGTGCATGCCACGCTGGCGGGACAGGTGATCTACAGCGACCAGTTGCGCGGCTACGGCAACCTCATCATCGTGCGGCACCGCGGCGGCTACGCGTCGGTCTACGCCCACAACCGCAAGAACCTCGTGCGCAAGGGCCAGAAGGTGAACCGGAGGCAGGTCATCGCCGAGGTAGGCGCCACCGGCCGGGCCACCACGCCGTACCTCCACTTCGAGATTCGCAGGAACAACGTCGCGCGGAACCCGCTTTCCTATTTGCCGTGACTGTGCTAGCCCAACCCGCATGAACCCCCAGGACCATGACGGCATCGCCGAGATCCGCGCCGCCATCCGCGACATTCACGACTTCCCCAAGCCCGGCATCGTCTTCAAGGACATCACCCCGCTGCTGAGCGACGGCGCCCTGTTCCGCAAGACCATCGACCTGTTCGCCCGGCGCTACGAAGGCGCGCCCGTGGACACCATCGTGGGCGTGGAGTCCCGCGGCTTCATCATCGGCGCGGCCCTCGCCTACCGGCTGGGCAAGGGGCTGTGCGTCATCCGCAAGCCCGGCAAGCTCCCCTACGACACGTTGCAGACCACCTACGAGCTGGAGTACGGCACCGACACCCTGGAGGTGCACAGCGACGCTCTGGCGCCTGGCACGCACGCGCTGCTGGTGGACGACCTCGTCGCCACCGGGGGCACCGCCGTGGCCGCCACCACCCTCGTGGAGCAACTCGGCGCCACCGTCTACGAGCACGCCTGTATCATCGAGCTCGGCTTCCTGAGCCCGCGCGACAAGCTCGACCAGGAGCTGTTCTCGCTCATCCGCTACGACTCGGAGTAGCGCACCGGGGTACCGCGACCCCACGCCACCACGCAACATAACGTCGTTCCCCCTCCCCCTGCTTCCTTGACGGGCAGAGTGGAGTTGGGATAGAAGTCAAAGGTTACAGCTTGTTATCGACTCGCATCGAGAGACTTGTGCGAGAACGCCCCGAGCTCCGGAAGGGAGACCCGTCATGTCCAAGAAAAATGGAGAAGCCAGCCAGAATGCCGTGATCACCACGGATCCGTTTCCCGCCTCCCGGAAAGTCCACGTGTCCGGAACCCAGCGCGTCCAGGTCGCCATGCGGGAAATCAGTCACGGCAGCACGGACGCCAACGGACATGGGAGCAACGGGCACGGCGGCAACGGCGCCAACGGAACCGCCGCCGAGCGCCCGCGCCTGCGGGTCTACGACACCTCCGGGCCCTACACCGATCCCACGGTGGAGATCGACGTGCGCGGCGGCCTCAAGCCGCTGCGGCTCGACTGGATCGCCGCCCGCGGCGACACCGTGGAGACCGAGTCGCACTACCGCCCCAACGGCAACGGCGCCGGCGACAACCGCTTCCCGGAAATGGCGAAACGGCCCGTGCTGCGGGCCAGGCCCGGCGGCAACGTGAGCCAAATGCACTACGCCCGCAAGGGCATCGTCACTCCCGAGATGGAGTACATCGCCATTCGCGAGAACATCGGCCGCGAGGCCGCGCTCAACGGCGAGGCCGAGGGGCATCACGCGGGCAACCATTTCGGCGCGGCGATCCCGCGGTTCGTCACCCCCGAGTTCGTGCGCGACGAGGTGGCCCGTGGACGGGCCATCATCCCGTGCAACGTCAACCACCCGGAAACCGAGCCCATGATCATCGGGCGCAACTTCCTGGTGAAGATCAACGCCAACATCGGCAACTCGGCGGTCACCTCCTCCATCGAGGAAGAGGTGGAAAAGATGATCTGGGCCACGCGCTGGGGCGCGGACACGGTCATGGACCTGTCCACCGGCGCCAACATCCACGAGACCCGCGAGTGGATCCTGCGGAACTCTCCCGTGCCCATCGGCACCGTGCCCATCTACCAGGCCCTGGAGAAGGTCAACGGCAAGGCCGAGGAGCTGACCTGGGAGATCTACCGAGACACGCTCATCGAGCAGGCAGAGCAGGGCGTGGACTACTTCACCATCCACGCCGGCGTGCTGCTGCGCTACGTGCCGCTCACGGCCAGGCGCCGCACCGGCATCGTCTCCCGCGGCGGCTCCATCCTCGCCAAGTGGTGCCTGGCGCACCACCAGGAGAACTTCCTCTACACCCGCTTCGAGGAGATCTGCGAGATCATGAAGGCCTACGACGTGGCCTACTCCCTGGGCGACGGCTTGCGTCCCGGCAGCATCGCCGACGCCAACGACGAGGCCCAGATGGGCGAGCTGGCGACCCTGGGCGAGCTGACCAAGATCGCCTGGGAGCACGACGTCCAGGTGATGATCGAGGGACCGGGCCACGTGCCCATGCACCTTATCCAGGAGAACATGACGAAGCAGCTCGAGCTGTGCCACGAGGCGCCCTTCTACACCCTGGGCCCCCTGACCACCGACATCGCCCCCGGCTACGACCACATCACCAGCGCCATCGGCGCCGCCATGATCGGCTGGTACGGCACCGCCATGCTTTGCTACGTGACCCCCAAGGAGCACCTGGGCCTGCCCAACAAGAAGGACGTCAAGGACGGCGTCATCACCTACAAGGTCGCCGCCCACGCCGCCGACCTGGCCAAGGGCCACCCCGGCGCCCAGGTCCGCGACGACGCCCTCAGCGACGCCCGCTTCGAGTTCCGCTGGGAGGACCAGTTCAACCTGAGCCTCGACCCGGACACCGCCCAGGAGTTCCACGACGAGACCCTGCCCGCCCAAGGCGCCAAGGTCGCCCACTTCTGCTCCATGTGCGGCCCCCACTTCTGCTCCATGAAGATCACCCAGGACGTCCGCGACTACGCCGCCGGCAAGGGCCTCGCCGCCGAGCAGGCGCTGGCCGAGGGCATGCAGGAGAAGGCCGAGGAGTTCAAGAAGTCGGGGAGCGAGATCTACCGGGCGGTGGAGGGGGAAGGGAAGGCCGGGGCGTAGTTTGCATACAAGTTCGACGAAATAAGGCCGAAAAGCCGACCTTGGCGCCTCATGACTTGGTCTGAGGTTGTTCCTTTCAGTACAGCCTACCCCCGTTGGGCACCGGGCGGTTGGGCTCGATCATCACTACCTCGCCGTCGGCGTCGGGGAAACCCAGCACGAGTATCTCGGACCGGAACGGTCCGATCTGCTTGGGCGGGAAGTTGACGACGGCGGCCACCTGCCGGCCCACCAACTCTTCCGCGGTGTAATGGTGTGTCACCTGCGCCGAACTCTTGCGCTCGCCGATGTCGGGGCCGAAATCCACGTACAGCTTGTAGGCGGGCTTGCGGGCCTCCGGGAAGGGCTCGACCCTGGTGACGGTGCCGACGCGCACGTCGACCTTCAGAAAATCGTCGTAGCTGATCTCGGCCATTCGCTTAGAGCAGGGCCTTGAGGGCGGCCTCGTCGAAGCCGGCGACCTTCCGCTTGCCCTTGATGCTCACCGGGCGCCGCAGGAGGTTCTGGTCCTCCAGCATCAGACGAATAGCCTCCTCCCGGCTGGGAGGATTGTCCTTCATCTTCCGCTCGCGGTAGAGCGGCGTCCGGGTGTTGAGGAAATCCGTCACCGGCCCGGCCCCGATGATGGAATCCAGCTCTTCCTCGGTCAACGGCTGCTTGCCGTATTCCCTCTCCTCCAGCTCCGCCCCTTGTGATTGCAAGAAACTTCTTGCCTTGCGACAGGTGGTTCACGTGTTCTTGTAGTAGAACTTCAGCTTGGCCATGTCTTGACCCTTCCCTCATGCTCGCGGCATCTCTGGTTTCCTGGCCGGCACTTCATAGTCCAATCCCCGCTCGAAGACCGTCGGCCAGCTCGTCCGGGATTATACGCCCCTGTTGAACAGCGGCGACCAGAAGCTCTTTGACACGTGCTTTCGTAAGTCGGCGCCACCGCTGATCTTCAATGGCCGCCACCACGCGCTGGGCGACCTTGCCCAACCGGACATAATCGAGCTTGCAGATGTCCACATGCCGCTCCGAAAGATCTGCCACTGGTGTTCGTCCTGCTGTATCCTTCAGGGTATGCCCATCCGCGCGTAGCTCGCTGTCGGCAAGCCACACGATATCCAGTTTGTCGAGGCGTTCTCCAGCCGCGGCGATTGCCAGCGCAGCCTCTCTCACATCGTCGTCCGCTCCGGTGCGGCATCGCCAGAAGGATAGCGTGTCCACTTGGGTTCGCAGGTCCCCGGTCACGGCGTCGGCCGATATCTCCCCTTCCTCCAACCCTCGCTCCATATTCCGTTTCGCATCCCATTTCGCGAGAGCGATCTTTCGAGCCAGGAACATTGCCGCTGTCTACGCTCCAAGGTCCTCGACCACGTCATGAATATAAGCGCGAAGCCAAGGTACCTCTTCGACATGGCTCAATAGCACCTCCAACATCCCCGCATCACCCCACGACTCCGCCGCCTGCACCGCAGCGTCTCTCATCTCCACGTCGTCCGCGGCAAGCGCGCATCGCACGACCTCGACGCGCCACGCGGGTGTCCCCGGGCGCCCGCGACCCAGACAGCGCAGAACCGACGCTGCCAAGTCCGGGCGTTCTACGTCCACGGACATCGACTTGAGATTGGCCAAAACACCCTGCCCATTTGTCGACCGCAACGCATCATCGACAATCCGCTCGGCCGGATGGTCGATGCCGTCTTCGAGCGGCTCGGCGTCGAATGCCATCCTCAGTCTGTTCTCGAGTCGCTCATATTCCCTGTCTTCGTCTTCAAAGCAGGCTCTGTCGACGAGCGCCGGTAACAGGCTCGCTCCCAGCTTCTTATAGAGCAACGCACTATCAGCCAGGTCCCCGACAAGTTGCAGTACAAGCTCGACAAAGGCCTTCCCCAGACGTGCTTGATCGAGCGAAACAGCCATGGACTCTCTGCCGCCGTTCACAACAGGCACAGGTGCTTCAGTCATGCCCGACCGATCCACGTTTGGAAATAACGCGGGGAGAAAGGCGTGGGTTTCTGACACCTCGGGTTCCCGAGAATCAACCAGCATCAAAGAGCTCCCTGGCCTTGTCGGTTACAACGGCTTCAAATGCCGATCCCGCCCGTTCATGCAAATCATTGGCGATTTCCAAGGGTTTCTCGGATTGGACCGGCGCATCACACTGCCAAGAAACGTCCAAGTCGAGAAGACATTGTACGACGTCAGATGAAGCTCCGAGCAATCCATATGCCAACACGAGGTGTGCTCCATCTCCATAGACGTACTCGACTCGACTCAAGAAATTCACGTAGTCTTGGGGCAGACCACTCATCTCCAGTTGAGCACATTTGAGATAATCCTCAACCCTGGCGTTAGTCCCCGGTATAGCGATTTGGTTGATGTACCGGACGCCCACCCGAATAATTTCGTTGGGTTCGACCACCTTCCGATAGGCTTCCAAGGCGACTGAAATGCGGGGTGCGAACTCCTGCCATCCACCTTCGTCGGGACTGTCGGGATTTTGATAGGGGCGGAGCATGTGGACGCTCAAGACGTCCGGGCCGACGCCGACCAACCTCGTTCCGTCTGTTGTCGGAAGTTGGACCTTTGCCAAGCCCTCGCCGTACCGCAGGTTGGCTGGCTTGCCTTCCTCGACATGCAATCCGACCTGCATTGCTTTCTGCTCCCTGGGTTTCCCGGAGTAGTCCTTCCCTAGCGCGGCCTGCAGCTTCCCAGGAATCGTCAGGTCCCAATCCGGACCCGGCACGAAGCGGAACTCACAGAGCGCCTCGTGGATGGGCGGGTTCCTATAGCGTCGACGCTGAGTCATCGGTCCGGTGCTCACCTTTGGACTACCGCGCGTGGGCCTTGGACTTCCGCAAGTCCGCACTGTTGTAGGGTGGCAACACTCTCACCACGGCTTTCGAGGAGCCGTAGTTGGGGCATCTACAATGTCACATCAGTCGTCAGCCGACGTACTTGCTCACATCCACCCGCTTCATGGCCTCTATCGGCACTTCGTTCTTGATGGGGAACTCGCCTTCCAGGGGGCGGGTGGCGTCGACCACGGCGACGCTGTCGCCGAGCCAGCCGCGGAAGTTCTGGACCTCGCGGATGACGTCGAGGTCCCGGTCCCAGTGGGTGCGGGTGCCCACGGCCCACAATACTTCGCGCTCGTTGAACACGTCCACGTCGTCGTCCACCACCACGCAGAGCTTGAGGTTGGGCATGTCGGTGAAGGCCTGCATGGCGGCCTTCTTGGGCTCGTTGGGGAACTCCTTCTTGATGGAGATGTAGCAGATCACCCGGCCGCAGCCCGAGTGGGGCAGATGGATGGCCTTGATGCCGTGGATGTTGCGCTTGATGGAGTTGTAGACGCTGCCTTCCTTGGTGATGCCGCCCAGGTTCCAGTGGTCCTTCTGGCCCGCCCAGATGTCCTGCATGACCGCGTTCTTGCGGTGGGTGACGGCGGTGACCTCGACGATGGGCACGTCCATGGTCACCTGGTAGTAGCGCAGCACCTCGCCGAAGGGATTCTGGGAGCGGCGCACGTTGGGCGGCACCTCGCCCTCGATGATCATCTCGGCGTCCGCGGGCACCAGGAAATCCTCGCCCCATGTCACCGACGGGGTCAGCCGCAGGGGCTCGCGCATGAACGCCGCGGCGCTCTGGTAGTCGTCGTTGCCGTAGGGGGTCATGCAGCAGGAGGAGAAGTAGAACGCCGGGTGGTGCCCCATGACGATGATGACCGGTGCGCGCTGGTCCTTGGCCTCGTTCTCGCTGACGATGGCTTCCAGGTGGTGGTGCTTGTGGGCCGAGAAGCTCATGGTGCGGCCGTCGTAGTAGAGGTTCTTGGTGAAGGTGATGTCGTAGAAGGGGTCCGATTCCCCTTTCATGACGCACGCCATGGTCCAGTAGGGGCCTACGTCGAGGTCGTGATGCATGGGGATGGGATACCTGGCCAGGTCCACGTCGGAACCCTGAACCACCACCTCCCGGCACGGCGCGGCATCGGGGGCGATCACTTCCGTGTCCCCCTTCTCCTTCTCCAGCCGCGATACCTCCAGGCTCAACTCCATGTTGGACGTGAGGTCGCCCATGCCCATGCCGTCGGCGCAGAACTGCCGGCTCACCCACGGGTTGTAGAAGAGCGGGAACGGCGAGGGCTTGCCCTCCAGCGTGGTCACGTTCTCGAACAGCACCATCTTCTCCAGCCCGCGGTCGTCGAGGTGCTTCAAAAAGGCGATGGTTTCGCACTTGTTCGGGTCGATGGGGTCCTTCACCCGGATGAGGCCGCCCGGGCGGCGCTTTTCCTCGGCGGCGATGAATTCCTGGAGGTCTCTCATGGTCGGTACTCCCTGACTGGCTCGTGAGAATCAGGCTGGAAGGGACGACTGTCCCTCGCGCTGACGCCGTCCAGCCTCCGACAATTCCTAGACAAAAGCTGGGGTGATCGCAAGGATTCCGAAGTGAACGCAAGGACCGCCTTGATCCGATCCGTTCTGCCGTGAGGCATCCTGCGGCGGTTTGGTAACTTCTTTCGACAATTGATAGATAGAACCATCAGTGCGGACGTTGCAGAAGGACGCTGGAGATGGGAACCTTCCTCTCGGATGAAATTTACGACAAACTCCTCCATGCGGAGGGGCTGTATCATCAACTCGTCTTGGTGGTCGGTCGGGAAGGCGCCGGCAAGACAAGCGCCTTGCAGACGGTTGCCCAACGCATCAACGCGGCACTCATTAACGTCAATCTGAAGCTTTCGCGCCGCCTGCTCGACCTGACCGAACGCCAGCGCCCGTTACGGGTCCAACCGCTTCTCGACGAAATCGTGGCAGAGCACGAGAGCGACGTCGTTCTGCTCGACAACACCGAGCTTCTCTTCGATGTTGCGTTGCGGCAGGATCCACTCCGCTTGTTGCAAGGTCTCTCGCGGAGCAGGAAGGTGGCCGCCGCCTGGAACGGATCCATCGAAGACCGCCACATACACTACGCCGCACCGGGGCATCCCGATTACCGGCGCTATCCGGTAGACGGCATTCTGGCGGTGAGTACGGAAGCGACGGAATAATTGACTCCGGCTCAGCCGGGAGAAGACTCGATGAAGTACGAAGACTTGATCCGGTTCGATCCGATCGAAACCGTGGTGCAACTCCGCGATGCCGATGACATGGCCGCCGCCCGCCATCTCGTGAGCAGCTATGTCATTTCCGCCGACATGGCCGAGAAGCTCTCAGCCCTGGTGTTCCCCCAACTCCAGTTCGACAGGCCCGCCGACAACAAGGGGCTGCTGGTCGTCGGCAACTACGGTACCGGCAAGTCGCACCTGATGTCGGTCATTTCAGCGATCGCCGAACACGCCGCGCTGGCATCCGAGATCTCCAATCCACGTGCCGCGGAAGAAGCCCGGAGCGTAGCAGGCAAGTTCAAGGTCGTCCGCACGGAGATCGGTGCGACGACGATGTCGCTCCGCGACATTGTCGTCGGCGAGTTGGAGGAGCACCTGGAGGCGTTCGGCGTTGCGTTCACATTCCCGAGCGCCGCCGACGTCGCCGGCAGCAAGCGCGCCTTCGAGGAAATGATGGCGGCGTTCCACGGGAAGTACCCGGATGTGGGCTTGCTGCTGGTCGTGGACGAGTTGCTGGACTACCTGCGGTCACGCAAGGACCAGGAGTTGATCCTCGACCTCAACTTCCTGCGAGAGATCGGCGAGGTCTGTAAGGACCTCCGGTTCCGGTTCGTCGCCGGCGTGCAGGAGGCCATCTTCGACAGCCCCCGCTTCAGCTTCGTGGCGGACAGCATTCGGCGCGTGAAAGACCGGTTCGAGCAGGTCCTGATTGCCCGAAGAGACGTCAAGTTTGTGGTGGCGCAACGCCTGCTCCGAAAGACCGCTGAGCAACAGGTCAGGATCAGGGAGTACCTCGTGCCGTTCGCCCGGTTCTACGGTCTCATGAACGAACGTATGGACGAGTACGTCGACCTGTTCCCGGTTCATCCCGACTACATCGACACCTTCGAGCGGGTGACCGCAGTCGAGAAGCGCGAAATCCTTCGGACCCTTTCGCTCTCGATGAAACGGCTGCTCGGGCAGGACCTCCCGGCGGACCACCCGGGTCTGATCGCGTACGACAGCTATTGGGCGGCGTTGCGGGAAAACTTTTCTTTCCGCACCGTTCCAGACATCAAGGCCGTGATCGATTGCAGCCAAGTGCTGGAATCGCGGATCGAGATAGCGTTCACCCGGCCGGCGTACCGGCCGATGGCGATGCGCATCATTCACGCCTTGTCGGTGCACCGGTTGACGACCGGCGACATCCACGCTGCCTTGGGCGCCACCGCCGAAGAGTTGCGGGACGGTCTTTGCCTGTATCAGCCGGGAATCGAGGATCTCGGAGGAGACCCGGCGGACGACCTCCTGTCACAAGTTGAAACGGTTCTCCGCGAGATCCACAAGACGGTCAGCGGGCAATTCATTTCGTCGAACCCGGACAACCGCCAGTACTACCTCGATCTTAAGAAGACCGACGACTTCGACGCCTTGATTGAGAAACGGGCCGAGAGTCTGGACGCGGGCAAGCTGGATCGATACTACTACGATGCACTCCGACAGGTGATGGAGCGCACCGACCAAACGTACGTCACGGGCTACCGCATCTGGGAGCACGAAATTGAATGGCGGGAGCGGAAGGTGATGCGCCAAGGATACCTGTTCTTCGGCGCACCGAACGAGCGGTCCACGGCGGTGCCGCCGCGCGATTTCTACGCCTACTTCATTCAGCCCCACGAGCCGCCGCGCTTCAAGGACGAGAAAGCGTCAGACGAGGTCTTCTTCCACCTGACCGGGATGGACGATCGCTTTCGGGACACCTTGCGTAGCTATGCAGCAGCCCTGGATTTGGCCTCGACATCCTCCGGCCACCCCATGGCGACCTACGAGTCGAAAGCGTCGAGCTTCCTCCGGGATCTGGTGAACTGGCTCCAGGAACACATGGGCTCGGCCTTCGAGGTTGGCCACCAGGGCCGGCGCAAGGCACTGCTGGAGTGGGCCAAGGGCCACTCTATCCGCGAACTCTCGGGCATATCCCCGACCGAACGCATTAACTTCCGTGACCTCATCGACGCCGTCGCAGGTATTTGTTTGGAGGCCCATTTCGCACAGCAGGCGCCGGACTATCCTCGATTCTCCGTACTCATAACGTCTGCCAACCGTGCCCAGGCGGCCCAGGATGCATTGCGGTGGATAGCTGGCGTAACAAAGACGAAACAGGCCGCTGCGGTTCTCGACGCGCTCGAGCTCCTTGATGGCGACAAGCTCGATCCTCTCCGGTCAAGCTACACGCATCACGTCCTCACCCACGTACTAAAGAAGGGGCATGGCCAAGTCGTCAACCGGTCCGAACTGATTCAGGAACGTCTCGGCGTCGAGTACCTCGCTCCCGATATACTACGTCTGGAGCCCGAATGGACCGTCGTTATGCTCGCGGCTCTGGTCTATTCCGGCAACCTCGTGCTCGCCGTTCCCGGCCGGAAGTTCGATGCCGCCGAGTTGCCTGCGCTAGCCGCCACGCCCCTCAACGAGTTGATCCACTTCAAACACATCGAGCGCCCCAAGGAATGGAACATCCCTGCCCTCAAGGCGCTGTTCGAGTTGCTTGATCTCACTCCCGGCATGGCGACCCTCGTCACCCAGGGCAAGGACGAACCGGTCCAGGAGCTTCAGAAGGCCGTTACCCAGGTTGTCGAAAGGGTGGTCGTGGCCCATCGGGCCGTACAGACAGGCATTCCTTTCTGGGGCAGGAACTTGATCGGCGAAGATGAGACAAAGAACCTGATCTCGGGCCTGGAGCAAACAAAGTCCTTCCTCGAATCTCTCCAGGTCTACACATCTCCCGGTCGTCTCAAGAACTTCCGCCACGACGCCTCGGATGTAAGCAGCCACCAAACGGAGCTCAAATCCATGGACGAGGTAGAACAGATCCAGGGACTAGTCTCGGAACTGGGCCCGGCTGCTGATTTCCTCACCGCGGCCGAGACGACGCTTTCCCCGTCACACGAATGGGCAGAACGGATGAAGGACACACGGGGCGAGGTTCTGGCTGAGTTCTCGGGCAACGCTCGACGCGACATCGCGTCGTTCCGCCGCCGGTGGCTACGCAAGCTGAACGACCTCAAAAACAGCTTCATCGGTGTCTACCTTGATCTCCACGCCCGCGCCCGCCTGGGCGTGAACGACGACAAGAAGAAGACCGCGCTGATGCGCGACGAGCGTCTCGCCCGGCTCCGTACCCTCTCCGACATCGACCTCATGCCGGTTCGGCACCTCACGGACTTTCATGACCGCCTCGACGGATTGCAGAGTTGCTTCGCTCTCACCAGGGAAGAACTCGATGCCCTTCCCTTCTGCCCGCATTGCGAGTTCAGGCCGGCCTTGGAGGCAGCCAAACCCCCGGCCGGCAAGATCCTCGAACAACTCGACGACGAACTCGACCGGCTTCTCGCCGAGTGGACGGGGACGTTGCTCACCAACCTTAAAGATCCAGCTACGCGTGAGAACCTGTCGCTGCTCCAGCCCGAGCGCGGGAAACGCATCGCTACGTTCATGGAGGAAGGTGAGCTTCCCGATCCCCTGGAGCCGGATTTCACCGAGGCCGTTCAGGAGGTTCTGTCCGGCCTCATCAAGGTGGTCGTGAAGACCGAGGATCTGAGAGCCGCGCTCCTCGCCGGCGGTTCGCCCGCGAGCCCCGCCGAGTTGAAGGCGCGCTTCGAGAGCTATCTGGACTGCCTCGCCAAGGGACAGGAACCGTCCAAGGTCCGGCTGGTGTTGGAGTAGGCGCCGATGGAGAAAGAACAGCTTATCGAACGCCTCAACGGCTACGAGTGGAACGACATCGAATTCAAGAGAGCGCAACGGGGCGTGCCCGAGTCCGCCTATGAGACAGTTTCTGCCTTTTCCAACACTGATGGCGGCTGGTTGGTCTTCGGCGTCCGGGATCGCACGGGCGGCTTCGAGATCGTTGGCGTCCTGGAGGTGGACAAAGTCCTTAACGACTTCCTTAGCGTTCTGCGTTCCGGTCAGAAGCTCAATCGCGTCATTGTTGCGGAGGAGCGGTTGATTGAGGACAACGGCAAAACACTTCTCCTCTTTCATATCCCTGAGGCGCGACGGCAAGACAAACCAGTATACCTTGACGGTGATATCCGGCGGTCGTTCATCCGCCGGGGCGCAGGCGACGAGCAATGCACGAAAGCCGAGATCGAGCGGTTACTGCACGACGCCGCGGATGAGCGTTACGATGGAAAACCCCTAGACCTTGATCCCAAAAGCTGCTTGGACGATGAATCGGTACGTTGGTACCGGAGGCTTTTTGAAGACCGAAACCCCGGTCGTCATGACGGAACGCTGTCGCACCTCGAGTTCTTGCATCATTGGGGTCTTGTCGTCGAAGTCGGCGACCGGCTGGTGCCGACACGCGCAGCGGTCCTTCTATTCGGCACCGCGTCTGCGGTCCGTCAGCTGCTCCCCCGCCCTGTCGTTGACTGGCAGTGGAGTCGCGGGGACTGGTCGGAGGAACTGCCGGAGGAGCGTTGGGCCGATCGGCTTGTGATTGAGACCAACCTCGTGGAAACCTGGAAGACGCTCGTGGAACGTTACCTACAGCGCGCGGAGAAACCCTTTTCCGTCGATCCTGAGACTCTACGGCGAGAAGACCTTCCGCCGGACTACCTCGCTTTCCGCGAGGCAGCGATCAACCTCTTGATCCATCAAGACTATGCCGATCACGGCCGCAAGCCGGTGATTCGGTTTTTCGGCGACCGCGCGCTACTGTGGAACCCGGGCGATGCCTTCGCGTCAGCCGATGAACTCCTTGAACCCGGCGAAAAGGAGGTTCGCAACCCAAGAATCGTCGCCGCGTTACGTCGAATCGGCCTAAGCGAGCAGGCCGGGACCGGCATCCGCGCCATCTTCGGCATCTGGCGTCGGCTCGGGCATGTTCCACCAATCATCGACAACGACAAGACACGGAAAGCCTTCCAACTGACCCTCCTTAAGGAGGATCTCTTATCCGAAGAGCAGATCCTGTTCCAGGCGGGTCTTGGGGTTCACTTGAACGATGCAGAGGCCAAGGCGTTTGCCTATGCTTGCCGCCAGGGCAGGTTGCGCCCGACCGACGTGCGCTCCGTCACGGGTCTTTCCGGGGCCGACGCACAAGCGATACTAGACCGGCTCACGGCCCAGACCCTCATATCGCCGCTGGAGGGTACTGGAACGCCGGTGTTCGTGATTGCCAAACATCTCAAGGGACGGTTTGATCGGACCAACCAAGACGGCGATCAAGTCAGCATTAGCCAAGATGACTTGTCCACTGCACAAGTTGATAGGCCACCAGGGAACTTGTCCACTGCACAAGTTCAGCCATTGACCGAACTGTCCACAACCCACCGAAAAATTGTGGAAGTCTGCGAGGTACCGCGCAGTCTGATGGAAATCACGAATGCGCTGGGACTGACTAACCGGGGATATCTCAAGAAACATCACCTTGATCCGTTGTTGCGGGGAGGCGTGCTCCGCATGACTCATCCGGACCAGCCCAACCACCCGCGCCAAGCCTATGTACTGACCGAGGCCGGGGTCGACCTCAAATCCCGTCGTGTGGACGGGGATGCCGGGACGAGCGACAGGGAGCGGACGCATGGCGCGTAACAATGAGGACAGCCAGACCCGCCGGCTTTTCCAGAAAACGTCCAGGCAGGACGAGTTATTCGAGAAATCCTACGAAGAAGAGTGGGAGGCGCAGCGCGGCCAACCGGTCGCGTGCATGGGGCTGACCTTCGAGAACGACGACGCCCGGCGAGCACATTATCTCGGCAAGCTGAAGGAAGGGCTGGAGGAACTGCACGCGGAACTCGGCGGGGTCCCCTATACGAGCGTCGACGATGCTGTGGCCCGAATGGCGGCCGTCAAGCATTGGCCGATGGGGGACAAGGCCCGGCTTCGCGGTCTCGCCGAACGCATGCGCCATACGGACTCGTCAAAGGACCTGCTTCAGCGCTGGAAGGACGAGGTCGGTTTTCCCCACGGCGCGATCGAGGACATCCTGGCCCTCTCCGATCCGCCTTGGCACACTGCGTGCCCGAACCCGTTCCTGGGCGCGTTCGTGGAGGCTTACGGCAAGCCCTACGATCCCGACGAGCCGTACCGGCGCAAGCCGTTTGCGGTCGATGTCAGCGTGGGAAAGACCCATGCGATCTATCGAGCGCACGGTTATCATACCAAGGTGCCCCATCTCGCGATCGTGCCGTCGATCCTGCACTACACAGAGCCCGGCGATCTGGTCCTGGATGGCTTTGCAGGCTCCGGCATGACCGGTGTTGCGGCCCAGTGGTGCGGAACGGCGCCGGAAAGTTACCGGAAATCACTTGAGGCACAGTGGTCCAAGGATGGGTTCGGCAAGCCAAACTGGGGGCTCCGGCGCACGATTCAGAACGACCTGTCGCCACTCGCCGGTTTCGTTGCCGCAAACTACGCTCTTCCATTCGATGTGGACGCGTTCGCCGAAGCCGGGCGTACGTTGCTGGACGAGGTCGAGGATGAAGTCGGCTGGATGTACGAGACCCTGCACACCGACGGCCAGACCAAGGGACGGATCGACTACACCGTTTGGAGCCAAGTGTTCAGCTGTCCTGAATGCGCGGGGGAGATTGAGTTTGTCGAAGAGGCATTGGACCGAACGACCGGACGGGTGAAAGACACGTTTCCATGCCCCCGCTGCGATGTCCAACTGAACAAAAACAAGCTGGAACGTATACTCGAAACGGACGCGGACCCTGCTACCGGTGACGTGTGGAGACATATTGCTCTTCGACCGTCGTTGATCTGGTACACGGTAAACGGTGGGACATCCGAAAAGCAGCCCGACGCCGATGATCGCGAGCTTATCCGGCGCATCGCCGAGCTTCCGCTCCCAGCGGAAATCCCGACGAACCGGCTACCTGTGGACAACATGTCCCATGGCTCTCGGTTAGCGCCGAAGGGCGTGAACTCTGCACATCATTTCTTTCTTCCCCGTGCCGCCCACGCATTGGCGGCAATGTGGCGCCGGGCAAACGCCCATCCTGACTTCCGCATTCGCCACATGCTGCTCTACTTTGTGGAGCAGGCTGTCTGGGGAATGTCGATCCTCAACCGCTACGGTCCTACGCACTACTCTCAAGTGAATCGTCAGCTTACTGGTGTCTATTACATCGCATCACAGATCTCCGAAGTCTCCCCGAGATACAACCTTGAAAACAAACGGTCCCGGCTAATCAAGGCATTTGACACCCCACGTGCTCAAGAGCATTCAGGATGCGTCGTGACCGCAAGCACGACGGCATCCCTCGGCATACCCAACCAATCAGTGGACTATATCTTCACCGACCCGCCCTTCGGCGAGAACATCTACTATGCCGACCTCAACTTCCTGGTCGAATCCTGGCATCGCGTGCTGACCAACGCAGTACCGGAGGCCATCGTCGACCGCTTCAAGGGGAAGGGGCTTCCCGAATACCAGCGCCTGATGCAGCGCTGTTTCGAAAAGTATTGGCGAGTCCTGAAGCCCGGACGCTGGATCACGGTCGTCTTCCACAATTCTAGGAACGCCATCTGGACAGCAATCCAGGAAGCCATGCTCGCGGCCGGCTTCGTCGTCGCCGACGTGCGCACGATGGACAAGCGACAGGGCTCGTACCGGCAGGTCACCAGCACCGCGGTCAAACAGGATCTCGTGATCTCCGCCTACAAGCCCAACGACGGTTTGGAAGATCGCTTCGAGTTGAAGAAAGGCACAGAGGACGGCGTCTGGGATTTCCTCCGCACCCACCTCGGCCAACTGCCCGTATTTGTGGCGAGGGATGGCCGGGTCGAGGTGGTCAACGAGCGCCAGCCTCACCTCCTCTTCGACCGCATGGTCGCCTTCCACGTCCTCCGCAACGTGACGGTGCCCTTGTCCGTTGGCGAGTTCCTAACCGGGCTCGCCCAGCGCTTCCCGGAACGCGACGGCATGATCTTTCTCCCGGACCAAGTCGCAGAATATGACAAGAAGCGTCTGGCCGCCGAGGAAGTGGTACAACTCGAAATTTTCGTCGTCGACGAATCTTCCGCCATCCAATGGCTCAAGCGGCAATTGAGCCGAAAACCACAGTCCTTCCAGGACATCCACCCGCAGTTCCTCCAAGAAATCGCTGGTTGGCGAAAACACGAGAGACTGCCCGAACTGTCCGAGATGCTGGAGCAGAATTTCCTGGACTACGACGGCGTCGGTGACGTGCCGAGTCAGATACACGGTTACCTATCGACCAACTTCAAGGAACTACGCAACCTGCCCAAGGGCCACCCGACCCTCCGAGCGAAAGCCAAAGGCCGCTGGTACGTACCCGATCCCAACAAGGCCGCCGACGTGGAGATGCACCGCACCCGCGTCCTGCTGCGCGAGTTCGACGAGTACCGACGATCCCCGCAGAAACGGCTCAAACTTTTCCGGCTTGAGGCGGTTCGCGCCGGATTCTTCAAGGCCTACCAGGATCAGGACTACGACACCATCATCTCGGTCGCGGAAAAGATCCCGGAAGCTGTCCTACAAGAGGACCAGAAGCTCATGCTCTGGTACGATCAGGCGGTGACGCGCTCGGGGGCAGCGTGAGCGGCGGGCAAGAAGGTGCCTGACTGGCGCGACCAAATTCTGCAGGAGTTCACGCCTCGGGTCGCCCGAATCACCTTGGTGGCCGATCCAGACGGATTGCTGTTGGAGGAGGCGCTCCTCGAGGCTATCCGCCAAAGGGGTTTCGAGCTCGTTCCGTATGACGACCCCGTCGTTTTCCGTTTCACCTACGAAGCCAGATTCCGTTCCTGCTCGGACAGCGGCGGTGGCAGCGATCTCATCGTCGTCCTGCGTGAGCAGAGCGATGAACTGGCCGCCTTGCCTGACGACCTTCTGCAGATCGGCCGACGGCTTTCCTTCAACCTGGGTGACCTGTTTCCTGAACTCAGCTATCCAGTCATCGCGATGCTCGACCGAGGCGACCTGGATGCGCTCTATCTGGCACGGCAACTGCACAGACCAAGTCCTATCGGAGACGACGCAACGAAGGACTTCGCGCTGTTGCACGTGTTCAATCTCGACCCTTCGCTCATCAAGACCCCGGCCGAGCTGCTTCGTGTCCTGTTGCGCAAACACTACAAGGGGCAGCATCTACCGTGTCTTCTGGATGGTCGCTTGGTGCAAGTACTACGGCAAAGCAGAGCTTTCGACTCCTGGCCTTTGGAGAGGATCGTGCCGGACCGAGAAGCCTTCTTCTCGTTTCTTCAGGAGCGCTGGCCCCTGTTTCTCGACCGTTTAGCGGCCGACGCTAATGAAAACCTGCACGACAAGAGCGAACCCTACGGTTTCAGGTTCGACGGACCGCCAGACATCCCCTTCGACCACGAGGACACTCGCGTCTATATCGACAATCTGTTTATCGAGGGTTTGCTGCGCCCGATATCCCACAACTCCAGCGACAAGCTGTCGAAGAAATGGGTAATAGCCGGGATCCGGACTGATCCCGAGGCGGACAAACTGCGGCGCATTGAGGGCCTTATACGGACCGCCAACGACACGGTGCCCGGTCCAGAGGCGCGGCATCACGAGTGGTCGGCGTTCGCCTATCGCTGGTCGGAACTCGGAGTCCTCTGGTGGGAAACGGCCTCCACAAGGCGATTGGACTTGAGCGGCCCGGTTGTCGCGCTTCGCGCAAAGGTGGACGATGCCTTTCTTGCCTGGGTGGAGCGGCGCTACGCGGGTCTGCACAACCAACCTCCGGACCCGCCGGTGATGGTGCACCATCTGCCACGTTACCTCGCCCGGCGTCTCGAAGACGCCCCCGCGGGCAAGGCGGCGCTCATCGTCGTCGACGGCCTCGCGATCGATCAATGGACCGTGCTCCGGAACGTTCTCGCGACCCAGAGGCCGCAGCTTCGCTTTCGTGAAAGCGCGGTGTTCGCCTGGATCCCAACGATCACGTCAGTATCCCGACAGGCAATCTTCGCCGGAAAGCTGCCCCTCTACTTTTCTTCGAGCATCCGCACCACCGACAAGGAAGCGTCCTCGTGGAGTCGGTTCTGGGTAGATCAGGGCCTTGCGGAGCGAGAAGCAGGCTATGTCAAGGGCTTGGGCGACGGTCCTATCGCCGACATTCGTGAATTTCTGTCCAGGCCCGAGATTTGCGTTCTCGGCCTGGTTGTCGACAAGGTCGACAGGATCATGCACGGCATGGAGCTTGGCACGGCGGGAATGCACAACCAAGTTCGCCAGTGGGCCAGTGAAGGGTTCATGGCCGGACTGTTGGATGCCCTCCTGGACGGCGGATTTGCGGTCTTTCTGACCTCTGATCATGGAAACATCGAGGCGGAAGGCATCGGCCGCCCCGCCGAGGGTGCTATCGCCGACCTTCGGGGCGAGCGGGTGCGCGTTTATCCCGATCCGACGCTGCGTGATCGGGTGAAGCAACTATACCCGGACGCAATCTCTTGGCCCGCCCTGGGGCTTCCCGAAGACTTTCTGGGCTTGCTGGCTCCGGGTCGGTCGGCTTTCGTTCGAGAAGGCGAGCGTGTCGTGGGACACGGTGGCGTTTCTCTCGAAGAAGTCGTGGTGCCGATGGTGCAGATTGAGCGGACGGCGGTATGAAGCGGAGCCAACAGATCGGCTTCAGTCAGCGTATCCAACTCGATTGGCTGGAATACACGACAAACCTCGTCCTTGCCGGATGTTCCACCGACGAGATATTTGATGCCCTGAAGGAACATCTGAAAGACCGGCTATCGGTAGGAAACAATCCCAAAAGGGGCAACCGGGACAAGGCCATTACGATCCTTACAAAGGTCTGGGTAACGGTTCCAGCGGAGCTTCAACCGCTTCGTGACAAGGGTCTGGAACTTCTTCAACGGTTGCAGGCGAAGGACCGTATCCTGGTGCATTGGTGTATGTGCATGGCCGTCTACCCCTTCTTTGGTACCGTCGCCGAGGCGACCGGACGGCTGCTTCGCTTACAGGGAACCGCCGCCGCCGCACAGGTCCAGCGCCGTGTCCGAGAACAGTTGGGCGAACGTGAGACCGTATCCCGCGCCGCGCGACGTGTACTGCGGGCATTCATTGATTGGGGCGTACTGGTGGAGACCAACGAGAAGGGAATCTATCGCGGAGCTGCTAAACACACCATCGCAGACCTTTCCCTCAGCATCTGGACGATCCAGGCCAGCCTCGTCGCCAAAGACAGGAAGCCGCAGCCGGTCCCCGGCTTGGTACGGGGTCCTCACCTTTTCCCTTTCGATATCGACCTGCCACCGATACGAGAACTCGAAGCGTCCGAGTCATTCGAGGTCACGCGTTACGGGTTGAATGATGAGGTGCTCCTCGGTCTTCCCCGGAGCGACTTCCGGCAGGCCGCAAGGTTGGTAGAACCAGGCTCCACTTCTCACCGCGAATAGCGTAGACGACCTCGCAAGGACCCTACTCCTTCGACAGGACCACCCCCATCCACTCCAGGTAGCTCTCGCTCCCCTCCACGATGGGCACCGCGATGATCTCGGGCACATCGTAGCCGTGGAGCGCCTGCACCCGCTCCTTGAGTCGGTCGAACAGGTCGGCGCGGGTCTTGACGATGAGGAGGTCCTCGGTGTCCCGCTCCACCCGGCCCTCCCAGGTGTAGGTGGACTCCACCCCCGGAATGCGGTTGACGCAGGCGGCGAGCTTCTCCCGCACCAGCGCGCCGGCCAGATCGCCCGCGTTTTCTCCTGATGCCGTGATGTAGACAACGACGAACTCATTCATTTCACCGGCTCCCAGTGCGTTGAAAACAGGTCTCCGCGCGTCCGTTTGCGCGCCCCACCTTTGTATGGTTTATTTCGTGTCTGCATAGGCCGCGCTTGTCAATCCAGCCGCCTGCCGGATCCCCGCCAGCGCGGGTCCAAAGAGTTCCGGAACCAACGCAATCCCGCAGACAGTTTCAAGAAGGGGGTACAGACCCGAATGGAGAGCATCGATTTTGCCAAGGGCGGAGGCATCGTCCCGGTGGTGGTGCAGGACCACGAGACCCTGGACGTGCTCATGCTCGCCTACATGAACGAGCAGGCTTTCAACCTCACCCGCGAGACCGGCAAGGCCCATTACTACAGCCGTTCCCGCGACAAGCTCTGGCTCAAGGGCGAGGAATCGGGCCACTTCCAGGATGTCAAGGACATCCTGGTGGACTGCGACAACGACACTGTGATCCTGAAGATCGTCCAGCACGGCGCCGCTTGCCACCTGGGTTACCGCACCTGCTTCTTCCGCCGCGATGCCGGCGAGGACTGGGAGGTGTGCGAGGAGAAGGTCTTCAACCCCGAGGAGGTCTACAACAAGTGAAGCAACTCAAGCTGGGGCTTCCCAAGGGGAGCCTGGAGAACTCTACCATCGAGCTGTTCCGCAAGTCGGGCTGGAAGATCACCGGCATGAACCGGAGCTATTTCCCGTCCATCGACGACGACTCGCTCACCTGCAGCGTGGTGCGCGCCCAGGAGATGTCCCGCTACGTGGAGGACGGCACGCTCGACGCCGGCATCACCGGCAAGGACTGGATCCAGGAGAACGATTCCCAGGTCGAGTACATCACCGAGCTGATCTACGCCAAGACGAGCTTCCGCCCGACCCGCTGGGTACTGGCCGTGCCTCACGACTCGCCCGTGCAGAAGATCGAGGACCTCAAGGGCAAGAAGGTCGCCACCGAGATGGTCAACTTCACCCGGCGCTTGTTCGAGTCGCACGACACGCCGGTGGACGTGGAGTTCTCCTGGGGCGCCACCGAGGCCAAGGCCGCCGAAGGCCTGGCCGACGCCATCGTCGAGGTGACCGAGACCGGCGGCACCATCCGCGCCCACGGCCTGCGCATCGTCACCGACCTGCTGGAGTCCGCGCCCCAGCTCATCGCAAACAAGGACGCGTGGAAGGACTCGTGGAAACGCGCCAAGATCGAGCAGATCAGCATGCTCCTCCAGGGCGCCCTGGCCGCCGAGCACAAGGTCGGCATCAAGATGAACGTGAAGGAGGAAGACCTCCGGAAGATCGTCGACCTGATCCCCAGCCTCACCGCCCCCACCGTCGCGACGCTCTACGACACCCCCGCGCTGGGCGGCAAGAAGTGGTTCTCCGTGGAGAGCGTCATCGCCGAGGACGTGGTGCGCGAACTCATCCCCGAGCTCATGCGCAACGGCGCGGTGGGGATACTGGAGTACCCGCTGAACAAGGTGATCTGAGCGGCGACCAGCCGCGACGCGAGCACTCCTGATACGAAACGGAAGGTGAAGGCTAGAACCCCTCCATCTGCCGGTCTTCCAGCTCTTCCTTGCCCTTGTCGTCGATGGAGTAGACGCCGTCTTCGGTGGAGATGAGCTCGGGGTCGTAGTAGAGCTTGGAGAGTTCGAGGGCGTCCTCGTACTCGACCATGCGGATGGCGTCCCAGGGGCAGATCTTCTTGTCGAGGCGGTCCTCGGAGTCGGTGCCGATGAGCTGGAGCTCGCTCTTCTTGGGCTCCTGCTCCTTCTCCAGGGGCTTCTTGTCGCCGTCGTACATGCGGTTGCCGTACTCGAAGTAGATCTGGCCGGTGTTCTTGTGCTCGTGGATCTTGGTGAGGTCGTCGCTGTAGCACATCTGGCAGCCGATGCACTTCTCGTTGTCGACCCACACCCGATAGGGTTTGAGGCCGCCGCCGGGCATCTCCTCGTAGAGGAGGTTGATGCAGTCGTCCACCGGGCAGTGGACCTCGCACAGCGGCGCGCCGGCGCAACTGGTGCAGTTCTCGTTCATCACGGCCAGGAGCGCCGTGCCCTTGCGTTTCTTGGCTTCAGCCATCGACCTTCACCCTTCTTCTTGCCTTGTACCGGAAATAGAAGAACATACCCAAAACCAGCAGCAGAAACACCCAGTAGTATCGCACCAGACCGACCACGGCCCATTCGAGCCAATAGACGAAGTTTCCCGACTGTCCGCTGAGCCGGGTCAGGGCTTCCTGGGCTCCGGAATAGTCGCGCAGTTCCTTGCGCACCCGCGCGAGGCCGTACAGGGCGGCCTCATCGTCCGGCTGAAGAGCCAGGCTCTTTTCGAAGTCCGCCCTCGCCTCCCGCCACTTGCCCTGGTCCACGTAGGTCCAGCCGCGGTTGCTGGCCGCCTGGGCGAAGTCCGGGTTCAACTCCAGGGCGCGCGAGAAGCTCCCGACGGCCGGCTCCAGGTCACCCTTGTGCTTGAGCGCGACGCCCAGGTTGTTGTGGACCTCGGGCACGTCGGGCTTGAGCGCGGCCGCCTTGCGGTACGACTCGATGGCCGTCTCGACGTCGCCCGCGACCTCCATGTCAAGCCAGCCCAGCAGCGTCAACGCCTCGGCGTCGTCCGGTGCCAGGGTCACGGCCTTCCTCACGTGCGCCAACGCCGCCTCGCGTTCGCCGCGCTTGAGAGCCGCCAAGCCCGCCACCTGCAGGAGCTGGGGCTCTTCCGGGTAGCGCTCAAGCAGCTTCCGCAGCTTGTCCCAGGCGTCCGTCAGCTTGCCCGCGGCCAGTTCCCTTCGTGCTTCCGGCCAGGACTCTTCGTCCTCCAGGGCGGATCGCGCTTCTCCGTGAATGCTCAGGACCGCAACAAGGACCAGGACCGCCAGGGACCCCCAGCCTCGACGTCTACTTCCACATCTGGTCAGGGATTTCGTCCTCTCGGCCCTCATCGATCAGCTTGTCGTTCTTCAGGGCCTGTTTCAGGCCGACCCAGGTAAAGAACAGGACGAGAATCAGCATGCCCACGATGGGAATGTTGTCGGGCTTGGTGACGATCTCCATGAAGTAGTACCAACCGGACTCCTCTTTCATACGAAATGACCACCTTCAGCGGATTGAACCCTCTCCGGTACGCGCACGTTGTGGATTCCCGCTCCCCGATCGGTGTCGGGGACAAGCTTCGCGGGAATGACGGGGAGAGGCTTCGAAGTACGATAAGAGTTATTGGAAAATCACGTGCTTGTCAATGTACGGGCCGGTTTCGCCGCCACACCGAACTCTCTGGCGGGGGACCCTCCCTTGGGTTATAGTTTATCCTGCTCATGCGGGGCCTTGGCGTCATCATCCTGGCCGCGGGCCAGGGCAAGCGGATGCGGTCCGCCTTGCCCAAGGTGCTGCACCTTCTGGGCGGCAGGCCGTTGCTGGCCCACGTGCTGGACGCGTGCGCGGGGCTCGAACCCGAGGCCGTACGCGTGGTCGTAGGGCACGGGGACGAGCGCATCCGGGAAGCCTTCCCCGCCCTGGACCCGTCGGTCTGGGTGCTCCAGCCCGAGCAGTTGGGCACGGGTCATGCGGCCCGGTGCGCGGTCGACGCTCTGGGCGGCTTCCGCGGCGACCTGCTGATTCTCAACGGTGACGTGCCGCGGTTGTCGCGCCAAAGCCTTTCCCGAATGCTGGAAGCGCATCGGTCCGGGGGCTTCGACTTGACCCTGGCCGTGGCTTCCCTGGAGGACTCCCGGGGCTACGGACGCATCCTGCGCGGCCCCGGCGGCGGCATCACCGGGGTGGTGGAGGAACGGGACGCCACCGAGGCGCAGCGGGCCGTCCGGGAGATCAACGTCGGCCTCTACCTGGCATCAGCCGATTTCCTCCGGGCTGCCCTGGCCGCCCTCGACAACCGCAACCACCAGGGAGAATACTATCTGCCGGACATCGCCGGCTTCGCCGCCCGGATGGAGGCCCGCGTCGGCAGCGTCACCCTCGACGATGCGCGTGAATTCCGGGGCGTGAACAACAGAGAGGAGCTCGCCTGGATGGAAAAGGCTTTGCAGAGGGACATCAACCGCAAGTGGATGGAGCGCGGCGTGACCCTCAAGGACCCGGACACCACCTTTATCGACGCCGCGGCCGTCATCGGCGAGGATACGGTTATCGGCCCCAACAGCCACCTGCTGGGCCGCACCGTGGTGGGCGCGGGATGCCGGATCGACGGCAGCGCCTACCTCACCGACGTGCGCCTGGCGGACGCCGTCCACCTGCGCTTCTCGGTGGTGCTGGACGGCTGCGACGTCGAGGAGGGCGTGAGCATCGGCCCGTTCGCGCACCTGCGCCCCGGCACCGTGCTCAAGCGCGACGTCCACATCGGCAACTTCGTGGAGGTAAAGAACTCGTCCGTGGGAGAAGGGACCAAGGCCAGCCACTTGAGCTACATCGGCGACACCGATCTCGGACGGGAGTCCAACATCGGCGCGGGCACCATCACCTGCAACTACGACGGCTTCGCCAAGCACCGCACCACCATCGGCGACCGGGTGCAGGTGGGCAGCGACACCCAGCTCGTGGCTCCGGTGACGGTGGGCGACGACGCCTACATCGGCGCCGGCTCCACCATCACCAAGGACGTGCCCGCCGGCGCCCTGGCCGTGAGCCGCACACCCCAGCAGCACAAGGAGGGGTGGGTCGCCCGGTTCCGCGCGCGGAAGAGCAAGTAGCGGGATGGCGCATGGACACCAGCATCAAAGGACGTCATTCCCGCGAAACAGGCTGTGTCAAAACCCCAGACGAACACGGAATGGCACGGCCCCCCGAAACGTCATTCCCGCGAAAGCGGGAATCCAGGGGTTGGGAGGGGCCATACGGCCGTATTCCCCGCCGCACCACCCCTGGATTCCCGCTTTCGCGGGAATGACGGTATGGGGTGTTGGTAACATTTCGTATCTGAGCGGAGTTTTGACACGGCCTGTTTCGCGCGAATGACGTCCATGTGCAATCCGTTGACGTCCATGCGGAACCCATCGGAAATGCGAAGAGTTAACGACCCATGTGCGGAATCGTCGGATATATCGGCGGGCGCGACGCCGCCCCGGTGCTCATCGACAGCCTGCGGAAGCTGGAATACCGGGGCTACGACTCGGCGGGCATCGCCGTCCTGAACGGCGGCGGCATCGCGCTGCGGCGCGCCGAGGGCAAGCTCGCCCGGCTTGAGACGCTTCTCGCGAGCGCGCCCATCGATGGGCACGCCGGCATCGGCCACACCCGTTGGGCCACCCACGGCGGCCCAACCGAGGCCAACGCCCACCCGCACCGCGCCGGCGACACGGTGGTGGTGCACAACGGCATCATCGAGAACTACCTGGAGCTCAAGCACGCCTTGCTCGAACGCGGCGCGGCGCTCAACTCGGATACCGACACCGAGCTCGTCGCCCATCTGACCGAGGAAAAGACCGCGCGGGGGGTCGATCTGCTCGACGCGGTGCGCGAGACTATCCGCGAGATCCACGGTTCCTACGCCCTGGTGTTCCTCAGCCAACGCGAGCCACAACGGCTCATCGTCGCCAAGAACGCCTCACCCATCGTTTTGGGCGCAGGCGACGGCGAGACCTTCATCGCCTCGGACATCCCGGCGCTGCTGGAGTACACCCGCGACGTGGCCTTCCTGGAAGACGGCGAGATCGCCGAGGTCCGGGCCGGCGGCTTCCGCATCCTCGACTCCACGGCGCACTCGGTCGCCCGCCCCACCAAGCGGATCACCTGGGACACCGTGGCCGCCCAGAAAGGCGGCTACCGCCACTTCATGCTGAAGGAGATCCACGAACAGCCCCAGGCCGTCACCGACACCTTGCGCGGTCGCATCGTCCTCGAATCCGGCGCCGTCGAAGTGGCCGAGCTGGACCTCACCGCGGAGCGGTTGGCGCGCACGCGCAGGATCCACCTGGTGGGCTGCGGCACCGCATGGCACGCGGCATTGGTGGGCAAGTTCCTGATCGAGGAGCTGGCGCGCATCCCGGCCGAGGTGGACTACGGCTCGGAGTTTCGCCACCGCACCCCGATCCTGGGAGCGGATTCGCTGCTCGTGCTGGTGAGCCAGTCGGGCGAGACCGCCGACACGCTGGCGTCCCTGGAAGTGGGCCGGCGGCAAGGCGCCCACGCCGTCTCCGTCTGCAACGTGGTGGACTCGTCCCTGGCGCGGAAGTCCGACGGCGTCTTCTACACGCACGCAGGCCCGGAAATCAGCGTGGCCAGCACCAAGGCCTTCACCACCCAGCTCACCGCGCTCTACCTGCTGGCGGTCCGGTTGGGTCGTCTGAACGGCCGGATCACGCCCGGACAGGCGACGCGGCTCCTGGAGGACGCCTTGCGGCTGCCCGGCTGGATCGAGGCGGCGCTCAAGCTGGAGGATGCCATCGCCGAACTGGCTCACGGACTGAGCCACGCCGGCGACGTGCTCTACCTGGGCCGGGGCATCAACTACCCCATCGCCCTGGAAGGCGCTCTGAAGCTGAAAGAGATCTCGTATATCCACGCCGAGGGATACCCCGCGGGCGAGATGAAGCACGGCCCCATCGCCCTCATCGACGAGGACATGCCGGTGGTGATGATCCTGACTCGGGACCACTACTATCCGAAGACCCTGGGCAACCTGAAGGAAGTGGAGGCACGGGGCGGCAAGCTCATCACCGTCATCGACGAACCCGACGAAACCCTGGCGCCGGAGTCCACGCTGGTAGTCCCGAAGGTCCCCTACCACCTCGCCCCGGTCGTGCTGACCATTCCCATGCAGCTCCTCGCCTACCACATCGCCGTGCACCGGGGCACCGACGTGGACCAGCCGCGAAACCTCGCCAAGAGCGTCACCGTGGAATAGGACGGGGACGCTAACGCTAACCCCAATGTTGCGAAGAAGTTTGTGAAGAACGATCTGACGCGCACTCTACAAATCGTCATTCCCGCGAAAGCGGGAATCCAGGCGGGGCACGGGCAGGGACACCGGCCAGTCGGCCCCTCTCCACCCCTGGATTCCCGCTTTCGCGGGAACGACGATTCGTAAGGTTCGCGATAACCCTATACCGCCGCTTGACCTCACCTACAGTGGCCTTCCTTAACAATCCCCCTCCGCGTTCCAAACCACATCCCGCTTGCCTCCCGGGCCTCTCCAGGTTTCCAGCTTCTTCAACATTGACGCTAACGGCCGGCCTTGAAGCCCCTGGCCACCACGTAGATCTCCGACGAGCCCTTGCGTGTGGCCGCGGACCGCACCCGCTGCGCGGTCTGAAAGCAGCCCGCCATCTCCTTCAGCAGGGCCTCCGTATCCACTCCGGTGAAGGTCTTGAACAGGAACGAGCCACGCGGTTTCAGGATTGCACGGGCAATGTCGAAGGCCACGCGGGTAAGCTCCAACGCGCGTTCGTTATCAGCGTCGCGAATGCCGGACAGGCGCGGCGCCATGTCCGAGAGGACACAATCCACGGCCCCGTCCGCCAGCGCGCGGATCCGTTCCACCGCCCGCGGAGCCAGCAAGTCCAGCTCGAACGCGTTGACGTGCGCTCCGGACAGGGGCTGGATGGGCTGCAAGTCGAAGCCCAACACCCGCCCGCGCGGCCCCGCAAGCTCGGCCGCCACCTGTAGCCACCCGCCCGGCGCCGCGCCCAGGTCCACGACCACCTGCCCGGCGCGGATCACACGGAACCGCTGATTCATCTCCAGCAGCTTGTAAGCCGCGCGCGAGCGGTAGCCCTCGCGTTTGGCCTTGCGGAAAAATCCGTCCTGAGGTCTATAGGACATGGTTCAATCCACAGCGCCGCTTCATAGGATTCTCATTCTTAGCTGATCAATATCAAAAGCGTTACGCACGGAAGACCACAAACTTGACAGAGCGCAACGCATGATGGTATTCGCGACGCATGATGTCGAAACTGGTTGGTAGTCATATAGCGCGGTCGGTGTCGGTGCTTGCCTTCTGTTTCTTCTTGTGGCCAAGCCAGGCAGGGGCGGTGGACCTCAGCTCGGGCGAGGTCGAGGCGAGCCTGGACACGACCCTCTCCTACGGTGTGACCTTTCGCGTGGCGGATCGCGATCAGGCACAAAGCAAAAAGGCCAACGACAACGACGGCAATCTCAACTACGATCGCGGCATCGTCAGCAATGCCTTCAAGTTTACCAGTGAACTCGACATCGGCTACAGGAATATCGGGCTCTTCGTTCGCGCCAGCGGACTCTACGACATCGAGAACGAAAACGGTACGCGGGCGCGCACGCCCCTGTCGGACGATGCGAAGGCCCTGATCGGCAAGGACATCGACGTGCTCGACGCCTACGTGACCGGGGCCTTCGACCTCGGTGACGCCACGCTCGATGTTCGGCTTGGCAACCATGTCCTCAACTGGGGCGAGAGCACGTTCATCCAGAACGGCATCAACGCCGTCAACCCGTTCGACGTGAGCAAGCTCAGGGTTCCGGGTTCCGAATTGCGCGAGGCATTGCTGGGAGTCCCCCTGGTTTCGGCGTCGGTGGCGGGGAATTTCAACCTTACGATGGAGGGTTTCTACCAGATCGGCTGGGAAAAGACCGAGATCGACCCGGTGGGCAGCTTCTTCTCGACCACCGACTACGTGGGTCCGGGCGCGGAACACGCGGTGATCGCCTTGCCCGGATTGGATCTCGGCGACATGGGGCTGATCGCTGACCCCACGAAGAATCCTTTCCTCATCTTTTCGCGGACTTCCGTCGCCCGCGACTTGAACCCGATCCTTGCACCGGACCGTGATTTCCTGATTGCGGATCGCAGACCGTACGACGACGACCCCCCTGATTCGGGCCAATGGGGACTCGCTTTCCGTTATCTGGCAGAGCCACTGAACAACACCGAGTTCGGTTTCTATTTCATGAACTACCACAGCCGCCTGCCGGTGGTCCGCGCGCACACCGGAACCGCGGATGATGCAATGCAAGGCTTGTTCGCTGCCGGGACTATCGGGGCCGTAGCCCGGACGGCAGCCGGAGAGATCGGCCCCGTCGCCGTCCAACAGGCCTTGAGTAAAGCGGGCTGTCCTTCCGCAGGTGCCAGTCCGGAATGCGGCGCCATCGCAATGAAGGTCGCGGAAGATATCGGGAAACTTGAGACAGGCGCCCCTCAAGCCGCCGGTATCGACGCCTACGCCGAACGCGGGTACTACTTCATCGAGTATCCGGAGGACATCCAGCTCTACGGCATCAGCTTCAACACCACGCTCGGGACGACAGGTCTGGCGTTGCAGGGCGAGTACTCTTATCGCCGTAAAGCGCCGCTGCAATTCGCTGAACGCAAGATATTCGCCAATGCCCTGCAACCGTTCACTGACTGTCTTCGGCGGAGCGCTAAAAACCCCTTGGCTGGCTTTGCCTGCATCCAGGAAAACACCATGAACGAACAGTACGACGTGGACACCGAAGGCTACGTCCGGCGCGACGTGAGCCAGGGCCAGGCCACCGCCACCAAGGTGTTCGGCCCGCTTCTGGGCGCGGACGGCGGGGCATTCGTCACGGAACTGGCGGTGATGCACGTGCATGACATGCCGTCCGGCAAGGGTGTGCCCTCCGGGGAGTTGACTCCGAACGACCAGCCCTTGGAGAGCCCCGCCGGCTCGGTCGGGAAAGGTGACAGCTATGACCCCAACGACGCCGACGCCACTTCCTGGGGCTACCGGCTGGCGGCTCGACTCGACTACAACCGGGCGGTCGGAGCGGTGAACCTGTTCCCGTACCTGCGGTTCGGGCACGACGTCAGCGGCAACAGCCCGGCGCCCAGCGGCCCGTTCGTGGAGGGCCGCACCGCGCTCACCCTCGGCCTTGGCGCCGATTATCTCAGCCGTTGGCAGTTCGATGTCAGCTACACCCAGTATGCCGGTAGCAGGAACTCATTGAGGGACCGGGATTTCGTCACCGCGACGGTCAAGTACTCCTTCTAGGCGCCATGAAAATGAAAGCAATCACGATTCGATTGGGAACCGCGCTCGTCCTGGCGTGCGCGCTCGTCTCTCCGGTGTCCGCGGAGCTTTCCGCGAACGATATCGCACGGCTCGGCAAGGACCTGACCCCGCTCGGGGCGGAGCGCGCCGGCAACGCCGACGGCACCATCCCCGAGTGGACCGGTGGCATCACCAAGCCTCCGGCCGGCTACCAGCTCGGCGACCACCATCCGGACCCCTACGCCGGCGACAAGCCGCTCTTCGTCATCGACCAGTCCAACCTGGACAAGTACCGGGACAAGCTCTCCACGGGACATCAGCGTCTGCTGGAGACCTACCCGTCGTACAAGCTGCCGGTGTACCCCACCCGCCGCAGCGCCTCGGCGCCGCAGCGCATCTATGACGCCACCCGCAAGATCGCCGCGGTCACGAAGCTCGTGGACGACGGCAACGGGGTCGACGGCGCGGTCATCGGCATTCCGTTCCCCATCCCGAAGAACGGGCAGGAGGTGATCTGGAACCATCTCCTGCGCTATCGCGGCGAAACCGTGGCGTGCACCCTGGGCCAGGCGGCGGTCACCCGCGGCGGCGACTACACGCTGGTCAAGTACGCGGTGGACGTGAACGTGCGCTACTCGCTGCCGGGCATGACCGTGGAGAGGCTCGGCAACACCATGATCCTGTTCAAGCAGCGGGTGACCGCGCCCGCGCGGCTGGCGGGAGACATCGTGCTGGTGCACGAGACCATGAATCAGGCGCGGGAGCCGCGCAGCGCCTGGACCTACAATCCGGGTCAGCGGCGCGTGCGTCGCGCCCCCAACATCGCCTACGACAACCCGGGCACCACCTCGGACGGGCTGCGCACCGCGGACCAGTTCGACATGTTCAACGGCGCCATCGACCGCTACGACTGGAAGCTCGTGGGCAAGCGCGAGATGTACGTGCCGTACAACGCCTACCGCGCGCACAGCGACAAGCTCTCCTTCGACGACATCATCAAGCCGCTGCACGTCAACCCGGAGCATATGCGCTACGAGCTGCACCGGGTATGGATCGTGGACGCGACCCTCAAGGAGGGCGCGAGCCACCTCTACAAGCGGCGGACCTTCTACATCGACGAAGACTCCTGGCAGATCCTGCTGGCGGACATATACGACAACCGCGACCAGCTCTGGCGCGTCTCCGAGGGCCACGTCATCAACTTCTACGAGAAGCCGTTGATATG
This sequence comes from uncultured Syntrophobacterales bacterium, assembly GCA_964519455.1. Taxonomy (GTDB): domain Bacteria; phylum Desulfobacterota; class Binatia; order UBA9968; family JAJDTQ01; genus JAJDTQ01. The sequence continues at coordinate 41,799 of CAZFIU010000032.1, forward strand.
GCCGACCCTGGAGGTGCACCACGACCTGCAGGCCGGCCGCTACCTCGCCCTGGGCCTCGACAACGAGTTCCCCATGTGCACCTACGACATCACCTTCAAGGACAGGGACTTCAAGCCGTCATCCCTGCGCCGCGCGGGAAGGCGGTGAGACCGACGGCCGGAGGACTCTCCCGGACCAACGGATACGTCATTCCCGCGGGACAGGCTGTGTCAAAACTCCACTCAAGCTGGCAACAGCACCGCCCCCCGGAACGTCAACCCCGCGGAACAGACCGTGTCAAGACTCTTGAGGCGGAGACGTTCCCAATACGTCATTCCCGCGGAAGCGGGAATCCAGGTGGGGTGAGGCGGGGAATACGCCTGGTTGCCCCCTCCCCACCCATGGATTCCCGCTTCCGCGGGAATGACGATTCGGGGGGCCGTTGCCTCATGAGTTCTGATACAGCCGGAAGGCGGGAATCCACCTTCCAGCTTTCGCGGGGATGACGTATCCGTGATGTTCTTCCCGCGCGAGTCTTGACGCAGCTTGCTTTGTTTACGCATACATTGTCGTCGTTGGACCTCGGCAGCCCTGCTGCTGGCAAGCCTGCTGTTGTGGCTGACCGCTCAGGCAGCCGGAGACACCCGACCGGCCGTCCAGGCGCCGCTGGCCGCGACCACCCTGCTGCTGGACGCGGCCACGGCCGGTGACCGCGTCATCGCCGTGGGCCAGCGCGGCCACATCCTCCTCTCCGAAGACGGCGACACCTGGAAGCAGGCACAAGTACCCGTCCGCGCCCTCCTCACCGCGATACACATGCACGACGACGCCACAGGCTGGGCGGTGGGGCATGACGCGGTGATCCTCCGCACCGACGACGCCGGCGACACCTGGCGGCTGGTGCACCGCGCGCCCGAAGAGGAGCGGCCTTTGCTGGACGTGTGGTTCCGGGACAAGGAGACCGGCTTCGCCGTGGGTGCCTACGGCTATTTCCTGGCCACGCGTGACGGCGGCGCCACCTGGACCTCCCGCGCCATCAGCCAGGACGACTTCCACCTGAACGAGATCGTGCCCGCGGGCGCGCAACGCCTGTTCCTCGCCGCGGAGGCCGGCGTCGTGTACCGCTCCGACGACGGCGGCGCTACGTGGCGCGAGCTGGACTCGCCCTACACCGGATCGTGGTACGGCGCCCTGGTGCTGGACGCGGACCACCTCCTGCTGCTGGGGCTCCGCGGACATCTCTTCCGCTCCGAGGACGCGGGCGCGAGCTGGACGCGGGTAGCCACGCACACCACCGCGACCCTCACGGACGCGGTCCGCCTGCCGTCAGGCCACCTGCTGTTCACCGGCCTCGAAGGGGTCATCCTCACCAGCCGGGACGACGGCCGCAGCGTGTCCACCACACGCCTTCCCTCGCGCCAGGGCATCGCGTCCGCGCTGGCCCTGGCGGACGGCGGCGTGCTGTTGACCGGAGAGTTCGGCGTCCGGCACCTGTCCGGCCTGGAATCGCTTCCCAAGCCCGAGTAGCCGCCCATGCCGGACGCACCCGATACCGCCCCACCCAACCCCTTCAGCGCCTTCCTCGAGCGTTGTCTGTTCACCCGGCGCGGAATCGTCATCGCCGTCTTCGCGCTCGTCACCCTCGCCATGGGCTGGTTCGCGGCGCAGTTGCGCGTGGATGCCGGGTTCTTCAAGCTCGTGCCCCTCAAGCACGAGTACATGCAGACCTTCCTCAAGCACCAGGATCAGTTCGGCAGCGCCGACCAGGTGGTGATCGCGATCACGGCGCAAGAAGGGGACATGTTCACCCCCGAGTTCTTCGCCGTGCTGAAGCAGGTCACCGACGCGATGTTCTTCCTGCCCGGCATCGACCGCACCCAGGTCTTCTCCATCCTCACCCCCAACGTGCGCTACATCGAGGTGGTGGAGGACGGGGTCATCGCGGGCAACGTGCTGCCGGCGAGCTTCAAGCCCACCGAGGCCGGCCTCGCCCGGGTGCGCGAGAACGCCATCAAGGCCGGCGTGGTCGGCAGGCTGGTGGCCAACGACTTCACCGGCGCCATCGTCAGCGGGCGGCTGCAGGAGTTCGACCCCAACACCGGCCAGCGGCTCGACTACCTCGACGTCGCGCGCCAGCTCGAAGAGATCCGCGCCAAGGCGCAGGCGAGCGGCCCCGTGCGCGTTCACGTCATCGGCTTCGCCAAGCTCGTGGGCGATGTCGCCGCGGGCGCCGCGCGGGTCATCGCCTTCTTCGGCATCACGTTCCTGATCACCGCCCTGTTCGTGTACCTCTATACCCGGTCGGTGCCGCTGACCATTCCGCCGCTGGTGTGCTCGCTGGTGGCGGTGGTGTGGCAGCTCGGCACCGTCACAGCCCTGGGCTTCGGCATCGACCCCATGTCCATCCTCGTACCCTTCCTGGTGTTCGCGGTGGGGGTCAGTCACGGGGTGCAGATGGTGAGCGCGGTGCGCGCCGAGGTGGTGGCGGGCGCCGCCGGCATCGACGCGGCGCGGAGGAGCTTCCGGCGCCTGCTGCTGCCGGGCGCGGTGGCGCTCGCGTCGGACTCGGTGGGCTTCATCACCATCTCGTTCATCGAGGTGCAGGTCATCCGGGAGACGGCCATCACCGCCAGCCTCGGCATCGTCGCGATCATCCTGACCAACCTGGCGCTGCTGCCGGTGCTGCTGTCGTACTTCCGCATGAGCGAGGCCCAGCGACAGGCCGCCGCCAGGCGCGACGGCGTGCTGCGGCCGTTGTGGTCGAGGGTGGCGCGGCTGGCGCACCGGGGACCCGCGGCGGTGACGGTGGGACTGGCCGCGGTGCTGGTGTCCGTGGGGGCGTTCTACGCGGTGCAGGTCAAGGTGGGCGACAGCCACCAGGGCGTGCCCGAGCTGCGCGCGGAGTCGGTGTACAACCGCGACATCGCGGTCATCACCGAGCGCTTCAAGATCGGCGTCGACGTGCTCACGGTGTTCGCGGAGACCGTGCCGGACGGCTGCATCGACTACGACGTGCTCACCACCCTGGACGAGTTCACCTGGCACGTGCGCAACGTCGAGGGGGTCCAGTCCGTGGTGAGCCTGGCCAGCGTCGCGCGCGGCATCAACGCCGGCTGGAACGAAGGCAACCTCAAGTGGCGCACGCTGCCGCGGAACCGCCACAGCCTGGTGCAGTCGGTCTCGCCGGTGCCCACCAGCAGCGGACTCATCAACAACGATTGCAGCGTGCTGCCGGTGCGCATCTACACCACCGACCACAAGGCCGAGACCATCCAGCGCGTGGTCGACGCCACCAAGGACTTCCAGCGCCACAACACCGTGGAGCGCATCCGCTTCCGGCTCGCCGGCGGCAACGTCGGCGTCATGGCCGCCACCAACGAGGAGGTGGACGCGTCGCAGTTCCCGATCCTGGGCTACGTCTTCGCCGGGGTCATCCTGCTGTGCCTGCTGTCGTTCCGCTCGGTGGCCGCCACGGTGTGCATCATCGTGCCGCTGGCCGCGGTGTCGCTCCTGGCCTACGGGCTCATGGCGGTCCTGGAGATCGGCCTCAAGATCTCGACCCTGCCGGTGGTGGCCCTGGGGGTGGGGATCGGCGTGGACTACGCCATCTACATCTACGGGCGGCTGCGCACCCACCTGGAAGAAGGGCTCGACTTCGCCACCGCCTACGAGCGCACCCTCAACATCACCGGCGCCGGCGTGGTGCTCACCGGCCTCACCCTGGCCGCCGGCGTGGGCACCTGGTGCGTCGCCCCGCTCAAGTTCCAGGCCGACATGGGCATCGTGATGATGTTCATGTTCCTGGTGAACATGATCGCCGCCGTGGTGCTGCTGCCCGCCCTGGGCGCATGGCTGGTGCGCGCAAGGCCGGCAAGCGACGAAAAAACGACGTAGAGCGTTTCGGTGAATGGTCGTGGCACCAGCGCGAGCCGCCCTTGCTTACTAGTACCTCACATGGTACAGGTTACGTACGGGCTTGAACATGGGGCGAATCAGAAGAGGTGGCTACATCTTCTTTACGGCCAAGGGAGACCACAACCCTCCCCATGTGCACATCTATCGGGATGGAGAAATGGTGGCGAAGTTTGACCTTCAAGGCTGGGAAACAATGACCGGCAGAGTCGATCGTCGCGTCATGCAGATACTCCGAGGGTTGAGACAGGAGGGGAAGCTGTGACCATCAAGAGCGTGACAGCCAATAATCGCCGCCGGTGCTTCGCGATCGAGACGGGAAAGGGTTCGTTGACGTTCCCCTTCACGAAACTCGACCTCGTGCCCTCCAGGACGAACGGGGTGAAGGAAGTCTACGTCGACCGTGAACTCGGTAGCGAGGCGATCACTTATATCCTGGAATCAGGCGAGGAAGACAGCGTCCACATGGATGACTTCCTGAACTACAACAAGGACCCCGACTACAAGCGGGAGATCACGCTCTACAGACTGACGTTGAAGGCGAGGACGTTGCTCAAGGACTCGAAGCTGCCCAAGCGGGAACTAGCGCGCAGGCTTGCGACCTCCCCTGCTCAAATTTACCGGCTCCTCGACCCCACCAACTACAAGAAATCCATCGATCAGATGGTCCGCCTTCTAGCCTGCCTCGACTACACGATCGACTTCGTCATCGAGAAGGACCAGTCGGCTGCTTGAACCGATAGAGAGACGGGCGGGTTTCCAACCCGCCCGTCTCCAAATTCCGCAACCAGAATTCACGCCGCGAACGACTGCTGCGTTTCCTTTTCGAAGGCCAGCAGTCTCCGGACGCTGGGGCGCGTCTGCATGCGCGCGAAATGCGCCCGGACGTTGGGGTAGGGCTCCAGGTCGATGTTGAACTGGGTGCTGCGGCGCACGCACCAGAAGAAGTGCGCGTCAGGCGCGGCGAAGTGGTCGAAGAAGTACTCGCGCCCCTCCAGCATTGCCTCGGCGATGCCGTTGGTCTCGGCCAGGAACTCGGCCGCGATGCGGGACACGCTCTCCTCGCTGGCCGCCAGGTCGCACACCTTGGCGGGCGAGTTGATGCGGCTCAGGTACGGGTGGATGCCCGACGCACACCACGACATGATCGAGATCGCCTTGACCTCGTCCCAGGGATCCGACGGCAGCAGCTTCGCCTCCGGAAAGCGGCGCGCGATCCAGACCTGGATGGCGACGTTCTCGGTCAACGTCTTCCCGTCCACCACCAGGAGCGGCACCTTGTGCTTGGGGTTGAGCTTCATGTAGTCCTCGGTGCGGTTCTGTCCCGCCCGGAAGTTCAGGGCCTTGACCTCGAAGTCCGCCCCCGCCTCGGTCAACGTGATGTAGGGCGCCATCGCGCAAGTAACGGGCGCGTAATACAACTGGATGCTCATGGGTCACCTCCGTCGACAGGATATTTGATGCGAGCGCTTGGTGCCGGAGGGGGGACTCGAACCCCCACAGGGTTGCCCCTACTGGATTTTGAGTCCAGCGCGTCTACCAATTCCACCACTCCGGCACGGAGAGGAAACGACTAGCCCATAGGGGGAAAGAGGTCAAGGTCGGAACGGACCGGTCAGCCCTCGTCGCCGATGTCGTCCAGGGGAATCGCCTGCTCCACCAGCATGATGGGGATATCTTCGCGGATGGCGTAGAGGTAGCGGCCGTCCTCGCGAACGAGCCCGCCGTCGATGGGTTCGGTCACCTTGTCGCCGGCGCGGTTCAAGAGCTGTCCGGCTTCGATCCTCCGGTTGACGGTGTTGACCAGCGCCTCGTCGGCCAGGGCAACAGGTTCATGAGTCTCGGGACATGCCAGGATGTCGAGTAGTTGCTGATCGATCACGCTTGCCTCCCGTGGCGCCGCGAATGACGCTGAATCAATATTTCTCCCCGATCCGCGGGTGTCAAACACCCACGATTGCCCCGCTCCACCGCCCCTGGATTCCCGCTTTCCAGCCTGTCTCAAAACACCATCTTGGAGGGGCAACAACCCCCAGAATCGTCAATACCCCCAAAGCGGGAAACCAGGTGGGGGGGTGC
>CAZFIU010000033.1:0-47407 GCA_964519455.1 uncultured Syntrophobacterales bacterium
CATTTGCCGGTCTTTTTCGCCGTCGGCTGCGTTGCGTCGCCCCGGGCTTGACGCGAGGAAGAGGAACGCAGCCGACGGCAAAAAGACAAGCAGATTTGTAAATTTGTTTGTGAGACACAACACCAGAGGCGCACGGATGCAGACTACCATGAAGGCCATCGTCGTACGGGAGTTCGGCGACGTCGACGTGATGCGGATGGAGCAGCTTCCCGTCCCCTCCCCCGCGGCGGGAGAGGTGCTGATCGAGGTACACTCGGTTTCTGTCAATCAGACGCTGGACATCGCGGTGCGGCAGGGCCTTTACCGCACCGACCTGCGCTTCCCGGTGGTGCTCGGCACCGACCCCGCGGGTTTGGTGGTGGCCACCGGCGACGGCGCGACGTCCGCCCGCTCCGGCGAACGGGTGGCGGTGGTGGCCTCCATCCGCTGCGGGGAGTGCCGCTTCTGTCTCATGGGCCGGGAGGACTCGTGCCCCCGGAGCAGGCACCTCGGGCTGGACCGCTGGGGCGGGTACGCGGAGTACGTGACCGTGCCGGCGGAGAACGTCTTCCCGATCCCCGACAACCTGTCTTTCGGTGAAGCCTCGGTGGTCACGCGCCACTTCCCCACGGCCATCAACCTGCTGCTCAACCACGCGAAGCTCGAGAAGGACGAGTGGGTGCTGATCATGGGCGCGGCGGGGGCCCTGGGCAGTTGCGGCGTTCAGATCGCCCGGCACCTGGGCGCGCGCGTCATCGCCGCGGCCGGGACCGATTCCAGGGCCGAGGGCGCGCTCGGCTACGGCGCCGAGTTCGCCGTCAACTACCGGCAGCAGGACCTGGAGAAGGAAGTGCTGCGCATCACAGACCGCCACGGCGTCGACGTGCTGTTCGAGAACATCGCCGACCCGACGCTCTGGCCGGGGGCGTTCAACAGCCTCGCCTTCGCCGGCCGCCTGGTGACCGCGGGCGCCCACGGCGGCGGCACCGTGCCGCTCGACGTGAAGCGGCTCTACCTCAGGCGCATCCGCATCATCGGGCAGCCCGGCGCTACCCGCAAGGACGTGGAGCTCGCCCTGTCGCTGGCCGGCCGGGGCGCGGTCCGGGCCATCATCGACCGCACCATGCCGCTGGAGCGCGTAAAGGAGGCGCACGAGCTGCTGGAACGGGGCGGGATCGTCGGCAAGATCGTGCTGGACCCGACGTTGGGCTGACACCCTTCGCCACCCCTGGATTCCCGCTTCCCAGGCTCTGGCAAAACTCCCGAGGCAGAGACCCCTCAAGTCGTCATTCCCGCGAAAGCGGGAATCCAGGCGGGGCGAGGTGGGGAATACACCCGTCTGGCCCCTCTCCACTCCTGGATTCCCGCTTTCGCGGGAATGACATTCTGTGAAGTGGCTGCCGCGCGAGTCTTGACACCCTGTTTCGCGGGGATGACGTATTCGTAACGTTTCCACCCGAGGTGCTTTGACACCGCCTGTTCCGCGGGAATGACGATCAGGGGGACCGGTTCTCTTCCGTGAATTGCCACAAGAAGGACAGGCTGATAGTTTCCTGTATCTTCGAGTTTGTTCAGGATACCCCCAACGAGAGGACAGGACTCCATGGCGCAACTCGTCACCATGCTCGGCATCACCCACAACCCGTTCATGCCCAAGCTGTTCCAGCAGGCGCAGCAGCCGCCGGGGGCGGCCAAGGTGCAGGAACGGATCGCGATGATGCGCGCGACCCTGGCGCGGCACAAGCCGGACGTGCTCATCACCATCGGCAACGACCACCTGCACCAGTTCTTCATGGACAACATGCCGGCCTTCATGATCGGCAGGATGGACAAGTTCCACGGCACCTTCTACGACGAGGTGCGGGAGTTCGGCCTGCCGGAGTGCGACCTGGCGGGCGACCTGGAGATGTGCAACCGGCTCCTGGAGGGCGCCTACGAGCGCGGCGTGGACTTCGCCTATTCCAGCGAGCTGACGGTGGACCACTCCATCGTGGTGCCGATGATGTTCGTCCGGCCGGAGATGGACATCCCCATCGTCCCCATCCTGACCAACTGCATCGCACCGCCGCTGCCCACCGCCCGCCGCTTCTACGAGGTCGGACAGGCCATCCGCTCGGTCATCGACGGCATGCCCGACGGCAAGCGCGTCGGCGTCCTGGTGAGCGGCCACCTGTCGCTGGAGGTCGGCGGCCCCAAGCAGTTCGAGCGGCGCCTGATGGACGCGGACTTCGACGCCCGCGCCGTGGGCTGGATCGCCACCGGCGACATCGACGCGGCCGCGCGCGACTGCAACCTGGAGCAAATGGTCCCCTCGGGCAACATGACCATGGGCTTCCTGAACTTCCTCATGGCCATGGGCGTGGCCAAGGGGGCGTCCCCGACACACGCGGAGGGACTGGACGCGGGGTTCCCGGCGGTGCCGTTCTTCGCGTGGGAGCAAAAGGAAGAGGGAGCGGGCCTGTGAGCAAGTACCTGGTGAACAAGTTCATGCACGTGGTCAACATGAACCAGGCCGCGGAAGAAGCCTACGTGGAGAACCCGCCGGGCTTCGTCGCCCAGTGGGAAAAGGGCGAACGCCTCGAATTCACGCCCGAGGAACGGCGCGCCCTGGAGCGGCGCGACTACGGCAGCCTGTATGCCATGGGCGCGCACCCGTTCCTGCTGTGGAGCTTCACCGAGGCCATCTGGCGGCACGAGGTGGACCGGGAGGAGTTGGTGAAGGACTACAAGGAGAAGGCCGCCGCGGTGGGATATCCGGACTTCGAGAGCTGATCACGCACCACGCCAGGCCGGCACCAAGGCCTGACCAACCAGGCAACGGACGGGACCCGCGTGACGCGGACCCCGTCCGTTGCCGTTGACAGCACCGTCCCTACCCTACTTCATCTTGAGCTTCGACCGCACCTCGGCAGCAAGCTCCTTGATCCTGGCCTCGGGGTCGGCGCCCGGGCCACCGCCACGCGCTGTTTTCTGGCGAACGGTCATGTGGGGGTAGAGCGCGTAGGACTGAAACACCATGGCAATGTTCCGTTCCGCGGCCCTCAGGCCGGCCACGTCCTGTCCGTCGATCAACACCTGCCCGGCCGTCAGCGCCTTTCCCCGAGCCGGTTGACCCATGACAGCCAGGGGAACCGTTCCCGGTAACGCCGCACGAGTTCGCGGCCGCCGATGGCGCAGCCGGCCCAGAAGACGAGCTGGCTCGCGAAGTAGATGCCGGCCGCCACCGCCAGCCGGTTGTATTCCACGTCCACGAAGGGCAGCAGCAGGATCGTGGCGGAAATGGCCCACGAACCCGCCATCAACGTCACCGCGGACTTTTCGAGAAGGGTCATGCGTTCCGTGACGGGTACACCCCGCCGTGCGCACGCGCCGGCCTTGGGGCCGGGCGCGACTTTCCCTCGATACCTGCCTGCTCTGTTGAAACGGATGGACGACGCCGGCGCCCCGCGGATACGGAGCGCCGGACGGCGCCGCTACTACGAGCTGCGGACGATGCGCACGTCCACCGCGGCCACTCCCGCGCCCGCCTCCCGCACCATCAGCGGATTGATCTCCAGGTCGCTGAGGTGTCCCCGGTGCGCGGCAAACAGGGCGGACAGGCCGGTGATGGCCCGGATCAGCGCGTCGACGTCGCGCGGCCCCTCCCCGCGTACGCCTTCGAGGACCCTGTAGCCCTTGAGTTGGCGGAGCATGGCATGCGCGTCCCCGGTGGTGACCGGAATGAGACGCAACGCCACGTCCTTCAGCACCTCCACGAAGATGCCGCCCAGGCCCACCATGACGAACGGCCCGTACTGCGGGTCCACGCGGGCTCCCAGAATGACCTCGGTGCCGCCGACCATCTCCTGAACCAGCAGCTTCGACCCGGCCGGCCCCTTGGCCAACAGCTCCGCTCCCGCCTGCTCCACCCGTTCCGCCGAATCGAGGCCCAGCACCACGCCGCCCACCTCGGTCTTGTGCACCACCTCGGGCGAGTGGAGCTTCAGCACCGCGGGGAAGCCCATCTCCCCGGCCCGGGCCGCGGCTTCCGCCGGGCTGTCCGCCACCGCCTCCCGCGGCGGCGTCAGGCCGTGCGCGGCCAGACGCTGTTGCCAGCCGACCCCCTCCAGGTCGTCCGGCCTGCCGTCGGCGGCGGGCATCGCCGGGACTCCCAGGCGCCGGCGCCGGCCGTAGGCGCCGAGCCCGTTGAGTGCCCGCAGCGTGGCCTTGATGCCTTGCAGGTGCGGTATTTCCGAGGCTTCCTGGAAGGCGCGGCTCTCGTCCATGAGGCTGTACGTGGAGCGTGCGTGTGCCACGATGGGCTTGTCGATGCTCCGGGAGATGTTCTTCAGCAGGTCCGGGTTGCGCTTTTCGCCGAAGCGCGGCAGCTCGCCGTGGATGGCCAGCAGGTCCACGCCGTCGTCCTCGGCATGGATGCGCACGATCTCGGCGAAGGTGTTCTCGTTGCCGAAGCCGGCCACGCCGCACTCCAGCGGATTCTCCACCACCAGGTCGTCGGGGATGAGCGGGCGCAGCGCCTGGTTGGACGCATCGCTCAGGGTGGCCAGCTCGATCCCCACCTCCTCGATGTGGTCCAGCAGGATGCCCTTCATGCCGCCCGAGTTGACCACGATGGCGGCGCGCCCGCCCCGGGGGCGCCGCCCCGGCAGGAAGGCCAGGGTCATCTCGGTCAAGTCCTCCAGGCTGTGGCACCGCACCATGCCGTAGCGGTCGCACGCCGCCGAGAAGACCTCGTCGTCCCCCGCCAGCGAGCCCGTGTGCGAGATGGCCTGGCGCTTGCCCAGCTCCGAGCGGCCGAGCTTGACCACGATGAGGGGCTTGTCGGCCTCCAGCGCCCGGGCGGCCGTCTCCAGGAACATGTTCGGACGGCGGATGCCTTCCACCATGAGCACGATGATCTTCGTCGCGTCGTCGTCGATGAGGAAGGACATGTAGTCGACCACGTCCAGGCTCACCTCGTTGCCGCTGGAGATGGCGTAGCTGAAGCCGACGCCGCGCTCCGCCGCGCCCTTCATCCAGTTGCCCAGGGAGCCGCCGCTCTGGAACACGGCGGCCACGGGGCCGGGACTGAGGAGCGGCTGGCGCTGCGCGTAGGTCATCATGCGCTGGTTGACCGAAGCAGCGCCCATGCAGTTGGGCCCGCAGCAGACGATGCCGCTCTCCTCGCAGAACTCGGCCAGCTCACGGCCGCGCTCGTGGCTCTTGGGATCGGTGCCCTCGCCGAAGCCGGCGCTGTAGATGGTGGCGGCCTTGACTCCCAGGGGCGCCGCCTGCCTGAGGGTCGGGATCACCGCCCGGCTGGGCACCAGCATCAGCAGGTGGTCGGGCGGCTCCGGAAGCGCCTCGAGGCTCGGATAGCACGGCGCGTCCCAGAGTTCCTCGTAGTTGGGGTTGATCAGGAACACGTTGCCGGGGAACTCCGCGGCCTTGAGACTGTGGAAGAGCAGGTTCGGCCAATTGCCCTTGGGCGAGGCGCCCACGATGGCCAGGCTCTTGGCGTGCAGCAGGTCGGCCGCCGGACGGATGGTGGTTCTCTCGGTGCCTTCGGTCGTCATGTTTTCAATTCTCTCCGGAATTCCCTAGAACATCTCGATGCCGAGGGCGCGCCACAGCTCCCCCTCGTACCACGACGCGTGGATGACCTGGTCGAACACGCCATAGAGAAAGGCGGTGATGCACGCGGTGAGGCCCACGGAGATGACCCAACTCTCGCCGGAACCCAGTTTCAGGTACAGGAAGACGAACAGCGGCAGGGCGATCATCTGGCCCAGGAGCCACGTGCCCGCGATGATTCCCAGTATCCACAGGGCAATGACCGCGGTGCGGACGAGCGCTTCGCCGCTCCGCAGGTTCACGTCGAGGAAGATGTCAGCCGCCCCTCCCGCATCGCCGGGAGTAGGCGCGTCCCCTCCCCTCACTCCGGTCCACAGCGCAAGAACCGCCGCGAGGATGCAGCCGGCAACCCCGATGAGCACGGGGAACAACGCGGTCTTCCAGGGCCATACCCTGGCCGTGAACACCGCCGCGGCGAAGACCACCGCCAGCAGGAGGATGAAGAGGCTTTCGACGTAGTGTTCACGAACCCTTGGTGTAGCCATCAAGAACCTCGACAGTCTAACCGCACGTAAGGCGCATCATTACTCGGCCTGTTGTTGGCGCGACTGGCTCCGGGTTGCGTAAAACACGGTCGCCAGGGTCACGAGGATCAGGATGACGACGATGGGGCGCTGCCACACCCACGACCAGCCGTAACGGCTGACGGCGATGTCGAGATAGCGTTCCATGATGGGACCCAGGACGATCCCGAGGGCGATGGGCGGTCGCGGCCAGCCCCAGCGCTTCATGAGGTAACCCAACGCTCCCGCGCAAACCAGCACGACCCAGTCGCCCAGGTCCTGCGTAGCCATCCACGAGCCCATGAACACCAGCACCAGGATGATGGGGATGATGAGGCTCCCACGGATGGTGGTGACCTTGGCCAACTGGCTGGTGCAGCCCATCAACACGACGGCGGTAATGATGTTGGCGATGACCAACGCCCATATCACCGAGAATGTGACGTCGAGACGCGTGCTCAGGAGTTCCGGCCCCGGGTAGATTCCGTGAATCAGGAAGGCGCCCAGCAGGATCGCCATGGTGGCGCTTCCCGGGACGCCGAAAGCGATGGTCGGGATCAGCGAGCCGCCCTTCATGGCGTTGTTGGCGCTCTCCGGCGCGATCACCCCGCGTATCTCGCCCTTGCCGAACTCGGCCTCGGGATCCTTGTTGGACTGCACCGCGTGGCCGTATGCCACCCAATCGACGATGCTCGCGCCGAGGCCGGGAATGAAGCCGACGTAGGCGCCGATCACCGCGCACCGGAGCGCCAGCCACCAGTTCCGCACCGCGTCGCGCACGCCGTCCCACATGCCCTTGCCCATCTCCGGCACCTCGGCGAGGGTGCCTCGGCGCACCGCCAGCTCCACGACTTCGGGCAGCGAGAAAAGGCCCAGCACGCACGGAACGATGGGGAGCCCTTCCAGGAGATAGGGGGTGTTGAACCAGTAGCGCGGAATGCCGTCCTGCGGCGAATAACCCATCATGGAGAGCTGCAGGGCGAACAGCCCCACGAGTATGCCCTTGGCCGGAGCGTTGCCGCTCAGAGCGCCCACCATGGCCATGCCCAGGACACCCAGGAGAAAGAACTCGGGGGCGCCGAAGGAAAGCACCAGCGGACTCAGGATCGGAATCGAGAGGACCAACAGGGCGGCGCCCACCACCCCGCCAAAAGCCGACACCGTGTAGGCGGCGCCGAAGGCCCGGGCCGCCTCCCCCTTCTTGGCCAGCGGATAGCCGTCCATAATGGTGGCTTGGGAACCGGCCGTGCCCGGAACCCCCAGGAGCACCGATGAGATGGTGTCCGCGGTGGACGTGATGGCGTACATGCCCATGAGCAGCGCCATCGCCTCGTAGGGTCCGAGGTCGAAGGTGAAGGGCAAGAGGATGGCCATGCCCGAGAGCCCGGACAGCCCCGGCACCATGCCGAAGAAAACGCCCAGGCCGATGCCAAGCAGGAGATAGCCGAAGGCCGGCCAAGACAAGATTCCCAGGAGTGCCTGGTGGGCTGCCTCTAGCATTGCGTGTCAGCCTCGGTGATGACGTGGCTTGGGTTGTGGTTCCCGTTGCCGGACCGGTGCGGTCCGGCAACGGGAACCGGTGGATGGTCTATTTCGAGCCCGCCTGCTTGCGGCCCTGCTCGACGTACTTGAGCCGGAACTGCTTCATCTCGTCACCCGCGGTGGTCCACGGCTTCATGGCGTTCTCGATGCCCTTGGGGGTGGTCAGCATCTGCGGCTCGATACCCACTGTTTTCTTGTACTCCGCGAGAAACTCCGGGTCCTTGCTCATGCTCGCGAAGGCCCCCCGCATCGCATCGACTGCCGCTTTGGGCACGCCCGGCGGTGCCAGGATCTGGCGGTAGCTGCTCAGGATCTGGAAGAGCTGCCACAACGGTCCCTCCGGATCCTTGCCGGAAAGCTGCTTGACGAAATCCCGCGCGGGCACACCCGGAGCAATGGCGGGAATGTTCGCGTCGCTGCCATACCACAGGGGCGAAGCCTCGCCCTTGTCGACGGCGATGGGCTTGACCCGCGTCAGGTAGAACGGGGTGCTGCCGTCCACGTAGTTGATCTCGTCGCGCAGAAACGCGGCCAGGAGGCCGGCAGATCCCTGGTACCCGGTGACGTACTTGTAGTTCACGCCCGCCAGGTCGAACAGAGCGCGGAACTTGAGGTCCTTGCTGCTGTCCGCGCGAAAACCGCCCACGGTAAGGTTCTTGGCTTTCTTGAGGTCCCCGAGCTGCTTGTACGGGGGATCGAGCTTCGTCGACACCACGCCCACGCTCACCACGGGGGTGAACATGACCGGGATGATCTCCTCCATGTTGGCCCGCAGGCCCACGGACTTGGGATCGCCGACAAACCACTCCTGGTAGCGGCCGCTGGCGGTCTGGCAGCCCATGACCGTGCCGTTCCGGCGTGCGCGTTCGTAAATCCAGTTCATGGCCAGCGTACCGCCGCCACCCGGCTTGCTCATGACCACGATGGTGGGATCGCCCTTCAGGTGTTTCTTCAGATGCCGTGCGTAGATGCGGCACTCGATGTCGGTGGGGCCGCCCGCCGAGAAGTCGATCACCAGCCTCAGGGTCTTGCCTTGATAGAACGGTTTGTCCGCGGCCATCGCCGGCGTCGCGAGCAGCAGTGCGAGCACCAGCACGGCGCATGTGGAAAGCACGTGTAAGGTTGACTTCATCGCTTGCTCCCTCCTCGATTCTGTGAATGCCGTCTTCCGGCTCTTGGGGCATCGGCCCGGGCACTGCCGGGCCGATGCCCCGCCTTCATGACCGTGACGCCTGCCGTCTTGCCGGCTAGGAAGCCTTGTTGACCCGGGCCATGGGGCCGAACCCGGGCTTGTAGGTCTTGTCGTCGATGAACTGCTTGATGCCCTCGTCGTAGCCGCTCTCCCGGTCCTGCAGCTTGATCTGCGCGCCCTTGGCGGCGAGGTAGTCCTCCGCCTGGGAGTAGTCCATGTTGCGCACGAGCTTGTAGGCCTGCTTGGTGGCACGCAGGGCCCACGGGTTCTTCTCCATGAGCTTCTTCGCCAGCTTGACGGTCTCGTCCCGAAGCTGGTCCGCCGGCACCGAGTAGTTGACCAGCCGCATCTCCGCGGCCTTCTTGCCGTCGAAGGGATCGCCGGTCATGGCGTGGTAGAGGCCGTCGCGCAGCGACAGCATGTCCGTGACCACCCGGCTCACGAGGCCGCCGGGGAGGATGCCCCAGTTGACCTCGGAAAGCCCGAAGACGGCGTCGTCCGCGGCGATGGCGAAGTCACACGCCACCAGCGGGGTGAAGGCGCCGCCGAAGCAGAAGCCGTTGACCATGGCGATGGTGGGCTTGGGAAAGGTGAAGAGTTTGCGCCAGCGCCACTCCTGGCTGCACCAGCTCGCGTGGCGGCGCATCGCCGGGTTCTTGTCGCCCTCGCGGAAGTACTCCTTCAGGTCCTGCCCTGCGCACCAGCTATTGCCCGCTCCGGTGATGACCATGACCTGGGTCTCGGGGTCCCCCTCGGCCTCGGTCACCGCGTCGTACATGTCGAAGTGAAGCTGCGGGCTCATGGCGTTGCGCTTCTCCGGACGGTTGAGGATGACCCAGGTGAGGCCGTCCTCCTTCTCCACAAGCACGGTCTTGTACTCTTTCGTTGCCATTAAACGTGTACCTCCTTGGAACGTTCAAGTGATTGAGATTCCGCCAACTTTATGCAGTCGGGTTGCCGGAGTCAAGGCGCGGTTGAACGCGACGTGTCACGAACCCTTGCCGGCGCGCGCCATGGGACCGAAGCCGGGCTTGTAGGTCTTGTCGTCGATGAACTGCTTGATCCCTTCGTCGTAGCCGCTCTCCCGGTCCTGCATCTTGATCTGGGCACCCTTGGCCGCGAGGTAGTCCTCGGCCTGGGAGTAGTCCATGCCGCGCACCAGCTTGTAGGCCTGCTTGGTGGCCCGCAGCGCCCAGGGGTTCTTCTCCATGAGCTTCTTCGCCAGCTTCACGGTCTCGTCCCGAAGCTGGTCCGCCGGCACCGCGTAGTTGACCAGCCGCATCTCGGCCGCCTTCCGCCCGTCGAACGGATCGCCGGTCATGGCGTGGTACAGGCCGTCGCGCAGGCTCAACACGTCGGTGACGACACGGCTCACGAGGCCGCCGGGCAGAATGCCCCAGTTGACCTCGGAAAGCCCGAAGATCGCGTCTTCGGCGGCGATGGCGAAGTCGCATGCGATCATGGGGCTGAAGGCGCCGCCGAAGCAGTAGCCGTTCACCATGGCGATGGTCGGCTTGGGGAAGGTGAAGAGCTTGCGCCAGCGCCATTCCTGGCTGGCCCAGCCCACCTGCCGCTGGAACTCCGGGTTCTGGTCGCCTTCGCGGAAGAACTCCTTGAGGTCCATGCCGGCGCACCAGCTATTGCCCGCCCCGGTGATGACCATGACCTGGGTCTCCGGGTCCCCCTCGGCTTCGGTCACCACGTCGTACATGTCGAAGTGGAGCTGCGGGTTCATGGCGTTGCGCTTCTCCGGGCGGTTGAGGATCGCCCAGGTGATGCCGTCTTCCTTCTCCACCAGTACGGTCTTGTATTCCTTCGTTGCCATTGGCGCGTGCCTCCTCGGATGGTTGCTCGCTACCCGGTCCTACCCCTTCAGGTGCCGGGCCAGAAACGCCAGGGTCTTGGGCCAGACGTCCTTGGCGGATGCCTCGTGGTAGCTCGGGCGGTCGTCGCAGAAGAACGCGTGGCCCGCGTCCTGGTAGAGGTGCCACTCGTAGTCCACGTCGTTGGCCTTGAGCGTCGACTCGATGGCGTCGCGAGCCTCCTGCGGGATGCCCTGGTCCTGGCCGCCCCACACGCACTGCATGGGGATCTTGATGTTGTTCCCCTGGGTCACCGGCTCCACCGGGCTCTTCTCGCCGCGCTGGCCGCCGGCGATCTGGCCGCCGTAGTACAGGCTGCTGCATGCGAGCCCCGGGCAGTTGCACGCCGCCATCCACGACACCCGGCCGCCGAAGCAGTAGCCGATGATCCCCACCCGGTCCGGGTCCACGTCGTCCCGTCCCTTGGCGTAGGCGATGGCCCGGTTGAGGTCCTCCACCACCTTGGTGTCATAGAGGGTGCCGCGGGCGGCGAAGGCGCCGTCACGGTCGGTGTTGGGGATGACGCGCTCGTCCAGGCGATAGTAGAGATCCGGCGACACGGCCACGTAGCCTTCGTTGGCGAAGCGTTCCGTCACGTCCTTCATGTGCGCGTTGACGCCGAAGATCTCCATGATCACCAGCAGCGCGGGCTTCCGGCCGTCGCCGTCGGGCGCGGCCACGTAGAGGCCCATGGACTGGCCGTCGTCGGCGGGGATGTCCACCGTTGCGAGGTTGATGCTCATCGTGTTCCTCCTGTCGGGTTTGTTTCGTTCGGTTTCGATGGGGTCGACGAGAGTTTTCCTTGACACGGGGTCCGCGAAGCTGTCAAGGACGGGTCCGCGGCGCGGGCGCCGCCAACCCGGAACGTCCTTCTTCCGAACAGTTCCCGCGAACAGGCTGTGGCAACCCATCGAGGCAGAGAAGTTACGAATCGTCATTCCCGCGAAAGCGGGAATCCACGGGTGGAGGGGTTGTGGCGACTTCATTGCCCGCCCCCACCCCGCCTGGATTCCCGCTTCCGCGGGAATGACTCATCGGGGTGTAGAGGGATTCCGTAACGCCCAGAAATCATTGAACAAGTTTTATATTCATATCAATGACGATTCGGGGCGTGGGCGCCAACTCCGAGTGGAGTTCTGACACAGCCTGTTTCGCGGGGGTGACGATTCGATCGTGGTTGCTCGGTGAGTTGTGACGCGATCTGGCCGCGGTTTTGTTCCCGTCGGGCGTTGTGCTACCCTGCCGTTTCGGGCCTGCGGCGCCCCGCCGGCCACTCCTAGTCCCGACGCCCTCGCGGGTGCTCGGAATTCAACCGGGACGTAGCGATACCATGCAAATCTGCTGTTTGGACCTGGAGGGCGTCCTCCTGCCGGAGATCTGGATCGCGGTCGCCGAGCATTTCCACAACGACGACCTGCGGCTCACCACGCGCGACATCTCCGACTACGACCAACTCATGCAGCACCGCCTGAAGGTGCTCCGGAAGAACCGCATCCGGCTGGCGGACATCCAGGGCGTCATCGCGGGCATGGAGCCGCTGCCCGGGGCCGGGGACTTCCTCGACGACCTCTACCGGGACTTCCAGGTGGTGTTGCTGTCCGACACCTACTACGAGTTCGCCATGCCGCTGATCCGAAAGCTCGGCAACCCGACGCTGCTGTGCAACTGGCTCACGGTGAGCCGGTCGGGGTACATCGCAAACTACATCCTCCGCCAGAAGGACGGCAAGCGCAAAGCCGTGAAGGCGTTCAAGCAGATCGGCTTTCGCGTGGTGGCGGCGGGGGACTCCTACAACGACCTGAGCATGCTGCGCACCGCCGACCGCGGCGTGTTGTTCAACCCGCCGGAGGCCATCGTCAAACGGTATCCGGCATTTCCGGTGTCGCGCGACTACGCGACGTTGTCGCGGTTGCTGCGACAACAGTAGAACTTTCGCCGGCGTCCCGTCGCTTCGCGGAGCCTGTGCCGAGCCTGTCGCAGGGCTCGGGACGAACGGAAGAGACGACCGTGTAAAGCCGTTCGTCCCGAGCGTAGCGCCAAGCCAGACAGAAGGACGCCGACAACAACCAAGGAGAACTTCCATGCTGGACGTGCTTGTTTCCAACGCCGACATCATCACCGCCGACCAACGCTACCGGGGTTCGGTGGGCATCCAGAACGGCTCCATCGCCGGGATCTACCAGCCCGGCGCCGAGCCCGAGGCCGCCGAGGTGGTGGACGCCACCAACCTGGCGCTCATCCCCGGCGCGGTGGACATGCACTCGCACCACCGCGAGGGCGGCGAGCCGGGCGGCTACGCATACAAGGAGAACATCCACACGGCGACCATGCAGTGCGCCGCCGGCGGGGTCACCACCTCCGTGGCCATGCCCAACGTGACGCCGCCGCCCAACACGGTGCCGCGCCTCGAACAGTTGTTCGGAGTCTACGAACGCGAAGCCATCATCGACTTCAACGTCAATCCCGCCGGCACCATCCCGGAAGAGATCCCCAAGCTCGCGCAGCAGGGCATCGCCGCCTTCAAGGTGTTCATGGTGGTGGACACCGGCCGGGACTACCCGCACATGCCGGGCATCGGCGTACACGACCACGGCAAGCTCATGGAGATCATGGAGGCGTGCGCCGCGGCCAACGTGCCGCTCATGGTCCATCCCCACGACCAGCCCCTCATGGACTACATCGAGAAGAAGTACTGGGACCGGGGCGAACGCGACTGCCTGGCCTACGCCAAGGCGTACGCCGCGTATGACGGCGTCATCTGGGAGACCGCCATCCAGTTCCTCATCCGGCTGCAGGCGGCCACCGGCGTGCACCTGCACATCCTGCACGTCCAGACCGAGGGCACCGTGGAGATGATCCGCCGGGCCAAGGACGCCGGCCAGCGGGTGACCGCGGAGGTCAACCCCTGGGCGATTTTCCTGGGGTCGGACTGGAGCGAGATCGAGCGGCTGGGCTCCTACGCCCTCTCCTACTGGATCCCGGAAAAGAACTCGCCGGCCCTGTGGGAAGGTCTGTGCGACGGCACCATCGACATCGTCGCCACCGACCACGCGCCGCACACGCGCGAGGAGAAGGAGATCGGCTGGGAGGATGGTTGGAAGGCGCACACCGGGACGCCGTCCGCGCAGTACTACATGAGCCTGCTCATGGACGCCGCCTCCAAGGGGAAGATTTCGCTGGACCGCATGGTGGAGGCCACCTCCACCCTACCCGCGCGCATCTTCGGCGTGCACAACAAGGGCCGCATCGAGGTGGGCCACGACGCCGACCTGGTGCTGGTGGACCTGAACGCCGAGAAGGAGATCCGCGACGAGGACGTGCTCAGCCTCATCGGCTGGAGCCCCTACGCCGGACGCACGCTCAAGGGCTGGCCGGTACGCACCTTCGTGCGCGGCGCCACGGTGTATCGCGACGGCAAGGTGGTGGGGAAGAAGGGCCACGGCCGGCAGGCCAAGGCCACGTACCCCGGGTAGCCGGCTCAGAACGCCTGACGCCAGCCCGCGAGGAACGTGAGGCTGGGATCGGCGGACCTGCTGTGGCCGGGGTTCCGGCCCCAGATGACCCCCAGACGCAGCCGCCCTTGGGGCAGCGGCCTGTCCCAAGTGGCGGCGACGTCTATCTGCCGCTCGTCGGGCGCGAGACCGGACGTGATCGAGGCGTGCTGGATGGCTCCGTACTTGGTTCGCGCCACGGGCAGCGTGAGAGACGCGCGCCCGTGCTCGACCCGCAGGGGCTGGGAGACGGCAAATCGAAGCACGTCCTTGCCGGACACGACGGTGCGCGCGTGCACGGCGAACGCGCTGGTGGAAATCGCCGAGATTTCGTCGATGAATCCGCCCCCCGCCCTGGGCCGCACGCTGCCCCATTCCGCGTTGGCTCCGAGCCGCCACCCGCCGAACCGGACGTCTCCCTCGACGCGCACGAAGGCCGTGTCCGCGGCCAGCGAACCGAAGGCGCCGCGGCCCTTGCCGCCCAGAAGGGTGTCGTCCTCGCTGATCCAGCCGAGGCGAAGCTTGAGCGGCGAGCCTTCGGGCCGCCAGCCCACCGCGCCGCCCACGGCTTCGTGCTCATGGCCGGAGCCGAAGACCGAGGCGGAAAGACCCTCGCTGTGCATGAAGGTCCCCATGATGCCGCCGTCCGCCAGCGAGAGATGTCCGTCGTCCGCCTCCAGGGAGGTCGCGCGGAGCCGCACTCCCGGCTTCCGGTATTCGCCCGAGGAACTCGCCATAAAGGCCCGGACCCTGGAATCCACCGCCGGGCCCTTCGCCGGCGCGACGAAATCTTCCAGCCTGTACCAGAACGGCGCGCCCAGAACGTCGATGGCCATCACCTCGCGGCCCATGACGGACCGGCCGAACCCGCCCCCGAACGCGGAGCCCAGGCTCAGGCCCGTGCCGCTCAGGCTGCGCCCCGACTGGTAGGCGCCCGCGACCCGGCTCGCGCCGACGGGTACTTCCAGGACGCCAACGGGGTGAGTGGCGGCCGCGAGGTCGAGCTTGCCCCGGCCGTAAACGGCCCTGTCCGAATAGATGCCGGCATTGTCGGCGGTATCGAAGAGCCGCGTCACGAGTTCCTCGCTCGAGAGCTGATCACGGAAGAGTTGCTTCATGATCGCGAGCCCGCCGGTCACCATCGGCGCGGCGAAGGACGTCCCGCCGGCGGTGCCGAAGGCTCGCACGGCAACGCCGCCGGAAGGCCCGAAATAGGCGAGCCTGACCTGATCGCCGGGCGCCGCGATGCAGAAATCCGCCGCGATCCCGCAGCGGTTGGAAAAGGAGGCGATGGTCTCGCTGCTCGACTTCAACCCCACCTCGTCGTTCGGTCCGAGCGCCACGACGGCGATGGTGTGTCCCCTGAGTTCGGGAATGCGCGCGGGGAGGCCCGAGTTGATCGATGGAGAAACCGCGTCGAGCAAGCCGGTCTCGCAGTTGGGGACGGACGTCTCGCAGGTATTTCCGTTGGAGTTGCCGGCCGCCCAGACGAGAATCGCCTTGTCGGCGACTCCGGCCTGCGCCATCGCCGCGATGGCCTCCGAGAAATTCGCGCGAAGATCGGATTCGCTGTAATCGTCGATAATGCCCTGGAAGCCGAAACTCAGGTTCAGGACGTCGACGCGCCGCGCGCCGTCCCGCCACGAAAGCGCCTGGTTGAAGTCTTGCGCCGTCCCGGCGTCCGATTCGGCCAGGCTTTCGAGGGGAATGGGTGTGTAAGTGCCATCGCCTTGTCCCAGGGGAATCGCGAACATGGCGATGTCCGCGCCCCACGCGACGCCTTGGGATCCGCCGCGCTCGTGGAGAGTGTCATGCCGTATCCCCGCCGCGATACCCGCAACGGCCGTGCCGTGCGAGAAATCATCCACGCCCGTCTGGTCCACGGCGCCGTCCATGAACTCTTCCGCAATGCTCTTTCCCGCGAATATCGGGTGCTCCGTGTCGATGCCGTCGTCGATGAAGCCGATGGTCACCCCCGAGCCCGGCGCCGCGTTCTCGCCCTCGAGCAGGTGGACGTGGGCGTAGGCCCGTTCCGCGCCGATGCTTCCCAGGCCCCACTGGATCTTGAACGCTGGATGATCGGCGTATCCCTGGGCGATCCGTGCCGCCCGGGCGTTGAACTCCGTGGTGGACACGCGGGTCCCGTCGTGAAGCGTGATGTACTCGGTGGATGCGGACGGAGGCGGTTGCACGGGCTGCTCGGGAGTCTCGGGTTGCCGCGCCGGCGACCCGACT
Source organism: uncultured Syntrophobacterales bacterium (assembly GCA_964519455.1). Lineage (GTDB taxonomy): Bacteria > Desulfobacterota > Binatia > UBA9968 > JAJDTQ01 > JAJDTQ01. The sequence goes on from CAZFIU010000033.1 coordinate 16,418, forward strand.
TCGGGGATCGCCTCGGCCAGCGGACGCAGCGCCGAGCCACCTCCGCCGCCGCAGCCCGCCAGCAACGCGCACACGGAAACGAAAAAGGCGCATGCCGAGGTCAGGTTCGCCGCATCGGAGTTCTCCCCGCGCGGGATGAGGCGGGCGAAGAGAGGTTGCCGTGTTTTCGAGTGTTGCGCCGAATGGTTCATGAGTGCTCCAAGGTCGATGCGTCCGGCCGGTCCTAGAACTCCCACCCAAGGGTGATCCGGCCCGAATATTCCGAATCGCCCGAGACGAGGCCGCCCGCGGAGATTTCCGCTCCAATCGAGAAGGGGTCCTTCCGGTAGGCCCCGCCCAGTCCCAGGAAGAGACGGGTTTTGGGAGACTCCGACTTCAGCGTCCGGCCCGAAACGTCCACGCTCGTTCCACCTCCGTCGAGCGTTTGCGCCAAGTCCAGCGACCCGCGCAGGGAGACCGCCCCGCCCCACCAGTTCCGCGCGCGTGCGGTCTCCGCGACGACGCCCAGACCACCCTCGAAACGTGTGGAGTCGCCGGCCGATACGCGGGAGTTCACGTGGTCGGTGAATTTGTCGGTCTTGAGCGCAGAGCGCGCCATCCAGGCGCGCGGTGTCAGCCGCATCTTCTCGTTCACGGCGATGTAGCGGCCGACTTCAAAATTCAGTGAGTTCGTGTTCGCGCCGACGTCCGAATCGAGGCGGCCCAGGGCGCTGGAAGAAAGATCGGCGGAGTATTTCGCAAGCGACCAACTTCCGCGGGTGTAATTGGCGTCGTGCCAGTCGAGGGAGAAACCGAACGTTGCGCCGTACCCATCCGCCTCCATCCTGCCGCCGCCGACGGGCGACTTCACGTCCGCCGAACCCCGCATTCTGCGCAGCGAAACCGAGCCCATGGCGCCCTCTTCGAGCAAGACGACCAGCCCCACCTCCGCCGCGAAGCGGCTGAAATCGTACTCCGCGCCCACGCTCGATCGTTCGGGCTCGTAGGAACCCCTGCCGCCCGAGATCCTCGCCCAGAAGGGCAAGCCGGGCGATGTGACGCGTTTGTCCGAGAGTCCCGGCGCATCGAGCCTGAGGAGGAAGCCGGGCAGGGCCTCGTAGACGGCCGCGCGGGGCGTGTAGCGGTAAACGAAACCCTCGGCGGAAGAGAAATCCAGCCCCGTGAAGCCTTGGGCGAGCGCGACGTCGCGCGCCCCGTTGGGCGCCCAGGCGTCCAGCCGCCCGCCGTTGGCGCTCTCGTAGAGCGATACCCCGTTGACCGCCAGAACGGTCTCGCCGCCTTTGTTGCGGATGACGCCGCCCAGCAGTTCCGAGACGGTGCGGCCGCCTATCACGTCGATGCGCAGGTTCGGCGCGTCTCCAGCCGCACGGACCGCGACCCCCGACTCCGCCTCGATGCGGCATCCCGGTCCGATGACGACCCTGCCGCCCCCTGCGAGGAATACGCCCGCTCCCTCGCCGGAACCGCCGGATACGCGTCCATTCACCGTCACGGTCTGGTTCCGATAGCCGTTCTCGCCCACCGGAGCGGCGGAACCCACGACTCCGCTCTGGTTCAGACGCCCCATTCGGACTCCGTTTGCATCCGAACCGGCGGCGCGGATGGTACCCCCCTCCACCGCGATGAGGACGGAACCCGACCCGCCGTGCTCGCTCGCGACGCCCTCGGCTCTCTCGCCCGTCGCGTCGATGGAGCTCTCTTGCAAGTCGATACGGAGCGCGCCCGCGCCGTTATGGACCCCGTAGACGCCGTGGGAACCGGCGCCCTCGGTCGTCAGGGAACCGCCCTGTACCCGAATGCCGAAGTCGCCCTCGCCCGTGTGGCCTGCGATGACGGCATCGGCGCCCGCACCCGTGGTCGCGATCGTGACGTTGCTTGCGTCGAGGCCGCCCTCTCCCGCGCCCGCATGGGCGGCGAAGACGCCCTCGGCCAAGTTTCCCGCCGTCGCGACTTCGAGGTCCCGCAGGAAGACTTCGAGCCGACCCGCCCCCTCGTGCTGGGCAAAGACGCCCTCGGCCTGCAGGCCCGTGGTCACGATCCTGCCGCCCCGAACATCGACGTCCACGTCGCCGGCGCCATCATGAGTCGCAGTGACGCCCTCGGCGTCTTCTCCCGCCGTGTGAATGGCAAGGCCGTCCGCATCCACGTTCAGGGCGCCCGCACCGCCATGTCTTGCGTCAACGCCATTGGCGTCGTTTCCCACCGTATCGATCGAGAGTTCCCGCGCGCTTATCCGGATGTCGCCTGCGCCTGAATGGAGCGCATCGATACCGTCGCCCAGACGGCTTGTCGTCGAAATCGAGCCGTCGCGCGCTTCGATGCCGAGGTCCCCCGAACCACCGTGCCGCACGTAGAAGCCGCCGCTGAACACCCCCATCGTTTCCGCGGAAAACTCTTGCGCGGTTATCCGCAGGTGGCCTTCGCCTGACTTGCTTGCAAAGACGGCGTCGCTTGAGGATCCAGCCGTGACCAGCCTGGTGTCGCGAACGTCGACGTTCAAGTTGCCTGCTCCGTAATTGCCCGAGATGGTGGCGAAGGCGCTCGACCCGTCCGTATGGACGGTCACGCCGCTGACGATGAGGTGGGTGTCGCCCGCGCCCTCATGGTAGTTGTGGATGGCGTAAGAACCATCACCCGTCGTCGAGACGGCGCCCCCCAGTATCTCCATGCGCAAATCGCCCGACGCCCCGTAGTGGCCGACGGAAATACCCCGACCGCTCGAGGTGATGTCGGCGTCGGAGACAAGCGCGATGTCCCCCGTGTAGCCGGACTCGAAGTCGCGCGGCGTGACCCATACGGCGCTGAGACGGCGGTTCTCCGGTTGTTCGGCGTCAAAATAGAAATCGTCGCCGGGTTTGCTGCTGTCGTAGTCTATCGAGAGGTCCCCGGTGAGCCGAATGGAGAAATCGCCCTCGTTGGTCTCGTCGGGTCCATAGAAGATGTTGCCGTTCGCCGGATCGTAGGTCGAGGGCGAGCACACGATCTCCTCATCCGCAACGGGAGGGCCGCACTCGTTCTCCGCGCGCGCATCCGAGGCGAACCCGAGCAGGGCGGCCGACAGGAGGACCGCGGCGGTTCTCAGGATGGAAGAGCCCGCGGGTCTTGGTGCTTGGGAGCCGCGAATGGGGAAAGAGCGCTTCCCGACTCGCACGGACGCCCGTCGGAGTAGATGCATGACGATCCTTCCATCACCCCGTTTGACGGGCGTAAGATCGACTCTTCCCGAGTTGCCTGATTTCCTTCGCCAAAGACGGCGGCGGCAGGAGGGCGGTCGCCTGACCGACCATGGACTGGAGCCGGCATAGGCCCGCCGCGACAGGCACGCCGGTCATGCGATAAACACCCGGCCGCCGTCCACGTTGACCACCTGACCGGTGATCATGTCGCTGTCGTCGGAGGCGAGGAACACCACGACCCCGTCGAGGTCGCTTGGGAGGAGGTGGCGCTCGACGCTGCGCTGGCGCAGCATGTGCTCCGAGGCCGTTTCCGGCGCCTCACGGGCCTGGGAGGTGTCGACGCCGCCGGGGGCGATGGCGTTCACCGTGATGTTGAAGCGGCCGAGGTCGGTGGCCAGCGCCCGTGTGAGGCCGATGACCCCCATCTTGGACGACACGTACTCGTGGCTCAGAGTGCGTCCGTGGAGCGCCACGCTCGAGCTGATGTTGATGATCTTCCCCTTGGGCGAGCGTTTCATGTAGGGCACCACCGCGCGCGTCGCCAGATACGTCCCGGTGAGGTTCACCGCGATGATGCGGCGCCAGTCCGCCACGTCCGCCTCTTCGATGGGCACCCGCGGCGTGTTGCGCACGATGCCCGCGTTGTTCACCAGGATGTCGATGCTGCCGAAATGGTCGAAGGTCTTCCTGGCGCCGTCGAGGATCTGCTGCTCGGAGGTCACATCCATCTCGAGCGCCAGGACTTTGCGGCCCTTGCCCGCCACCAGCCGCGCGGTTTCCTGCACCCCGGCGAAGTTGACGTCGGTGGCGCACACGTGAGCACCTTCCTCCGCGAGCCGCACCGCGTAGGCCCGCCCCAGGCCCGTGGCCGCGCCCGTGACCAGGGCCACGCGGTCAAGGAGCCGCATGTCGCTGCTCGGTTTCGCGGCCGAACTGGTTTGCGGTGGCACCGGACCGGAGCCCCGTGAACGCTTGACGGGTGTCGTCACCGACGTGACGCTGCTCCAGGTCCAGCAAGTGCTTCTTGATGTCGAGGCCGCCGGCGTACCCCGTCAAACGGCCGTCTCCGCCGATCACCCGATGACACGGGATGACGATGGGGATCGGGTTGCGCCCGTTGGCCGCGCCCACGGCGCGCACCGCCGCCGGCTGCCCCAGGGCGCGGGCCTGCTCGCCGTAGGAACGGGTTTCGCCGTAAGGGATGTCTTGCAGCGCGCGCCACGCGCGCAATTGAAACGCGGTGCCCGCGGGCGCCACCGGCAGACGGAAGTCCTTGCGCCGTCCCGCGAAGTATTCATCGAGTTGGCGCCGCGCCTCCGCCACCACCGCCCCTCCCTGGCGCCAGCCGTCCTCCACCTTGCCGGGATACCGTCCCCGAGAGAAACCGATCATCCTGAGCGCGGACTCGTCCGCAATGATCAGGAGGTCCCCCAAGGGGCTTGTCATCCAATCGTAGTTCATTGTTCCCCCCTGTCGGCACACGCCGACACGTCGGTATGCAACCTGGACCCGAGACGCCCCATCGGGCGAAGCCAGCCCGCAAGTCTCAGGACAGACTCTAGCCTTCCCCCTCGGCCGCCGCCTTCCGCGCCTCCAGCTCGGCCGCTTCCGCGGCGGTCTTGCCCCACAGGGGCGGGTCCTTCAGATACTCGTCCTCCTCCGGAGTGTTGTCGCGTCCCAGGACGGCGTTGCGATGGGGGAAGCGGCCGAAGCGCTTGATGGCGGCGTGGTGGCCGACGGCGGAGCGCATGGAGTCCTCGACGCCGAGGCTGCCGTACAGCACCAGCGCGCGCTCCTGGTCGGCCAGTTGTTCGCTGTGCTCGAACGGCAGGTAAATGAACGTTCTGGGCCAGCGGGAGAACCCGCGGTCGTAGCCTTTGTCCAAGGCGAAGCCGGCGACCTCGCGCGCCTTGGGGTCGGTGGCGAAGGCGCGCGGGGTGCCGCGAAAGATGTTGCGCGGGAACTGATCCAGGCACAGGATCAACGTCAGGCAATCTTCGGCGGTTTCCTTGAAGTGGTCCAACTCTCCGGCCGCGGCCCGCTCATGAACTCTCGTGTAACGTTCGACGAGGGATCGATCGAACTCCGGCGTGGACCGGAACCACACTTGGCGCTTTTCCATCTCCGTGCCCAGGTCCAACGTTTCAAACCAGAATGTGAGTATTTCTCTTGATAAGGGTTCCACGCGCCCTCCGTTGACGGCGATGACGGACGGACGGCCGCTGGATACGTTGCGCCGTCCCGGAGAGGGCTCCGACGTCCGCACCTGTCCAATTAAAATTGCTGCAAGTCTTGACCAAGACAAACCCAATTGCAACACTGCCGGGAACCCGTCCTACCAATGGTACGCGGGCCCAAATACGGTGCCCGGGAGGCTGTCACGCTACATTTCGAGGAAAAGGTCAGGGCCAGCGGCCGTTCGCTGCGGAAGCACAAGCTGCAAGTGCTCCAGGTGAACATGGGAAAGTACTGCAACCAGTCGTGCTTTCACTGCCACGTGGAGGCCGGTCCGGGCCGCAAGGAGATGATGGACCGCGGCACCGTGGACGACGTGTTGCGGTTCCTGCAAGACTCCGACATCCCCACCGTGGACATCACCGGCGGCGCGCCCGAGCTGAACCCCCACTTCGACCGCCTGGTGGAATCCTGCAAGGCCCTCGGGCGCCACGTCATGGACCGCTGCAACCTCACGGTCTTCTACGAGGAGGGCAAGGAGTACCTGCCCGAGTTCTTCAAGAGCCACCAGGTCGAGGTAATCTGCTCGCTGCCCTGCTACACCCGTGAGAACGTGGACAGCCAGCGCGGCAACGGCACCTTCGAGTTGAGCGTGCGCGGGCTGCAGGAACTGAACCGCCTGGGCTACGGGCGGCCTGATTCGGGCCTCGAGCTCAACCTCGTCTACAACCCCATGGGCAACTATCTGCCGCCGCCCCAGGAGGAGCTCGAGGGCGACTACCGGCGCATGCTCGGCGACGATTTCGGCATCGTCTTCAACCACCTCTACTGCCTGACCAACATGCCCATCACGCGCTTCAAGAAGTTCCTCAAGCAGCGCGGCCAGTACGACGACTACCTGCAGCTCCTGGAGGACAACTTCAACGCCGAAACGGTGGAGAAGGTCATGTGCCGGGACCTGTTGAGCGTGGCGTGGGACGGCTCGGTGTACGACTGCGACTTCAACCAGATGCTCGAGATGCCGCTGGGCAAAGTCAACGGGACGCGCCCCCACATCCGGGATTTGTCCGCGGCGGACTTCGAGGACCAGCCCATTCTCACGGGGAACCACTGCTACGCCTGCACCGCCGGCACCGGCAGCAGTTGCGGCGGCGCGTTGATCTGAAACGAATCCGTCCGGCGGGCGCCCCACCCGTCCATGCGGCTCTCCATCATCATTCCCGTCCTGAACGAGGAGCGCACCATCGCCGCCGCGCTCGCGGACCTCGACCGTGCGGAGGCCGGCGAGGTCATCGTGGTGGACGGCGGCAGCACGGACCGCACGGCGGCAATCGTGCGTGCAACCTCCGCGCGGCTCGTGGCCTCGCCCAGGGGCCGGGCGGCGCAGATGAACGCGGGCGCCCGCGAAGCCGCCGGCGACGTACTGCTCTTCCTGCACGCGGACACGAAGCTCCCCGCCGGCGCGAGCCGGGACATCCGGGAGTGCATGGCGGACACCCGCTGCGTGGGCGGACGCTTCGACATCCGGCTGGACAGCCCGCGTCCGCTGCTCCGCCTCGTCGGGCGCATGATCAGCCTGCGTTCCCGGCTGACGCGGGTCGCCACCGGCGACCAGGCCATCTTCGCGCGCCGCGCCGTGTTCGAGCGTCTCGGCGGCTTCCCGGAGATACCCCTCATGGAGGACGTGGCGTTCTCGCGCGCGCTCAAGAAGGCCGGGCGCATCGCCTGCCTGCGCGCGCGGGTGACAAGCTCCGCGCGCCGCTGGGAGAAGCACGGCGCGGTCAGGACCATCCTGCTCATGTGGGCCCTGAAGCTCCTCTACCTCGCGGGCGTGCCGCCGACGCGGCTGAAGCGGCTCTACGGCGACGCGCGCTAGAACGCGGCGGGCGGCGGCACGGGCATGCTCCAGGGGTTCGATCCGCGCCGATCGAGCGACTTCGCCGGAAGCTCCGAACTTTGACCGGTTCACGGCCTTTGTGCTAGGGTGCTGTGTTTCAGCCGGCGCCTTGGACAGACGGGAATTCACATGGAGTCAAGCAGGCAGCAGGAGATCGTCGAGAAGCACAAGGAGTACCTCTTCTCCTGCGTCGCCAACTACTACGAAGAGCCGCTGGTGGTGGACCACGCCAAGGACTCGCTGGTCTACGACGTGGACGGACGCGAGTACCTGGACTTCTTCGGCGGCATCGTCACCATCAGCGTCGGCCACTGCAACGACACGGTGGTGGCCGCCATAGAGGAGCAGGTCCGCAAGGTCCAGCACACCTCCACGCTCTACCCCACCGAACCGCACGTGCGCCTGGCCGAGAAGCTCGCGGCCGTCACGCCCGGGGCGCTCCGGAAGTCCTTCTTCACCAACAGCGGCACCGAGGCCAACGAGACCGCGGTGCTGGTGGCGCAGCTCTACACCCGCTCCCACGACGTCGTCGCCCTGCGACACGGCTACAGCGGCCGCACCCAGCTCGCCATGAGCCTCACCGGACACTACACCTGGCGCCTCACCCCCACCGCGAGCCCGAACATCCACCACATCCCCAACGCCTACTGCTACCGCTGCCCGTTCGGCCTCACGTACCCGAGTTGCGACCTCAAGTGCGCCAAGGACCTGGAGGGGGCCATTCAGACGGCCACGTCGGGCAAGGTCGCCGCCTTCATCGCCGAGCCAATCCAGGGGGTGGGGGGCTTCATCACGCCGCCCAGGGAGTACTTCCGGGAAGTGGCGGACATCGTGCACAAGTACGGCGGCCTGTTCATCTGCGACGAGGTGCAGACGGGCTGGGGCCGCACCGGCGGCAAGATGTTCGGCATCGAGCAGTGGGACGTGGAGCCCGACGTCATGACCTTCGCCAAGGGCATGGCCAACGGCGTACCCATCGGCGGCACCATCACCCGGCCGGAGATCGCCGACAGCGTCAAGGGGCTGTCCCTCTCCACCTTCGGGGGCAATCCGGTGACCTGCGCGGCGGCGCTGGCCACCATCGAGGTGGTCGAGAACCAGGGACTCGTGGCCAACGCCGCGGAGCGGGGGCATCAGCTCCGGGAGGGCCTGCTGGGGCTCCAGCAGAAGTACCCGCTCATGGGCGACGTGCGCGGCATGGGCCTCATGCAGGCCGTGGAGATGGTGGGTGCCGACAAGACGCCGAGCCCGGAAGCGGTGGCCAGACTCTTCGAGCTGACCAGGCGGAACGGCCTGCTCGTGGGCAAGGGCGGGCTCATGGGCAACGTCATCCGCATCACCCCGGCACTCACCGTCACCAGGGAACAAGTGGACGAAGCACTGGAGCGGCTCGACCGGTCGCTGGGCCAGATGGGACTCTGAATGTCCGCAACGAAAATGCCCTCGCGGATTCATCAAGCTATTTGTAACGCTGGGCACTAGGACGGGACGCATGATTCGACGCAGGATAATCGGAGCCGTACCCGTCCTCATCGGGATGTCCTTCCTGGTCTTCCTGCTGATGCAGCTCGCGCCGGGAGACCCGGTGACGCTGCTGCTCGGCGAGGACGCGGAGCCCCACGAAATCGAGGAGGTCACGCGCGAGTGGGGGCTCGACCAGCCCATCATCGTGCAGTACTGGCAGTTCGTGTCCCAGGCGGTCCAGGGGAACTTCGGCGAGTCCATGCGTTACGGCGAGCCGGTGACCCAGCTCGTGGCCGAGCGCCTTCCGGCCACCGTGGAGCTGGCGCTGGCGAGTCTGCTGGTGGCCATCATCATCGCGCTCCCCATCGGCGTCTACTCCGCCATCAAGCACAACACGCTGTGGGACCACTCGGGCATGACCGTGGCGCTGGTGGGCATCTCGCTGCCGAACTTCTGGCTCGGCATCATGCTCATCTTCTTCCTCGGGGGGCAGTTGAACCTGCTGCCGGTAGCGGGGCGGCTCACCTACGGCGTCGACGTGGTGCCGGTGACCAACCTCATGCTCGTGGACGCGCTGATCGCGGGCGACCTGGCCGCCTTCTGGGACGCGTTCAAGCACATCCTGCTGCCCGCCATCACCCTGGGGACGAGCTTCGCGGCCATCATCACGCGCATCTCGCGCTCCAGCGTGCTGGAGGTGATCCGGCAGGACTACATCACCACGGCGCGCGCCAAGGGACTGAGCGAGCGCACGGTCATCTGGAAGCACACGCTGCGGAACGCGCTCATCACCATCATCACGATCCTGGGGCTTCAACTCGGTGCGCTGCTGAGCGGCTCGGTCATCACCGAGACGGTGTTCTCCTGGCCCGGCATCGGCAGCCTGCTCATCCAGGCCATCACCACCCGTGACTACAAGCTCGCCCAAGGGGTGATCTTCTTCTTCGCCATGGTCTATTTCTTCGTCAACCTAGTGGTCGACCTCCTGTACACCTGGGTCGATCCGAGGATTCGGCTATGATGGGTTGGCGGCGCTACGCGAAGGTCATCATCGGCGGCCTCATCGTGCTGCTGCTGTGCATCTGCGGGATCGGGGCTCCCCTGCTCGCTCCTTTCGACCCCCAGGAACAGAGCCTGGAGCAGCGCCTGCGGCCGCCGTCGCTGGACCTGGCCGCGAACCCCCACGTCATGGGCACGGACAACCTGGGACGCGACCTCCTCAGCCGGGTCATCTACGGATCGCGCATCTCGCTCATGGTGGGAGCGGCCACCGTGTTCCTGGCCGGCATCCTGGGCTGCTTCCTCGGCGCGGTGGCGGGCTACTTCGGCGAGCTCATCGACGAGACCATCAACAAGACCACGGAGATATTCCTGGCGTTTCCCTTCCTTTTGCTGGCCATCGCCATCATGGCCTTCCTGGGCCAGGGCTTGGTGAACCTCATCATCGCGCTGGTGCTGAGCCGCTGGGTGCAGTACTGCCGGGTGGTGCGGGGAGAGGTGCTGTCCCTCAAGGAACGCGAGTTCGTGCAGGCGGCGCGCGCGCTGGGGGCCAGCAACCGCTACATCATCCTGCGCCACGTCATCCCCAACACGCTGCCCAGCGTCATGGTCATCGCCACCTTCGCCATGGCCATCGTCATCATCACCGAGGCGAGCCTGAGCTTCCTGGGCCTGGGCGTGCCGCCGAGCATCCCCACCTGGGGCTCCATGCTGAGCGAGGGCCGCAGCTACATGTACCGCGCCCCCTGGCTTACCATCTTCCCGGGCATCGCCATCTTCGTCACCGTGCTCGGCATCAACCTGCTCGGCGACGGCCTGCGCGACATCATCGATCCCAAGCTGACCCGTACCCGCTGAGACGAATGAGCCCCCTCTCCCGCAAGGAAGAGGGGGCGAAGATTCAGTAAACCCGCGGGCGGGCGGGCGTCGCCGCTACTTCGGAAACTTGCCCGGATCGCTCCGGCCAAGCAGGGCTTGCCCCACCACGTCGACCCACTTGGTCGAGGCTTCGTCCATGATCTTGGCCGCGCCCGACCCAGGGTAGTGCGCGCAGAACGGGCTCGCCGGATCCGCGGTGATGCCGTCACCCGCGGCCACGCGCATCAGCCGGCAGTCGAGCGACTCCCACCAAGCGCCCACGCTGTCGAAGCCGCCCTCGCCGTAGATGGACTTGGCCGCGGCATCCACGAGTTTCTTCGTATCCGCGTCCAGGTCCTTGTACATCTTCTTCGCCGCCGTGGCCTGCGCCTCCGTGGCCTTGTCCCCGTGAAGCGCCTTCACCATCTGCTCCGGGCTCAGCGTGTTCCACCACCGCGTGTACGCGGCCGAGTCCGCCAGTGCCGCGGGAACAGCCGCCAGCGCGAGGGCCGCGGCCGTCGCCAGCGCTACCAGCCACCTTCCACCCTTGCCATAGCTCAACATTGCGCATCTCCTTTCGTGAAACCGTCGGTCGGTGTCATGGAGTTTTTCAAAACATGAACTGGGTCCCGCCCGGCCCTGTCAAATTATGGCACGCCCTGCCGGAGTTTCAACTGGATCGGGACGCCCCAGCCGCGGACGTTACGTTACAATAACGTCGTTCCCGCGCAACAGGCTGTGTCAGAACTCCGCTCGGAATAGAGATGGCCCCCCGGATCGTCATTCCCGCGGAAGCGGGAATCCAGGGGTTGGGCGGCGGAGAATACGGCCGTTTGGCCCCTCCAACCCCTGGATTCCCGCTTCCGCGGGAATGACGATTTGGGGGGTTGGTGCCATTTCGTGTCCGAGCAGAGTTTTGACACAGCCTGGAAGCGATAATCCGGGTGGGGTGAGGCGGGGGATGGGTCGAACGGAAATGGCAACCGAAGGTGTCAGCGCCCGTCCCCCAGCGTGCTCTCGATGGCGGCGAGGAACGGTTCCGCGAAGGCGGCGAGCTTGGCGGCGCCGACGCCGTTGACCTCGGCGAACTCCTCCTCGGTCCGGGGCTTGCGCCGCGCCATGTCGATGAGCGTCCGGTCGGAGAACACGATGTACGCGGGCACACCGCGCTCCCGGGCAAGATCCAGACGCAGCGCCTTGAGGGCGTCCAGCAACGCCGACTCGGACCCGCTCAGCGGCGCGCCGTCGGCCTCCTTCCGGCGCCGGCCCCCGGCGTCCCGCGGGGGCGCGTCCGGCCGTGCGCGCACCGTTTCCGGGCGGTAAAGGAACGTCTCCTCTCCTTGCAGCAGGCCGCGGCCCTTGCCGGTCATGGAGATGCCGCCGTAGCCGCCGATGTCGAGTCTGAGGAAGCCCGTGGCCACCATCTGTCGGATGAGCGAGCGCCATTCGTTCTTGCCCCGGCCCGCGCCCACGCCGAAGGTCGGCAGCCGATCATGGCCTGCCCGTCCGATCTTCTCCGTCGCGGTGCCCCGCAGCACGTCGATCACGTGGGCGGCGCCGAACCGCTGGCCGGTGCGATACACCGCGGACAGGACCTTTCGTGCATCCTCGGTGCCGTCGACCCGCTCCACCGGATCCACGCACACGTCGCAGTTGCCGCAGGCTCCAATGCGCTCCCCGAAGTACTCCAGCAGCGTCACCCTCCGGCAGGCCGGCGCTTCGCAGTAGCCCAGCAGCGCGTCGAGACGCTTGTGCTCCCTCAGCCGCCGCTCCGCCCCCGCATCCTCCTCCTCGATGAACTGGCGGCGCATGCGGATGTCCGCCAGGCCGTAGAGCATGTGCGCTTCCGCGGACTCGCCGTCGCGCCCGGCGCGGCCGATCTCCTGGTAGTAGGCCTCGACGCTGCCGGGCAGGTCGGTGTGCAGCACGTAGCGCACGTCCGCCTTGTCGATGCCCATGCCGAAGGCGATGGTGGCCACCATCACCACTCCGGCATCGGTCATGAAGGCGTTCTGGTGCGCCTCCCGGTCCTCCTTGTCCATGCCCGCGTGATAGGGGAGCGCGCGCACGCCGTCCGCCGCCAGCAGCGCCGCGGTCTCCTCCGTCTTGCGGCGCGACAGGCAGTAGACGATGCCGCTCTCGCCCTCGTGGCGCGCCAGGAAGCTCCGGGTCTGGCGCTTCCACTCTTGCTTCAACTCCACCGCCAACCGGATGTTGGGGCGGTCGAAGCCCAGAACGAACGTGTCCACGTCGCCGCCGAACAGGCGCTCGGCGATGTCCTCCCGGGTGATGGCGTCGGCGGTGGCGGTGAGGGCGGCAATGGGAACTCCCGGAAAGAGATGCCGGAGCCGGCACAGGTCCTCGTACTCGGGGCGGAAGGACGGACCCCACTGCGAGATGCAGTGGGCCTCGTCCACGGCGAACAGCCTGACCGGCAACCGCCCCAGTGCCTCCAGCATGCGCTCGGTCATGAGCCGTTCCGGCGCCATGTACAGGAGCCGCGTGTCGCCGGCGGCGGCCCGGCGCCAGGCGGCGACGTTGGCGGCCCTGGCGTTCGCCGAATTGATGGTGTCCGCCGCGACGCCGGCGAGCCGCAGCGCCGCCACCTGGTCCTGCATGAGGGCGACCAGCGGAGAAACGACGACCGTGAGACCGCCCAAAGCCAACGCCGGCACCTGGAAGCACAGCGACTTGCCCGACCCGGTCGGCATCACGGTCAGCACGTGACGCCCGGCCAGCAACGCCTCGATGACGGCCTCCTGGCCGGGGCGAAAGCTGTCGAACCCGAAGACTTCCTTGAGTACCCTTTGTGCGCCGCTCATCGGTCCCCGCCTGGTGTGGTGTCCGGCCGGTTCGCGGCATAGTCCGCGGAGGTGGCCGGACACATCCCCAATCGAGGCCAACCGTCTCCCGGTTTCATGAGCGGACGGCCGCCGCGCCGCTCGGACGACACCGCCGAACGGCGGTACGGGCGACGGGTCTCGGCCCCGCTCACATGGGAACGCAAAAAGAAGGCCACCGCGACGCCAGGTACTTCAGTGGATGAGATTGCCCTTGCGCGCTTCCGTCACCATGTAGTCGCAGACCCGGAACGCGTTGGCCTGGATAGTGAGGGTGGGGTTGAGACCGGCGCCGGTGACGAACACGCTGGCGTCGACGATGAAGAGGTTGGACACGTCGTGGGAGCGGCACCACTTGTCCACCACCGAGGACTCGGGGTCGTTGCCCATCCGGCAACTGCCCATCTGGTGGTTGTGGAGCTTGCGGGTCTCGGGCTTGGGCACGATGATCCGGGTCGCGCCGGCGGCCTCGTAGATCTCGCGCGAGCGCTCGCCCAGGTAGGTGGCCAGCCGGACGTCGTTCTCGTGGCTCGTGTAGGTGATGCGCGCCACCGGCAGGCCGTAGCAATCGGTCAGGTCCGGATCGAGGTCCACGGCGTTGCTCTCCACCGGAAGGCTCTCGCCGGTGCAGTGGCTGTGCAGGTAGTGGCGCCAGGTCTCGCGCATGGAGTCCTTGTGCTCCTTGCCCCAGCGCTTGCCGTGGATGGGCCGCAGCGCCAGCTCGATGGGGTCGCCGCCGTGGGCGCGCGGATGCATGAAGCCGCCGCGGATGAAACCCCGCTTGGCGTCGGACTTGTAGAAGTCGTGGAGCACCCGTGTGCTGGAGGTTCCCTTGTGGCCGTCCAGCGGCTCGGGGAACGTCACCACCAGGGTCACGCCCGGGGAATGGAACATGAGGTTCTTGCCCACAAGGCCGCTACGGTTGGCCAGTCCCTGGGGGAACCGGGCGGACTCGGACAACAGCAGCAGCCGCGCCGTCTCGACGCCCCCGGCCGCCATCACCACGAGGCGCGCCGGCTGGTGCTCTTCCTCCCCCTCGGCGTTGAAGTAGGTCACGCCGGAGGCCTTGCCCTGCCGGTCCAGGGTGATCTCCCGCGAAAGGCACAGGGGCCGGATCTCCAGGCGTCCGGTGGCCAGGGCCTTGGGCAGCATCGATTCCAGGGTGCTCGACTTGGCGCCCACGGGGCAGCCGTAGGACGAGCACATCCCCTTGCCGATGCAGCCCGGACGGCCGTCGTAGTCACCGGTGAGGATGGCCAGGGGAGTGGGGAACGGATGCAGGCCGAGCTTGCGGGCGCCCCGCTCCAGGGCCGCGCCCGGGCTGTTGCGCGCCGCCGGCCCCACCGGGTAGTCGCGCTTGCGCGGCGGGTCGAAGGGGCTCGACCAGCCCTGGCCCGAAACCCCCACGGTCCATTCGGCCTTCTCGTAGAAGGGCTCCATGTCGTCGTAGGAGATGGGCCAGTCCTCGATGGTGGTGCCCGCCACCGGGCCGTCCTCGGACTTGACCCGGAAGTCGGACTCGTGGAAGCGCCATGAGAGCCCGCTGTAGTGGATGGTGCCGCCGCCCACGCACATGGCGTTGGAGAAGGTCTGGGTCTTGGTGGAAAGCACCTCGGCCGGCGTGTCGGCATCGGGCCGCCAGGTGCGCGGCTCCAGCTCCACCGTGGGCCAGAAGAAGTTGCGCCGCTTGTACAGGAGTTCGTCGCCCAGGGCGAAGTCCTCGCGCTTGTACCAGGGGCCGCGCTCCAGCACGCACACCGTCATGCCCGCCTCGGTGAGCTCCTTGGCCGCCACCAGCCCCGAGGCACCGCCTCCTACGATGCAGACGTCCACCGTCTCGTGCTCTGCCATTCGTTTCCTCCGCGCTTGAATGCCCCGGGCGGCGAATCTCCGTCACCGAGGGGACCGCCCACGTCGCCGGGGCCGCTTGTCAGGATGATCCGTCCTTCTTCTCCTGGACGAACTCGTCCGGCTCGTTGGCATCGTACCAGCCGTAGGGTTTCTCGTTGCCGTGCGGGAAGCTCGGGCCGGGGTAGCCCAGCACTTGCCAGCCCACCCGGTCCTGGTTGCCGCCGTGCCGCGGATGGCCGTAGAAGCCCTCCATGGTGTGGGTCAGCAGCAGCGTGAAGAACGCGTCCTTGCGCTCGTCCAGCACCGTCAGGACTTGGTCCCGGCCCGCGTCGTAGAGGCCGAGAAAGTCCTTGCCCGACGCCAGCTCCGCGGCCACCCGGTCCAGCTCCACCACCCCGTCGCGATAGGCCTGGAGGTGCCGGCTGCCCGTGCCGTGGAGCTTGAACAGGGTCGCCTGCTGCTCCTCGGTCCGGCCTCCCATGCCGCCAAGGATGAAGTTGGCGTACTCCTTCTTCTCCCGCGGACTGATGTCCGTGTCCACGTCGTCCGCGGCCAGCAGACCCTCGATGTAGTCGATGACCCCGGCCTCGCTCGCGCCCGCGCCCTCGTCCGACGGGACGATGCGCGCGGCCGCCGCCTCGATGGTGGCGCGCTCGTGATCCGAAAAAACCCCGCTTGAATCGTTATCGCTCATCTGAAACCTGCTTCCCGTGAGATCGCCCCGCCGGAGCGTCAGCCCGTCAGCCGCAGTCGGGACAGGGCATCATACACCAGCGTTAGGGATAATTCACCCTCCCTTGACAGGCATTGATTGTTGTTCCAGACGTGGCTGGTACTTGGCCGGTATCCTGCCAAGACTGCTCGCAGTCTTCGTCAAAGGCTCCCGGGCCGCCGCACAGCCAAGGGTGTGCGGCTCGCGTCGAGTTGAGAGGAGTTACTGCATGAGCGACACCGTTTTCAACAAGGTCGACTACACTCTGGGCGCACTAATTCACAAAATTGAGTTGGGCGAGATCGGTCTCCCGGATATCCAGCGGCCGTTCGTCTCGAAGAATACGAAGGTCCGCGACCTGTTCGACTTGGCTGGGTTCGGCAATGCGACGGCCGCCGACCAATTCGTGAGCCGACTCCAGCATGTCTGTGACGTTACACTGACAAGCGACTTCTGGGAGGTGACGCTCCCAACTATGCCTATGTCGAGCGGGCCGACAACATGAAGATATCAGATCAATCGCCCGTCGAATACCTGTCACAGTTAAGGCAACGTTTCAGTGAGGCAGTACTGGCAAGGATGTATGAGTATCACGCGCTACCGAATGACTGGGAACACATGGAGTACCGCGCCTTTCTGGAGATACGCCGCGAGATGATGGCTCAGATCGTCCGCAAAGGCTACCATACATTGACAACTGGCGCACAGCCGGAAGTCATCGCGACGGAGACCTTTGACCTTACGGAGACTATCTATGGCGGCGAATCCGAGGATATGGAGTTCAAGTCAACATTACGCATCAACCTGCACACCTGAGAGCCCGACAAGCGGATGGAGTTGTCTGTGTTGATGACATTGGCGAGACAGAGCGGTTCTATATTCGCACCGATCCATCCACGACGGAATTGAGCACGCGTGAAGCCCACAGTTACATGCGGAACAGGTTCAAGCACTGACGTTGAACCAAGAGCCGATCCAGATGAGACTTCAATGAGAAAGATGGATACTGATGACCTCTGAACCCGCGGTAGGGGGGAACTGCGGTCGCCCTTGGGCGATCTTAGCCGGAGTATCATTATGAGAACCACCCTGAACATAGACGACGAGTTGCTGGCGCGCGCACGTGAGCTTACCAACATCACAACCAAGCCGGCGCTGATTCGTGAAGCGCTTCGTGCCCTTGTGGAGCGCGAAAGCGCACGACGGCTCGCCAAACTCAGCGGCGATCAACCTGACTTGCAACCCGTTCCACGGCGCCGCGGCGCGGACGAGGAACCCCGGTAGAACTCAGCTCAACTCAGCCAAAGAGGCCGTCAAATGAAGCAGGTGAACATGCACGAGGCGAAATCCCAGCTTTCCAGGCTGGGCAAGTTGGCTTGGGAAGGCGAGGAGGTCGTGATCGCCAAGGCCGGTGAGCCGTATCTGCTGCTGAAGCCGTACAAACGACCAGAGGCGGAACGAAAATTTGGTGGGCTGGAAGGGCAGATATGGATGGCCCCGGACTCTGACGAGCCCGACGAAGAACTCATGGACCTGATCGAGAACTCGAAGCTCTTCCCGGATGAGAACTGAGGCCGTGCGTAGAGCCTGGCACGCCTGCGCCGTCACGGGCGCTCGGTCAACAACCGCGCGGCGTTCTCCCGCGTGAGCAATGCGACATCCTCCCCACGTTCCAGGAACGGACGAACATCCGCCGCCACCCGATTCCACGCCAGCGCGTCGAGACGGCGGAGGATCGCCGTACGCCAGCTATCGCCGCGCAGGGCATCGCCGTCCCAGCCCGTCTGTCGCAAGGCCATGTTGAGGAGCGTGAGGTTCGGTGCGGGCCAAGCCGGATCGCTGAGGTACCAGATCAGGTCATACAGATCCCGTCCCTTGGTGTAGGGACGCTGCAACAAGGCATGTAGCTTGCCGGCGAGAAGTGACGCGCGGTCGTGATGATGAAGGCGCAAGGTTACGTGGCGCCGCACCAGGCGCGTCTCCAGGACGGCGCCCGACGGCGGCCGGGTATCCACCTCGATCCGAATGGCGAGACTCTCCTCCCGGCGGGGGGACAGACCCGCGTCATGCAAGACGCCCGGGAAACGCACAAACGCACTGTGAACCGGATTCCGGTCGCGCACCGCGACGCCGACGGCATAACCCTCGCGCGAGAGCTGCGCGCGAACGGCGGCCAGCCACCCGCGCAGATCATAAACGGCAGGATCGCCCTCCAACGTGAAGTCGAGGTCCTCCGAGTAGCGCGGGAGGCTGAACAGGAAGCGCAGGCAGGTGCCGCCTTGAAACGCCAGAGGCACCATCGCCCCCTCGTTTTGGAGCACCGCAAGGATGCGTGCCTGAAGGTATTCACGGGCGATGTTACGGCCCTGTCGCGGATCGGCCGCCCGCACGAGATCGATCAGGTGAGCCTTCACAACGCCTCGTACGACAAGTCCGGATCTTCGGCCAAGGCGCGTACGTGTCGCGCCGCGCGCAACAGCTTGGGCTTGCCCGCGGCCCTCGCCAAGCGGTCCAGTTCCTCCAGGTCGAGAGCCTCGAAGTCCAGCCGCAACTCCGCGATGTAGGCCCGCCCGTCTCCGCCGGGACACAAGTGAACGACGTCGAGCAGGGCCTTCTCCGGAAGCGCCACGAACGCCGTCTGTCCCTGGCCCAGGTCGACCTGCCGGTAACCGTAGAGCAGATCGGGCTTGACGTGCCTGAACGAGAAGCGGCCCAGCGGAGTCTGGCGCAGGTGCGGCCTCGCGATCGCCACGCTGGTGACCTCCGGGACGTATTCGGGGATGCAATGCGCGTGCTCCAATGCCGACAATCCACTAACGTAGGACCCCGGCACGAGGCGGTTGGCGACCAGGAACGGATGGGGAGTACACTTGCGATAGGGGGGAGCCAGCGCATACAGTTGACGACGAAGCTGATGTATCCGCCCGGAACGGGTCCACCGGGCGAGTTGATGCCGAACCCCAACGGGGTCCACACCACCGCAAAGGAGCAGTCCCGTCCCGAACACCGGCTCGTCGCCGACCATCTCAAGCAGTTGGTGAAATTTCACAGAACTATTCTACCCTTCTTGTCAAGTTACGACAATGCTTTCGCCCTCCCGTTCCTCCCCCACCTCCACGGCGCAGTGGTCGCTCGTGATTCATCGGGTCGGCGCCACGTCGGCCGAGGTATGGGTGGGGACCCTGTTCCCGACCTTGAAGATGCCGGAACGGGCGCGGGTGCGGCTCTTCCGGGACGGCCGGGAGGTGCGCTCCGCGCTGATATCGAAGCCCGACTGGCGGCGGCCGTTCAGACGTATGCGGCGGCGCTTCTTCAAGGTGGTGCGCTTCCGGCGGCTGGAGGCCGGGTGCGAGTACCGGGTCACGTTCGAGCGGTTGGTTGAAGGAGATGGGCCGAGTGAACCCGTCCGCGGCTGGCAGGAACTGCGCGCGGGCGCGTTTTGTACACTGCCGCGCCGCCTCCCCCTCAAGGGCGAGGGCGCCTTCACCATCGGACTCGGGAGTTGCTTCTACAACCATCGCGACGGCGGGAGGGCCGCGGCCGCTTACCGGGCGCTCTGCGAGCATGGCGCCGCCACCGTCCGCCCGGACATCACCGCGCTCACCGGCGACCAGGTCTACCTGGACATCGGCTTCGATTCGCTGTCGCTGATACCGCGGGAGATACGCGAGCGCATCGCCGACGACTACGCGCTCCACTGGCAGGCCCTGGACGGCATCCTCGGCCAGGGCGGCACGTGGATGCTGCCGGACGACCACGAATACTGGAACGACTACCCGTTCGTCGACTCGCCCATCCCGGCCCTTTGGTCGCTGAGGCTGCCGCACGTACGCGAGTGCTGGGAAGCGGCCGCGCGCGACGCCGTCACCAACATCCAGCGCTCGCCCGTGGTGGAAACGCTGGCGATCGGCGAGGACCTCACCCTCTGCTTCGCCGACCTGCGCTCGCACCGCACGGAAGAGGCGTTTCTCCCGGCTGCTCCTTTCGGGAAAATGCTTGACTGGGCGCGGCGCAGGACGTGCCCGGGGGTCCTCGTCCTGCCCCAGCCGTTGCTCGTGCGGCGGAACCGCGTGGAGCGGAACCTGCGGAGCTACCGCAGACAGTATGCGGCGTTGCTCGACGCCCTCGGCGCCGTCCCCCACGACGTCGTGGTCCTGAGCGGCGACGTGCACTTCGGACGCATCGCCAGCGTCCCCATCGGCAACGCCGGGGCGCGGCTTTTCGAGATCATCTCGTCACCCCTGTCGAACCTCACCGGCCTCAACGGCGTGGCCACGAGCACCGCCACGAGCCGGCCCGACAGCTTTCCTCCCGCCGCCACGGCCCGCGGACCGGGCTGGGAGCCCCGCAAGGTGAACTACTACAAGGACCGCGCGGGACGGGGACGTTTCTTCGTCCCGATCCACAAGGGGCGGCTGGTGTCGGACTATCCAAGGAAGCGGACGCGGGAGCACTTCATGACGGTGAGCCTGTGCCGCACCGACACCGGCCGGGTCGAGCTGACGGCCCAGGCATGGCTGGTGCGCGAGCCAACGGGTCCCCGGGATTTGCCGGCGAAGGGTTTCCGACGCTCCTTCCGCGCCGTGCTGCGGTAAGAACCTGCACCCCTCGAATCGTCATTCCCGCGGAAGCGGGAATCCAGGGGTGGGGGGTGTGGCGGCCTCATTGCTCGGCCCCACCCCGCCTGGATTCCCGCTTCCGCGGGAATGACTCATTGGAATGTAGCGAGATTCCATAACTACCCGGAATCATTTAATATTTGTTTATTTTCACATCAATGACGTTTCGTAACGTCTCCGCCCGGAGGTCTTGACACAACCTGGAAAGCCGGAACGACAAATCCAGGCTTGGCTGTTGTTACGGCTTGACTACCTTCGCCACCGTGGACAGGAGCGTGGTGACGGCCTTCAGGTAGGCCGCGGTCCGGTGTAGCCTCTCCCGTGCCCGATCAAGAGCCCGCAGACCCTGCTCGAGATCCTTCTCGTTGTCGGCAAACCGGGTCCGAACGGCGGCGACACGGGTGTTCTCCAGCCGGCGGACGGCGAGGCAGATATCCAGCAGCGCCTTGGCGGCCGCCGTGCGCTGTGCCTCGGGGAGATCGTTTACGCCGGAAAGCCATTCGGCGGACATCATGTCCTTCCGCGCCCGGCGCAGCTCCGACAGCGTCTTCCCGCGGATTTCTCCCGGCGTCATC
This sequence comes from uncultured Syntrophobacterales bacterium, assembly GCA_964519455.1. Taxonomy (GTDB): domain Bacteria; phylum Desulfobacterota; class Binatia; order UBA9968; family JAJDTQ01; genus JAJDTQ01. Next base: position 37,584 of record CAZFIU010000033.1, read on the forward strand.
GGACCGCCCTCCCCGCTTCGGCGCCGAGGCGTGCCACAAGCTCGACGAAACCCTCGACGGTAGTGGCCAGCTCAGCCGCCCGACCGGCGTCCAGGCGTCCTTCAACGGCCGCCACGTACGCCTGCCGCAGTGCGCGGACGGTCTGCTCCGCGGCCGCCGCCGCTTCCACGTCAACGGGCTCCCGCAGGCTCTTCAGCCGTCGTGCCGGCCAGCTCCGGGGCAGCCGCTTGGCGCTCACGTAGGGTGCCGACACCTCGTCGTCGCGAAACCCCGCCGACAGGACTTCTTGGTCCGCGCGCAACTGCCGCGCCACCGCGCCCACCAGGGCCTCCTGCAGAGCCAGCTCGCGTTCGATGGCCGCGCCGCGTGCTTCCAACTCGCGCCGCAGGGCCGCGGATCTGAACGAGGCCACCGTGACGGTCACGGCGGGCTCCACCAAGCCGCTTACCGAGAAGTCGCCCATCCGCGCCTGCTTGAGCCCCGGCGAGAGCTTCCCAAGTGCCGCCGTCAACCGTTTCGCGGCGGTGCCGCTCGCTCTCGGCGCATCGGAGTCCAGCAGCGCCCGCAGCGCCACAAAGTACGCCCTCAAGAGATCGCTATGGCGCTTGGCGGCGTCGTAGTCCTTCAGGCGATCCGCCATGACCGCGTCGAATCGTTGCAGCGCCTCGCGCCGCTGTTCCTCCGACAGGCCGTCCCGCGCTTCCGCCAGCGCACGTGAATCCACCGCCGCCGCCGCTTCGAACGCCCGGTCCAGCAACGGCGGCACCTTGGCGGTGTACGCGATGGCCGTTCTGGCGACGGTGTCCAGCCGGACCGTGTCGGGCGCCACGCTGCAACCCCCACCCGCCAGCGCCAGGACCCACACCAACAGCAGCGGGATGCGACGGGCGTCGCGGCGGAGTGCGGCCAAGCCCTTGCTCTCCATGGATGGGCCTCCTCAAGGTCGGGGCTACGGGACGGAGCGGGTTGATTGACCGTCCGTACCCGGTCCATTATTCTGAACCGCTCGATCCAACTTTGCACAGGACATCCGGAATGTCCAAGGTATCGGAAGGCCGGGAGGCCGAGAGCATGGAAACCAAGGCACCACACGAACGGGACATCCATGTCCACGACCACGCCATCGAAGTCTGGCCCGTGGCGCGCCAGTCGCTTGCGCTGCTCTGGAGACATTTCGTCCCGTTCCTGCTCCTGGCCTCGGTCGTCGGGTGGGCGGTGGGAATGGCGTTGTTCCTCACCGGGTTGGCGCCGTTTCTCGTGGTCTCGCGGACCTCGGTGTTCTCCGCCCTGTACTACAGAAAAATCGCGTCCGTCGTCTTTCACGCGTTCTCGCAGGTTTCCGTGGAAGCCGTGATCGCCCTGTTGGTTTGGCTGGAACTGAACGGGCGCCGGATGACGCTGAGCGGCTCCATAGCGACGGCCGCGAGAACGATTCCGGGCGTTCTGCGCCGATCATTCTACGTGTTTGTCTCACGGGTCTCCGCGGTCGCCGTCCTGCGGTCCCTCCTCTATCTGCCGCAGCACGCGGCGGCTGTCCTTGTCCTCACCTCGGAGTTCGAACCGTCAACGAAAGGAATGCTGGGCCTGTCCTTCGCGGGAGGCGTGCTCAATGGTCTCGTCGACAGCAGGCTGCTCATGCTGGTCCCGGTAGCAGCCATCGAACGCACCGGTGTCGCCGACAGCTTCAGGCGATGCTGGCGATTGACCTCGCGTCATTGGGTTCGCGTGCTCGCCCTCATCGTGTTCGTGGCGTGCGGCGTGGCGGCGCTGAAATACTCATCGACCACCTTCCTGAAGGCCATGGCCGGCTACCTCGGAGAGAACGACCTTACCGTGTTGTTGTCAGCGGCTCTCCTTGCGGTAAACGCATCGATCAGGGCCTATTGGGCCATCGTTGCCACCGTCTGCTACCGGCACGTACGCGTGGCCAACGGAGAGATACCTCCCGCCGAGGCCCCTCCCTCGACGGCGTAGGCACGGAGAACGACCCGTCACGACGCGGCACAACCGGCGGGGGTTCGCCCATGGTGTGTCGGCGCGACGGTTATCCAACCCCGCCGTGGACTCGCGACCGCGATCATTGACCGCCCTCCCGCGCTTGCGGTAGTCTCGATCCAACGAAATCGTGACGGCGCCCAAGGCGCGCGAACACCGCGGCTCGCCGACACAAGGAGGAACGACAATGAAAGACGGCCTGCGTTTCGTGGACAGCGACATGCACATTCAGGAGCCGGGAAACCTGCTGGAGAAGTACCTGGATCCCGAGTTCAAGCACCGGGTGACGTGGGCGGTGGACGGCAAGGGAAAGATCAGCCGGCGCACCTGGACCATCGACGGCCTCGCCACGGGCGCGGACTCGGAACTGCAGCAGCACCGCAAGAGAGCGGCGTCGTCCAAGGCCACGGGACCGGTGATCGGCGCCGCAACCGGGGTGCTGTCGGCCTCGCGCCTCGCGGACACCGGACGCATGGACTTCGCCATCGAACGCGGCTACGACGAGGAAGCCCAGATCATGGGCATGGAGATGGAGGGCATCGACATCGCCGTGCTCTTCCCCACCGGCGGACTGGGGCTGCTGGCGCGGGACGACATGGACCCGCACCTCTCGCACGCCCTGAGCCGCGCCTACAACGACTGGATCCACGACTTCTGCCGGCACTGCCCGGAGCGCATGAAGTTCGCCGCCATGCTGCCGCTGCACGACGTGAACCTGGCGTGCCAGGAGCTCAAGCGCGCCGTCGAGGAGCTCGGGGCGGTGGCGTCGTTCATCCGGCCCAACATGGTCAACGGCCGCTTCTGGCACTCGAACTACTGGGAACCGCTCTACAGCCTGCACGAGGAGCTGAACGTGTCCTGGTGCTTCCACGAAGGCACGGGCGCGTGGAACTCCCACATGAACGCGCTGTACGGCGAGAACCGCTTCTACCGCCACGTGGCCAGCCACTGGATCGAGATGCAGCAGGCCCTCATCGCCATGATCATCGGCGGCGTCTTCGAGTTCCATCCCAAGCTGCGGGTGGGCTACCTGGAAGCGCAGAACTCCTGGGTCCCCGGCATCCTGACGCGCATCGAGTGGGACTACGCCAACTACCGCGACTCCCACGCGCCCTACCTGTCGCTGACGCCCAGGGAATACTTCCAGCGCAACTGCTGGGCCGCGGTGGAGGGCAGCGAGCCCGAGATCGCCGGCACCGCGGATCTCATCGGCGCGGATCGGATGTGCATCTCGACGGACTACCCGCACTTCGATTCGAACTTCCCCAACGTCTCCACGAACCTGCTCAACAACGTGTCACGTGACATCGCCGCCGCCATCTTCATGGGCGGCGCCAGCCTCTACAACATCAGCGAGGAAGACTTCCAGAAGGCCCACGCGGTCGCGGAAGTGACCCGGACGCGGCAGGCGGCCGTGGGGGAAGGCTAGCGTCGGGGATTTACTTGGGCATCGGCCCCACCAGCAGCGAGGCGTCGAGGCGGCGGCCGAAGAGGTTGATGCGCCAGTCGAGATGAGGGCCGGTGGAGCGGCCGGTGGAGCCGACCTCGGCGATGGGCTGTCCCTGCTTCACGCGCTGGCCCTTCTTGACCAGGATGCGCGAGAGGTGGAGGAAGGCGGACGAGAGGCCGTGGCCGTGGTCGACGATCATGGTGCCGCCGGAGAAGTACATGTCCGGATGCACCATCGTGACCACGCCCGCCGCGGGCGCCACTACCCTTGTGCCCTTGGGGGCGGCGATGTCGATGCCGTAGTGGGGGCGCCGGGCCTCGCCGTTGAGGATGCGCTGGGAGCCGTAGACGCCGCTGATGCGGCCCTTGACGGGCCAGCGGAAGCCGCCGAGGAAGTCGGTGCGCGGGTCGTCCACGGTGCGCGCCCGCTTGACCAGGGCGACCTCCTTGCGGATGCGCACAAGGTCCTTCTTGCTGGGCGTGACCTTGCTCGGAGGCAACCCGTCGATGCGCTGGATGCGGTACTTGCGCGGCTCTACCACGAGGCCGTAGCGCTCGTGCCGTCCGTCCGGGAACCCCACCGACAGCACCGCCTTCGCGGGCGCGTCGCGGCCGAAGCCGATGAGGAACCAACCCTCCCTGGAGACCCGCACCGGCTCGCCCTCGAACGTCACCTTGGAACCCGGCGCCACGCGTCCACGCACCAGGCCGCCCTGTATCCGCGGACCGTCAAGCTGGATGCCGGGCTCGCCGGACCCCGCGACCACCGGCGGCCACAGCGCCACGGCCAGCCACAGGCCGACGACCACCCACATGACGGCGAACCCTCTCCTTGACCGGACTGATTTCATGGCATGCACCCCGTCCCCTGGTTGAGGCAGGCCCGCCCAACCCCGCTTTCACCCGCCACCGAGTAACCGTGCACCCTCCCTGTAGTGCCGGAAGTTCGCAACTCCACTACATATGGGGGATTGTGGGTTTGCTGTCAACCAGGAGCCTGTCCCCTCCTCCGTCATTGATACGAACAAAACCTTGTCCAATGAATGCAATTGTTACAGAAGCCCGCTACAGCCCGAATCGTCATTCCCGCGAAGGCGGGAATCCAGGGGTGGAGGGGTGCGGCGTGCATCGCAGCAGCCCACTCCACCCCGCCTGGATTCCCGCTTTCGCGGGAATGACGCAGGAGGGCGGGAATGACGGTGGAGGGCGGGAATGACGGTGGAGGGCGGGAATGACGGAGCGGGATGCGGGAATGACGGATGAAGATGCGGAATTTACTCGGACAGGCTCCAAGCCGCACGCACTTGACATGGGCGCCTTGCGGTGTTGCGATTATCTTGTGGCAGGTCCAGTGAGGCTGGTGAAGCAACGGATCGAAAGCCAAAGGAGGGAGACCCGATGGCACGGTCCAGCGACGGTTCCGGCGGCGGCACTACCCGCCGCGACACGCTCGCGTTGATGCTCATGGGCGCGGGCCTCACCTTGAGCTATGGCCTGTTGGCCGCCGAAGGCTTCCTGTTCCTCCTGCCCCGGCGCCTCGAACCGCGGGTGCGCTGGCTCTTCGCGGGGCGGCTGGACGAGTACCCGGAAGGCGCGGTACGCGGGTTCACGGGGCTCGACGGCACGGAAATCCTCATCAAGCGCAAACCCGCCGGCATCGAGGCATTCAGCTCGGTGTGTCCTCACCTGGGATGCCGTGTCCACTGGGTGCCTGACCGGAAAGAGTTCTTCTGTCCCTGCCACAACGGTGTGTTCGACGGCGACGGCGTCGCCGTATCGGGCCCTCCCGCGGACGCCGGACAAAGCCTCGCACGCGTGCCGCTTCGGGTCGACGACGCCGGGGAGGTCGTCTACATCGGCGTCAGGGACACGGGCAAGGCGTAGACCGCCATGGGCAAGCCATCCGTGGGCGAGCGCCTCCACGCCATGTTCCCGTTCGACTGGGAACTGCTGAGGCATGCCGGCGCCGAGCCCATTCCCCACCACCTGAAGAAATGGTGGTTCTGCCTCGGCGGCACCGTCCTCTACCTCTTCGTGGTCCAGGTAATCACCGGCATCGCCCTCACCTTCTACTACGTTCCCTCCCCCGAGGAAGCCTACGCCAGCGTGGCGGCCATCACCCGCGAGGTCCGCTTCGGCTGGTTCATCCGCTCGTTGCACAAGTGGGCCGCCAACCTCATGATCATCGCCGTGATCCTGCACATGCTGCGGGTCTTCTTCACCGGCGCCTACCGCCATCCGCGGCAACTCAACTGGTGCGTGGGCTTCCTGCTGTTGATGGCCACCCTCGCCTTCGGCTTCACGGGCTACTCGCTGGTCTTCGAGCAACTGAGCTTCTGGGGCGCCACCGTGGCCGCGAACCTGGCCGAGGCGGTGCCTCTGGTCGGCCCGTGGATGGCCCACTTCCTGCGCGGCGGCCCGGAGGTCGGCGGCGCCACGCTGACGCGCTTCTACGTCCTGCACATCGGCCTGCTGCCCACGATCACCTTCGCGCTGCTGGCGCTGCACATCCTGCTCGTCCGGCTCCAGGGCGTCACGGAGCTGGAGCCGCCGGGCGCGGACGCCAAAGCCGGGAAACGCCACTTCCCCTTCTGGCCGGACCACGCCACCACCGAGATCCTCATCGGCGTGCTGCTCATGTACCTGCTGACCATCCTCGCTCTGGTTTTCCCCGCCGGCCTCGGACCGCCCGCGGATCCCACCCGGACCCCGGACCACATCAAGCCCGAGTGGTTCTTCTACTTCAGCTTCCGCCTGCTCAAGCTGACGTCGCTGCGCGTGAGCGTGGCGTTGACCGTGGCCATGGGCGCCATCGCCTTCTTCTGGCCCTTCATCGAGGAGTGGTGCCGGCGGCGCTGGCGCGTGCCCGACGGCGTCCCGGTGACGCTGGGGACGCTGGCGTTCCTGGCCTTCCTCGTTCTGACCGTGTGGGAGTCGTTTGCGAGTTAGTTCGTCGCAACCAGGAGACATTCCCGTGAGCCTTGCATTCAAACGCTATCTCATCGCCGGTCTGTCCTTTCTCTTCCTTGCCGCCCTGCTCTTGGTGGCTTGGCAGGAATCGCGCCGGCACCGGGTGGAAGAAGGCCGTGAGCCCGTGGTCACCGCCGCCAACCAGGCGTGCGTAAGCTGCCACCGGGTCGACTCCCCGGCCATGGTCATGCAATGGGAACAGTCCCGGCACGCCCAGCTCGGGGTAGGCTGCGTCGATTGCCACCGGGCCAACGAAGGCGACGTCGACGCATGGATGCACGAGGGGCGGCTGATATCGGCGCTGGTGACGCCCACGGACTGCGCCCGCTGCCACGTGCGGGAGCACCAGCAGTTCGCGCGCAGCCACCACGCGCGCGCGGGCGAGATCCTCGCCAGCCTCGACAACGTGCTGGCCGAGAAGGTGGCGGGCATGCCGGGCAACATCGCCGACGCGGTCAACGGCTGCTGGCAGTGCCACGGCAGCCTCATCAAGTTCAAGCGGGACGCGGACGGCGCCATTCTGCGCACCGGCAAGGAGAACAAGCCGGTCATCGACCCGGACACCTGGCCCAACAGCGGCATGGGGCGGCTCAATCCCGACGGCTCCAAGGGGTCGTGCCACGCCTGTCATTCACGCCATTCCTTCCAGGCCGAGCTGGCGCGGGCGCCGGAGAACTGCGGCAAGTGCCACATGGGACCCGACCATCCGCAGATCGAGATCTACAACGAGTCGAAGCACGGCATCGCCTTCCACGCCAACCGCGCCCACATGGCGCTGGACAAGGAGGGCGAGTGGGTGCTGGGACGGGACTACGCCGCCGCCCCCACTTGCGCCACCTGCCACATCAGCAGCCACATGACGCCCCAGGGCGTGCGCGTGGGCAACAAGCATGACGTGGGCGAGCGCATAAGCTGGACGCTGCGGCCGGTGATCAGCACCAAGCTCAACCGGGTGGTGTTCGAGGACGGCTACCAGGAGGACTACCCGGACACGCGGGCGCTGCCGAAGATCGGCGTCACCGTGGAGACCGTGGAGAAGGTGGTGCGCAACGAGAAGCTGGTGAACCTCACGGTGCCGCGACGCGTGGAGCGGATCGTGACGTGGGAGCAGCGGCGGGAAAACATGAAGGCGGTGTGCCGCAACTGCCACAACGACACCTACATCGACAACTTCTACCACCAGTTCGACCAACTGGTGGTGCTGTACAACGAGAAGTTCGCCCGGCCCGCGCAGCGGATCATGAACGAGCTCAAGGCCGACGGCGTGCTCAAGGCCAACGCGCCGTTCGAGCACGACGTGCAGTGGGACTTCTGGGAACTGTGGCACCACGAGGGACGCCGGGCACGGCACGGCGCCAGCATGATGGGCCCGGACTACACCCACTGGCACGGCATGTACGAGGTCTCGAAGCACTTCTACTTCAAGTTCCTGCCGCACGTCGTCAAGGCCGCGGCCACCAAGGGACCGGAGATGAAGCGGAAATACGAGCAGCGCGTCCAGGAGCTGCTGGCGCGGCCGGAGAACCTGTGGCTCAAGGGCCTCAGCGCGGAGGAGACGGAGGCGCTCCGCAAGACGTACGAGGAGCGCTACGACCAGTAGGCGCGGGCGCCACAAGGTCTGACGGAGCGGCTCTCGTGGAGAGCTCGGTCGGCGGCTACCGACCGGCGCGCGGATCAGGAGGAGCCCTGTTGGAGCAATTCCGCGCACGGGCGCCTGCCCACTGCCGCGCGGAAACAGACGGAATCAGAGCTTGGTGCCCACGCCCGAGTGGAACGGCTGCGAGATGAAGAATTGGTTGCCGGCCGCGACGATGGCCTGACGCCACTCCTCGGCTTCCGCCGGGTCGAGCCGCGACACCATGCGTTCCTGCTGCTGGTGCAGCCGCTCCCCTGACGAGTACGTCGCCCACTGGGGCATCATGACCACGCCCTCAAGCCCGGCGTGCTCCATGCGTTCGTACAGGCTCGCGTCCGCGCACCCGCCCTCCACCATGTCGCCGTAGCCTGTCTGGGCCTTGAGCTTGAGGTCGGACCGGAGCGGCAGGTTGACCCACCAAGGCATGTCCAGGGAACGGACGACGGCGGCTACCTTGCCGCCGGGCCGGGTCACCCGCACGCACTCGGCGAGCATGGCGTCGGCGTCCCCTTCTTCCATGACCGTGAACGCCATTGTCGCGTCGAAGGCGCCATCCGGGAACGGCAGCGCCTGTCCGTTGGCGTTGCGCAGCTCGATGACGCCGTCGACTCCTTCCGCCGCGGCCAGCTTCGCGGCCTCGCGCAGCAGGTAGGCGTTGATGTCCACCCCCACGATCGGGTTGCGCTTCGCCGTGTCCCGCGCCAGCCAGCGCGCCACCGTGCCCGCGCCGCAGCCCACCTCCAGCACCCGCTGCCCCGGCTCCAGCGCCACCTCGGCCACGGCCCCGCGCACCACCCGAAGGTAGCCCTCGGCACGCGACTCCAGGAAGGCCACCATGCCCAGGTGCGCGCCGCCCAGGGTGATCGTCGTGAATCGCTCCGTCAGCGCCGCCAGCACCGGCTCCCACTGGGACGGCGCCAGCGCCAGCGGGAAGAGCAGCAGCGGCGGCCCCGAGCCCCGTACCGTGTAGGAGATGCCGGCCGCCTCCCCCTCCCCCTCCGGAAGCCGCACCGGTGATGCCGCGCTGTCCCCTTCCATGCGCATGAGAAACTCCAGCAGGGCCGGTCTCACCTCGTCGCCGCGGTCCGCCATGACGTCCGCCCACATGGGGCTGTAGTAGTCGCGCAGCACGGTCAGTGCCGCGCCGGGCAGCTTGTCCATGGCGCCCATCAACTCCGCCACCTCGTTGCCGCCGTCACCCGTGACCACCATCATCCGGCTGCGATGGGGCCGCAGCAGCTCGATCTTCATGCCCCGAGGGCAGATGAGCGTCAGCGACGCCACCGCCGACGGGTGCCGCTCCATCAGCCCGCTCCAATCGCCGGGCAGATAGGCCGCCACGTGGGCCTTCTCGATGCCCAGGTGCCGGAGCAACGCGACGACGCGTTCCTCCACCGGTAAAGATCCCTGTGCAACCACCACGTTCCTCCCAAGCATTGATGAGAGGTCAGCGTTAGAGGATTTGCCGGCCCGTCGCAAGTCCACGGAGTTCCCGCGGAACAGGCCGTGTCTAAACCCCCGAGGCAACAACGTACCGGTTACTTCATGGGTGGGGCGGGGCTGAAACAGGCGTGTTCCCCGCCTCACCCGCCTGGGTTCCTGCTTTCGCGGGAATGACGGATTGGTGTTTGGTCGCCAGGAAGCAGAGTCTTGACACAGCCTGGGAAGCGGGAATGACGGAATGGGACGGTTGCGCCGTCCCCTGTTTGGCTGGAGTCTTGACACAGCCTGTTTCGCGGGAATCACCCATGTCGGCTTGCAGCCGACACAAGGG
>CAZFIU010000034.1:0-4905 GCA_964519455.1 uncultured Syntrophobacterales bacterium
GGCCCCACCCCGCCTGGATTCCCGCTTCCGCGGGAATGACTCATTGGGGTGTGGCGGGATTCCGTAACTGCCAGAAATCATTGAACAAGATTTTATTTTCATATCAATGACCAGAATCCGGGCGTCGCTCAGGCGCGGCAGGCCGCCAGCTCGGCGTAGTTGTGGAGGCCGAGCTGGCGTTTGCCGGCTTCCAGGTCCAGCAGCATGGCAAGCAGGTTGTCGCACAGCGGCGTCGCGAGGCCGAGCCGGGCGCTCTCGCGCACCACATGGCCCAGGGTGAACTCCACTTCGAGCCGCGTCCCGTTCAGCAGTTGCCGCAGCGGGCCCTTGAGGTCGTCGGCCCTCCAGGACTCGGCGTAGCCGTTGACCACGGCCAGGCGCGCCTCCGCGGGCTGGTCGGGGTGCAGGTCCGGCGGGTTGTACTCTTTCAACGGGATGAACCGGGCGCCGGCGGCCGTGCCCACGGCCACCACCTCGCCGAAGAAATCCACCAGCAGCCGCCGGTCGTCGGGTCCGGCGCAGCTTTCCACCATCGACGTGTTCGCCAGCGAGCCGTAGTAGCCGAAGCAGGTGTAGGTGAGCTTGCTCCACAGCACTCCGAGGATGTTGTCGGTGATCTCGGTGGACATCGCGGCGTCGAGCATGGCGTGCAGCTCTTCCAGCCGCGGCGTCGTACGGCCGTGGGAGTGGCCGATGTAGAGGTGGCCGCGCGTGGCGGTGTGCACCCGCCCGGGGGCCGTGCGCCGGCTGCCCATGCGGATGCCCATGCCCACGGACCGGTCCGCGCCCACGGCCTCCTCCAGGACCGGGACGTTGATGCCGTTCTGCATCGACACGACAAGGCCGCCGTCGTTCAGGTGCGGCAGTGCCGCCCCCAGCGTGTCCCGCGTGTAGTTGCAGCGCACGGCGATGAACGCCGTGTCGAAGGTGCCCTCGATCTCGTCGGGAAACACGACGTTGGCCTTCACGTTGAACGGCCCGTCGGGCACGTCCACCTGGAGCCCGTTGTCGCGGATGGCCGCGACGTGCTCGCGGTCGACGTCGACGAAGGTCACGTCGTGGCCGTCCCGCGCCAGCCGCCCGCCGATAATGCCGCCGATGGGGCCGGCGCCCATGACGATTGCGTGCATGCAAATACTCCTTGATATCAGTCGGTTAGATCCTACTTGGCAGGTACAAGGTGCGACCCCGAGCGGCCTGCCACCGGACTTCGATGCTGGCCCGACGATCACCGTCGGCCGCGTTCCCGCCGTCGGCCGCGTTCCTCTTCCTCGCGTGGTACCCGCCACCGGGGCGACCGCGGGTCGCCCCTACGGGTGACCGCGCCTTGCCGACGACGAAAATGCCCTCGCGGATTCATCGAGCCGTTTGCGCAACTCATGCCACTTATTTGCGGGACGCGACACTAGTGTCCTGTCCCGTATAAAACGTCATGAATCTGCTTGTCCTTTTCGCCGTCGGCTGCGTTACGTCACCCCGGGCTTGACCCGGGGTCCTCCTCGCGTGGTATCGTCGCTCCTTGCCGACGACAAAAAGTCCTGCGCATCTTCACGACGTTTTATACGGGACAGGACACTAGTTGAAGTAGATGACCCCCTTCACGATCTCGTACCTGGCCATGGCCTGGAGCGCCTCGTTGACCTCCTCCAGCTTGTACTCGGCCGAGATCATCTCCTCGAACGGGAAGGTGTCCTTGCGCGAGGAGAGGAAGTCGATGGCCTGGAGCCAGTGGCGCGGCTCGCCGGAGCGGATGGTGTGCAGGATCATCTCCTGGGGCAGGTTCTGGACGCCGATATCGGCCTTGCCGCCGGCGCCGATGTTGACGAAGGTGCCGCCGCCGCGCAGCAGCGTGAGGCCCTCGGGCACGGCCATGTTGTTGGCCACCTGGATGACCACGTCGCCGCCGCGGCCGTCGGTGTGGTCGCGCACCCACTGGCGGCGGTCCTTTGGATCGGTGACCTCTTCCAGGTTCAGCACCTCGTCCGCGCCCATGCGCTTGCTCACCTCCAGGCGCGACGCCGGGGCGCCGATGACCAGCACCTGCTTGGCGCCGTGGTCCTTGGCCACCGCGGTGGCGAAGTTGCCCAGCGGCCCGCTGCCCTGGATCACCACGGTCTCGTGGCTCTTGATGGCGCCGAGGCGGTCGTAGCCGTGCATGACCGTGCGGTACGCGCAGGCGGAGGCGGCGGCGGACGCCGAGGTCACGTCCTCGGGCACCTTGATGATCTCGCAGGGCGGCGGCACGTACATGTACTCGGAGACGCTGCCCAGCAGGTACGGGTACCGGTCGCTGCGGTTGTGCCCCCAGGAGGCCCGGCCCGGGCAGATGCAGGGCTGCAGCGCCACGGTGCAGTAGTAGCAGTGGCCGCAGGCGACGTAGCTCCACACAATGCGGTCGCCGGGCTTCACCGGCTTGCCCAGGATGTCCGTGCGCTCGCCGTTGATCTCCTCGATGTAGCCGCAGGGCTCGTGTCCGGTGATGATGGGCAGCGTGTCGCCGCCGCCCAGGGGGCCGTGCCAGCGGTGCACGTCGGTGCCGCAGATGGTGGACGCCTCGATGCGCACCAGCAGCGCCCCCGGCTCCAGCTCGGGAATCGGCACCTCCTGAATTTCCAGCGGTTCGTTGTGGGACACCACCACGGCGGCGCGGCATTCGCTCATGACGTTCTCCTCCTCGGGCTGTGGGCGTGCGACTGGACGCGACGCTCGGTTACAGCGAAAAGCGGGTACGGGCGGGGCGAAAAGGGCAGGGCGTCATGTACGCCCTGCCCCTCTCAGGTTCGGAAATGCGAAACCGGACCGGCTATGCCTTCGCCGCGGCCTGCGCGTCCGCGGTCTCCGGCTTGTAGAACCGCTCCGCGTTGCGATACAGCATGGCCGCCTTGTCGTCCTCGGTGATCTCGTCGCTCTCCATCAACTCGCCGATGTCGTGGATGCAGCTCTTGGTCGTGACCTCGTGGGGGAAGTCCGAGGAGTACAGGAACGGCCGATGCCCGACGGTCTTGATGGCGAAGGGCAGCGTCAACTCCTCGGTCTCGATGCCCAGGTAGAAGCGGTCTTCCTCGATGAGCTGCTTGATGATCTTGGCCGGATCGTCTTCCTCACCGATGCTGAACTCGCCGTCCGGGATGTACTGGAAGTGCGTCTCGTGGGACGCGTGCAGCCGCTCCAGCAGCATCAGCAGCCACGCCACCCCGCCTTCCAGGAAGGCGATGCGCACGTTGGGGAAGCGGTCGAAGATGCCGTTGTAGAGGATGTTGGCGCAGTTCAGCGCGATGCCCCAGGGGTGCCCCAGCGCGTGCACCGGCACGTACATGTTCATCTGGTCGAGCCCGAAGCGGTCGTGGCAGCCGCCGTGCACCGCGAGGCAGCAGCCCAGCCGGTCGGCCTCTTCATAGATGGGCCAGTATGCCTTGGCGCCCAGCGGCAGCGGCAGGCCGTTGGAAGGCATCATGGCACCCATCATGCCCTGCTCCGTGACGATGCGGCGCAGTTCCTTGACCGCCTCCTCCGGGTCCTGCATGGGAATCAGGCCCATGGCGTTGAAGCGCGGGTCGCGCTCCAGGTAGGTGTGGTACGTCCAGTCGTTGTACGCCTTGCAGGCGGCCACGGCGTAGTCGAGGCTCACGATCTTGCCGTAGCCCAGCCCCTGGGTCGGATACATCACCGTCCAGTCGATGCCCACGTCCTCCAGGAACTGCAGCCAGCCGTCGGGGCCGACCTTCTCGCGCCCGTCCCGCAACGGCGGTGTCTCCACCGCGCGTCCGTCGTGCAGGTGGTCGATGGGCGGGAAGATGATGCCCTTCTTGACGGCGATGTCCCGGTACGGCTTCTCCATGTGCTCGAGGATTCCCGGGTTGTCCTCCAGGATGTGCCCGTCGCCGTCGATAATGCGTGTATTGAGACCGGACATGATTGTGCTACCTCCTTCGAATCGCCCCTTTTTTCTTGTCCTTATACCGCTCCCCGCTGCCGTACATCAAGGGATTCGCGCCGCTTCCATCACCGGCCGAATGCGCGATGCGGGCATATCGACCGACGGTGGATGCGGGCGTGCACGGATTTGAAACCCACCTCTACAACACCTGGTAAACCCATATCTGGTGGAAGACCTCGGGCTCGCCCTTGGGCATGGGCTGGTACTTCTCCCCCTCCTCCACCAATCGCCACTTGCCCTCGGCCTCCAACGATGACTGCTTTTCCCTGAAGCCGTCCTGCTCGTAGGTGTCCGGCCGGAGCGAGAACACGATGTGTCCGCCGGGACGGGTGACCCGCACCAGCTCGTCGAAGGAACCCGGCGGCGCATGCCCCACCGTGAACACGCCCACGCTGATGACCCCATCGAACCAGCGCGGCGGGAAGTCCAGCGGCATGCCCATGGCCATCCGGTGGAACTCCTTGTAAACCCCCTTGCCGGCGGCCTCGTCCAGCATCCCTTGCGACAGGTCCATGGCCACCAGGAACTCGAAGCCCGCGTCGTGGAGCAGCTCGCCCACGATGCCCGTGCCGGCGCCCGCGTCCAGGATGCGGCCGTGCCTGGGCACCCGCTTGGCGAAGGCATCCACCGCCTTGCGCGGACTCAACCAGCCGAAGCCGGTATTCAGGTCCCGGTCATATTCGGCGGCCCACTCGTCGTAGCGCTCCTCCAGCTCGGCGTTGCCCTTGGAGGAATAGATCCACTGGATTCGGTTTTGTGACGATTTCTCTTCGCTCATACGGTCTCCTTGTCGACGCTGGTGTACGTTTCGCTCCTCGTCTTTTCCCGCCCCTTGCCGTCATTCCCGCGAAACGGACTGTGACAAAACCGATGAGGCAGGGCCTCACCGAGTCGTCATTCCCGCGGAAGCGGGAAAAAAGGAGAGGGGGGGGGGCGGAAATGGGGGTAAAACCGAAGTTGTGAAAACC
>CAZFIU010000034.1:4915-46659 GCA_964519455.1 uncultured Syntrophobacterales bacterium
GGGGTGGCGAGGTGGCGAAACTGGCGAAACGCCGCTGTAGTGCCACACCACCACCCCTGGATTCCCGCTTCCGCGGGAATGACGACTCGAGGGGTCGGCGCCGATTCTTGTCAGGGCGACGTTCTGACACAGCCGGGAAAGTGCCACAGCCGGGAAAGCGGTAATCCGGGAGAGGTGGATTCCCGCCCCCGATCGGTGTCGAGGGTATCCTTTCACGTGGAGCCACACATATCCCTACGGCGTCGTCTCCGGCGCCCTCCGGTGGTGCGTCGCCTGCTCGTATGCATACGCCAGCCGGATCATGCGGCCGTCGTCGTAGGGGCGGCCCAGGAAGCTGACGCCGGCCGGCAGACCGTCCGCCGTGAACCCCGCGGGCACCGTCACCGTGGGCACGTAGACCAGGAACGTGTTCAGGTGCGGCGCGCCCTTGTGGTTCACGAAGGGCGGCTTCACGCCGTCGGCGATGAGCGTGGGCTGGTGCTCCACGGCCTTGTGCACGATGGCGTCCAGGCGGTGGTCGGCCATGGTCTTGAGCAGGTGGATCATCAGGTGGTCCCGGGCCAGGAGGTACTCGTAGTGGTCCGCGGGGTCGGAGGTGATGCGCAGGCGCGCCTGCACCTGCTCCGTGAGCTTGGGGTAGTCCGGCGACGCCATGGCGTCCGCGCGCGTGCGGTACGGCGGGTCGGCGCTGCGGGCCATGTAGATCCCGAAGGCCCTTTCCCCGGCGGTGGGGTCCGCGCAGCGCTTGGCCAGCAGCTCGTTCAAACGCGCCAGCTCCACCGGGTCCACCACCTCGGCGCCGGCCGCCCGCAACTCCTCCACCGCGTTGTCGAAGATCCCGGTGATGCTCTTGAAGTCGTCGGCCTCGGGATCGGTGTTGTAGCCCATGGGCTCGCGCAGGACGCCGATCCTCGCCCCGCGCAGGCCGTCCGCGTCCAGGAAGTCCGTGTAGCTCGGCGGCACGTGGCCGAAGCCCCGGCAGGTGATGGGGTCGTCGCCGTCGTAGCCCACCATCACGTCCAGCAGGGTGGCCATGTCCCGGACCGTGCGCGCCATGGGCCCCAGCGAGCCCGCCTCCTGCGGCCAGCCGGAGTAGACGCCGGCGCGGCTCACCAGCCCGGCGGTGGGGCGCATGCCGGCGATGCAGTTCCAGGTGGAAGGCCGGCGGATGGACGCCAGCCCCTCCTGGCCCACGCCTACCGCGCCGAAGTTGGCGGACACCGCCGCGCCGGAGCCGCCCGACGACCCGCCCACGGTACGCTCCACGTCGTAGGGGTTGCGGGTGGAGCCGAACAGCGAGCCGTGGGTGTCGCCCGCGCCCAGCTCGCCCAGGGTGGTCTTGGCCAGCACGATGGCGCCGGCCTCCTTGAGTTTCTCCACCACCCGGCAATCCCGGTCCGGGTAGTAGTCCTTGAACAGGAGCGAACCCAGAGTGGTGGGCGTCCCCTTGAGGTCCGCCTGGTCCTTCATGACCACCGGGATGCCGTGGAGCGGCCCGGTCTTGCCCGCGCTCTTGAAGGCCGCGTCCAGGCGGTCCGCCTCGTCCAAGGCCGCCGGATTCACCGTGATGACGGAGTTGATCCGCGGGCCGCCGCGGTCATAGGCGTCGATGCGGTCGATGTACGCCTGCACCAGTCGGCGCGCGGTGAGGGTGCCCGCCGCATAGGCGGCGTGGATGTCCGCGATGGTGGCTTCCGGCACCGTGAACGAGTCTGCGTTTGCGTTCATGCGATCCTCCGATGGCAATGGGTGTCAGTTTGGTCAGAACCTGCCTAAACGTGTATCACTAACCCGTGACCTGTAACAGGATGCGCTGATGTCCCGGGTCACGGACAGGTCTTGGCAGCCGGCAAGACGCGATGGCGAGCAGTGCCGGGCACCAGGCGAGGGTAGCCGCCCGCGGCCGGCGGAAGAACCGCGGATCCGGAACCCTTCCGGCAACGCAGGACATTGGTTGCCAATGGAGAACGATCATGGCTGACGATCCCCGAAGCGGCTTCACCGAGGTGCAGGGAATCCGCATGCACTACCGGGAATGGGGCGACCCCGGCGCTCCCGACCTCCTGCTGGTCCACGGCTGGACCAACTACAGCCTGGGCTGGGCGGGCGTGGCCGAGCACTTCGCCGGCCGCTACCACGTGGTGGCGCCAGACCTAAGGGGCCACGGCGAGTCGGACAAGCCCGTCACCGGCTACCGCCTGCGCGACTTCGCCGAGGACGTCCACCAACTCATCGCCAACCTCGGGCTCGAGCGCCCGGCCTACGCCGGCCATTCCTGGGGCGGCAACATCGGCACCATGCTGGCGGCGGACCATCCCGGCGACATCTCCCGCGCCTTCCTGGAGGACCCGGTGTACTGGCGCATGCAGCACGCCTTCGTCACCGCCCTGCCCGGCGCGCTCGCACGGCTCGCGCGCCCCGAGGAGGAAATCCGCGCCGAGGCCCGGGGAAACGGGCTCTCGCCGGAGCAGGAGGACTGGGAGGTCTATCGCAACCGCCACTTCTCGCCCCACGCCCTGACCCGGCTCCTCACCGACAACCGCGACTGGGCGCTGGCGTCCGAAGAGCGCCTCCGCCGCATCCAGGTGCCGACGCTGATCCTGGTGGGAGACGCCACGGTGTCGCCCCAGCCCGGCGCCATCCTGGCCCAGGAGTTGGGCCACCTTCGGAGCATCGCCTCGCCGCAGGTGGTGTTCGAGTTCTGGGAAGGCGTCGGCCACATGATGCGCGGCACGCGGCCGGAAGCCTACAACGAGCGGCTGGAGCAGTGGCTGGCGGGAAGCTGACGGCGACGCCACCCGCATCGTCATTCCCGCGGAACAGGCTGGGTCAAGACTGATGAAGCAGAAACGCCTCGCATCGTCACTCCCGCGGAACAGGCTGGATCAAAACACCATTCAAGGGAGGCAACAATCCCCTGAATCGTCATTCCCGCGAAAGCTTGCCCTCGACCCCGATCGGGGGCGGGAATCCAGGTGGGGTGGAGCGGGGAAACGCCGCTGCAACGCCCCGCCACCACCCCTGGATTCCCGCTTCCGCGGGAATGACGATGCGGGTGTCGTTGCTGTTTCAACGTGATTGGCGGGGCCCTTTGCCCGACACCACACCATCCACGACCCGCATCTGGTCGCACCCGGCACTGCTCATCGCCGGGCTGAGCGGGCTGCTGGCGTCCTCGGATACGTCTGTCAACATCGCGTTCCCGGCCATCACCGAGGCGTTCGGCATAAACCTGCTGTCCATCCAGTGGGTGGTGGTGAGCTACGTGCTGACCCACGCCAGCCTGCTGCTGGGGTGCGGCCGGCTGGCGGACCTCTTCGGCCACTGGCGCACCCTCACCATCGGTCTCCTGATCAGCGCCGCGGCATTCGTCGCCTGCGGCCTGGCCCAGACGTTCGCGTGGCTGCTCATCGGACGGATGCTTCAGGGGGTGGGCGTCGCGCTGGTGTTCGGCTCGGCCCCGGCGCTGGTGACGCTCAGCGTCAGCGGCGACGAGCGCGGGCGGGCGCTCGGGTTCTACCAGATGAACATGGCCACGGGGTATGCCATGGGTCCGCTGCTGGGCGGGGTGCTGGTGGACGCCTTCGGCTGGCGCGGCGTCTACCTGTACCGGGCGCTGCCCGCGCTCATCATCGCCTGGTTCACCTCCCGCCGCGTGCATTCCGTGGAACGGGCCGCCGCCCGCGAGCGGTTCGACCTCCTGGGCGCCGTCACCCTTACCCTGGCGGCCGGCGCGCTGCTCCTGGCCATGACCCGGAGCCGCGACCTCGGCTGGACGGACCCGGAAGTGCTCGCGCTGGCGCTGACCGGGGCGGTGAGCCTGGTGGTCTTCCTCGTCACCGAGAAGCGGGTGGCCGCGCCCGTCATCAACCTCGACCTGTTCCGCCGGCCGGCCTTCACCCTGGCCAACCTGCTCACCCTGGCGGCCAACGCCACCCGGTTCCCCATCGGCCTGCTGGTCCCCTACTATGCCGCGGACATCCTGGGCTACCGGGGGATCGTGGTCGGCCTCCTCATCTTCGCGCCCGCGGTGATGACCATCTTCGCCGCCGCGTTCGCCGGCCGGTTGTCCGACCGCATCGGCACCGCCTGGCTGAGCTCCGCGGGGCTGGCCGTCCAGTCCGTGGGCCTGTGGCTCGCCAGCGGACTGGACGCCGGCTCCGACTACCCCACCGCCGCCCTCTCCCTGGCCCTGGTGGGACTCGGGCTCGGCACCTTCCAGGTACCCAACATGAGCTTCGTCATGGGCGCCATCCCGCGCGAGCACCAGGGCGTCGCCGGCGGCGTCAACCAGATGATGCGCACCGGCGGCATCGTCTTCGGCGTCACGGGCGCAAGCCTGCTGTTCGAACGCTGGCGCGTCTCCCACGTGGATCTGGGGGAGGTGGGCGCTTTCGTGGCCGCCTTCCAGCTCGTGTTCCTGACGGCCGCGGTGCTGTGCGGTCTGGCCGCGGCGGCGTCGCTGTTCCGGAGCGGCGGGAAGAGACAGGACGAGGCCGAGACGGGTTCGTAGGGGTTTCCGGCAAGGCGGCGCGTCAGAAGGCCACGTTGGTGCCGATCATGAAGACGTCGGAACGGGCGGAGCGTTCGCTGTGGGTGCGGTGGGGCATCACGTTGCCGTCGTCGTCCTTGACACTGCCGCCGCTGATGAAGTTCAGTGGCACGTAGCCGGCCACACGGATGTACTCGGCGAACAGCTTCACGCTGGGCCGGACGTACCACGCGGCGCCCAGGACGAACTGGTCCTGGCGCTCCCATGGGGCGCCTTCCGGGCCGGCGATGAACCGGCTGAATTCGGCGGAGAAGTCCACCGGCCCGATGCCCGGTTCAACCCGGTACCGGGCGCCGATGTCGAAGCTCGTCACCTTGCTCGCGGCGAATTCCGGCATGCCCGGGTTGAAGGTTCCGGGCCACTCCTTCGTGGTTCGGGCAAACTCTCCCTTGAGGGTGAGGTCGCCGTAGCTGAGCTTCCCGTAGAAATCGAAGGCCGGGTTGTTTCGCGCGCAAGGTTCGAAGTGGACGACGGGATAGTCCTGGCAATAGGCGCTGCCGTGCAAATACGACCCACCTGCCAGCACCATGCCGTCCGCACCCAGCCCGAACCGGTAGTTGGCGTCGGCGGCGAAGTTGTTGAGCCTGCTCGGGACGACGGTCCCCTTCACCGGCGTGTTTGCCGCCCGGAACTGCGCCCCGCCCTGGATGCCCATGAAGGACAGGTTCAGCCCGTCGCCGGCGTAGCCCAATGTGACGCCGTTGGCCAGCGCCCCGAAGGCGTGCCAGACCGTCGATCCGGTGAACGGATTGACGGTATCGGTCAGCCCGAACGGCACCGCCATCTTGCCGAGGCTGACGAAAAGCGGCGTACGGTGCAGATCGCCGAACAGGACGTAGGCGCGCCGGACCTGTACCTGGTTGCGTTGTATCGCGGTGTTGGTGCCGGCGCCGAAGCTCTGCTCCGGATCGTATAGCAGCACGGCATGGGCGGTGATCCAGTCGCCGAGCATGCCCGTCAGACCCAACTGCACCGAATGGATCGCCGCTTCCGACACGGTTCGCCCCACTTGGTTGGAGGCGGTCGGATGCCGCATCAGGTATCCGAACTTATCGTTCTGGTTGCTCGTCTGGTAGTTGGCGATGGCGGTGACCGCCCCCTGGAGGTGCACCCGGTCCGGGCCAAGGGTGCCGTCCCGCCTGCCATCGAGGATGAGGCGCTGCTTGCGATTCTGGTGGGTCGTAGGGTCGAGTATCCCGTAGCCGAAAGCCGGGTCGAATCGGATCATGCCCGGCTCGGCGGCCGCCGGCGCCGGGGCGGGCGCGCTCGGTTCCGGCTCGCGCGCTGGGCTGCGTTCGGCCTTGAGCGCGTCGATCTCCTTGCGGAGTTGGCGGTTCTCCTTTTCCAGCCTGTCGAGGCGTTCGATCAGGCCGTCGAGGGAGTCGGCGTAAGCCGTGCCCAACAGAAAACCGGCCAACACCGTCACGGCAAGACTCAAGCCGCCGATGAAGGCTCGTCCACGATTTGCCCTTTGGTAGCCCATGTCCGTCTCGAAGCTGTCGGTGCCAACGAGATCCTGACGGATGGCAACAAGCTCTCTGTGAATAGAAACTAACCCATTAGTGAAATTTGTGGCAACCCTTAATTTCGATAATAGATCCAACGGTCATTAATTTTCAAGTACGCTCGGGTCATTGACACTTCGTGGGCACTGGCATAGACGTTACCCTTCCCGGTATTTTGGGAACTCATCGCACGGAGGCACAGCCCATGAGCAACATCGAACGCATCCAACCCGGAGCCTGGAACAGTCGCGCCGTGGTGCACGGGGACCTGGTGTTCCTGTCCGGCATGGTGGCTGACGACAAATCCCAGTCCACCAGGGGCCAGACCGCCCAGGTGCTGGCCAGGATCGACGAGATCCTGGCCGCCGCGGGCACCAACAAGTCCCGCATCCTCACGTCCACCGTCTACCTTGCCGACATCGACACCAAGGACGAGATGAACGACGCCTGGATGGCCTGGATGGACAAGGAAAACCCGCCCGCCCGCGCCGCCGTCGGCGCCGCCCTCACCCCCGGCACCTGCGTGGAAATCATGGTCTGCGCAGCAAGGTAAGCGGCGCTTCGTCGGGCGCGATGCACTCCGGGGAGTCGTTCGCCGGCGAGTTGACGGCGCGCGAGACGCAGTAGCCGTCCATCCGATCGGCGGGATACGGTTTGAGAAGCGGCGACAGGGCCGCGGGATCGGTGATGGCGGGATCGAGCCACTTGCCTTCGTCCTCCGGCAGGAGAAGGACCGGCATCCGGTTGTGGACCGGCTCGATCAGGCTGTTGGGGCTGGTGGTGACGATGGTGAACGAGTAGAGCGGCGTCCCGTCGGGCCGGAGCCAGCGGTCCCACAGACCCGCGAAGGCAAAAGGCTCGCCGTTCCGGAGGGTGAAGCGCATGGGCGTCCGGACACGGCCCTCCTTGCGCCATTCGTAGAACCCGTCGGCCGGCACCAGGCAGCGCCTCCCCGGCAGCAGGTTTCGAAACGCCGGCCGTTGGCCCAAGGTCTCAGCCCGAGCGTTGATGATGGGCTTGGCGGCGTCCTTCGCATGGTAGGGCACGAGGCCCCAGTGCATCAGCCGCAGCGTCCGGGTGTCCGGCGTTTTGGGATTCACGCCCACCACCGGCGCGTCCTGGCTCGGCGCCAGGTTGTACCGCGGCGCCAGCTCGAAGTCCGGGTCTTCGATGCCGAACCGGTCCATTAAATCCTGCAACTTTGCCGTCTGTGTGTACCTACCGCACATGGTGATGACCGTTGGCTGTTTTTGTCATGGTTTAGCTGACCAAACGCGCCGTTAACGCATTGTCGGTCGAGTCCGCCGATACCGTGGTTTGGGACCGCGACCTGCCTGGCTTCGGCATACGCGTGTACGCCTCCGGGCGCAAGGTCCGGTGCGTGCAGGCGCGGCTCTCGAGGCGAAGCCCGCGCGGAAACGCCGGACGATCGCGGAAATTGCGTGTTGCGCTCAAAAATGCGCGCAGCTATCCTTGACACTCGGAGGCGGCGGCTGACACCATGGCCGCATGAACGGGCGGCAGTTCATCGCCAGGGTGCGCAAGTGGGCGAGGGCACGGAACTTGGCGGTTCGCTTCGTGGCGTCGGAAGGACCGGGGTAGCACGGAACGCTCTACGCGGGTGATCGCAAGACGGCCGTCAAGGATCGAAAGAAGGAGATTGGCAAGGGGCTGCTGGCGAGGATGCTCGCGGACCTCGGGATCGACAGGGACGAATTCTAGAATGGACGTGCACTGGCGCTGTCCGGATACGGAGAAACGAACCGATGCCTGACACCTACAACTATCCCGCCGAGGTCGAACGCGACGAGGACGGCCGCTATGTAGTCGCTTTTCCGGATTTTGGGTGGGGCGCGACCGATGGCGCGACCCGCGACGAGGCGCTGCTCGAAGCCCGTGACCTGCTTCGGGAACTGATCGCGGCTACCATGCGCGAGGGCAAGGATCTGCCGAAGCCGTCGCGCGCGACCCGGCGCCGGCCGATGGTCGTACCGCCGGTGCCGATAGCGCTGAAGGCGGCCCTCTACGAGGCGTTCCGCAAGGCGGGCGTGTCGAAGCGCGGTCTCGCCCGCGACCTCGATGTCGCCGAGAGCGAGGTGCGGCGCATGCTGAATCCGGATCATGTCACCAAGGCGGCCACCATCGACCGCGCGTTGCGCCGGCTGGGGAAGCGTGTCAGCGTGACCGTCGGCGAGGCTGCGTGATCCGTTTCCGGCCGCGGGCGGACGCCGTGTGATTGTCTCGCTGGCGAGAAGCTGGCGATTTGCGCGACGCCGACACTCCCTGAACGGCTTCCCGAGCTTGCCAAGCCCGCCCAACGGCGCTAATAGCTTACTGATTCCCCCAGGAGGACCCGCTCGTGATCATCGACTGCGACACCCACATCATGCCCGAGGACGCCTTCGACTACATGCCCGAAGAGTTCCGCGACAAGGCGCCGATTCCCGTGTACAGCGAAGAGGGACTGCTCGCCGACATCGACTTTCCCGGCGGGCCGCCCGAAGTCCCCGGCGTCACGCCCTTGGGTCCTCCGGGCTCCGGCGCCAAGATGAAGGGGCTCGTGGACCTGCAGGTGCGGCTCGACGAGATGCCCGTGCTCGGCGTGGACCGGCAGTTCGTGCTGCCGCAGTTCTCCGGCTGGTGGACCTACATGGTCGAGCCGGAGCTCGCCTCGGCCATCGCCCGCTCCTACAACCTGTCCAACCTGCGCATGATGGAGCGCCACGACTGTCTCGTGGGCGTGGCCATCGTGCAGCTCCAGGACGTGCCCGCGGCCATCCGCGAGATGGAGTGGGCGCGGAAGGAGGGGTTCTGCGCGGTGGTGCTGGACAAGGTCTTCCCGGTGCAGGACCACCCTTACGGCGAGAGCCTCGGCAGCCACAAGGAGCTGTGGCCGTTCTTCGCCCGGGCCGAGGAGATGGAGATGCCCATCTTCCTGCACAACATCCAGCACGGCCATCGCATCAGCAACCTGCCCAACTTCCAGAAGGACGGCCTCTACCTCTTCGCCCCGCAGGAGGGGCAAGTGAGCCTGGTGTCGCTGGTAACCAGCGGCCTGCTGGACGACTTTCCCGGCCTCCAGTTCATCTTCACCGAGGCAGGCACGGGCTTCATCAGGCCCCTGGTGGAAAGGCTCGACGCCGCCTTCGCCGGCCCTCCCGTCGACTACGACGGGGACGCCGATGCCGACGTCATACGCGGGGTCAAGGCCAAGCTGCGCCGCCACCGGGCCTTCTACGGCGCCGAGGTCTTCCTGGAAAAGAACAAGCAGCCCGCGAGCCACTACTTCCGCAACAACTTCTACTTCACCATCGAGACCGAAGAGGCCGCGCTGCCCGACGCCATCGACTTCCTGGGAGCCGAGCGCTTCCTCTTCGCCACCGACTACCCCCACGACGACCCCGGCGGCAGCATGAAGTTCCGCGACGTCCAGCTCCTGGCCGTCAACAAGAATCTCTCCGAGGACACCAAGGAACTCATCCGCCACGGCAACGCGGAACGTCTGTTCAAGCTGGACGCATAAGGCGGGGGGTCAGTCGGCCGGTGCCCGGCGACTCTCCCGCCACAAGCGCAACGCGAGAGGGAAGTCGCCGTCCGCCACCGCCACCGCCGCGCGCGCGGCCACGGCATCACGGGAACGATGCAGGATACACGCACGGTCCGCCAAGGCGCGCGCTTCGGACCGGCATCCGCGCCCGAGGGCCGCGAGCGCTCGTGCACGGTAGCCGGCCGCGGCCCCCTCGACGGCGAGCACCTGGCTCAGGTCGGTCCGGCAGCGGCGGCACTCCGGACCCTCGACATGCCTCGCTCCGCATGTGGGGCAACGTCTCACCCGCGTCGTGTCCCGTTAATTCCTGCCATGCGAGTCACTCCAGGTAGAAGAGGATCTCGTCGAGCTGCTGCTTGACCGCCGCCGCGTCCTCGGCACACTCCTCCCGCAACGCGTAGCGAAGATCCCGGATCAACTCGATCATCTCCTCCCGGTCCTCGGCGGGCGCCTTGTCGAGCGCGGCCCGGGCGCGCCGCAACGTGTCCTGGAACTCGTCGGGCATCCCCTGATCGCCGGCGGCCTCCTCCAACTCTTCGCCGGTGCTTCCCGCGGGGATTGCGTCTTCCTCGCCCCACAGCGTCTCGATCCGTTCCCTGGATGCCGCCAGGGCTTCCTCCGAAGCGCGCTCCATGGCGTTCTCCACGACACCGCGCAGTTCCCGGCCGGTGGCCCGTTCCACCGCGTGGACCTTGAGCAGGCCGTCGAGGTCCAGATGGTAGGAGAACAGCAACCCCTGTTCGTAGGCTTCACGCTGCTGGTTGAGGCCGGTGAAGCGGAACGAGCCGATCTCCACGTTCTTCAGTGCATCCGGGTCTTCCCCTTGGTAGACCTTGATCTCCACCTCTTCCTGAAACTCGGTCATGGTCGCGAACGCCTCGGTGCGGGTGGCCGGAAGCTTGGTGTTGCGCCGGATGATGGGGATGAACTGATGCGCGTACGGCATGCCGTAGAGCTCGCCGACGGCACTGGTCCCGAAGGTGTAGGGAGTGATGTCCACCAGCACGGAATGCATGTCGTGGCCCATCTCCATCCCGGCCTGCACGGCGGCCCCCAGGGCCACGCACAGGTCGGGGTCCACCTCGCCGTGGGGCTCCTGTCCCAACCGCTCCGCGAGGAGTTGCGTAATGCGCGGGATACGGGTCGACCCGCCGACCAGCAGGATGCGGTCGAGTTGGCTGGGACGCACGTCGGCGTCGTTGAGCGCGGTGGTCACGGACCGCATGGTGCGGGCAAGCATCTCGTCGATGTCCTGCTCGAAGTCCCCGCGGCTCAGTTCGCTCGACAGATGCCTGGCCTCTCCGCCCACCGAGCCGACATGGTCCTCCTCGACCCGGACGAAGGGCTGGGTGGAGAGATCCATCTTGGCCTGCTCGGCCGCGCGCCTCAGCCGCGCCTGCAGGAGGCGGTCGGCGGCGGCGCCCTCGATGCCGAGCCCGGTTTCGAGCTGCGCGGTCAGGCGCTTCGCGATCAAGGCGTCGAAGTCGTCGCCGCCCAGGTGGTTGTCCCCAGTGGAAGCCAGCACCTCCACCACGCCTTCCTCGATGGCCACCACCGAGACGTCGAAGGTCCCGCCACCCAGATCGTAGACGAGGATCCGGCGGTTGCCCCCGCTGCCCTGGCCCTCGTAGCTCAGCGCGGCGGCGGTGGGCTCGTTGATGATTCGCACCACCTCCAGTCCCGCGATGCCGCCGGCTTCACGGGTGGCCTGCCGTTGCGCGTCGGTGAAGTAGGCGGGCACGGTGATGACCGCCTTGCGCACGTCCCGGCCCAGCGCACGGGCGGCCCGCTCCTTCAGTTCCTTGAGAATGAAAGCCGAGATCTCCTGGGGAGTGTACGTGTCCGCCCCCATCGAGACCCGCTCACCGGAGCCCATCAGGCGCTTGATGGAGACGACGGTCCGTTCCGGGGCGACGGAGGCCTGGTTGCGTGCCCGGCGCCCGACGATGATGTGGCCCGCTTCGTCCAGCCCCACACACGAGGGCACCATGGCGTCACCGTCCTCGCGGACTACTTCGGGCTTCCCGCCCGACAGGATGGCGACCTCGGAGTTGGTCGTGCCGAGGTCGATCCCCACGATGGGTTCGGAGTCCATTGAAATCACTCCCGCGGCTCAAGCCGGTTCACGGCCACCTCGGCGAGGCGCAGCACCTCGCCGTCCCTTGTAAAACCGCCGAGCAGTTCCTCCACGACCACGCCGTCCCCGCCGTGGCCGGTCCGGCGCATCTCCACCGCGTGCATGGTCCGGGAATCGAAGGGGTGTCCGGTCGTCTTCACCCGCTCCACGCCGTACCCGGCCAGAGCCCGGTCGAAGCGCCGCAGCGCGAGTTCGTATCCTTCGACCACCCCGGCGATGCCCCGCGGCCGCCGGCGGAACAGCCCGGCCCGTTCGCGCAGCCGCACCGCCTCGTCCCGGCCCCGCGCCAGCGCGTCCCGGACTCCCAGCACGGAGCGCAGGCAGCGGTCCTCGGCCCCCCGGACGGTCCGTGTCTCGAACGCCGCGAGATCGTCCTCGCGGCGCTGCACCAGGCGCGCCGCGGCCTCGTAGCCTTCCGCCGCCCTGGCGAGGTCCCGGACCGCCCTGGATTGCTCGCGGTTCTGCAGCCGCACCTCCTGGCGCAACGCGGCGAACTCGGCGAACAGCGCGCGCAGGTCCGGCTCGGGCGCCTCCACCGCCGCGCTGTCCGCGCCGGGTTCCGGCAACGGGGCCGCGCCGTCGAGCCACCGGCGGAAATCGGCCAGCACTCGCTCCCTCCAGTCGCCGTCCGGCTCACTCATTCCGCAAGCCCTCCGCTGCCAGGAGCGCCTTCAGGGCGGGGGTCGAGCGCCGCGACGGGCGCGCCCGCACCAGTGCGTCCAGAGCCAACTCGTAGTCGCCGCAACGCGCCATCCCGAACAACTCGGTGTCCACCCGGCACCGGTCATCCTTCAACGCCTCGTAAGCCGCGATAACGCGCTCGCTCAGCACCGGGTCCCGGCTGGGCGGATGCGCGCGCACCAGGTCGAGGTAGCGCCGGCGGATCTCCTCCGCGGATGCCGACGGCAACAGGCCCAGGGTCAGGTAGTGGCTCAGCATGGTGTCCGCTCCTCAGCGCCGGCGCCTCTTCCCCCGGTTCGGGAAGAGGAAACCTTGCGCCTCCCGCGAGAGTCCGGGACGCAGGCCCGCCGCCGCGCACTGGGCCGAGACCGTGTCCAGAATGCGCCGGATCTCGGCATCGTCCCGCACGATGTCGACGACGTTCCGGAGCACGTGGGCGGGAACATCGCGCAAGTACATCCGGTCGATGATCGCCTCCAGCGCACGCACCGCCTTCTCCGCCTTGTCGTCGAACAGCGACATCTGTTGCGACCCCGTAGCGGCCCGAGCCGCGGCGGGCAACTCCTCTCGCAACGCCTCCATCAACTTCTCCACCGAAAGCTCTTCGTCCGGCTCGTCCTCCGGCGCCTCGTCGGGGAGCCCTGCCCCCAGCCTCCCGCCCGGCCCCCCGAACAGCCGGTCCAGCGTCTTCCCGCCGGCCTCGTCCAGGAACTCGCCCAGCAGTTCCGCCAACGACGGACCCTCTCCATCGCCCAACATCGGAGGGGGATCGAGGAGCGCGAAGTCGAACGCCTGCAACGCTTCCCGCAGCCTTCCCCGGCTGAACCCCGCCAACCGTGC
Source organism: uncultured Syntrophobacterales bacterium (assembly GCA_964519455.1). Lineage (GTDB taxonomy): Bacteria > Desulfobacterota > Binatia > UBA9968 > JAJDTQ01 > JAJDTQ01. Next base: position 18,178 of record CAZFIU010000034.1, read on the forward strand.
CGACGCGGCGCGAAGCCGCTCCCGATCCGACGGCCGCGCCGCTTCCAGTGCTTCGTTGAAACGCCTGGAGCCATGGTCGTCGCCTTCCTGGTAGCGAATTACGGCGAGGTACAGGAGCAGCAACGGGTCGCGGTGGGGCTTCTTCAAACCGCTCAGGCGACGCCCGATCTCCGCCCGGACCCGCGTGTGCCCGCCGCAGCCCATCAGCATGTCGAAGACCTCCAGGAGCCCGTCTCCCTCCTGCCGCAGCAGGATCGCCTGCCACCACTCGGCCAGCACGGGGGCGACGTGGAGACGGTCGTAGAGCACGTGGAGATCCGCCGGCAGGGGGGCGAGCAGGCGAGCCAACTCGCCGGCGTCAAGCTCGTCCAGAGCCGCCGCCTTGCCGGCCAGGAGCGCCTTCGCGCCGTTCTCCATTTCCGGGCGCACGTTCTTGACGTGACGATTCTCTCCCAGGTCGTGCACCAGCACGGCAAGCGTTCGGACCTGCGCGGCGAGCGGGAGCCCCGTCAGGTGGCCGGTGAGCACCTCCACCGCGTTCCCGCCGGCGGACACCATGTCCAGCAGCATGCGCTTCACTCGCAGAAAACCATCGAGCCGCGGCCGCTCCATTTCCCCGGCGCGATCGAGGTCCTTCGCGGCAAGCTGGAACCGTCCGCTCTTGCGGCTCTGATCGGCGGACTTGAGGAAGCCGACGAACTGCAGGTCCAGGATGCGCTCGTCGTGGGGTGCGCGCCGGCGGACCTCGGCCAGGGCCTGCTCGGCGCGCCGGTACGCGTTCATGGAGTAGTCCAGCGTGGCAAGCTCCAGCCACGGCTCCGGATCGTCCGGGAAGTGGGCCGCCATGGCCTCCAGCGTGGCGCGCAGTCGCGGCTTGCCGTCCCGGTGTTCGCACAACCGGTCGATCAGAAAGCGATAGCCCTGGCGGTTGCGCGGGTCAGCCTCCAGACTCGCCGCCATCAGGTCGGCGCACAGCTTGCCGGGCTCGTCGAACCGCTTGCCCAACAGCGCCGACAGCGTCTTCCGCGTCTCGGGCGCGAAGGAGTCGGGAAGGTCGGCCTGATGGCCGGTCCGAGCCAGCGCATCGAGCACGAGGCCGCGGGCCAGCCGCCGGTCCGCGGCCCGAGGGAACTCCGTGTCGAGGCGATCCAGCAGGGCCGCGCCAGCGGCCGGATCCCAGGACGCCGGCACCGCCTGCTGGAGCAACAGGTCGATCCGGGCGGCCACACCGGCGACGCGCTCGGCTGGGAGGAGGCGGCGCAACAGCCCCGGCAGGCTCTCCGCCGCGAACCCGCTGGCGACGGTGGCCAAGCCGATGATTTGCACGAGGTCGATGCGAGCGTGGAGTGGTTCTTCCGGGCACAGGGCATCGGCCAGCGCGACCACCACCCGCTCGACGGCGCGTCCGCTTTCGTTGCCGCGCAGCGCCCGTGCCAACTCGTCGCCGAGGGCCTGTACCGCCGCGCCCTCCGTGCCCAGGACGCGCCGCACCGGAATGGGTCCGCCACCGCCGTCGGCGGCGCAGACGCGGCGCCATTCGGCAACCGTCCCGGCGAGGGGAAAGTCGGCCGGCAGCAGGTCGAGGGCCTGCATGAGCCCCACGTCGTCACCCGCTCCGAAGCACTGCATGGCCTTGCAGAACACGCGCCAGTGGGCGAAGGGCGAGTGCCGGGACACGCTCCGCAACCGTTCGGCCGCCAGCTCCCAGTCGCCTGCGTCCATGGCCGCAAGGCTCTCCCTGACCGGGCCCGCGTCCCGGCGCAGGGGATGGTCCGGCGCGAAACCGTCGAGACCGTCCCAGGACCCGTGAATGACCAGCAGATCCGCCAGTGCCCGCTCGGCCGCCGGGGCGGCGGGACGAACCCGCAGGCAATCGACGTAAGCCGCGAGAGAGTCGGCACCGTCCAGACAACGGAGGTAGCGCGCCAGGTCCTCTTCCCCCAGTACCGCCGGCGATATGGAGGCTTGATGTTGCGCCGCCCGCGCGTGCATGGCGGCGGCCTCCCGGTCCAGCCCGCTCCGCGCCAATTCCCGGGCGCGCTCCGTGCAGGCCCAGAAACGGAGGAACGGCAGCGTCTCGGGCGGCCCGACATCTCCATTCCTTACCTGCTTGAGCCGATCGAGGGCGCCGCGGCCGTTCCCCCGGGTCAGGAGTTCCCGAACCTGCTTCAACAGTTCGTCGGGCAACAGGCTCCCCGACGGTTCCCGTTTCTGCTTCCCGCGGCGACGTTTGCCCGACAACTTTCAGTTCTCGTGATCGGCGAGCCCGTAAACTTCCCGCGCCTGTTCCCGCGACACGTAGCCGTCGTCGACGTCCCGCCGCACGAGTTCGGCGGGGCGTTCCCTGGGGTCGCCGTAGCCGCCGCCGCCGCTGCGATAGACGGCGAGACGGGCACCGGACGTGAGCGGGCGGCTTTCCAGGATGTCGGCGTCGGACGGGTCTTCGCCGGGGTTCTGGATGGTGGTCCGAGAGGTGGGCGGGCGACCGCCGCCGTTGAGGCCCCAGGAGGCCTGGCGGTGGTTGGCGGAGCGGATGGTGAGCATGCAGTCCGTGAGGAACTCGTACTCGCGCACGAAACCGGTGCCGCCGCGCCAGCGGCCGGCGCCGGCGGAGTCCTGCCAGATCTCGTAGCGGCGCACGGCGACGGGATATTCGGTCTCGAGGATCTCCACCGGCGTGCCGGGGGCGAAGTGGTTGACCGGCATCACGATGGCGGCGCCGTCGTGGTCGCTGGTGCCGCCCAGCGAGGTGATCATGATCTCGTACTGCACGGTGGGACGGCCCGCGGAACGGCTCTGCTTGTAGCCGACGGCGATGGCGCCGGTGCCGAGGCCGGAGGGGGCCACGGCCCGGTGCGGGTTGAACTTGCCGATGGCGGCGAGGACGCAGTTGTAGACCAGGTGCGAGGTGGGGAAGTAGTGGTTGACGGTGGCGGGGAACTCCGGGCTGATGATGAGTCCCGGCGGGATGTGGAAGTCCACGGCCTCGAACGCGCCCGCGTTCATCGGGATGCTCGGGTCCGAAGCCGCCAGCACCGCCTGCGTCGAGACCGCCCGGGCCGTGACCCGCGTGGTGTTCATGGGTCCGGGGGCCTGGGGGTCGGTGCCGGAGAAATCGAGCGTCAAACGGTCCCCGGCCTTGATGGCGCGCACGTGGATGCGCACCGGCTTGGACCGGTCCACGCCGTCGTGGTCGAGGAACCCTTCGGCCTCGAACTCCCCGTCCGGCCAGGAAGCGATCTCGGCCCGCACCCGCGCGGTCGTGCGCGTCATCAACTCGTCGATGGTGCCCAGCAGGGTGTCCGCGCCATACTCCTCCAGCAGCTCCTGGAACCGGATCGCACCCAGTCTCGTGGCGCCGGCCTGTCCGCGCAGGTCGCCCAGCACCACGTCCGGTATGCGGCTGTTGTTGCGCAGGATCGCCTCCACTTCGGGAAGCACCCCCTCGGCGGTGGTGAAGCGCACCGGCGGCAGCAGGATGCCGTCGTGGAAGATCTCGCGCGCCCCGGCGCCGCTCGAGCCCGGCACCAGCCCGCCGACGTCCGCCTTGTGGGCCACGCTCACGCCGAACGCCACCACCTTGCCCTCGTGAAACGCGGGCGTCGCCACCACCATGTCGGGGACGTGGCTGTTCCCGGCCTTGTAGGGATCGTTGGAAACGAACGAGTCCCCCTCCCGCATCTTCTCCGCCGGATAGCGCTCCAGGACCCCGGTCACCGCCTGCGTGTACAGGAGCGAATGGTATTGCAGGCCGCCGCCGACCATGATCACGCGGCCGGTGCCGTCGGTCAGCCCGGCGGTGCCGTCCTGCGACTCCCGCAGGATCGGCGAGTAACCGCTGTGGAACAGCGCGTGCGCCATGGACGCGGTGATCTCGCGCAGCCGGCTCAGCACGACTTCGGTGGTGATGGGGTCCAGGCTCATGGCGTCCTCCCCGTCGTCAGTGTCCTGCGTCACAAATCAGGCTGCGTCAGAACCCCCCGAAACGTCATTCCCGCGAAAGCGGGAATCCCGGCGGGGTAAGGCGGGGAATACGCCCTTGTGCCCCGCCCCACCCATGGATTCCCGCTTTCGCGGGAATGACGTTTCGGGGGGTTCTGACGCACCAGATGGTGTTTTGAAACAGCCTGAAATGCGCGAATCCATCCGTGGATCCCTCGGCTCCGTTCGTCCTGCGCCCTTCGACCAGGAACCGGCCCGGCGAAGGACCTCACGGCTTCCTCTCGATCACGATGTTTCCGAACGTATCCACCGTGGCCTGTTGCGACTCGGGCACCACCGTGGTGGCGTCGAGCTGTTCGATCACGGCGGGTCCGTCGATGCGGTTGCCGGCCAGCAGCCGCCCCCGGTCCAGCACCACGGCCTCCAGGAAATCCTCGCGTCTTAGATCGAACAGCGGCCTGCGGCCGATGACGGCGTGTTCGACGCCGGGCGCGCCCGCTTCCAGGGGCGGCGGGGTGAGCCGCGGCACGGCGATCTCCGCCAAGAGCCGAAACGTCACGATCTCGGCGTCCTCGTCCTTGGCGCTCAACCCGTACACCTTGCCGTGGAGCTCGTCGAAGGCCGCCTTGAGCCCGGCCTTGTCCGCCTCCACGATCTCCCGGTTCGGGCAGTCGACGGAAAGCTCGTACCCCTGGTGCAGATAGCGCATGTCCACCTGGCGCCGGAACACCACGTCCGACAGCTCGAAGTGCTCCTCCCGGACGTCCTCCACGGCCCGCAGGCGCAACTCCTCGAAACGCTGGTTCATGCGCGCGGCATCGTAGCCGCTCACCAGGCCGAGATCCGATACCAGGTAGAGGTGGCGCACCTGGGTCTGGAGCAGCCCCAGGGCGCTGTTGAGGCCGGGGTTGGGCGGCACCAGCACCGCGGGCATCCCGAGTTCCTCGACAAGCACGCCGGCGTGCAGCGGACCGGCGCCGCCGAAGGCCACCAGCACGAAGTCGCGCGGGTCGACGCCGCGGTACTGCAGGGCCAGCCTCAGCTCCACCGCCATGTTGTTGTTGACGATCCTGAGGACCCCGGCCGCCGCCTGCACCACGTCGAGGCCCAGGGGCTCGGCCACGCCGGCGCGCACCGCCGCCTCGGCACAGGACCGGTCCAGCCGCAGCCGCCCGCCCAGGGCGCTGCTGTCGCCCAAGGCGCCCAGCAGCAGGTTGGCGTCGGTCACTGTCGGCTCCTCGCCACCCCTGCCGTAGCACGCCGGCCCCGGGTCCGCGCCCGCGCTCCGCGGCCCGACCTTCATGAGTCCGTCCTTGCCGATCCAGGCGATGGTGCCGCCGCCCGCGCCCAGGGTGTGCACGGCCAGCATGGGGGTGGCGAGGTCCTGCCCGGCGATGCGGCCCGCGGTGGTCTCCTCGGAGCGGCCGTCGCGGATCACGCTGATGTCGGTGGAGGTGCCGCCCATGTCGAAGGTGACGAGGTTCCGGCGCCCCAGCCGCCCGGCCAGCTCGATGCCCGACACCACCCCGGCGGCCGGCCCCGAGAGCAGCGTCTGGTTGGGATAGCGGGCGCCGACGTTCATGCGCATGAGGCCGCCGTTGGATTGCATCAGGAAGACCTGCGGCGTGTCGATGCCGGCGGCGCGCAGCCGGTCCACGAGCCGCAGCAGGTAGGTTTCCATGGCCTTGCCCACGAAGGCGTCGATTACCGTGGTGGAAAGCCGCGGGTACTCGCGGATGGTGGGCAGGATGCGCGACGACACCGACACGCGCCATTCCGGCGCCATCTCGGCGATGATGGCCGCGGTGCGCTCCTCGTGCGCGGAGTTCCGGAAGCTGAACAGGAAGTTGACGGCCACCGCCTCGACTTCCTTCGCCTTCAAGCCGGCAACCGCGCGCCGGACGTCGTCCTCGTCGAGGGGCGTCCGCACGTTGCCGAGGTAGTCGAGGCGCTCGGTGATCTCTTCGGTGAGCGACTGGGGCGCCAGCAGCGCAGGTTTGACGTAGAAGGGATCCGCCAGGTCCTCGGGCGCCGGCTGCGACCAGCCGCGCCCCTCGTACACCGCCCGGAAGCCCCGGGTGATCAAGAGGCCCGTGTGCGCGCCCCTGCCCTCCAGGATGGCGTTGGTGGCCACGGTGGTGCCGTGAACCAGGAACTCGATGCCGCCGGGGTCGACCCCGGACCGGAACAGCTCATCGAGGGCATTCATCACCGCGGCGGACGGATCGGCCGGCTGCGAAGGGACCTTGGCGATGCGCCGTTCGCCGCTCTCGGGATCGAACGCGATCAGGTCGGTAAAGGAGCCTCCGGTATCGATGCCCACCATCCACGATGCCATGAAGATCCTCTCGTAACTCTTTCAGGGGCTCGGAAGTCCCATGGCTCCGGAAAAGGCGCCGCCGGGGGCAGCGGCCAACCTGCCGCCATCGGATCAACCCCTGGTTCTCTCGATCACGGTTTCGAGGCCGGCGACCACAACCCGGAGAGCTTCGCTCCGGCTCTCCAGTGCCCGCATGGCTTCACGGTGACGGGCATCTTCTCGCTTCTCTCGTTGGTCCCCGGCGCGGCACATCTGGTAAAGGCCACGCCATACGAGAGCAACCCCGGCGGCAGCAACCGCCAGTTGACCGGCAGCTATCCTTTCCGTTGGCGTCATTCCGCATCTCTGTGCAATTTATCAACGTCGCGTCAGCGCGACAGGTCCACCACCACGCGGCCGCGGACTCCGCCCTTGAGGATGCTCTCGATGTGCTCTTCCAGCTCGTCCAGCGAGCAGTCGATGGTGACGGCGTCGAGGTTGGGCAGCTTCCACTCTCCGGCCATCTTCTCCCACAAGGTGGCGCGGATGTCCGCGGGACAGTCCGGCGTCGCCACGCCGACCAGGCGCACGTCCCGCAGGATGAACGGGAAGACCGTGGTGTTGAGCTCCACCGAGGCCACGTTGCCGCAGCAGGTCACCACCCCGCCATAGTTGGCGGCCTTGATGGCGGTGGCCAGGATGTTGCCGCCGACGGTGTCCACCACGCCGGCCCACCGCCCCCTCAGGAGCGGCCGCCCCGACTGGTCGTCCGCGTCCGCGCGGGATATGACTTCGGCCGCCCCCAACCCCGTGAGGAAATCCTTCTCCGACTCCTTGCCCGTGGACGCCACCACCCGGTACCCCGCCCCGGCCAGGATGGCCACGGCCAGGCAGCCGACCCCGCCGGTGGCCCCGGTCACCAGCACCTCGCCGGATTCGGGCGTGACCCCGCCCTCCTGGAGCCGCAGCACACACAGGGCCGCCGTGAAGCCCGCGGTGCCGTACACCATGCTCTCCTTGAGGCTCAGCCCGTCCGGCCGCTTCACCGCCCAGGCCGCCGGCACGCGCACGTACTCGGCGAAGCCGCCGTCGGTGTTGGCGCCCAGGTCGAACCCCGTCAGCACCACCTCGTCGCCCTTGGTGAAGTCGCCCGAAGCGCTCTCCACCACGGTGCCGGCGGCATCGATGCCGGGCGTGTGCGGGAAGTTGCGGGTCACGCCCTTGTTGCCCGAGGCGGACAGCGCGTCTTTGAAGTTGAGGGACGAGTAGGCCACCGAGACCAGCAGGTCGCCCTCCGGCAGGTCGTCCGCGGACCTCTCCGTGATGGCGCGCGAAAAGGTCTTGTCCTCGTTCTCGCTGACGACCATGGCTCGGAAACGTATCGGGTCTGACATGGTATGCTCCGATGCTTTTTTTGGCCTACACTCATAGGCCCCTGTTCGTCATTCCCGCGGAAGCTTGCCCTCGATCGGGGTCGAGGGCAAGCTTCCGCGGGAATGACGGCACGGGGTAGAGGTGCCACTTCGCAGGCTCCTAACCTGCCCTCTCCCGCAGCCGCTGCCACACCTTGGGCGGCGACAGCGGCAGGTCGCAGATGCGCACGCCGACGGCGTCTTCCACGGCCGCGGCAATGGCGGACGCGGCCGGCAGCACGCCGCCCTCGCCCATGCCCTTGGCGCCGAAAGGCCCGGGGCCGTTGCCGCTCTCCACCAGCTCCGAGATGAATTCATCCGGCAGGTCGTGGAAGTTGGGCACGCGGTAGTCGATGAGGTTGGGGTTCAAGGGCTGGCCGTCCTCGTACACCATGTCTTCCAGCAGCGTGTGGCCGATGGCGAAGACGACGCCGCCCTCGTCCTGGCCCTCGCACTGCAAGGGGTTGATGGCCCGGCCCACGTCGGCCATGGACACGTACTTGAGGATGCGGATCACGCCGGTGTCCGGGTCCACCTCCAGCTCCACGCCGCCCCAGCCCACCTCCCAGAAGGTGGTGGGGGAGCCCAGCACCGCGGTCTTGCTCTTCTTGTCCTGGTAGACGCCGCGACCGACGATCTCGGTGGCGGAACTGCCGTAGTAGCCGGCGATGACCTCGCTGTAGGGCACCCCACTTCCCTTGGCGCCACGCACGCGGCCTCCCTTGAGCGTCAGGTCGGCCGCCTTCCCGCCCATGACCTTGGCCGCGGCCTTGAGCAACTGCTTCTTCACGTCCTGGGCCGCCCGCTGAGTGGCGAGACCCATGACCGTCATGGAGCTGCTGGCGCTGGTGGAGACGTCGAAAGGCGTCACGTCCGTGTCCAACTGGGCCACGGACACCTGCCCCAGCTCGATGCCCAACTCCTCCGCCACCACCTGGCTCAGGGCCGTGCGGCAGCCCTGGCCGACTTCCACCGTACCGGTGAGCAGCACCGCGCTGCCGTCCGACGACATCTTCACCGTGGCGCCGGCCACCTTGTAGGTGCCGCCGGCGTCCTTCAGGCACACGCTCAGGCCCCGGCCCACGTTGGGCGGGGTCGGCTTCTTCCAGTCCAGCGTCCGCGCCACCTTGCGCAGCCCCTGCTTGAGGTCGCAGTCCACCGGGGTGTCGCCCGGGGTGTAGGGCTCGCCCTTCTCCAGCAAGTTCTTGAGGCGGAAGTCCAGCGGGTCCATGCCCAGCCGGTTGGCGATCATGTCCATCTGCGACTCGTAGGCCCAGGCCACCTGCACCGCGCCGAAGCCGCGGAACGCCCCCGCCGGCACCGTGTTGCTGTAGACCCCGTGGGCGTCGATCTTGACGTTGGCCACGCGGTACGGCCCCACCGCCCGGTAGCCCGCCTTCTGGGTCACCCGCGGGCCGGCGTCGGCGTAGGCGCCGGTGTCCATGTACACTTCCAGCTCCCGCGCCACCATCTCGCCCTTCCTGGTGACGCCGGTCTTGATGCGGATGCGCGCGGGATGGCGCGTCACCGTCTTGAAGCTGTCGTTGGCGCTCATGGCCAGCTTGACCGGCCGGCGGTTCCGCACCGACAGCGCCGCGGCGATGGGGTCGGCCTTGACGTAGAGCTTGCCGCCGTAGCCGCCGCCCACGTACGGCACCACCACCCGCACCCGGTTGAGCGGCAGCTTGAAGATCCCCGCCAGGTGCCCCCGGAGCGTGAACGGGTCCTGGCACGAGCTCCACACGGTGAGGCGCTCGCCGTCGTAGTGGGCGACGCAGATGTGCGGCTCCAGCGAGTAGTGCTGCACCTTGGAGAAGCGGAACACGTCCTCGAAGACGTGGTCGGACTCGGCGAAGCCGTCATCGACGTCGCCGCGGGAGTAGCCGAAGTGGTAGCAGACGTTGGTGCCTTTGAACCGTTCCGGCGCGCCGTAGGTGGAGCCCCGAAGCTCGGCCTTGGCCACGTCGCCCTCGTGCACCCGCGGCGCCCCCGGTGCCAGGGCGTCGTCCACGTTGTCCACGAACGGCAGTTCCTCGTACTCCACGTCGATGAGCGCCAGGGCCTCCTCGGCCACCAGCTCGTCCGCCGACAGCACCGCCGCCACCGGGTCGCCCACGTAGCGGACCTTGTCCACCGCCACCACCGCCTGGTCCTTGTAGGTGGCGCCGTACATGTAGTTGAGGCCGCCCAACTCGTCCCGGGTCAGCACGTCGATGACCCCGGGCAGCGCCCTCGCCTTGGTCGCGTCCACCTTGAGCAAACGCCCATGCGGCAGGGGACTCCGCAGGATCTTGGCATAGGCCATCCCCGGAAGCTCCATGTCGCCCGTGTAGAACGCCGTCCCCGAAACCTTCTCCACCGCGTCCACGCGCATCGAGCTGTGCCCGGCCACTGACAGTCGTTGTTTTCTCATGGGTTGTCTCCGCACACCTTCTTATCCGAAGTTCCAGGGGCAGGCAATGACGCGCCGACCGCCCATACGGCCCCAGCGGAACATCACTCCCGCGAAAGCGGCCGCGTCAAACTAATGAGTGAGGGCCCCCCGGATCGTCATTCCCGCGAAAGCGGGAATCCAGGGGCGGTGGCGGGGGAATATGGACGTTTGCCCCCTCCCGACCCCTGGATTCCCGCTTTCGCGGGAATGACGATCCGGGGGGTTGTTGCCGTTTCCTAGTCGGCCGGGTTTGACACAGCCTGTTTCGCGGGAATGACGGATTCGTGTTTGGTCGCCAGGAAGCAGTGTCTTGACACAGCCTGTTTCACGTCCTCATGGCGAGCCCCGCTCCACGTCCTCCTTCAAGGTCTCCAGCTCCGTCCAACGCTCCAACGTCTCGTCGAGGGTCGCCTTGGCGGCCTTGAGATCATCCAGCACGGGCTGCACGTCCTCGAAGGGCCGGGCGTAGAAGTCCGGCTCCTGGGTCTTCTCCTCCAGCGCGGCCAGGGCCTGCTCCATGGCTTCAATCCGGTCCGGCAGCCCGTCCAGCTCCCGTTGCAGGTTGTAGCTGAGCTTGTTGGGGCGGGACCGGGTCTCGCGCCGGTCCCGTGCCGGCTCCCTTGCGCTTCCGCGGTTGGGATCGTCGGTGACGGCCAGGGCCTGGCCCCGGCGCAGCCAGTCGCTGTAGCCGCCGGCGTGGCGCTGGATCAGGCCCGTGTCCTCGAACACCAGGGTGCTGGTGACGCAGTTGTCGAGGAAGCTCCGGTCGTGGCTCACCACCAGCAGCGTCCCCCGGTAGGCCACGAGCTGTTGCTCCAGCACTTCCAGGGTCTCTATGTCGAGGTCGTTGGTGGGCTCGTCCAGGACCAGCAGGTTGGCGGGCTGGGTGAGGAGGCGGGCCAGGATGACGCGGTTGCACTCGCCGCCGGAGAGGGCCGCCACCGGGCTCAGCGCCCGCTTGGGGCTGAACAGGAAGCCCTTGAGATAGCCCACCACGTGGCGCGGCTTGCCGTTGACGAAGACGTGGTCGCGGCCGTCCGCCACGGTCTCGGCCACGGTCTTCTCCGGGTCCAGCTCCCGGCGAAGCTGGTCGAAGTAGCCGGTCTCCAGGTTGGCGCCCATCTCCACGGTGCCGGAGTCCGGCGTGATCTCGCCCACGAGGATGCGCAGCAGCGTGCTCTTGCCCACGCCGTTGTTGCCGATGAGGCCGATGCGGTCGCCGCGCATGATGCGCAGTGAGAAGTTCCGGATCAGCGGGTCGCCGCCGTAGCCGTGGGTGACGTTGCGCAGCTCCACCACCTTGCGGCCCGACGTGCCGCCGTGCTGCACGCGGATGCGCGCCTGACTCGGGGGCTTGAGGCGGCGGGACGCATCCTCGCGCATGGCCATGAGGGCGCGCACGCGCCCTTCGTTGCGCGTGCGCCGGGCCTTGATGCCCTGGCGGATCCACACCTCCTCCTGGGCCAGGCGCTTGTCGAACAGAGCGTCCCGGCGGGCCTCCTCCGCCAGGCTTTCCTCCTTGAGGCGGAGGAAGTTGTCGTAGGTGCCGGGCCAGCTCGTGAGGCGGGTGCGGTCCAGTTCCACGATGCGGGTGGCCAGGCGCCGCAGGAAGGCGCGGTCGTGGGTGATGAACAGGACGCTGCCGGCGTAGTTGTAGACCCGGTCTTCCAGCCACTGGATGGTGCTCAGGTCGAGGTGGTTGGTGGGCTCGTCGAGGAGCAGCAGCTCGGCGTTGCCGACGATGGCCCGGGCCAGCCCCACGCGCCGCTGCCAGCCGCCGGACAGCTCGCCGAGCCGCCGGTCCGCCGGCAGGTCCAACTCGCTCAGCACCGTCTCCACCCGCTGGTCCACGTGCCAGCCGCCGTGGGCGTCGATCTCCCGGTGCAGCGCCTCCAACTCCAGCAGGCCCTTGCGGTCCAGCGCCTCGCGGGAACGTTGCTGATAGAGGTCGATGAGGTTCTGGAGGTGGGCGAGGCCGGTGGTGACGTACTCCCGCACGGTCTGCCCGAGTTCCTCGGGCAACGCCTGCTCCAGCTCGCTGATGCGGATGCGGCTCTGGTAGCGGATCTCGCCGCGGTCGGGCTCGAGCCGGCCGGTGATGAGACGCAGCAAGGAGGTCTTGCCCGCGCCGTTGCGGCCGATCAGGCAGACCCGCTCCCCCGGCTCGATGGCGAACTCGGCGTGCGCCAGCAGGCGCTGGTCGCCCAGCTCCAGCGAGACGTCTTCGAAGCTTACGAGGGGCATGTTCGGGAAAGAGGCACCGGCGCCCGCTCAAGCCGGTGCCGCCGCGAGTGTGCCTACTTCTGGCCGCGCGTCGCGCGCGCGCCGGGCGGCCGGTACGACACCTTCTTCTTCACCGCCTCGTCCACCGTCTCCGGCGTGATCAACACGGTGCACTTGATGTTCAGGGCACCGGCGTTGGCGATGTTGAGCGAGACGGCCGACGCCGTGGCGTCGTCCGGCAGATCGGCGATGATGTAGAGGTCCGTCTCGCCAAAGGCGTAGTAGAATCCCTCCACGCTGCCGCCCATGCCCTCGATGGTCTGGGTCAGCGCCGCCCGCCGCGCGCTGCCGCCCTCCTTGAGCAGGCCCACCAGCCCCTTGCCGGTGTACGATGTGTGGAACATGTATTTGCCCATGAGTTTACCTCCCGACGTAGTGATGTTGGATGACCGATGATAGATGGTTGATAGACGACACCTTTTCAAGTCGGTGGGTTGAAAGGTCAAACACGAGCGCGAGCGGCGTTTCCGTGGCCCAATATCTGGTCGGTGATTATCCCTAGATCGCTTCCGTGCGTGCGTCTCTTGTCATGCAGTGTTTGTAATTCGTCCAACTCACAGAGCGCGAGCGCACGGAGAACTGCGGGCAAGGCGTCTGCACGTGATCTGAACGCCGCAGTGGAACCGACTCGAGATTCCAGAAAACGCCTGACTTCCCGAAGTTCAGGCAAGAATTCCTTGCTTTCGTACGCGTAGCCGAGTTTCTCAATGAGACGTTGGGCTTCAAAGTCCTTCGGGTGGGCGTCGCGTATCATCTCCGCCATGGTCTTTGTGGGCCTGCGCCGTTGCCTGTTCCTTCTTGCCCTGTCCTCGTATGCCTTGATCCCCGAATCAATCAAGGCAACATCAACTTCGCCGATGGCCGAAAGGGCTTCGCTGATCCGCGTCTTCCCGTGACGGGCAATCAACAAGCGCAGTTCGAGGTCGAGAAGAGTCCCTTCTTCGTTCATTGGGTGCTCCTTTCGAGGCCAAGCCTCTCGAATATCTCAATGCTTAGCCGTTCGAGATTGTCGATGACCCACCAGCGAGCATGACTTGTTCCATGGAGAGGTGTCCCCATCCGCGCCGCTCGGGCGTACGACGCGGAATATCCCACGCTATGCTCGAATATGTGCCAACCTTGCTGCCGTGCCTGTGCCGTAACTTCCTCCATGGACTTTCGCCCTTCAGGTCCCGTCGAGTAGGAAGACGAGTGATTGAACACAAGCCCGGCAATATCGATGCTGTGGTCCTCGTTTTCGACCGTGAACTCCTGGATAGATCGTGCAAGCAAGGGCAGACCAATCGTGGCCATGAACTCCGGCTTCACCGGAACGATTACATAACGACTGGCGAAGTAGGCAGCGTCGGTCAGAATTGATTCCGTAGGTGCGCAGTCCACAAGGATAAGGTCGTACCGGTCGCTGACCTGCGCGAGAGCCTTCGCGAGTCGCCGCTCCTTTCCCGTGGGATTCTTCAGAATGCGGCTCAACTCCAGCCGAGAAGGTATCAGATCGACCTTGCTATCCCAATACCCCACATTTGTCACAATCACTTTGTCGACATCTATCGGACGCGGAGAGCCGTAGGCGCCCCCTGACGGAATATACTCGTCGAAGACCTGTACGACGGTCGGGCGGTTGTCATTCAGGTGCCCTACATAGTCACGGGGACCCAAAACAGACTGGCTGAGGTTCGATTGCGGATCCAAATCTACTGCCAAAACTCTCATCTTGCGACCGGCAACATACGCCAACTGCGAAGCTACCGTAGTCTTGCCCACGCCACCCTTCATGTTGATTAGACTCACGGCAACCGCCACACGCGCCCCTCCTATAGTATCCCTTCGATGAAATTATCGGTGTCCTCGACGTCAAGGCCATCCCGCCACACTAACGAGTTATAGTGAACCACCATGCTGGGCCAGGGTCAATCTTGAAGGCGCGTATCCAGAGACTGCAAACTCCAATCGGCAGTCATCGCCCCTCGCCTGTTGCCTGGGACACTGGACTACCCCTATTGCTGCGCCGCGACAAACGCCCGCAGCACCTCGTTGAACTCCGCCGGGTGCTCGCGGTACGAGAAGTGGCCCGCCTGGTTGATGATGTGCATCTGGGTGCGGCGCTCGCTGCCGGCCATGAGATCGTAGAGGCGCAGGCCCTGGTCGAGGGTGGCCGTGGGGTCGTTGTAGCCCCAGACCAGCAGCGTGGGCCGTTGCAGGCCGCGGTCGCGTATCCAGCCCAGGGTCTCTTCCTTCTGGCGCGCGTGCGCGGCGAGGAAGCGGTTGACCTTGAGGCCCTGCATCTCCATCTTCTCCACCGCCTCCTTGTACTTGGGAAGTTGCGCGATGGCCACGCAGGCGTCGAGCCAGTCGTCGGTGATGTGGTCGTGGCCGTAGGAATAGCGCTCGAACACCCAGCGCTGGCACTCCCGGCCCAGGCGCGGCTCGGGCGCGTTGGCGAACACGATGTCGTTGCGCCCGACGCCGGGGGCCAGGGTGTTGGTGTCCACCGGAATCACCGACTTGACCAGGTCCGCCCGCTCCAGGGTCATGCGCGCCACCAGGTAGGCGCCGCGGGAATGGCCCACCAGGTGCACGTTGCCGAGCTTCAGGGTCTCCAGGAAGGCGAGGGCGTGCCGTACCACCGCGGCCATGGTGTAGTCGTCGTCGCTCTTGGGGTTGTCGGTCATCCCCTGTCCCAGCTTGTCCACCGCGTAGACGTGGAACCACTCTGCCAAGCCGTCGAAGTTGAGCCCCCAGTCGAGGCTGCAGTCGGCCGCGTCGTTGGAGCCGAAGTTGCCGCCGTGAAACAGCACCAGCGGCTCGCCGCTGCCCTTCTCGAAGTAGCGCGTGCGGATGCCGTCCACGTCCACGAATCTCTCGTCCGCCTGGTCCATGCCATTCCTCCTGAGTGGGCTGGGTGGGATACCGTGTCCTCCGTTCAAACCGTGTCCTACCTTAGCGGATTTGCCCTGGCAAGGTTACCACGCGGACCGTCAACCCGAAGCGTCATTCCCGCCGAACAGGCTGTGTCAAACACCATTTTAGAGAGCCACCCACCCCCCGCATCGTCATTCCCGCGAAAGCGGGAATCCAGGGGTGGAGAGGGGCCGAAGGGCGTATTCCTCTCCACCCCACCCCTGGATTCCCGCTTTCGCGGGAATGACGATGCGGGGGGTGGGTGCCATTTCGTCTGAGCAGAGTTTGACACGGCCGTTTCGCGGGAACGACGGTTCGAAGGGTCCCGGGGTGGCAACAGGACCACTGAGGTTCGGGGGGCCGTCGCCTGCCGGCCGCGCCACGCTTGGCAATCACCAGCCGATCCGATAAGGGAGAACGAGCCGCAAGGCGCATACTTCAAGGAGGCAGACTCATGGCGAACGCCAACAACGACGAACATCCCATGTTGAGAGAAGGGCTGGGGCGGCTCCGCGGCAAGGTGGCCATCATCACCGGGGCCAACAGCGGCATCGGCCGGGCCACGTCCCGGCTGTTCGCGCGCGAGGGCGCGAGCGTCGTGTGCTGCGACATCCAGGAGACCCTGACGCCGCGGGTGGACCAGCTCATCATCGACGAGGGTGGCGAGGCCACCTTCCTGAACGTGAACGTGACCGCGGACGGCGGTCCCGAGGAGATGGTGCAGACCGCCATCGCGCGGTACGGCGGCGTGGACATCCTCTACAACAACGCCGGCGGCGGCCTGCGCAAGCAGGCGCATGAACACACCGACGAGGAATGGAACTTCATCATGAACCTCAACCTGAACGCCATCCAGCGGAGCGTTCGGGCGGCGGTGCCCCACATGATCGAGAAGGGCAGCGGCAACATCGTCAGCACGGCGTCCACCTTCGGCCTGCTGGCCTCCGCCAACTATCCGGCGTACTGCGCCACCAAGGCGGCGGTCATCGGCCTGACCAAGCAGATGGCGCTGGACTACGGCCCCAAGGGCATCCGCGTGAACTGCATCTGTCCCGGCGCCACGGAGACGCCGCGCTTCCGCGGCCATCCGCCGGTGCCGTCGCTGCAGGCCGCCACCCCCGAGCAGCGCAAGCGCATGGCCGACAGCAACAAGGCGCTGCTGCGCATGGCGCGGCCGGAGGAGATGGCTTACGGCGTCCTGTTCCTGGTGTCCGACGAAGCCTCCTTCGTCACCGGCCACGCGCTGGTGGTGGACGGGGGACAGACCATCGCGGTCTGAGGACGGCCGTTCGTCCTGAGCCCTTCGACCAGCTCGGGACAGGCGTAGCGCCGCGCCAGCGGCGCGAGGTCGAAGGAGACCACCCTTTGTCGCCCCACGGCAGCCATTGGGGTTTCGTCATGGACCAGGAGGCAAGGCCATGTATTGCTCGCGCGGCACAGTGGGCGTGGTGAAGCCGACGTTCCGTCTCGGGTCGCTGGAGACCTACATCCGGCTCCTGCCGGAGGGGGTGTGCGTGGCTCCGCGCTACGTCGGCGTCCGCGCCGGCACGGAGGCGGAATTCGACGAGGCCATCGCCGTGGCCGAATCCAGGGTGGCGGAGCTCGTGGAACTGGGGGTGGACCTGGTGCTGATCCAGGGGACGCCGCCGATCCTGCTCAAGGGCTACCGCTTCGACGGCGAACTGACCGAGCGGCTGACCCGGCAGCACGGCGTGCCGATCCTCACCGCAACCACGGTGCAGGTGGAGGCCTTCCGCGTGCTGGGGGTGGAGAGGTTCGTGATCCTCTCCTACATCCAGGGCGCCATGAACGCGAAATTCGCCCATTTCTTCGAGCAGGCCGGGTTCACTGTGACCGGTATCCCGGAACTGGAGGGTATCGCGTTCGAGGACGTCGGCGACATCCCCGCCGAGGACATCTACAACGGGGCCAAAAAGGCCCTCCTCGATCACGGCGGCGAGGGAATCTGTCTCCTGGGCGCGGGTTGGGACTGTCTGCCCGTCATCGAATCCCTGGAGGCGGAGCTCGGGGTGCCGGTAATCACCAATCTCAACGCGGAGGTGTGGGCGACCCGGAAGCGCCTCGGGATAGATGAGCCCGTGGAAGGCTTCGGGCGGTTGCTGCGGACGCTGCCGTAACCCTCGTGAAGCGACGTCAAGGGGCGCAAGCCCGGCAGGGGCTCCGAACGAACGTCCAAGGGTTTCAAGGGACAGGGAGAACGGACATGGCAGAGATACTCGGACTGGGCATCACCCACTATCCTGGACTAGGGTTCCAGGGGAACATGACCCGGCGCATCAAGATGTGCCTGGAGGATCCCGCGCTGCCGGAGCCGCTGCGACACCTGGAGAACTGGCCCGCGCCCATGCGCGAGCAGTGGGGCACGGACAACGGCGCGGCCCACTCGGACGCGCACCGCCAGGACCTCATCGACCGCTTCCGCTTGGCCCGCCGCGCCCTCGACGAGTTCCAGCCCGACCTGTGCCTGCTGTGGGGCGACGACCAGTACGAGAACTTCAAGGAAGACTGCGTGCCGGCCTTCTCCATCCTCGCCTACGACTCGGTGGAGGCGCAGCCGTGGACCCACAGCCGCCGGGGCGCCAACATGTGGGACGAGCCCGACGACAAGGTCTTCGCCATCCAGGGGCACCGGGAGGCCGGCAAGTACCTGGCGTCGAGCCTCCTCGACAGCGGCTTCGACGTGGCCTACTCCTACAAGCCGCTGCACCGCGGGCTGGGACACGCCTTCGTCAACTCCATCCTGTACCTCGACTGGGACCGGCAGGGCTTCCCCTACCCGCTGGTGCCCTTCACCGTGAACAGCTACGGGCGCAAGCTCGTGGGCAGCCGCGGCGTGCCCCTGACGCCCTCCGCCGCCGCGGACATCGCCGACCAGTTCGACCCGCCGGGCCCCCAGCCCTGGCGCTGCTTCGACATCGGCGCCGCCACCGCCCGCGCCTTCGCGGACAGCCCGTGGCGCGTGGCCCTCATCGCCTCGTCGAGCTGGTCCCACTCGTTCCTCACCGCCAAGCACTCGTTCATGTACCCGGACGTGGAGTCGGACAAGCGCTACTTCGCGGCGCTCCGGGACGGCGACTGGGAAACCTGGCGCAAGACCAGCCTCCCCGAGGCCGAGGACCGCGGCCACCACGAACTGCTCAACTGGTTCGCCCTGGCCGGCGCCATGTCCGAGATCGACCGCAAGCCCGACGACATCGTCTTCCTGGAGTCGTGGATCTCCAATTCGGACAAGGTGTTCGCGTTGTTCCGGCCGCCAGCCGGTGGGGGTTGAGAATTGCGATGCGGACTTGCTCAACCTGGAGTCCGATCATGACGAGCACCAACGACTCGGACGCCTCGGAGAAACCTGTTGAGCACGCTGCATGGCGCGATCGGGTCAAAGCCGACTTGGCTGCTCAGGTCGAGGCCGGTGGCACACTCTACGGTCTTCGTCGCGACGGCACCTATGTCGCCCGGACCAAGAAAGGTGACGCGTTCGTCACGCCGGGCGCAAGCAAGCGTTCCTGATTCAACCCCGCCAATGCCTCCCGCCACACCGTTCCTCAATATCGTGGCCGGCACGGACGGATCAGGGAAACACTCGATGGCGAAAAAGCGGGCGAATCTCTACAACCTCCCCGACCCACTCCCGGACGGCGAAGCGTTCACCGACCTCATCCCCGACCGGGGCGTGAAGATCGAGCGAATCGTCTCCTCCGGCCAGACCTCGCCCGCGGGCGAATGGTACGACCAGGACCGGGACGAATGGGTCGTGTTGATCCAGGGCGAGGCCGTGCTGGAATACGAGGACGGGGAGAAGCTGCGGCTCAATGCCGGGGACCACGTGCTGATACCCGCCCACCGACGCCACCGCGTCGACTATACGAGCCGTACGCCGCCGTGCATCTGGATCGCGGTGTTCGGCAAGCTGACGTAGCGCGGAGCCAGCCCTTCGGCCGCGGTCACGGATGACTTTCCTCAAGACGGACCACCGGCGTCTGCGACCCGCTCCAGGTAAAGCGGTACCGCGCACCCTTCCGTAACATTGTCCACCAAGAGCCGCTGCACCCGTTCACTACACCGTTACACCGTTTCGACATAGCCGATCTCGCGGGAATCACCCATGTCGGCTTGTCGAGGGCAAGCTTCCGCGGGAATGACTCGTTGGGGTGTAGCGGGATTCCGTAACTAACAGAAATCATTGAACAAGATTTCATTTTCATATCAATGACGGTTACCCCTACCCCCGCGCCTGAAACAGAAAGAACACTCCCGCCACCACCAGCACCGCGGCCAAGCCGTCCTTGCGGGTCACGGTCTCGTCCTCGCGCAGGATCAGCCGGGCGAGGGAGAAGGTGATCAGCGGCTGCACGTTCCAGACGGGCGCGACGATGATGGCCGGAGCGTGGGTCACGGCGAGGTAGGTGAGCACCGATCCCACTCCCTGGGCGACTCCCGACAGCAACAGGACCGCGTAGCCCTTTGCCGAGATGCGGATTCCCTCCCGCCAGTCGATACGCAGGAAGCGCCCGCAGGTGACCACCAGCGCCAGGCCGGTGAGGTGCGTCACCAGCGCGCCGGGAATCGGCGTGCCGCCGGAGAGGATCGCGACCTTCTTGAGGATCGGGCCGAAGCCGAAGAAGAGTATGGAAAGGAGCGGGTTGAGGAA
Source organism: uncultured Syntrophobacterales bacterium (assembly GCA_964519455.1). GTDB lineage: Bacteria > Desulfobacterota > Binatia > UBA9968 > JAJDTQ01 > JAJDTQ01. The sequence goes on from CAZFIU010000034.1 coordinate 38,115, forward strand.
GGCCTTGTAGGGCACGGGTCCGCGCGGATCGCCGTCCGGCGCGCCGCGGGTGATGAGCAGCAGCCCACCCACGATCAGCACGACCCCCACGAGGATGAACGGGGTGGCGGTCTCGCCCAGCAGGACGACGGCATAGACCGCGGTGAGCAGCGGCGCGGAGTTGGCGATGGACTGGGCCTTGGAAGCACCGATCTCGTCGATGCCCTTGAGCACGAAAGTGCGCCCCAGAAAGCTCCCCACCAGGCCCACGGAAACGAACACCCCGGCCGCCGTCCAGGGCATCCGCAGCCGCACCGCGCCGAACGACAGCACGATGATGAGCAGCATGGTCAGCACCGAGCCGACCTGCTGCAGCAACACCGCGCCGCTCACGTTGGCGTTCCGGAGCCCGCGCTTCACCAGCACCGGCGAGATGCCCCAGAAAAGCGCCGCCGCCAGCGCATAGGCGATGCCCGTTTCCATGGCTAGGGGATAGCACCGCGCGGGGCGGGCCGGAAGCGACGGTGCCCTCGCTACACGAGCCGCCCCACAAGCTCGCCCAGCCCCACGAACCGGAACCGGAGGTCCCCATCCCGCCGCGTGTAGGAGCGCCCGGTATCGGGGGTGACCACGAAATTCTCTCCTTCGGGATACGCCTTGCGGAAGGCGCGAAGGTTGCGCGGATCGAAACCGTCGGCGCGCCACTTGCATTCGATGGCGATCGGCTTCCCGCGTCTGAGGGTGACGAAGTCCACCTCGTGGCCGCGCTTGTCGCGCCAGTAGTGCAGGTCCCGTTTCTGCCGGCGGCCCAGGTACTCGTTCAACACGTAGTGCTCCCACAGGGTACCGCGGTCCTCGTTGCGCAACCCCTCCCACCCTTTGAACAGGCAGACGAATCCCGTGTCGAAACCGTATACCTTCGGCGCCGCGACGATCTCGGTGGCGCGCCGTGTGCTGTAGGGCCGGATGACCTGAACGACCAACGTGTCTTCCAGGATTTGCAGATAATTTGCGATGGTCGTACGGCTGACCTCGCAGTCGGCCGCGAACCGCGTGGCTTCGAACATGCCGCCGCTCTGGGCGAACATCAGCTCGACGAACCGCATGAAGGACCAGCGGCGCCCCACCTGGAACAGTTCCTGGACATCCTTGGCCCAGTAGGAATCGATCCAATCCTGGAAGCCGTCCTCCGGTACCGTCTCGGCCAGGTAGAAAGGCGGAAGACCGCCGAACCGGAAACGGTGATCGAGCCCCCGGGCACCGAACTCCTGCTCGTCCTGCATCAGCATGGGAGACAGCCACAGGTCGCGCTTCCGGTCGGTGAGCGTGTCCCGGAATCTTCGCGACGCTCCCAGGGAGGAGGACCCCGTGGCGATGATCTTGGTGTCGCGGTGGTAGTCCGCGGCGATCTTCAGGAGCTCCGACGGATTGGGCAGACGGTGAACCTCATCGAGGATCACCCTGCGAGGCCCGACGTCCCGGAGGAAGCCTTCCGGATCCTCCAACGTCCGGCGCGTGCTCGGAAGCTCGCAGTCCAGATACTCTACGTCCGACAAGGATTGGCAAAGGAACGTCTTGCCCGCCCTGCGGACGCCGGCGAGCCAGACCACGGACTTCACTTGCCAAAGCGCCTCGATGGTCTCGATCCAGTAGTTTCGCCGTACCATATGCACAGCATAGTTGCATATAGTGCTACTAAACGCAAAATAGCTTGCATTTGGTACCACCCGCTTCCTGCTCCGCCGGGCTCAATCTCCGTCCGGTCCCCACCATCCGTCTTGCAACCCTCCTCCAACGTGGCATGGTTAAGGGATCGAAGGATCATGACGCGGGCGGTTCCTGGCGAAAGGAGAAACCGATGCTTTGGGGCTTGCTGAGCAAGAAGACGAAGATGCCGGACGCGGCCAGGGTGCTGCCCGGCAGGCAGGAAAAGATGCCGGTGCCGGAGGCGCATTTCGTGAACGGCCACCCGCTGGAGCCGCCGTACCCCGAGGGCATGGAGAAGGCGGTGTTCGGGCTTGGCTGCTTCTGGGGCGCGGAGCGCTGTTTCTGGCAGCTCGACGGCGTCTACACCACCGCGGTGGGCTACGGCGGGGGCTTGACCCCGAACCCCTCCTACGAAGAGGTGTGCACCGGCAGGACCGGACACAACGAGGTCGTGCTGGTGGTGTTCGACCCCAAGGTCGTGACCTACAACGAGCTGCTCAAGGTGTTCTGGGAGGCCCACGACCCCACCCAGGGCATGCGCCAGGGCAACGACGTGGGCACGCAGTACCGATCGGGCATCTACACCTATGGTGACGCGCAGAAGCAGGCCGCCGAGGCCTCACGCGAGCGCTACCAGGAAGAGATGTCGAAGGCGGGCTACGGTGCCATCACCACCGAGGTCCTGGAAGCCGGCGAGTTCTACTTCGCCGAAGACTACCACCAGCAGTACCTCGCCAAGAACCCCTGGGGCTACTGCGGGCTCGGGGGCACCGGGGTGAGCTGCCCGACAGCCAGTGTCTAGTGCCAGAAAGAAGATGGGTTGACAGGCAACCTTACAAGTCGGTAAAGCCGGCAGGAACAGCAAGGGCTGCCGGACCGGTTAGAGAACTCGTACCCGCCGGAGGCAACCCGACGAGAGGGAGAGACACATGCCTCTTCAAATTGGCAACAAGGTGTGGATTCCTTGTGAAGTAAAGCCCGGCCCCTTCTCGAATGAGCGACTTGCTCGTATTCAACTCCCGGCAGGTCCGTGGCTCGGCTTCGTTGATACTGGCGCACTACGGGACCCTGTGGAAACCGGGAACACGTACGTGCTTGCTTGCATTACCGCAATCGACGACAGCGAGGTAACTGTCCTCGTTCAAGGGCACGCTTTTGATGCCAGTCTAGTGCAAGCGTCACGTAACAAGGTGCAACCAGTTGATCCTCTCTCGCCCTGATATTCTCGAACAACTCAAAAGCGGAGCTCTCCGCTTTGATCCCGAAATTCCACATGAAAGGGTGCGGCAGGTCTCAATAGACTTGCTCCTCGGTCGACGTTTCACCACTTTCAAGAAGCCGCCCGGCTACCTTACCTCAATACACATGGATCCTTCGCTCTGGGAGTCAGAGGACCTCTGGAATCATGAAGAAGTGGATAAGTTCCTGCTGGAGCCGGGCCGCTTTGTTCTGGCTCAAACGCTCGAACAGGTTCACATGCCCAATACGTTAATGGGCCTTGTTGAAGGGCGCAGCAGCTTTGCAAGAATAGGCATCTCGGTCCACGTGACGGCTCCTAAAATTGACCCCGGATTCAACGGTCATATAACCTTGGAAATGGCCAATTTCGGACAAATAACCGTGGAACTCCGTGCCATGCGCGACATGCCTGCCCAGCTTCTGCTCGTTAGAACTACGACATCGCTGTCAGAATCCGAGCTATATGGCACAGATCCAACCGACGTTTTCCAAAAGCAGACTGAACCCATCCCGAGAAAACATCCCAAACGAAGAACGTGAGTCACGGCTCGGACCTTCCTGGTGGTTGTTGGGCTTTCGCCGTCCCACATAGCCGGACCGACCTGTGCAATGAACAGCACACCGTGAGCAGCTATTCGTCCAGCAACCGCTGGATGATCTCCTCCATCTCGTCGTAGCCGCCCTCGCCGAAGCGCGTGTACTGGATCACGCCCTTCTTGTCGATGATGTGAAGGGTGGGCCAGTAGCGCGTCCCGTAGCGTTTCCAGGTGGCGAAGTCGTTGTCCTGCGCTACGGGGAACTTGATTCCCAGCTCCTTGCAGGCGTTCCTGACGTTTTCCAGAGAGTGCTCGTGGGAGAACTCCGGCGAGTGAATGCCCACGACGACGAGGCCCCGGGGGCCGTATTCCTGGTGCCATCCCACCAACGATGGGAGTGTGTTGACACAGTTGTATCAGCCGTAGGTCCAGAACTCGATCAGGACCACCTTTCCCCGGAGGTCCTTGAGCCTGAGCGTCTTCCCCTCCGTGTTGATCCAGGTGTCGTTGGTGAACTCCGGCGCCTGCTTGCCCACCAGCGAGGCCGCCGCGTTTCCGGCCACAAGGACCGTAACGCCCACAACAACGGCCAGCAGGAGTCCCCACAACTTGGGTTTCATATCAGCACAAAATCTCATTTCCTCACCTCCAGGGTATCGAGGGACGTTTCAGCCGGTCCGGCCTGCCTTCCAGCGGGAGGCAACGACGAATGTCCAACTTGTCCGCCGCGGCCAGCATCTTCCACTTGCAACCAAGTTGCTCGCCGAATATGCCATAGTGACCGAGTATGCCATGGCCAACGGGACAACACTTCTCGCCGAGGATGTCCGGCTTCGCTGAAAGAGCTGTCGAGTAACACGCCAGCAGAAGAAGGACAGCCGAAGCGATCCCGATAACTGAGCGCATAATAAGTTCCTCCTCTTGTAATGCACCCTACTCGGACACGGACCAACCTTCAAGGAGTTGCTCATGCTCTACGACTACGTCGCCCTTCCCGACCGACCGCCGCTGCGCTGGCCCGAGGGCGCGCGGGTGGCCATGATCTTCACCATCAACATCGAGTACTGGGAGATCACCCGCGACAGCGAGGAGCCGCTCTATCCCGGCGGGCCGGCGACCATTCCCCACGTGATCCCGGGCAACGTCCCCGACTACGCCAACTGGACCTGGCGCGAGTACGGCCAGCGCGTGGGCGTGTGGCGCATCATCGACGTGTTCGACAAGGCCGGCGTGCCCGCCACCTGCACCATGAACGCGCTCACGGGCATCGAGCGCCGGCGCATCATCGATGCCGTGAACGAGCGCGGCTGGGAGATCCTGGCGCACAACTACGCCCAGAACGACGTGCTCACCTACTACGCCTACCAGCCGGACAAGGAGCGCGAGATCATCCAGCGCACCCTGGACGTGTACGCCGAAGCGGTGGGGCGGCCGGCCCGGGGATGGCTGTCGTCGTCGCTCCGGAGCACCCACGAAACCCCGCACATCCTGAAGGACCTGGGCCTGCTGTTCCAGGCGGACTACCTGAACGACGACCAGCCCTATCTCCTGAACACGCGCCACGGTCCGCTGGTGTGCATTCCCTACTCCAACGACGTCAACGACTTCGCCGTGTTCTCCCGCGGCGGCCGCACCACCTCCCAGGCGCTGGACCTGTTCAAGGAACAGTTCGACCAGCTTTACCTCGAAGGCGCCGAGAGCGGCCGCATCATGAACGTGGGCATGCACCCTCACGTCATGGGCCAAGCCTACGCCATCCGCGCCCTGCGCGAGTTCGTCGACTACGTGAAAACCTTCGACGGGGTATGGTATCCCAAGCGCGAGGAGATGGCGGAGTGGTTCCTGGAAACGGTGAACAAGGGATAGAATTCGTGCCAAGACTGCTGACGTTCCGAAACGTCATTCCCGTGGAACAGCCGTGTCAGACTCACGAGGCGAAGCCCCGCGAAACGTCATTCCCGCGGAAGCGGGAATCCAGGGGTGGGGAGGGGCTGAAACGGGTCTGTCTCCCCGCCTCACCCCGCCTGGATTCCCGCTTCCGCGGGAATGACGTAACCGGTACGTTGTTGCCTCGGGGTTGTGACACACCACGGGAAGCGGGAACGCGCGCCCGCCAGGAGGCGGAGCGACGGCAGAAGGCGGTTCTGATACACCCTGAGAAGCGGGAATCCAGGGACGGGGAGGATTCATGAGACCGTATCGAGTCGCTTTGATTCAGCAACAGACCCGGGTCATCGTCGAGCCCCGGGAGCGCAACGCGATCATCGACGAGAACCTCGGGCGCATCTTCGAGCTGCTGGACTGGACCGCGCTGCGCCTGGGCGACGTCAAGCTGGCGGTGTTTTCGGAGTACGGCATCATCGGCCAGTACCGGCCGCGCTCGGTGGACGAGTGGCTCGCCCTCGCCGAGACCATTCCCGGCGACGTCACCGACCAGATCGCGCGCAAGGCGCGGGAGCGCGGCTGCCACATCGTGGGCAACCTCTACGAACGCGACGACGACTGGCCCGGCCGCCTGTTCAACACGAGCTTCATCATCGACCCGGACGGACAGATCGTCCTCAAGTACCGGAAGAACAACGGCCCCAACAACCTCAACACCACCTACACGGGTCCCGGCGACGTCTACACCGAGTACACCGAGCGCTACGGCGAGGACTCCATGTTCCCGGTGGCGGACACCGAGATCGGCCGGCTCGGATGCCTTACCTGCACCGACGTGGTGTTCCCCGAGATGGCCCGCTGCCTCGCGCTGCGCGGCGCCGAGTTGCTGATCCACCCCACCGCCGAGCCCTACGCGCCGGAGGGCGAGGCCTGGGACGTGCTCCGGCGCGCCCGCGCCTACGAGAACCTGTGCTACTTCCTGTCGGTCAACTGCGGCGCCTTCGTGGGCTCCAACCGACCCACCGGCGGCTACCGCGGCATGACCCAGCTCATCGACTACATGGGCCACGTGCAGGCGTCGGCCAACGCCCCCGGCGAGGCGGTGGTCACCGGCATGGTGGACATCGACAACCTGCGCTGGGAGCGCACGCGCATGGCCGACTCGGGCCACGTGTGGAACTTCCTCATCGAGCTGCGCAGCGACATGTACGCCCCGGTCTACGCCAAGGCCAGCCGCTGGCCCAACGACGGCTGGCGCGACCGCATGCTGCAGGACACCGTCGAGACCCGCGCGGAGGCGCGCAAGATCATCGAGCGGCTGGTGCGGGAAGGGCGCCTGGTCAAGCCGGAGTGAGGGTTGCCGCCGGCCCCTGCAACCATTCGTCCCGAGCGGAGCGAAGCGAAGTCGAAGGACGCCATTTCCAAGGAGGCCAGCGCCCAAGTGGCAATCGGTCAGAGCTTCCCCCAGGAGGTGCGGCATTGGAAGTCGGTGAAGTTGAAGTTGAAGCCGCAATGAGGGTAACGCCACAATGAGCAAAGCCATGGTGTCGTCGCGCGAGACCGACGTGGCGGTGGTGGGCTACGGCGGCGCCGGCGCCACCGCCGCCATCACCGCCGCCGACTTGGGCGCCAAGGTGCTGATCGTGGAGAAGGCCGCCGCGGGCGGCGGCAACACGCGGCTCTCCGCCGGCTCGGTGCGCACCTTCGGCGCCCTCGACCGTGCGGTGGAGCACATCGCCTTCCTGTGCGGCGGCGCCACCGACCCGGAGGTCATCGAGACGCTGGTGCGCGAGAGCCACGACAACGAGCCGTGGCTGCGCTCCCTCGGCGGCGAGGTGGTGGTGGACCCGCTCCAGGCCGCGCCCGCGAGCTATCCCGTCTATCCCACCGGCGCGGCCTCGCCCGAGCAGCCCGGCGCCGACGGCGTCGGCCCCCGGCTCCGGGTCAAGGGCGACACCACCGCCAACGGCCGCGACCTGTGGGAACTGCTGGACCGGAACGTCGACGAACGCTGCATCCCGGTGCTGTTCGAGTGCCCGGCGGTGCGGCTGCTGCGGGACGGCGACGGCGCGGTCACCGGGCTCACCGCGCGCCGGGCCGGCGAGAAGATCGTCATCCAGGCGCGCAAGGCCGTGATCCTCGCCTGTGGCGGCTACGAATGGGACGCGGACCTGCAGCTCCAGTTCCTGGGGCAGCGCTTCTGGTCCCTGGGCGCGCCCGGCCACACCGGCGACGGCATCCGCCTGGCCTTGGACGCGGGCGCGTCGCTGTGGCACATGAACGCCGTCGCCGCCGGCTTCGGCTACCGCGTGGACGGCTTCGACGGCGCCGTCATCCACGCCATGCCCGGCCCCGGCTTCATCTACGTGGACCGGCGCGCGCGCCGCTTCGTGGACGAGACCGCCATGGACGCCCACGCCGTGGGCTCGCTCGTCACCGAGCTGGACCTGGAGACCATGGAACGCCCGCGGGTCCCGTGCTTCGTGGTGTTCGACGAGGACACCCGCGCGGCCGGCCCGGTGGCCAACACCGGCCGCGGCGCCGTGGCCGAACACTACCGCTGGAGCGACGACAACGCCGCCGAGGTGGCGAAGGGCTGGATCAAGCAGGGGGAGACGCCCGCCGCGCTGGCGGACGCCCTCGGCCTCAACCGGCAAGCTCTGGAACGGACCGTCGGCGACTACAACCGTGCCTGCGCGGAGGGCCGGGACGAAGCCCTCGGGCGATCGGCCGACACGCTAAGGCCGCTGGCGCGCCCTCCGTTCTATGGCGCCGCCCTGTGGCCGAGCCTGTTCAACACCCAGGGCGGCCCCCGGCGCAACGCCCGCGCCCAGGTGCTGAACGCCTGGGGCCGGCCCATCCAGGGCCTGTACAGCGCCGGCGAGCTGGGCTCCATGTGGTCCCGGAACTACCCCGGCGCCGGCAACCTCACCGAGGTCCTGGCCTTCGGCCGCATCGCCGGCCGCAACGCCGCGGAAGGCCGGCGGGCCTGACGAGATCATGTTCTCGGCGTGACTGGTATGATGGCAGCGTTGAATGATGGCAGCGTTGACGCCACACACGTCATTCCCGGCCGTCCACACGTCATTCCCGGCCCCCCAACACGTCATTCCCGCGAAAGCGGGAATCCAGGCGGGGTGGGGCCTGGGGCAATGGGGCCGCCACACCACCACCCCTGGATTCCCGCTTCCGCGGGAATG
>CAZFIU010000035.1:0-45791 GCA_964519455.1 uncultured Syntrophobacterales bacterium
CGGGAATGACGTATTGGAGGACGGGAATGACGTATTGGAGGCCAGGAATGACGATGGGGCCAGGAATGACGCATTGGGGGCCAGGAATGACGTATTGGGGGCCGGGAATGACGTATTGCGGGCCGGGAATGACGATGGGGGCCGGGAATGACGTATTGCGGGCCAGGAATGACGATGCGGGACGGGAATGACGATTCGGGGCGTGGTGCCATTCCCGTGTCCGAGCAGAGTTTTGCCACGGCCTGGAAAGCGGGAACACCGTGCGCGGGTCTTGTATCTGGCCGGCGCGCGGCTCCCCGGCCGACCTTCAACTCAGCTTGACCAGCTTCTGCAGGCTGCGCATCTCGCGCGGCGGGTCGAGCCGGCGGCCCATGATGGTCCAGGAGACCTCCGCCACGTAGAGGTTGCGGTTGGAATCCAGGCAGATGCCGTGGGGCGCGATGAACTGGCCCGGCCCCTCGCCCATGACGGGATCGCCGAAGCGCCCCAGCTCGACGCCGTCGGCGTCGCGGATGACGATGCGGTGTCCGATGTTGGGATAGGCGCCGTTCTGCGACGTGCCCGGCCCCAGCTCGCCGATGTAGCAGACGGGCCTGGCGCCGTTCCCGATGTTCTCCATGTAGAGCGCGCACGGGCGGTGCAGGTTGTCGCACCACTGGGCCTCGAACCGGCCGTTGCCGTCGAACACCTGGATGCGGTGGTTCTCCCGGTCCGCCACGTACACCCAGCCGTCGGCGTCGGTGCAGATGTTGTGCACCAGGTTGAACTGGCCCGGGTCCGTGCCGGGCTCGCCCCAGGAGAACAGGAGCTTCCCGTCCGGCGCATACTTGTGCACCCGCGAGTTGCCGTAGCCGTCCGAGACGTAGATGTCGCCCCCCGGCGAGAACGCCACGTGGGTGCAGCGGTTGAAGGGATCGCCCTTCTGGAACTCCGCCGCCTTGCCCGGAATTCCCAGGGTCATCAGCACCTTGCCGTCCAGCGTGCACTTGCGCACCGTGTGGTCGCCGTCATCGGTGAGGAAGATCGTGTCGTCGTCCTGCCCGATGGTGGCTCCGTGGGCACGAGTGAAGACTCCCTCGCCCCAGGTCCGCAGGAAGCGCCCGTCCTTGTCGAAGACGATCACCGGGTGTTCGCCGCGGGTGAAGCAGTAGACGTTGTCGCTCTTGTCCACCGCCACCGCCGCCACTTCCTTGAACGCCATGCCGTCCGGCAGTTGCGCCCAGCCATCCTGTGCCTCGTAACGGAAGTCACCGCCGCCCAGTGTCGTGCTCATCGATAATGTCTCCCTGTTGTTCGCCGGACCGAGGCGTGAAACACTCCGCCACGGGGAATCATTTCGCTACGGAAGTCCCGACATCCGGGTTGAGCGGGTTGACGATGACCTCCCGCGTCTTGGGTACGACGACGAGGTCCATGTCCTCCATGGGAATGGCTCCCAACAAGGGCGTGTCTCCCTTGACGAGCGCGCCGGTAAAGCCGATGCGGTTGCCGTAGCGCAGCTCGATGGGACCCACGTAAGGAACGCGCTGTCGACTTCCGTCCGCCAGTGTCACCTCTTTGGCGTCGGCTTCGTCCAGCCGCAGACGCATCCGTATATGGGACGGGATACACATGTGAGTCGCCCCGGTATCCGCCAGCGCGTCGATCTCCACGGCCTCCAGCTCGGGACTCCTCGGATTTCGCAGTTGAATCTTTGCCTTTGTCAACCCCATTGACGGTCCTCCTTGGTGTCCCCGCGGTTCCCGGAGCCTGGGATGGTTACGCACGACAAAAGCAAAAGACGTGCCTCAGGCTCTCCGCGTCAGGAGGCGGATCAAGGCCACTCGGCAAGCGTAGGTCCTTTCACCCCAAACGGCAACCGGCGCCAGTCACCACGGGGAAGGCCTCATGTCGCCGTCTGGCGCCCCCCGGACGACCCGGCTTGAACAATCACCGTGCCCTGTCTAAGATCGCCGGATGGCGGCTCGGCTGGAAACGGACGTGCTCGTGATCGGCGGCGGCATCGCCGGGGCCTTCGCGGCCTACCGCGCGCGCGAGGCGGGGGCGCGGGTGCTGCTGGTGGACCGTTCGTACTTCGGGCGCAGCGGCTGCAGCGCGCTGGCTTCCGGGGTCTATCCGGCCTACATGCCGGGGGACGACAAGGACGCGTGGATGCGCGCCTTCGGCGGACCGCTGGTGAACCAGCCGCTGGTGGCCCGGTCGCTTCCGGTCATGCACGAGCACGTGCTGCTCATGGACCGCTGGGGCGTGAACTGGGTCAAGGAGGGCCGCAAGATCGTGCGCATGGGCGCGCCGGGGCGCTCCTTCGCCAACGGCGTGTGGATGGCGGAGGGCGGGCCGCAGATGATGATGGCGGTGCGTTCCGGCGTCGTGGGGAGCGGTGTCGAGGTGCTCAACCGGGTGGCGCTGACCGAGCTCCTGACCTCCGACGGCCGCTTGCCCACCGCGGGACGGGTGGTCGGCGCGGCCGGCTTCCACACCCGCACCGGCGAGATCCACCAGATCGCGGCCAAGGCCACGGTGGTGTGCACCGGACCCTACAAGTTCCCGTATCCGTGGCCCGGGAGCACGCTGGGCTACATGCCCGTCGACCTCTCGGGCGACGGCATCGCCATGATGATGCGCGCCGGCGCGGAGCTGTCGCGCCTGGAGCTCGGCGGCATCAACCTGAACCCCGACAACGCGCTGTCCGCTCCCGGCCTGGAGTCCCTGATGCCGTCGGGGGCCAAGTGGGTGGACCAGGACGGGCGCCGGTTCCTCGAAGACTACGACCCCAAGCGGATGGAGATGACCCAAAGGGCGCTCCTCTATTTCGCCATCGCGCACCAGAAGGAACTGGGCCGGGTGCCCTCCATGGACCTGCGGGAGGTGTCCCCGGAGCGCATGCAGCTCATCCGGCGGGTGATCCCCATCGTGGTGAACAACCAGGAAGCCATGGTGGGCGACCTCACCGAGACGCCGGTGCCCTACACCTACCAGGTGGCCGGAACCAGCGGCATCTTCGGCGCGGGGGCGCGGGTCACCGAGCGGGGCGAGACCACCGTGCCGGGGCTCTACGCCGCCGGCACCTGCACCGACATGACCTATCTCCCGGGCGGCAACCTGCCCTTCTGCTCCGTCCACGGCGATTGGACAGGCCGGGCCGTCGGCGCGGCCGTGGGGTCGGTGGAGCCGCCGCAACCGCCGGCGGAACAGGTGGAACAGGTGACGGCGCAAGTCCTCGAGCCGCTTCAGCGCCGCGACGGCGTCGCCTTCGAGCCGGTGCACCGGCGCCTCGGCGAGCTGCTGATGGAGAAGGTCGGGCTCGTGCTCCACGCCGACCGCCTCGACGCGGCCTTGGACGAGCTGCGCGACATGCGGGAGCACGAGGTGCCCCGGCTCACGGCGGGAAACCCCCACGAACTGGCCAAGGTATGGGGCCTCACCCAGTACATGCAGGTGCTGGAGGCAACGCTGCGCGCCTACCGCTACCGCACGGAGAGCCGCGTGGCCTTCATCCGCGAGGACTACCCGATCATCGACAACGTGAACTGGGTCAGGATGGTGGTTGTGAAGCAGGAGAACGGCACCCTCACGCTCTGGGACGAGCCCCTGCCCGAGTCCTGGCACGACCCCCATCCGGTACGGCCGACGCAGAACCTGCATCTGGTGTTCCGCAACCAGGAGGCGCCTCATGCCGCGCGTTGAAGTGAACGAACAGGCGTGCACCGGCTGCGGCGTGTGCGTCGACACCTGCCCCACCGACGTCCTGCGCCTCGACCCGCGGAAGAAGGCCTTCGCCGCCTACCCCGTGGACTGCCAGGGTTGCTTCGTGTGCCAGTGGGACTGCGCCTACGGAGCCATCCGCGTCGTGGTGAACGGGTAGCGGGGCTCCCCGGAGGCTTGTTCAATGATTTCTGGTAGTTACGGAATCCCGCTACACCCCAACGAGTCATTCCCGCGGAAGCTTGCCCTCGACCCCGATCGGGGGCGGGAATCCAGGCGGGGTGGGGCCGGGCAATGAGGCCGCCAGACCCCCCCACCCCTGGATTCCCGCTTCCGCGGGAATGACTCATTGGGGGGCCGGCGCCTTATTTCCATCCCCCTTTGTGTCGGCTGCAAGCCGACATTGGGTCATTCCCGCGAAAGCTTGCCCTCGACCCCGATCGGGGGCGGGAACCCAGGGGTGGAGAGGGGCCGAGCGGCCCGTGCTCACGCGCTGGTTCCGACCCGTTCCCTCAGCGCCCGCTTGTCCACCTTGTCGCCCGACGCGACCTTGGGGAACGCGTCCATCAGTTCCAGGCGGTCGGGGCGCTTGAAGGGGGCGAGCCCCTCTTCCCGCAGGAAATCCGTCACCTCTTCCAGCGTCAATGCGGCGCCCCACTCCGGCACCACGCACGCGGCGATGCGCTCTCCCATCTCGGGATCGTCGTAGCCCACCACCGCGGCCTCGCGCACCCTGGGGTGGCGCGCCAGCAAGTTCTCGATGTCGGCCGGAAAGATGTTCTGACCCCCGCGGATGATGAGGTCCTGGTCCCGGCCCATGAGGTAGATGTTGCCGGCGCCGTCCATGCGGCCCCACTCTTCCAGGTCCAGGAAGCCGTCGGGACGCCGGCGCGCATTGAGGTCCGGGTTGTCGAGGAAACGCGCGTCCGAGGGCAGCCCCCGGACCCACAGGCGTCCGGTCTCGCCACGGGGGACCTCCTGCCCGCTCGCGTCCATGATGCGCATCTCGTTGCCCTCCAGAGGCTGGCCCACGGAGCCGATGCGCACGTCGGCGGGATCGTCCCACGAGGTGGCGCACAGACCGCCGCAGTCCACGCTGCCGTAGCCCTGCATGATCCGGCAACCGAGCCGCGCCTCGGCCGCGTGCCCGAGTTCGTGGGGCAACGGAGAGCCGTGGCTGACGATGATGCGCAGGGAGCTGAAGTCATGGCCGTCCAGATCCGGCAGGGACAGCAGCCGGGATATCATCGTGGGTACCATGGGCAGCACGTTCACCCGCTCCCGCGCCACCGTCTCACTGGTGGCGCGCGGGTCGAAGTGGTCCAGCAGGACCACCCGCGCGCCGGACTCGCAGACGCCGTTGTACACCAGGCCGTCCGCCACGCCGGAGATGATCGCCGTCACCGCGCACAGGGTGTCGCCGGCGCCGACCCGGAACCGCTGGAGGTGGAGCCAGGCGGTCAGCAGACGTGTGTAGAGGGGCACCGCCGCGCACTTGGGGGTGCCGGTGGAGCCGCTGGTGGTGGCGAGCTGGCAAACGTCCTCGACCCCGTAGCGCGTGGCGGCAAGGCGCCGCCGGCTCTCGTCCGTCACGCGCTCATGGAAGACCGCCTCCAGCGGCAGGCACCCGTCGGGCACCTCGTCCCACGCGACCATCACGTGGCGCAACTCCGGCACCCGCACCTGCTCGATAAGCCCGGCGTGGCTGAAGCCCCGGTAGGCGGCGGGGATGATGGCGACCTCGGGGCGGGTGAAGGCCACGATGGCCTCCATCTCCGCGCGCCGCAGGCTGGGCGCCACGGTCACGAGCCGGAGGCCGGCCTTCTCGCACGCCAGACGCGCGAGGAAGAGCTCCGCCGAGTTGGGCATCTGGATGAGAACGCGACCGTCGCGCTCCAGGCCGAGGTCCAGGAGCGCCAGCGCCAGGGCGTCGGAAAGTTCCGCCACCTCGCCCCAAGTCAGACGCCGGCGCGCGTCCACCAGGGCATCCCTGGAGCCGGCGCGGCGCGCGTTGTCGTCGCAGAAGTCCGCCGCGGTCTTGAGCGGCATGTAGTGCGCCACCGCTTCGCGCAGGGCCGTGTGTTGGTCCGGCATAGGCTGTTCCCCGGCCACGGACACGCCTCGGAAGGTGTCCCCCGACGACAGTCCACAATCTTTCTACTTTACGCCTTGGCCCCATATCAAACCGACAAGGATAGGCGCCGAACCATCGAGTCGTCATTCCCGCGGAACAGGCTGTGAAAAACACCATCCTGGAGAGGTAACAACCCCCTGAAATCGTCATTCCCGCGGAAGCGGGAATCCAGGAGTGGTGGGGCGGGGAAACGCCGCCGTAGTGCCCCACACCGCCCCTGGATTCCCGCTTCCGCGGGAATGACTCATTGGGGAGTAGCGGGATTGCGTAACTAATAGAAATCATTGAGCAAGATTTCATTTTCATATCAATGGCGGTTCGAGGGATCCGTGCCCCATGAGTTTTGGGACAGCCTGTTTCGCGGGAATGACGATTAGTAGGGCATCTGCCTCGCGACTTTTGCCACAGCCTGTTTCGCGGGAAGGACGATGCGGGGCGTGGGAAATGGACCGCCCCGGTGTTTCATAGTAGATTCCTGTCCAACGTGAACGGCTGGGCAAAGGAGGGACGAAGCGCATGGTAATGATCATCAACGAGGAGGAGGCCAAGGAGCTGCTCTCCATGGACGAGTGCATCGACCTGATGGAGGACGTGTTCCGGGAGTTCGGCCGCGGGAACGGGGTCAATCCGCCGCGGCTGCGCTACTCCTGCCCGACGCCCGACCCCAAGGCGAACTACTTCGCCAACATCCACGCCGGCGCGCTGCCCAAGTACGGGGTCGCGGCGCTGCGGCTGAACTCCCGGCTCACGGAGGAAAAGGACGACGAGACCCGCCGGGTGGAGTTCAAGCATCCCACCGGGCGCTATTGGGGGCAGTTCCTCATCTACAGCCTGGAGACCGCCGAACTCCTCGGCATCATCGTGGACGGCACCATCTCGCCCCTGCGGGTGGGCGCCACCAGCGGCGCCGCCGTCCGCCTGCTGGCGAACCCGGACTCGCACGTGGCCGGGCTCTTCGGCACCGGGCACCAGGCGGAGCTGCACGCGCGGGCGCTGGCCGCCGCCCTGCCCCTCCGGCGCATGAAGGTGTACAGCCCTTCGCGCGCGCACCGCGAAGAGTTCTGCGCGCGCTTCGGCGACGAGCTGGGCATCCCCGTCACCGCCGCCACCGAGCCCGGCGAGGTCGTGAAGGGCTCCCAGGTGATCTGCTGCGCCACCAACTCGTCGGGCCCGGTGTTCGACGGCAAGGACCTGGAACCCGGTCAGACGGTGGTGTCCATCGTCAACAGCGACGTGGTGTTCGAACGCCACGAGGTGGACCGGCGCACCATCACGCGCAGCGATCGGATCGTGATCAACGGACGCGAGAGCGTTCATGCCAACCGCCAGAAGGAACTCCTGGACCCCATCGAGGCCGGCGAGACCTCCTGGGACAAGGTGGCGGAACTGGGCGAGGTGGTGAACGGCGCCGCGCCCGGCCGGCGCGACCCGGCGGACATCATCTACTACAAGAACAACTCCGGCATGGCGATCCAGTTCGCGGCCGTGGGCAAGACGCTGCTGGACAAGGCCCGGGCCACCGGCGTGGGCCGGGAGCTTCCCGGCGAGTGGTTCTCCGTCGACCTGGAGCCGTGGTTCGCCAGGGGGTACTCGCCGGCCTCGTGACCCAGGGACCCTTGATCGAGGGCGCCGGGCCGGATGGCGCCCTTCGACTTCGCTTCGCCAAGCCTGTCCCGAGCTTGACGAATGGCTCCGGGCGAACGGGGTTCGATCAGCCATCACCTTGCGTTCTGATTCATCAATTGCGGACCGCGAAAGAAGACGCGCAGCGGATGTTGCGGATGGACCGGAGAGGTGACCGGTGTCCCGGACGATGACCGAAGCCGAACTCTCCCGGCTGGCGGGGCGCATCAAGGAGTGGGGCCGCGGGCTGGGCTTCCAGCAGGTGGGCATCGCCGGCGCGGACCTGAGCGCCGACGAGGCGCTGCTGGAGCGCTGGCTTGCCGACGGACGCCACGGGGAGATGGCCTACATGGCCCGGCACGGCACGCGGCGCTCGCGTCCGGCCGAACTGGTGCCGGGCACCGTGCGGGTCGTCTCCGCGCGCATGGACTACCTGCCGGAGGACGGCGCGGACCCGTGGCGGGTGCTGGGCGACGCCCGCCTGGGCTACGTTTCCCGCTACGCCCTGGGTAGGGACTACCACCGCTTGCTGCGCAAGCGCCTGCAGGCCCTGGCGGACCGGATCGCCGGCGAGGCGGGACCCTTCGGCTACCGGGTCTTTACCGACAGCGCGCCCGTGCTGGAGAAGCCGCTGGCGCGGAACGCCGGCCTGGGCTGGATCGGCAAGCACACCAACCTCATCCACACCACCGCCGGATCATGGTTCTTCCTGGGGGAGATCTACACGGATCTGGCCCTGCCGGTGGACCGGGCCGCCGAGGACCGCTGCGGCACCTGCCGCGCCTGCATCGATGCCTGCCCTACCGGCGCCATCACCGGGCCGTACCGACTGGACGCGCGCCGGTGCATCTCCTACCTCACCATCGAGCTGCGCGGTTCGATTCCGCCGGAGCTGCGGCCGCTGGTGGGAAACCGTGTCTACGGCTGCGACGATTGCCAGCTCGTGTGCCCGTGGAACCGGTACGCGCACTTCACGGGCGAAACCGGATTCCGGCCGCGGCACGGGCTCGACGCTCCGGAACTGGTGGAGTTGTTCCGCTGGAGCGAGGACGACTTCCTGCGCCGGACCGAAGGAAGCGCGATTCGCCGCATCGGCTACGCGTGCTGGCTGCGCAACGTGGCCGTGGCGTTGGGCAACGCGCCTTACGACTCACGCATCGTCGAGGCGTTGCAAGAGCGGCGCGAGGACCCGTCGCCGCTGGTGCGGGAACACGTGGCCTGGGCGCTGGAGCAGCACCATCGGAAACGGCCGCCCGGAAATTGAAGGCGGCCCCGACCCCGGACGGCCAACGCCTTCACGACACCGCCAACACAGCCGTTACCGCGGCAGCCCGTAGCGAGGAGCAAGCGTCCGGGAACTGCCCTGCCTCAGTCGCCCGGCACCTGAAAGAGTTGTCCGTCGTCGAGACGCAACGCGGTGAGCGACCCGCCCCACACGCAACCGCTGTCGAGGCACACCGCGCCGTTCTCGCGATGCAGCCCCAGGGCCGCCCAGTGCCCGTACAGGATCGTCTCCTCCGCGCCCTCGCGCGGCCAGGCGAACCAGGGGCAGTACCCGGCGGGCGCATCGGCGGGCGGACCGGAGAAGGCCAGCGCCATGTGACCGTCCGCGGCACAGCAGCGCAGGCGCGTGAACACGCTGACGATGCAGTTCCAGCGGTCGGAACCGACGAGGTCGTCGGACCAGGCGCTCGGCCCCGGTCCCGCCTGGTGGCGCAGGAAGCTCCGGTAGTCGGCGCCGCGCAGCCGTGTCTCGACGTCGCGCGCCAGCTCCACGGCGGTGTCGAGGCTCCACCGTGGCAGGACGCCCGCGTGGGTGAGCAGGTAACCGTCTTCGCGGTGGATCAACGGGAGGCCGCGCAGCCAGCTCACCAGCTCGTCGCGGTCGTTCGCGCACAGGACGTCGTCCAGCGTGTCCTGGCGCTTGGCGGGAGAGATTCCCTCCGCGCGGCACATCAGGTGGAAGTCATGGTTGCCCAGGACCGCCACCGCGCCCGCCCCGAGGCCTTTCACGAACCGCAGGACCGCCAGGGAGTCGGGACCGCGGTTGACGAGGTCGCCCGCGAACCACAAGCGGTCGCCCGCGGGATCGAACGCGATGGCGTCCAACAACCGCCGGAGCGGCTCGTAACATCCCTGAACGTCTCCGATGGCGTAGGTGGCCATGGAATCCTTTCGCTACGGGACCTCGCGCGGCCGCCCGGGAACCACACGCCGGCAAGGCGAGCGCTTCCTCTACCTCCGGGAGACGCCGAAGCCCAAGGCGCCGGTGCCCTGGCTGGCGATGTAAAGGAACACGAAGCAGAAGAGCACCGCCAGCTCGCCGCCGTTCTCTATGGGCCAGAAACCACGTCCCGCATGGGCCATGAAATAGGCCGCGGCCATCTGTCCGCTGCAGACCAGGGCCGCGAGGCGGGCGAAAAGACCGAGCGCCACCAACAACCCACCGGCCAACTCGATGATGCCGGCGGCGCCCATGAGGGAGGCCAGTTCGACGGTTGCGCCCCCGCCATCCATGCCGCCGAAATACCCGAACAGTTTCTGCGCGCCGTGCTGCGCGAACGCGACGCCGACCACGATGCGCATGAGTGCATAAGCGTAACGTGAGCTGCCGCGCGACAAGCCGTCCATGATCGAACTCCCCCTTTCCGATACCCTGCCCGTTCGATTCGCGAACGAACCGGACAGGCCGCTGGTTCCCGAAAGACGCTCCCCGGCGTTGCCTCAGCGGCCCGGGCGAGAGACGGCACGGTGCCGGAAGCACTGCACGAGGTGATCGTTCACCATTCCCACCGCCTGCATGAAGGCATAACAGATGGTCGGACCGACGAAACGGAACCCGCGCGCCGCGAGGTCCCGGCTCATGGCTTCCGACTCCGGCGTGCGCGCGGGAACTTCCTCGTGGGTGCGCCGGCGATTGACCCGCGGCCGGCCGCCGACGAACCGCCACGCGTAGCGGTCGAACGTGCCGTGCTCCTCCCTGACCCGGAGAAACGCGCGCGCGTTGGTGACCGCGGCGGCGATCTTGAGCCGGTTGCGCACCAAGCCGGCGTCCTGCAACAGTTCGCCTTGCTTTCCCTCATCATACTGGGACACGACCTCGGGATCGAAACCCGCGAAGGCCCGGCGGTAGGCGTCGCGTTTTCCGAGGATGGTCTCCCAGCTCAACCCGGCCTGCGCCCCCTCCAGAACCAGAAACTCGAAGAGCGTCCGGTCGTCATGACACGGCACGCCCCACTCGGCGTCGTGATACGCCGTGGACAACCCGGTCCTGGCCCAAGCACAGCGTACAAGCTCACGCTCCGACGAAGACGACGCCATCGACACCGTACGGCTCCCTTCGCGTCGCGGACGCCGCCGCGTCAGCGACGCCGGCACACATCCCTACTCGTGTCCCGGCAGGTAGGTGATCAGGGTCAGTGCCGCGCCCTGGGGATCCTGGATAACGCAGAACCTGCCCACGTCCGGAATGTCCTGCAGCGGCACGACCACCTTGCCGCCGAGATCCTGTACCTTGACCGCGGCCGCGTCGACGTCGTCCACGGTCACGTAAGTCCCCCAGGTGGGCGGCATTCCCTGGGCCTGCGCCGGCACCGCCATGATCCCGCCGACCTCGGTCCCGTCAACCTTCACGAGGTTGTACACGAAGGCCTCGTCGCTGTCCCCGCAATCGTGGGTCACCGGTTCCACCGTCCACCCGAGAAGCTCCGTATAGAACTTCTTGGCCCCCTCCACGTCCGTGGTCAGAAGCTCGCACCAACTGAAGGTCCCATGCTTCGAAGCACTCATCCATCATCCTTTCGTTTTGCACGAAGTATCGAAATTCCCGCGGCCGTACCGCTATGTTCGGTATGCCAGCGGCGCTGTCAGTTGGCAACTACACCGACCGAGGCGGTAGAATGGACGGTCCGCGCGGTTCGTAGTAGGGTAACGTCCCGTTCAAGCGGTTATCGAAATCCACTCATTCCGGAGGTGTCTTATGCTGAAGCTCTACCATTGGTGGAGTTCCACGTGCTCACGTCGCGTACGCATCGCCCTGGCGGCGAAACAGCTCTCCTGGGAGAGTATCTACGTCAACCTGGCAAAGTTCGAGAACCTGGAGCCCTGGTACGTCGAGCTGAACCCCAACGGCGTGGTGCCGACGCTGGTGCACGACGGCCGCATCATCATCGAGTCCAACTTCATTCTCGAGTACCTCGACGACGTCTGGCCCGAGGTGCCGATGCGGCCGGACGATCCCTACGAGCGCGCGCGCATGCGCATCTGGATGGATCGCTTCGAGCACGAGCTGCACCGCAACGTCAACATCATCTCCTTCATCAAGCAGGGGCGCATCCAGCGCTACGCGCACCTGTCCGAGGAAGAGCGCGAGGCCGCGGTCATGCGGCAGCCCACCGAACCGAAGCGGGCGCTCTTGAGAGACCGCTTGAGGAACGGCATTTCCGAGGAACAGATGGCCTACGCGGAGGCGCGCCTGGCCGAGATTCTCGACGAAGCGGAGAACGCGCTTCAAGACCGTCCCTGGCTCAACGGCGGGCGCATGTCGCTGGCGGACTGCTCCATCGCGCCGTTCATCGAACGTTTCGAGTCGAACGAGCTGGAGCGGCTGGTGGACTGGAACGCGCGCCCGGCATTGGGCGCGTGGTGGGCGCGGATGCAGGCCACGGAAGCCTATCGCACCGCCTATTCGTTCAAGGCGCCCGCGTAGAGGGCGGCTCACTCGTAGCGCAACGCTTCGATGGGATTGAGCCGCGCGGCCCGGTTGGCGGGCTGAAAGCCGAAGAAGACGCCGATGGCGGCGGCGAAGGAGAACGCCAGCAGGATGGAACCGGGCGAGATGACGATCCGCCAGCCGCCCATGTAGGAGAGCCCCAGCGAAGCGGCGGCACCGGCGAGGATGCCCACGGTGCCGCCCAGCAGGCTCAGCATAATGGCCTCGGTGAGGAACTGGCGGCGGATGTCCCGGCGCCTCGCTCCGACGGCCAGCCGCACGCCGATCTCCCGGGTGCGCTCGGTCACCGATACCAGCATGATGTTCATGATGCCGATGCCGCCGACGATGAGCGCCCCTTACATCATATCGCGACGGTAGCGGGAATCAAGATCCGACGTTCCGCAAGGGTCGCGAGCGAGGCCCCTCGTTCTCTCGCTACCCGCGGTGGTATCTGGTAGACCAACAAACGGACACCCTTGGAACCTGGGAACCCGTAACGGAGGCGACGCCGATGCTCAGCACACGCTACGACTACAGTCCGATCGTCCGGAGGCCGCGGCTGGTTTGGCCGGGGGATGCGCGGGTGGCGCTCTGGCTGGGGCCCAACATCGAGTGCTTTCACATCGACAAGGGCATCCCGAGGATCAACGAGGCGCTGCCCGACGTGCAGTCCTACTCGCTTCGGGACTACGGCGCGCGGGTGGGCGTGTTCCGCATGATGGACGTGTTCGACCGTTATGAGATGCGCGCCAGCGTGCTGCTGAACGCGGAGGTGTGCGCGCAGCACCCGGCCATCATCGAGGAGGGCAACAAGCGTTCCTGGGAGTGGCTCGGCCACGGCATGAACAACAACACGCGCATGAACGGCTACGGTGCCAAGAAGCAGCGCAAGGTCATCCGCAAGGTGCGCGACATCATCACCCACGCCACCGGGAAGGCACCCAGGGGATGGCTCGGGCCGGGGCTCGCGGAAACCTACGACACGCCGGACTTCCTCGCCGGCGAGGGGTTCGAGTACGTGTGCGACTGGGGCTGCGACGATCAGCCGGTGCCCATGCGCGTGAAGGCCGGTCGCATGATCGTGGTGCCGTACCAGCAGGGCATCAACGACATCTCCATGTTCGTGCACGCCAACCACACGCCGGCGGAGTACTACCGGATCGTGTGCGACCAGTTCGACACGCTGTACCGGGAGGGCGACAAGGGCGGACGCGTCATGTGCATCCCGCTGCACCCTTACGTGACCGGCATGCCGTTCCGCATCGGCGCCCTGGACCGCGCGCTGGACTACATCTGTTCCCACGACGGCGTGTGGAAGACCACCGCGGGCGAGATCGCCGAATGGTACTACGAGCACTACTACGAGGCACCGGGACGGCTGGACGATTAGCAGGCTGTTGAGAAACACGGTCGGCGTCTCCGCGTGGCCGAAGCCGAAAGGGTAAGGGAATGGCGCAGGAGTGGTCCTACATCGTGCTGGAACGGCTCGGCGGCGGGGTGGCACGGATCGGCTTCAACCGGCCCGAGAAGCGCAACGCCCTGAGTCAGGCCATGACCGGCGAGATCCTCGACGCCCTGGAGGCGGTGCGCGCCGACCCCGATGTGCGCGTCATCGTCACCCGCGGCAACGGGCCATGCTACTGCGCCGGGGCGGACCTGAAGGACCTGCGGACGCTCCACAAGGAACCGCCACGGGACTGGGACCGCTCCCACCCGAACATGCTCTTCTACGAGAGCTTCCGGAACTACCCCAAGATCACCATCGCACAAGTGCACGGCCACTGCCTCGGCGGCGGCATGGCGCTCATGACCTGCCATGACATCGCCATCGCCGCGGACAGCGCCAGGATCGGCATGCCCGAGATCGTGCGCGGCAGCTTCGGGCAGATGGCCCTGAGCTCCCTCTACCACACCGGGATCCCGGCCAAGAAGGCGGCCCTCATGCACTTCAGCGGGCGGAACTTCTCGGGCACGGATGCGGACCGCTTCGGACTGGTGTCGGCTTCGGTGCCGGACGCCGAGCTCGAGGAAGTGACCCTCCAGCTCGCCGGCGAGATCGGCTCGCGCCATCCGGCAGCCCTGGCGTCGGCCAAGATCGCCGTGCAGGTGGGCAAGGACCTCCCCTGGTCGCAGGCCCTGCGCACGGACCAACTCGTGGCCGCGCGCCAGCAGTTGATGATGGACACGTTCTCGGACGTGGAGAACTACCTGCGTTCCCAGAGCGGCGGCACCAACACCGGCTACCGGCGCTCCGATAGCTGACCCGGCACACCCTCTTCCCCCATGAGCGGTACTCCGTTGTACGGTTTCCGTTCAATCGGCGGCGGCCAGACCGGCGCCGGCTTTCAGCACTTCCGCCGCCTGGCGCACCATGGCCTCGACGATCTCGGCGGCCGGGCGCACGTCCTTCTCTCCAAGCAGCCCGGCAATCTGCCCACCCGGCACGCTCATCACGTCCACCCGGCTGCCCTGCTCCGCGGCTACCCGGAACTGGTCGTTCAGCACCCCCTGGAACGGCATCTCCAGGGGCTGCAGGCCCGACTCCTCCCACTTGCGGATCACCGGGCTGCGGTAGTGGCGGCTGGGCTTGCCGCTGGGGAAGCGATCGAGCACGAAGTCTTCGGTGCGGCCCTGGATGAGTTGGCTCTTGTAGTCGGCGTGGATCTCGCTCTCCGCGCTGGCCAGGAAGACCGTGCCGCACCACACCCCCACCGCGCCCAGGCTGAGCGCCGCGGCCAGACCGCGCCCGTCGGCGATGCCCCCGGCCACCACCACCGGCGTGGGGCTGACCGCGTCCACCACCTGGGGTATCAGCGGGAAGTTGGCGATCCGCCCGGTATGTCCACCGGCCTCGTAGCCCTGGGCGATGATCACGTCCACGCCGTTGGCCGCGTGGCCCACCGCCTGCTTCACGTTGCCGCACAGCGCCAGCACCTTCATGCCGCGCTCGCGGGCCGCGGGCACGACGGCCGCGGTGTCTCCCAGGCCCACCGCCAGCACCCGCACGCCCTCCTCCAGGATCACGTCCAACTGCCGCTGCACCATGTCCGGGGTCTTGACCTTGGACCAGGGGTCCGGGCCCTGGGTCTCGAGCCCGAACTCCTCGATGGCATCGTGCACGAAGCGCACGTGGTCGGGATGGGTGTGTTCCAGGAACTCGCGCACGTTGCCCACGTCCGCGTAGGGCGTCTGCGCAAGCCGCGGCAGGGTGATGTCGACGCCGAAGGGGCGGTCTGTCCGTTCGCGAACGGCCCGGATGCGCTCGCGTATGAACTCCGGCTTGAGGGGGCTGCCGCCGATGACCCCGAGACCGCCGGCCTCGGAGACCGCCGCCACCAACCCGGGCGGTGTGGTGGAGCCGCGGCTGTCCCATCCCATTCCCGCCTGGATGATGGGGTGTTCGATGCCGAGCAGATCGCACAAAGGGGTTTTCAGCTTCGCCATACCGGGCTCCCGTCGCGTCTTGAAGTGTCCTCATTCCTCTAACGCGTCGCGCCCGGCTTTGCCAATGACCGCCGGCTTCCGGCCACGGTTTCGCCCCGGAGCCACGATCCGCCCTCCCTTGCCAGCAATCACCGCACAATGGACAGGCGGACGCCGCCCATGCTAGGAGCCTGTCCGAGTAATCCGATGCCAGGGAAACAGCGTCCCGCGGCTTCGCGCGGCGAAGTCGAAGGACGCCAATACCAGGACAGGCTCCCGGCCTGTGCCCTACGAACGCCGCGTTTCCAACGCGCAGGCGGGCGACCCCGCGCGGGCAGGCGTCATGACACGGTGCGGCAGCCGGCCGCTCGGACGACCGACGCTCCAAGAGGATGGACACATGGAAAACCGCCGCTACGACTATCAGCCCATCACCACCCGGCCGGCGCTCCGGTGGCCCAACGACGCCCGCGTGGCAGTGTGGGTGAGCCCCAACATCGAGTACTTCCACTTCGACCAGCCCATACCCAACTTCGCGATGTCCAAGGTGCCGGACGTGCGGGGCTACGCGCAGCGCGACTACGGCGCCCGAGTCGGGGTGTTCCGGATGATGGAGGTGCTGGACAAGCACGGCATCCGCGCCAGCGCCCAACTGAACTCCGAGGTCTGCATCCACCACCGGGAGATCATCGAAGAGGGCGTCAAGCGCGACTGGGAGTGGCTGGGCCACGGCGTCACCAACAACCTGCCCCTGACGGCCTATCCCGAGGCGGACGAATTCTCCGTCGTCAAGCAAGTTCGCGACGAGATCGCCGCGGCCACCGGCAAGCCGCCGCGGGGCTGGCTCGGACCCGCCCTGGCCGAGACCTTCGACACTCCGGACCACTTGGCGGCCACGGGTTACGACTACCTGTGCGACTGGGGCTTCGACGATCAGCCGGTGGCGATGCGCGTGAAGACCGGCCGCATGATCGCCATGCCCTACGAGCAGGGCTTGAACGACATCAACTTCTTCCTGCGCTCCAACTACACCCCGCGCGAGTACCTGCGGCAGGTGTGCGACCAGTTCGACGTGCTCTACGGCGACGGCGAACGTAACGGTATGGTCTTGTGCATCCCGCTTCACCCCTTCATCATCGGCGTCCCGTTGCGCATCAAGTACCTCGACCTCGCGCTGGAGTACATCTGCTCGCACGACCGCGTGTGGCTTGCCACCGGCGGCGAGATCGCCGCCTGGTACTACGAACACTACTACGAGGACCCGGGGAGACCCTGAGGGTCTGCCCCGGAATCGTCGCCGACGCGCCCTCGCCCGGGCGTACAGCCCCGCGGCGGCGAGCATCCGCCAATCGCCCGAACGGTCGGGCACGGCGAAACAGCCCTCATTCCGTATTTACACAAACAGAAAAAGTCTCTAGACAGAGGGCTTTCGACATGATGCGCAACAGCGGGAACATGCCGAAAACGACTCAGGAAATGACGAACGCCGCCGGCGCGCTCTCCATCATCGTGCCGACGTTCCGCGAGGCCGGCAACATACGGGCCTTGGCGGAACGCATCGACGCGGCCCTGCGCGACATCGGCGTCGAATGGGAACTGTTGCTCGTGGACGACGACTCGGCCGACGGCAGCGAGGCCGTGGCGGCCGAACTGGCGCGCCGTCTGCCGGTGCGCATGGTGGTGCGGCGGGAAGGTCCCCGGGACCTGTCCCTGGCGGTGGTCGATGGCCTCCGGCAGTGTCGCTTCGACCGCCTGGTGGTGATGGACGCGGACCTCTCGCACCCACCCGAGCGCATCGTCGACCTGCTCGCGGCACTCGACCGAGACTGCGACATGGTCATCGGCAGCCGCTACACGCCCGGGGGGATCGTGGACCCTTCCTGGAGCCTCCACCGTGTCGTCAACTCGCGCCTGGCGACGTGGTTGGCGCGTCCCCTGGTGGACTGCGCCGATCCCATGTCGGGCTTCTTCGCCACGCGTCGAAGCGCGCTGCCGGACCCTGAAGGCTTGCGGCCCATGGGCTACAAGATCGCCCTGGAACTGATGGTGCGCGGACGGCTGCGGGTACGGGAAGTGCCCATCGATTTCCACGACCGGAGCGTGGGCTCCAGCAAGATGAACTGGCGCCAGCAGGTCCGCTTCCTGCGCCATCTCTCCCGGTTGTACGACCACCGGTTCGGCAACATGGCGCGCATTCCCAGCTTCGGCGTGGTGGGCGCCAGCGGCATGATCCTCGACCTGGCCTGCTACCTCGCCCTCCAGTGGGCCGGCATCGAGCACCGGCTGGCGCGTTTCCTCTCGTTCTGGCCCGCGGTGAGCTGGAACTGGGCGCTCAACCGCGGCTTCACGTTCAGCGGGCGCGAACGGCAGCCTCATCTGGGCCAATGGGCCCGGTTCACGGCGAGCAGCGCCGTCGGCCTCGCCGTGAACGTCGGCAGCTACGCGTTCCTCACGAGCTACGTCGGTCTGTTCGAACGCCATCGCCTGTTGGCGTTCTTTCTCGGCGTTGCCCTGAGCAGCCTTGTGAACTTCGTGGTGGCCGACCGTTGCGTTTACGGGAAGGAACCGGGTCGGAGCGTCGGCGACGGATGACCGCGGGCGCGCAACCATCGGCCCCGGGCTCGGCGCGCTCCCGAGAAGCCGCGCCGACCGGACACGCCGCCGCCCCGGGCCGGGCACACACGCCCCCGCCGGGCGGCTTCTCGCGTCATGACGCGCTGACGGCACTCGGACTCGGGGTTCTCGTGGCGGTCAGCTACCTCCCCGCCCTCGCGGGCGACTTCGTCTGGGACGACGTCATCTTCTCCGAAGAGCCGGTGATCCACCGGTGGTCGGGGCTATGGAGCATCTGGTTCTCGCCCGCGGACATCAGGAACGAAGGGCACTACTGGCCCATCGTCTATACGAGCTTCTGGCTGGAGCACAAGCTGTGGGGCCTCGCGCCGATCGGTTATCATGCCGTCAACCTGGTGCTGCACTGGATCAATTCGCTGCTGGCGTGGCGTCTGCTCCGCCGGTTGGCCGTGCCCGGCGCCTGGGCCGTGGCCGCGGTCTTCGCGGTGCATCCCCTCCACGTCGAATCGGTGGCATGGCTCATCGAACGCAAGGACCTGCTCTCCGCGCTGTTCTACCTCACCGCCGCGCTCACCTGGATCCGCTTCGTCGAGGCTCCGACGCGCGGCCGTTACGCCCTCGCCCTGGCGCTGTTCGTGGCGGCGCTCCTGTCCAAGTCGATGGCGGTGACCCTGCCGGCGGCGTTCCTGATCTGGCACTGGTGGCAGCGGGAACGGGTAAGCGTCACGGACCTGTGGCGTCTGGCGCCGTTCTTTGCGGTGGGACTGGCCATCGCCACCGCCGACTACCTGTTCTACAGCGGGCGGGAGCCGCTGGCACTGGGCTACTCGTTCGTGGAGCGGACACTCATCGCGTCGCGCGCCTTGTGGTTCTACGTCGGCAAGCTGCTGTGGCCGGCGGACCTGGCGGTGATCTACCCGCTGTGGGAGATCCGCGCCGGCGACCTGCTGGCATGGGCCTGGGTGGCGGCCGCGGTTGCCGCCGCGGCGTTCCTCTGGCTCGGCCGCCATCGCATGGGCCGGGGGCCGCTCGCCGCCGCCCTGTTCTACGCGGTAACGCTGGCGCCGGTGCTGGGGTTCATCGACTACGGCTACATGCAGTTCTCCTTCGTCGCCGACCGCTTCCAGTACCTGGCCGGTCTCGGCGTGATGGCGCTCCTCATCGGCCCCGCGGTCCAAGTCGCAAGCCGGCTGCCGCAAGCCCTCGCATGGACCGCCCGCGGTGGGTTCGCCCTGGTCCTCGCGGTCCTCGCGGCACTGAGCTGGGCACAGTCGAGCGTCTACCGGGACGAAGTGACCCTCTTCAGCCACATCGTGGCGCTCAATCCGGCGGCCCGCGACGCCTATCTCAACCTCGGCAGCGCGCTCTTCGAGGCCGACCGTCTCGAAGAAGGGCTCGCCGCCAGCCGCCTCGCCATCCGCTACCGGCCCGACTCCGCCGGTGCGTACTCCAACATGGGCCGCGGCCTGCTCAAGCAAAACAAGTTCGAAGAGGCGGAAGCCCACCTCGAGCGCGCCCTGGAAATCGACCCGCGCAAGGGCTCGGCACTGCAGAACCTGGCCGAACTGCTGCGCAAGACGAGGCGCTACGAAGCGGCCGTCGAGGCCTACCGCGCCGCGCTCCGCGTCAACCCCGACAGCGAACTGGCCTACGGCGGCATGGGCGGCGCGCTGTTCGAGTTGAAGCGCCACGAAGAGGCGGTGGCGGCCATGCGCAGGGCACTGTCCCTGAAACCGCGCACTCCCATGGCGGGCTCGCTGCACCTCTTGACCGGCCAGTCGCTCCACTCCCTGGGGCGTCTCGACGAGGCCGAGACGCATCTGCGCCGGGCCGCGGCCATCGATCCGCACAAGCTGCAACCCCTGGTGGAGCTGGCCAACCTGTACCGGGCGCGGCAGCGCGACGCCGAAGCCGACAACATGCTGGAGCGGGCGCGGGCACTGCCGTCGAGCGACCCCACCGCCCTCCACTTCCTGGCGGAGGCGCTGCGCGCTCGAGGCCGTGTCGAGAGCGCCATGGAGGCCTACCGCAAGGCCATCGCGATCGCTCCGGAGTTCGCCCCGGCCCAGGCCGGGCTGGGCATCGCGCTGTTCCAGGCGGAACGTCACGCGCAGGCCGTCGAGACAATGGCACGGGCGCTCCGGCTGGATCCCCACCTGCCCGTGGCGGGCTCGCTGCACGTGCTCATGGGGCGCGCGTACCAGGCGCTGGGACAGGCCGGAACCGCGGCCGAGCATCATGAACGCGCCCTCGACCACGATCCTCGCAACCAGGAAGCCCTGGACCATCTGGCCATGATCCGTTTCGGGCAGCAACGCTACGACGAGGCGCTGAAACTCTATCGCAGGCTGGCGGCAGTCCAACCGGCCGCGGCGCAGACACATGCCAACATGGGCGCCGCCCTGTACCACCTGGGACGTCATCGCGAGGCCCTCGGAAGCTTCGAACGCGCGCTCTCCCTGAAACCCGACTTCGACATGGCCCGGAAGGGAGCGGCGCACATGCGCCGGTTCGTCAAGGATGGGAGAGGAGCCGGACATTGATCGAGGGAGCGACGGAGCGGGGCGCGCCGGACATCCGACGACCCGTGGCGCGTGATGGAGAGTAGGAAAACGAGACGGAACCGTCGCCGGCGGCAGGCCGCGGAAACCCCGGGGCGGGCATCGGTGAGCCCGCCGCGGACCGGGAGCTCGCGGGGGTTCCGGCGTCCCGAGGTCTCGCGGTCGACGGCGTTGGGCGCCGCGCTCCTGGGACTCATGGTGCTGCTGAGCTACCTCCCCGCGCTGTGGGCCGGGTTCGTCTGGGACGACACGATCTTCGTGGAGGAACCGGTCATTCACCAATGGTCCGGTCTCGGGAGCATCTGGTTCGACCCCGCCGACATCAAGAAGGAAGGCCACTACTGGCCGATCGTGTACACGAGCTTCTGGCTGGAACACAAGCTGTGGGGCCTCGCGCCCCTGGGCTACCACCTCGTCAACGTCCTACTCCACCTGGTGAACTGCCTGCTGGTCTGGCGCCTGCTGTGGCGCCTGGCGGTGCCCGGCGCCTGGGCCGTGGCCGCGATGTTCGCCGTTCATCCGCTGCACGTCGAGTCGGTGGCGTGGATCATGGAGCGCAAG
The DNA here is from genome assembly GCA_964519455.1 of uncultured Syntrophobacterales bacterium. Classification (GTDB taxonomy): domain Bacteria; phylum Desulfobacterota; class Binatia; order UBA9968; family JAJDTQ01; genus JAJDTQ01. The sequence goes on from CAZFIU010000035.1 coordinate 21,296, forward strand.
GACCTGCTCTCCGCGCTGTTCTACCTCACGGCCGTGCTGACCTGGATTCGCTTCAACGAAGCACCGGAGTGGCGCAGTTATGCGGCCGCCCTGGTGCTGTTCGTGGCCGGGCTCCTGTCCAAGTCGGTGGTGGTCACGCTGCCCGCGGCGCTCCTGATCTGGCACGGGTGGCAGCGCGAGCGTGTGACCCAGACCGACCTGGCGCGGCTGGCGCCCTTCTTCGCGGTGGGCATATTGATCACCCTGGGGGATCTCGCGTTCTACACCTCCCGTGAGCCCCTGGCCCTCGAATACTCGTTCGTCGAGCGGCTCTTGATCGCTTGCCGCGCACTCTGGTTCTACGTCGGCAAGCTGTTCTGGCCCGCCGACCTCGCGGTGATCTACCCGCTCTGGGACATCCGCATCGGTGATCCGTGGGCGTGGGCCTGGGTCCTGGCCACGGCCGTGCTGCCGGTGTTGCTGTGGCTCGGGCGCAGGCGCTTCGGGAGCGGGCCCCTGGCCGGCGCGCTGTTTTTCGCCGTGACCCTGGCGCCGGTCCTGGGTTTCGTGGACTACGGTTACATGCAGTTCTCCTTCGTCGCCGACCGCTTTCAGTACCTGGCGGGCCTCGGCGTCATGGCGGTGCTGGTAGGCGCCGCCGCGGTGGCTGCCGGACGCCTGACGGGCGCCCCGAAGGTGGCCGCCCGGAGCGTGTTCGGCGCGATCCTGGTCATGCTGGGAACCCTCACCTGGGCCCAGTCCGGCGTCTACCGAAACGAGGTCGCCTTCTTCCGCCACATCGTCGAGCACAACCCCGCGGCCCGGGACGCGCACCTCAATCTCGCCAAGGCGCTGATCCTGGAGGGGCGCAACGAGGAAGCCCTCGCCGCCGCGCGCGTCGCGGTGGAGCAGCGTCCCGATTTCGTCGCCGGCTACACCAATCTGGGCTTGTCGCTGCTGAACCTGAAGCGCTTCGACGAGGCTGAAACGGCCCTGCGCGAGGGCCTGCGGCGCGACCCGCGCGACCGGAACTCGCGCCAGAACCTGGCGGAGACCCTGCGCCGGCAAAACAGGCACGAGGAGGCCGTGGAGGCATACTACGCCACCATCGCGGTGGACCCCAACTACGCCCTGGCCTATGCCGGGCTGGGTGACTCGCTGTTCCGACTGGAACGCGACGAGGAGGCCGTCGCCGCGCTGGAGCGGGCGCTCAAACTGGATCCCGACTCCGTGCTCGCGGTCACCCTTCATCTGCTCCTGGGCCAGTCCCTGCAACGCCTGCAACGGTTCGACGACGCGGCCGGCCACTTCCGGCGCGCGGCGGAAATCGATCCGCGCGACGTCCGTCCCCTGAGCCGCCTCGCCCAGCTCCTCAACGCCCAGGGACGTACCCGGGAGGCGGACGTTCATCTGCGCCGCATCCGCGAACAGGGGCCCGACCAGGCGCTTGCGCATCACCAGGCGGGCGAGGTGCTCAGGACAAGCCGGCGTTACGAGGAAGCGGTCGCCTCCTACCGCGCCGCCCTGGAGGTCAACCCGGACTACGCTCCCGCGCACGCCGGGATGGGGACCGCGCTGTTCGCCTTGAACCGCTACGCCGAGGCGCTGGACTCGCTGGACCGCTCCATCGGGCTGGAGCCGGAATCGCTGTCCACCGTCGCCCGCCTGGTGCTGGCGGGTCGCGCGGCCCAGGCACTGGGGCGATCGGAAGACGCGGCAGCGTATTTCGAGCGCGCCCATGCCCTGAATCCGCGGAACGCCCCGGCGCTGGACCACCTGGGCGTCGTGCGTTTCGGCCAGAAACGCTACGAGGAAACGCTCACGCTGTATCGCACGCTGCTCGAGGTGCGCCCCGACGACGCCAACACCTTGGCCAACCTCGGCGCCACCCTGTATCACCTGGGACGGTTCGAAGAGGCGCTTCGCAACTACGAGCGCGCCCTGGCGCTGGATCCCGACCTGCCGTCGGCCCACGCCGGCCTGAAGGCGACTCGCAAGGCGCTCGGCCGGCCGGCCCCGTCCCAAGGTCAAGGACATGGCAAACCGCAAGAGTAGGCGAAGGGCCGCGGCACCGGGACGCCGTGACGAGGCCGCCGGCGTCGTTGCCGGGGCGCCCGAACACGACGGGACCACCTCCTCGGGTTCCCGGCTCCCCGTCGGTTTCAACCGCGGGGACGCGCTGGCCACGGCCGCCCTGGGCCTGATGATCGCGGTCAGCTACTTCCCCGCCACCCGTCTGGGCTTCGTCTGGGACGACGTCATCATCACCACGCTGGACGCCATCCGCGAATGGGGCGGGATATGGGACCTGTGGTTCGCTCCCGGCCACGCGTACCGACAAGGACTGATCGGCGAGGACCACTACTGGCCGCTGCTCTACACGACCTTCTGGATCGAGCACAAGCTCTGGGGGCTCGCACCGGCCGGCTACCACGCCGTCAACCTGTTTATACACTTCGTGAACACGGTCCTGTTGTGGCGCATCCTGCGGCGGCTGGCCGTGCCCGGCGCATGGCTCGCGGCCGCGCTCTTCGCCGTGCATCCCGTGCACGTGGAGTCCGTCGCCTGGGTGATCGCCCGGAAGGACCTGCTCTCGGCCGTGTTCTACCTCGCCGCCTTCGCCGCCTGGCTGCGCTTCGTGGAGGCCCCGCGCGCGGGACGCTACCTGCTGGTCATGGCGCTGTTCGCCGCCGGCATGCTGTGCAAGTCCATCGTGGTGACCTTTCCGGCCGCACTGTTGATCTGGCACTGGTGGAAACAGGGGCGCGTGGGCGCCACGGACCTGATGCGCCTGCTTCCGCTCTTCGCGCTGGCCCTGGCCCTGGCGGGCCTCGATCTTGCCATTTACCAGAAGGTGAACATCACCTTCGACTACACGTTGACGGAACGGACGCTGATGGCGGCGCAGTCCCTGTGGTTCTATGCCTGGAAGTGGCCGTGGCCCATGCATCTGGCGCTCATTTACCCGCAGTGGGACCTGGACGGACCGCTGGCGTGGGGCGCCCTGGCCGCCGCTCTCGGCGTGTTCGCGTCGCTGTGGTTCCTGCGCCACCGCATCGGACGAGGCCCCCTGGCCTGTACGCTGTTCTTCGCCCTCACGCTGGCGCCGGTGCTGGGTTTCATGGACTTCGGCTACATGAACATCTCTTTCGCCGCGGACCGCTACCAGTACCTGGCCGGCAGCGGCCTGCTGGTCCTCCTGGCCGGCGCGGCCGCGTACGGCGCGGGCGGGCTCGGGGACGCCTGGAGGAAGACCGCGGCCGGCGCCGCCGGGTTGGTGCTGGTGTTGTTGGGGGCGGCGACATGGGTGCAAACAGGGGTCTTCAAGGACGACGTCACGCTGTTCACCCATGCCGCGTCCACCAATCCGGGGTCCTGGGCCGCCCATCGCCACGCCGGCATCGAGCTCATGAAGCGGAAACGCTACGACAAGGCGGAAAACCACTTCCGCCGTTCCCTGGACCTACGGCCGCGCGACTTCAGCGGCCGCCACCGGCGCGACGCGCTTCAGAACATCGGCGAGAGTCTCAGGCTGCGCCAGCGGTACGAGGAAGCCCTCGAGGCCTATCGCGCGGCGGCGGAAGAAGACCCCGCCTTCGCCGCTGCTCGCGCGGGCTTGGGCTACTCCCTGTTCCACCTCGGACGCTACGACGCGGCCGTCGCGGCCCTGGAGCGCGCGTTGGCCCTCGGACTGAACCCGCCCCAGGTCCGGCCCGTCCGCGTCCTCCTGGGACGTTCCCTCGACCGCGCCGCCCGTTCGCGCTTCGCCGAACAGCGTTACCGGGAAGCCCTGGAGCTTTTTCGGAGACTGGTGACGCTCGATGACCGCAATGCCCCCGCCCATGCCAACGTGGGCGTCTCGCTGCTTCGGCTGGGCCGGCCGGACGACGCCCGCCGAAGCTTCGAGCGCGCCCTGGCGCTGGAACCGGAACTGACGTCCGCCCGTACCGGGCTGGAGGAAGCGCGCAAACGCCTCGGGCCGCCCGCGCGCTAGCACCGATGGCCGCCCGGAGGCACAGAGCCGCAAGGAAACGGGCCGGCGCCACGGCGCCGCGGACGCCGCCGATTCCGCTCGCCGAGCGCCTGCGGACCGCGTTCGACTCCCAGCTCCATTTGCAGCCGTGCGAGGAACGGCCGTGGCGGCACCTTCCGGTCGTACTCGTGCTGGCCTTCGCGGTGCGCGCCGCCGTGGCCCTGCACGGAGACTTCGTCATACACCCCGACGAGATCATGCAGTACCTGGAGCCGGCCCATCGGCTGGCCCACGGTTACGGCGTCCGCTATTGGGAGTACTTCTTCGGAGCCCGGCCCTGGTTCCTCCCCGGCGCCATCGCCGGGCTCCTCAAGGCCTTCGACCTGGCGGGGCTGGGTCAGCCCTTCTGGTACGTGGGCGGCGTCAAGCTCGCGTTGTGCGCCGTCTCGCTCGTGATCCCCGCGGGGATGTACTTTTTCGCGCGGCGGCACTTCGGCGAAGGCACGGCACGGACCGCCTTGGTGGCGGGCGCGTTGTGGTACGAGCTGGTCGGGTTCGCGCACAAACCCATGAGCGAATTCGTCACCACCGCCCCGCTCATGGCACTGCTGGCCCTCGGACTGCGGCCGTCCGTCGATGACCGCCGGACGGTCTGGCTCGCGGTGTTCCTGTCTGTGCTCACGGTGGCCGTACGCATGCAGTACGCGCCGCTTGCGTTGATGCTGCTGGCGCTCGTCTTCGTGCGCACGCGCCGGAAGACATTACTGGTTGCCGCCGCGGCAGGGCTGGCCCTGGGAGTGGGAATCTTCGACGCCGTCACCTGGGACGCAGGCTTGTTCCACTCCTATCTCACGAATCTGCGCTACAATCTCTTCATCAGACAGTTTCGCGCCGGCGAGAGCCCCGTGTACCAGTTCGTCTTGTGGCTGGTGCTCGCCAGCGGGGGAGTGAGCGTGCTGTGCATGCTGGCAGCCTGGTGCAGGCCCCGGCGTTACGGTTTCGTGCTCGCGCTGATCACGGTGGTACTGCTTCTCCATTCCCTGGAGGCGCACAAGGAGTACCGTTTCGTCTTCGTCGTCATTCCTCTCTGGCTCGTTCTGGGCGCCGACCTCATCGTGCGGCTGAGCACCGGCGCCGCGGCGAAACTCCGGGTCGCCGCGGCGGCTTCCGTGGTGTTCGCGGCCCTGTCGCTGGCGGGCATCCTCAACGCGCTGCCGTACCAGGCCTGGATCTACCAGGCATGGTCGGCGGAGACCCGCTACCACGCGTTCCTGCGCCGGCGCGACCCTGCGTTCGCCGCCTACCGCTACCTCGCCCAGGCTCCGGATGTGAAGTCGGTGTGGCATCTCGGCCGCTCGTACCTCAACACGCCGGGTTACTTCTACCTGCACCGGCGTATCCCCTTCTATGATCTCCGCGCCGGCCGCGACCTCATCCCGGACATGGCGGCGCTCCGCGCCACGATCAGCCACATCGTCGCCGACAACCCGAACACGTCCGTGCCCGGCTACTCGCTGGAAAGGGCCTTTGGCCCACTGCGAGTCCTGCGGCGGGACGAGAACGAGCGACCCGTCCGGCAGTGGCATGGGCACTCGCCGATCATCGTGTACCAGAACGAGCGTTACGTCCTGCCCAGGATCGACCCGGACGCCCCGCTGCCGCCGGAAAAATGGGGCATCCGCTACACCGACCCTCCCCCGGCCCCCGGCGGAGCGAAGTTCAGGTGGGGGACTCCGCCACGCCCCTCCGGTCAGCCTTCCCCTTCCGGCTCGCGCGAGTCCGCGCGGCCGTAGGCGTCCTCGTAGCGGACGATGTCGTCCTCCTCCAGGTAGGCGCCGGTCTGCACCTCCACCAACTCCAGAGGCCCGGTGCCCGGATTCGCGAGCCGGTGCTTCGTTCCCCGTGGAATGAAGGTCGACTGGTTCTCCGTCAGGTCGAAGGTCTCGTCCCCCCGCGTCACGCGCGCGGTGCCGCGCACGACCACCCAGTGCTCGGCGCGGTGCTCGTGGGACTGCAGGGACAGGGCCTGCCCGGGTCTGACGACGATGTGCTTGACCTGGAAACCGCCGGCGGCGTGGACCGGGTCGAAGGTGCCCCAGGGACGGTGCACGCCGCGGTGGGTGCGGTGCTCCCGGCGTCCCTCCGACCGCAGCCGCGCCACCACCTTGCCCGTGTCCCGAGCCGCCTCCCTGTGTGCCACCAGCAGCGCGTCCGGCGTGTCCACGATGACCAGGTCGGACACGCCCAGGGCGGCCACCAGACGCTCGCCGGCGTGCACGTAGGTGTCCCGGACGCCCTCCAGGACGGCGCTGCCCCGGACCACGTTGCCGTCCGGGTCCCTTGCGCCGAGGTCCGCCAGCGCGGACCAGGAGCCGACGTCGGACCAGCCGGCCGCAAGCGGGATCATCACCGCGTTGGACGTGCGTTCCATGATCGCATGGTCCACGGAGATGGCCGGGCAGCGTGAGAAGGCCTCCGCGTCGAGCCGGCGGAAGCCCGGTTGTTCCACGGCCTGGCGGTAGGCGCGCTCCGCGGCGTCGCGCACGGCCGGCGCGTGTGCGCCGAGCTCCCGCAGGTAACCGGCCGCCGGAAACACGAACATGCCGCTGTTCCAGTAGTACGCGCCCTCTTCCACGTAGCGGGCGGCCGTGGCGGCATCCGGCTTCTCGACGAACCGCTCCACCCTGCGGCCGGGGGCGCTCACCCCCGTGGCCGCGGCGGCCTTGATGTAGCCGTAGCCGGTCTCGGGGTAGGCCGGCAACACGCCGAAGGCCACCAGACGCCCGGCGGCGCCTTCCCGGACCGCGGCCCGCACGGTGTTGGCGAACCCGTACTCATCGCGGATCACGTGGTCCGCCGGCAGCACCAGCAGAATGGCGTCCTCGCCCTCGCCGGCGCAATCGAGGGCCTGGAAAGCCGCCACGGCGATGGCCGGCGCGGTGTTCCTCCCCGCGGGCTCCAGCAGCACCGCCGTGGGTTCCACACCGACCCTCTCCAGTTGCTCGGCCACCATGAACCGGTGGGCCTCGTTGCACACGACGATGGGCGGGCGCCCCTCATCGAGGGAGGCCAACCGCCGCGCGGTGGCTTGCAGCAGGGTGTGCTCTTCCAGCAGCGGCAGGAACTGCTTGGGATGAAGCTCGCGGGACAGGGGCCAGAGCCTTGTGCCGGCGCCGCCGGAGAGAATGACGGGGAACAGGACGTGGCTCATCTCGGCAAACTCGATTCACGGGTTGAAGTGCGATGGTCAGGCTCCCGACTACACCAGAGAAGGGACGGGAGCAAACAGCCATCGCGGCCGCATCGCGTGGAACCCTTCGCGGTCCGTTCAGGGCTTCAGGTTTCATCTCTTCGCGGGTCGCCGACGCCAGTCCGCGCCTCGCAGGACCCGCCGGTTCCACCACGCGATCAAAGGGGCGATGAGGACGGTGGGGAGAATCCACGCCAGCCATGCCGGCCGGGTATGGACGTTCACCACCAACGCGGCGGTCACCGTGGCGATGGTCCCCGCCAGCATGTTGGTGAGATGCCGCGCGATGCGTTGCGACCCGGACCGGCCCGACGCCCGGTGGTAGCGCAGGTCGACGGCGCTCAGGGCCACGGCGATGCATCCGAACACCGTCATGGTGACCCATTGCGGGTCGCCGCGCTGGAAGAGCGCGGCGCCGTAGCCCCACATGCCCAGACCGGTCAACCCCATCACGGTGACCGCGGCCCAGTCCATGGCCCCGGGCCGCGCGCCCGCGTTTCGGGCAAAGCGCCAGCCGGCGAAAACGAGATAGAAGCTGAACACCGCTACCATCAGCAGCAGCACATCGGCCCCGAGCACCGCCAGGGGCAGCGCGCTCGCGCACACCAGCGCCATGGACGCGGCGTAGACGCGCCCCGCCCTGACGTGATGAACGCCCCCCTTGACTACCATGAGCGCGATGGCCGCCGTCACCAGCGCCGCGGCGCCGGCGACGATGTGGAGCAAGAGGAGCACGGCGGCAGCCATGTCGATGACGCGGGAAGCGAGGCCGCCTCGAGCGAGGCTATGGGTCGAAGCGGCGGACAAGCGCCAGGCGCAACAGGATCAGGTGGTTCTCGACCCGGTAAGGACACGCCGCTCGCGGGCCGCCCGGCCCGCAACGGTTGTTCCCGGAACGGTTTGCATAACGTGTGCCACGCTCGAAGCCCACGTAGGAAAGATCCAGCCGCCACCCCCAGGAGTTCGCCAAGGGCGCCTCGACGCCGGTGCCGAGGACCCAACCGATTCGCGTGGCGCCGTGGTGGAAGGAATCGTCGGGGTCGAACCGGGGCGGCATGTCCGGCGCGAAATCGACGTCGGTCAGGGAATTCGTGATCCGGGCCAGCGCCGCGCCGCCGTTCACGAACACCGTGAGCGGGCCTGCCCTGTGTTCCAGGCCCAGGCGCGCCGTGGCCGCCCATCGGACCGACGCTCTCGCGGTCTCGTCCCGCCCGACGGGGTCGACGCGGTCCGAGCGTGCCGACACGTTGCCCCAGGCGCCGTCCAGCTCGAGCCTGAAGCGCGCCTTTTCCAGGGTGAACTTCCGGCCCACCAGAAAACCCCAGGCGAAATCGCCGTCGTCGTAGTCCGTGGCCCAACCGGGCCTGCCCCAGTTGGCGAAGCCGGTGGGGTCGACGATGCGGTTCTCGGTGCGAGCGGCGCCGACGAAGGCGCCGGCGTAGGCCTCCCCCCAGGCCGCCGGGGACACGGAGGGGATGCCTGCCATGAAGACCAGCACCGGCAACATGAGAGTCATGAGACCTGGATGGCCGGGGCGGCCCGACTCGGAAGAACGCGTCATGAGACCTATTCTAGCATCCCCTCCCATGGACGGGGAAACCAGCCGCGGGTTCACCGAGACTCTCCGCCGCACGGCGGGGACGCGCGCCCCTGGATCCAGCGGCATGTCCTGGGCCGGCTGGCGCGGAGGTCGGCGGAGGCCTCGAAGTCGCCGCGCAACCGTTCCAGGTCGGCGGCCAGGTCGACGTCGTAGGTGCGAGCGACCGTACGCACCCGCAGGCCCAGTCGCCGGGCCTTGTCCAGCGTCTGATCGAGCACGGTGGCGGTGCTCCAGGCGACGCCTGTGAAGAGTTCCTCCACCGGCCGGTTGAGGCCGATGAGGTAGTAACCGCCGTCGTCCGCCGGGCCCAACGCCACGTCACAGGCGTCCCGCCGCAACCAGTCGCACGCGCTGGCCACCGAAGCCCTGCTCAGGGCGGGAATGTCGCTGCCCACCACCACCACATGCCGGTAACCGTCGTCCCACAAGTCGGTGAACACGGCGTGCATGCGGGAGCCGAGGGAATCGCCGCGCTGCGGCAGCAGCCTCGCGCCGAGTCCCGGTATGCGCGCGAAGTAGCTTCGGCTGCGTTCGGCGTATGCCACCCAGGTGTCCCAACGCTCCGAGCCCGCCAGGTGGTCGAGGACGTCCCTGAGCACGCAGGCGTAGAAGTCCGCCGCCTCCGCATGGGTCAACGGCGGACACAGCCGGGTCTTGACCGTTCCCGGTCTCGGCGCCCGCGCCATGACCGCCACGGCCGGCAAATCATGGCGCGAGCGTTCGGATCGAGGCCCCGGCCGGCGCGGGCTCGTGGTACGCTTGAGATGAGATTCGCCGTTCACGGAATTTACCTGGGGCACCAAATCAACTATAAACGAACGCGCCGGCGCAAGGCGGCCGGCAATCTCACCCGCAACAGGGGAATCCCGAGACACTCTGGGAGACATCCTTTCATGAATCAACGGATCGGCAAGATAGCGTTGGTGGCGGTCGTGGCCGCTCTCATCGCGAGCTTCTTCATCTTCGACCTCGGCCAGTACTTCAACCTCGAGTTCATCAAGGCACAACGCGACGCCTATCTCGGCTACTACCAGGAGAACCCCGCCACCACCATCGCCGCCTACGCCGCCATCTATATCGCGGTGACCGCGCTGTCGCTCCCGGGCGCGGCCATCATGACGCTGTTGGGCGGCGCGCTGTTCGGCGTGGTCACCGGCACGATCATCGTCTCCTTCTGCAGCACCATCGGCGCCACCCTCGCCTTCCTGGTGGCGCGCTTCCTTCTGCGGGACAGCATCCAGGGCAAGTTCGGCGACCGGCTCGAGACCATCAACAACGGCATCGCCAAGGAAGGCATGTTCTACCTCTTCACCATGCGGCTGATCCCGGTGATCCCGTTCTTCGTCATCAACCTGGTGATGGGTCTGACGCCCATCCGCACCGTGCAGTTCTTCTTCGTCAGCCAGCTCGGCATGTTTCCCGGCACCATCGTCTACGTCAACGCGGGCACCCAACTGGCCCAGATCGATTCGCTGGCGGGCATTCTGTCGCCCACGCTGCTGCTGTCGTTCGCGCTGCTGGGGCTGTTCCCGCTCATCGCCAAGAAATCCATCGAAATCGTGAACAAACGCAGGAACGCAAGAGCGCAATAGAACCGTCGCGGAAACACCGCGAACGACGCCGAGGACAAGGAAGCATGCGTAACATTCCCCAACTGTCGCCGCAGGACGAATTCAACCAGGTCTTGGGCTCCAACACCCACCCGGCGGACTGGACCAATCCGACGCCCGCCGGCCGCTACAACCTCGTGGTCATCGGCGCGGGTACGGCGGGGCTCGTGACCGCGGCGGGGGCCGCCGGCCTCGGCGCCAGGGTGGCGCTGATCGAACGCCACTACCTCGGCGGCGACTGCCTCAACGTCGGCTGCGTGCCCTCCAAGTGCATCATCCGCTCGTCGCGCGTGGTGGCGGAGATCCGCGACGCCGACATGTTCGGCATCGGCCGGCCGGACGACGTGCAGGTGGACTTCGGTGCGGTCATGGAACGCATGCGCCGCATCCGCTCCCACATCAGCCACCACGACTCCGTGAAGCGTTTCAGCGAGCTGGGCGTCGACGTGTTCCTGGGCGATGCCACGTTCACCGGCCCGGAGACCGTCGAGGTGGACGGCCAATCGCTCCATTTCAAGAAGGCGGTCATCGCCTCCGGCGCCCGGGCGGTGGCGCCGCATCCCCCCATCGAAGGCATCGAGGAAGCGGGCTACCTCACCAACGAGACCGTCTTCTCCCTCACGGAACGCCCGGAACGGCTGGCGGTCATCGGCGCCGGCCCCATCGGCTGCGAGCTGGCGCAGACCTTCCAGCGCCTGGGCTGCCAGGTGGTGCTGTTCCACAACGGCGATCACATCCTGAACCGGGAGGACGCCGACGCCGCGGAAATCGTGCAGCAGCAGTTCCTGAAGGAGGGCATCCAACTGGTGCTCAACAGCGCCCTCACCCGCGTCGCCACCGAGAACGGCCGCAAGGTGGTCCATTACGAGGCCGACGGCAACGCCGGCTCGGCGGCGGTGGACGAGATCCTGGTGGGGGCCGGACGCGCGCCCAACGTGGACGGCCTGAACCTCGAGGGCGTCGGCGTCGAGTTCCACCCCTTCCGCGGCGTCGTGGTCAACGACTACCTGCAGACCACCAACCCGCGCATCTTCGCCGGCGGCGACGTGTGCATGGACTGGAAGTTCACCCACGCCGCCGACGCCGCCGCGCGCATCATCATCCAGAACGCCCTCTTCTACAAGAGCAAGAAGCTGAGCTCGCTGATCATGCCCTGGGCCACGTACACGGACCCCGAGATCGCCCACGTGGGCATGTACGAACGCGACGCCGAGAGTCAGGGCGTCGCCATCGACACCTTCACGCGCGAGCTCAAGGAAGTGGACCGGGCGCTGGCGGACGGCGAGGAGGACGGGTTCGTCAAGATCCACGTCAAGAAGGGCACCGACAAGATCGTCGGCGGCACCATCGTCGCCCGGCACGCGGGCGAGATGATCAGCGAGATCACCCTGGCCATGGCCGGCAAGGTCGGCCTCGGCACCGTCGCCAACGTCATCCACCCCTACCCCACCCAGGCCGAAGCCATCAAGCAGACCGGCGACGCCTTCAACCGTACGCGTCTGACGCCCACGGTAAAGAAGATCTTCCAGCGCTGGCTGGCCTGGAGCCGGCGGTAACGGCCGGCCCCGGCCTGCCCCGGCCGGTGGCGGCCCGTGACAGGCCGGGCCGTCAGAACGCGTAGCGCAGCGACACGCGGGCTTCGTGGCTCGCGAGCCTGGTCCAGGTCGGCGCGAGATCGAGGGGCAACGGCTCACGGCTACCGTCGCGCCACACCACCCGGCCCGCGCCCCGCCCCGTCCGGAACTCACCGAGATGAGTGTAGCGCCAGGCGAGATCGAGGACCACGCGCTCGTCCAGCGGCAGCGAGACCCCGGCCGTCACCATCCAGGCCAGATCGGTCCGGTTCGCGCCCGGCACGATCGTCGTCGTCGCCGGGAACGTCATGCGCGTCTCCCCGACGCGGTTGCGGACCGCACCGAGGCCCGCCCCCATGAACGGGTCGAAGGGGCCGTACCGAGGGAGCCCCAGCCGGGTGAAGTCGACGAAGGCGGCAAGCATCCCCGAAAGGGACGACAGGTCCGCCGAGACTTCCTGCCGCCGTTCCGGCGCCAGGAAGTTGGCGCGGCCCTCGAACTCGATGCCCGGCCGGTATTCGACCAGGAGCTCGAAGCGCGCCGGCGCCCCCGCGTAGCCCAGCCCGACCTCGAGCGCCGGCACGGTGCCGAAGGCGCCGCGGGACCGGTAGGGCGCGCCGTCACCGCCGGTGCCGCAGCCGTACAACGCCGCCGGGGCCGTGCTGGAACAGTCCCTGTCCGTGAACGTGACGTCGCCGGGACGGCCCAGCCCGAGACCGCCGCGCAGGTAGAAATCGGCGGCCGCCGCGGCCCCCGAAGCGATCCACATCCCGACCGCGGCGGCGACCGCCGCCAGACGGGCCTTCCGTGCGAACGAACCGGCCGAGAACATACGACTCATCTTCACTTTCCCTCCGCCCACGCGGCGGTGCGTCGCGTTACGTTCGCCAATGCGATACGCCGCCGGCTTCCACTCGTCTACTTGCGCTGCCGCCTTCCCAGCGCCACCAGGAACATGACGCTCTTGCCCGCGCCGTGGGGCGAGAAGAACGTGGTGACGTCGTCGTCGAAGAAGGTCAGACCGGACGCACCGAAGCCCTGGGCGTAGGCCGCCAGGTAGAGGCGGCCGGCGGTGATGCTGGCGTCCATCTGAGCGAGGCGGTAGCCGCGGTTGCCGTAACGCCGCAGCACGGCGTCGAGGTCCGCGAGGAAGTAGACGTTGACGCTGGCGTCCGCGGGGATCTCCTGGCCCAGTCCGAGGAAACCGGCCTCCTTGCGGAAGTTCCCTTCCTTGAGCAGTTCGAGCCGTCCGTTGTCGCGGTCGAGGACGTAGGCACCGGGGGCGGTATCGTCCACGTGATTGACGATGAGATAGAGTTGGTTCAGCGCGCGGCAGGCGCCGGGAGCCACGTCCGTGGCCACACCCCGGGTGGCGTAATGCAGGGCGTTGGACAACTGGGTGAAGCTGATGGACTCGTGCGAGAACCGGCGCGTGGAGCCGCGGCGCACGATCACCTGCTCGATGCCGTCGGTGGGAAGCGACCCGGGAGAGTCGACGGTCAAGGGCAGTGCGCGGCGCGTGGCGCCGGCCGCCTTGGCGCCCGCGGTGGAACCGCCAACGTCCCCGCCGACGGTTCCCGGCTCTCCGGGCGTGGTCGTGCCGGCCTGTGCCTCCCCGCCGCCGTCCGCCGCGCCGGCGGCGGCATCCCGCCAGCGCCCGGCCTCGGCACCGCTCCCCAGGCATGACGCCGCGTGCACCTGCCGTATGGACGGGTAGTCCACTTCGCGGGCGGACAGCGGCCGGGTGGCGAGGTCCAGGGTCGGCGGCGTTTCCCCGGACGGGGGCGTGGACGATGCCGAGCGGCCCAGCGGCACGAGGCACAGCGACACCTCCTTCTCGGCATCGAGGCCCAGGAGATGGTTCACCGGCGCGTCGGCGAAGCCCATCACCGTCCGTGCCGGGATTCCGCGGGCCGAAGCCGCGGCAAGGCAGTTGGCAAGGAGCGTGCCGCCGTCCCAGAAGCAGTGGCGGTAGGTGCGGTCGCGGTACTTCCAGCTATTGCGCCAGTAGGTGGAGGTGAGCACCAGGACGGCCGGGGCGTGGGCCACCGCGGGCTCGGCCCCGCTCGCTGCCACCAGGACGCCGCGGTGATCGCCCGCGCGCAACGGGGTCAGCGCGAAACGGTCGGGGGCGAAGTGATAGACACCGGCGTCCAGGTCGGACAACGGACCCGCCGCCACGTAGACGTCGACGTGGTAGAGCGCGCCGGTGCACGCGGCCGCGCGAAAGAGCATCTCGCCGCCGAAGTAGCGCCGCCGGCGCGTGACTCCGGCGCAGAGGAACAACACCTCCGCCAGCTCCGCGCGGCTCACGCCGCGTTCCACCTCCGGGGCAGGCTCGGAAATGGCCCGTAGCGCCGGCACGCCGGTTGACTGGAGATGCGGCTCCAGCGGCAGCGACTCCAGGTCCTCGTAGACCTTGAAGGGATGCGGCTGGTTGTCCCAGTCCAGGCGGTGGGGACCGCTACGGACGCTCGTGAGCGAGTGCTTGGTGCGTTCGTGGTAGGCGCGCGCCGCGGCGATGTCTCGATTGCTCATGGAGCCTCCGGACCGTCTGGAGGCCCATGCGGACCACTAGACGCTGATGTTCCAGAACTGCTTGACCAGCGTTCCCAGAGCGTAGGTGACGGCCACGGCGCCGAACACCAGGAGCAGGTTCTGAAACACCCGCGGACGGACCTCCATGCCCGACATGACCGACAGGAGCGCGGTCACCAGGACCACCATGGCACCGCCCACGACGATGGACCCCACCGGGCTGACCGCCCCCAGCAGCACCGGGACGATGGGGAACATCGCGCCCACGAAGTAGGAGATGCCCACGGAGACGGCCGCCGACAGCGGGCGCGTCTCCTCGGGCGGCTTCGTCTCGGGGTCGAAGAAGTTGCGCTTGGCGTTCTCGATGCGCTGGACCTCGCGCTGGGAGCGGGACGAGGCCAGCACCCCGGCGGCCATGGAGATGGAGCCCGCCACCGCCACCGTGAGGCTCGCCACGGCCACGAAGGCGGGATTTCCGAACGAGGCATAGAACCCGGCCACGCTGCCGAGCACCTCCACCAGGCCGTCGTTCAGGCCCAGGAAGATGTCGCGCACGCGTTCGGGGTTCAGGCGCCGGCCGGTGAGCCCGGCGACGATCTCGTCCTCGTGGCCGAACTCGTCGCGCAGGATGCCGCGGATGCGCGGACCGTGGGGTGTGTCCTTGTAGCGGTCCCACAGGGTCCAGTACTTCTTGACCCCGTAGATCTCGATGGCTTCCAGGATGAGGAATGTCATGGGCACGCCGAAGAGACGCCGCAAGAGCACGAGAAGGCCCAGCCGCAGGCGCTGCACCCGGTCCAGGGAGCTGTCGTCGATGCCGGCGAAGTCGGCCCAGAAGGCGACGTGGCCGCGCTCCACGGTGACGAGCCGGCTCAGGACGTTGTGGACCTCGCCGGTCTCCATCTCACGGAGGCGCACGTAAAGGGCCATGTCGAAGGCCTCGTCCCGCGCCACCTTGAGCACCTGCGGGTCGTTCCGGGGATCCGTCATGAGGGATGGGCCAGCGCCTTGCGCCGGGCCTCGGCGGGGTCGCAGTCGGAGCCGCGGTCGCGGGTGATGAGGGACCGGAGGCTCTCGGTGTGGTCCAGCCACGCCGTTTGCACGGCCGGAGGCACGTGAAACTCGTCGAGGGTCTCGCGCAGGATCTGCAGCCGCCGGGCGAACTGCCCGCCCATGATGGGATGCGGCGCGTGGGCCTGTTCGAGCGGGCGCCCCTCGTACTCGATGTCGGCGCCGAGGGCCCGCGCCGTGAACTGGTATTCCAGCTTCTTGACCCGGTCGCGGTCGGCGTTGCGGAAGAAGAAACCGATCATGAGGTCATCGAAGATCCGGTCCACGAAGACTTCGATGACCTCCCGCAGGCGCTCCGCGCCGATCTCGTCGAACAATGAAGCCGTGGTCCTCTCCCGCTTGCGGCTACTCTTTGGCGGCGGGGTTGAGCAGCGCGTCCAGCTCGCCCCGCTCATGCAGTTCGTGGACGATGTCGCAGCCGCCCACGAACTGGCCGTCGATGTAGACCTGCGGGATGGTGGGCCACTTCGAGTACTGCTTCACGCCCTCCCGGACCGCCGGGTCGGAGAGCACGTCGAAGCTCTCGAACTCCGCGTTGTGGGCGCGCAGGATCTCCACGGTGTGCGCGGAGAAGCCGCACTGGGGAAAGTTCGGGGTGCCCTTCATGAACACCATCACGCGGTTGTTCTTCACCTGCTCTTCGATCCTGCTATGAACGTCATCCGCCATGGTCATGTACCTCCCTTTCGGGGACTTGCTCACCGGAACCCGCCGCCGCACGGGCGGCGCGTCAGATCTCGACCTCGATATCGGACCCGGAAACGCGCACGTTGAAACTATCGACCCCCTCGTCGGCGGGCGGGCCCGAGGCCTCGCCCGTGGTGATGTCGAACATGGCGCCGTGCCACGGGCACTGGATCTCCTTGCCCATGACCTCCCCTTCCGACAACGGCGCGCCGCGATGGGTGCAGATGTCGTCGATGGCGTAGAAGGACCCTTCCAGGTTGAACAGCGCGAGCCGGCGGCCATTGACCTCCACCACTTTCGGCCTGCCGGGCTCCACCTCCTCGGTGGTCGCCACCTTGACGTACTCAGCCATGCGTTTCCTCCCTTCGGATCCCCCAACCGGCCCCAGGGTCCGGGGACCCGGCTTCACCGCTTGTATCCGATCGATTTGAATGATGCACCGCGCCGAGGATGCAGCCGCGGCCCTTCGTGCCTCAGCGGGCCTCGGCCGCCGCGGATCCCTTGACCAGCCAGCGCTCGCGCATGACCTTGTCCTGAATCCGCAGGAGGCCTTCGGTCAGGGCCTCGGGGCGCGGCGGGCAGCCCGGGACGTACACGTCCACGGGAACGATCTTGTCGACGCCCTTGCACACCGAGTAGGCCATCTGGAACAGCCCGCCGCAGTTGGAGCAGCTTCCCATGGAGATGACGTACTTGGGGTCGGGCATCTGGTCGTACAGCAGCCGCGTGCGCTTGGCCATCTTGTAGGTCAAGGTGCCGGCCACGATCATCAGGTCCGACTGGCGCGGCGTGGCCCGAGGCACGCACCCGAACCGGTCGAGGTCCGCGCGCGGCCCGCCGGTCTGCATGAGCTCGATGGCGCAACAGGCCAGCCCGAACAACATGTACCACTGGGACGACGCCCTGCCCCAGTTCAGCAGATCGTCGACACGGGTAGTGAACACCGTCTCGGGGAGACTGTTGGTAATCGGCATCAAGACCTCCTGAGTGGAAAGGGCCGTCCATCGCGGTCCCGAAAGGCCAGGATAGAACACACGCGGGCGCCTTTCAAGTCCGCGTCGCGGTGAATCGGGGTGGGAACAGCTAGAACGGTCACCGGCCCTTGAGCACGGCCAGGAGACTCACGTCTTTCGCACCGGCAAAGTCAGCGGGAGCTATGAACCCCCTTGGTTGGTGCTGAACGCGAATGCCCAATTGCTCATAGCATTCCCACACGTACTCCGAGCAGATGTACTCCCGATCCCTCTTGAGAGCTTTCCTGTCACTTCTGGTAAACGGCAGGTAAGAGCCCGCGATCCGAGCAGCTATCTTGGCGATTTCATCTCTATCGTAGGGGTAGCCAAACAGGTCGGCGGCGAACTGCCCGAACTGGCGCAGCTTCTTGTCGGTGGCCTTGGACGCGAACGCGCTGTGACGAGCGATGACGATGCCGCCGGGATAAGGATTCCCCCTGCTGTCGTAGTCGGCAAGGTACTTCCGCAACGGGACCGTACGGACACCCACCGGTTCAACGCTCTCCAAGACCATCACCCGGTCAATGGCGTCCAAGCGCATCACGAACCCAACATGACTCCAGACACTGCCGGTGGCGGCTTGTATCATGCGCGAGAACACGCCTGAGCCCGAACACAGGAGGAGGTCGCCGGACTGGATCCGATTCCGGTATTGTTGGTAGTCGGTTACGACCCCCTTGGGAAAACTACTTCTTGCAATGGCCATGCTCAGATCCTCCTTCCAAACGAGTCATGTGTCGCCAACGGTTGGGCGCACAGGACCGAGAAAACGCGTGACGACATCGAAGGCGCAGGTCCAATTGCTGTCAAGGGCGACAACTTCCTCGGAATCGTCAGCGGCTCACGCCGAAAGCTCCAAGCCAGCCGTCACGGTTGAAGATGCCGGCAGCTTCATGGCGGTGCGGGCCGTAGAAGCGTCCATGCAGGGAGCCGTCATCTGCACTGAAGGCACCGGCCTGGAGTGGGATGTCAAACCAGTGACGGTTGCCGACGTCACGGCCGGACAGGCGAAGATCAAGGCTGAGTTGTTGAAAATCCACGGTGAGATGTGCCGCACCCTCAGCGCGGAGGCCGGCGGTGTTCCGTGCCACGAGATTCCCGGTCCAGGTCGCTCCGCCGTTTGGGTTTGGGTTGCTGGCGCGCCAGTCCCCGAAGGCCACCACGCTGGTACTGTCCACGAAGCCGAACACGCTGTCGTGCAGGAGCTTACCGTCAAACGCGGTGTTGGTGCCCCACAAAAGGCTATCGGCCAGCTCCGGGACGTTGACGGTACCGGTGGCAAACCAAGCCAACGTGTCGTCGCCCTCAAGCCGTTGGCCCTTGCGGCGGTCGGCAGGCCGAACGAACTCCCCCTTGTGGATTCCGCGTCGGGCAGCGCGGGCGCGGGCCTCCTGGTCGCGGTAGTCGGTGCTGTACTCGGCCAACGCCCACCCGCGAAGGACGAGCCAGGCATTAATGTCCTGGCCTCCGGACGAGCAGACGCCGACGACGCGGCCGTAGCGGTCTGCAGAGTCTCCGGAGCACGACAGGTGGCCGGCGTGCGAGACCAGCGCCTGGGTGGCGGCCTCACCGCACGCCCAGGTGTGGCCCCAAGCGCGACACGTCTGGTTGGACTCCGGCGCGTCGATGCCGTGCAGGCGATAGCGGGTGCCGTCAATGTCAACGGTATCGGCGTCGACGATGCGGACATCGCTTGGCGGCGACGGTAGCGGAAGGACGTTTGACGAGCCTCCGCATCCTCCCAGGATCAGCGCCAGGAGGACGACGAGGGTACAACGCATGGGAACCTCGCGACCACGTGGATGCTTGTTCGGCGAAGCAGCCGCTCCGTAGCCATAACTCCTCGCGTTGTTGATACATGCATTTCATTTGGAAGTCTAGCCGTTTTGCTATCTCGCGAGGATCGGGCTTGTCTTCGTTTTTCGAACACCGTCCCGGACACGTCACAATTTTATTTCCCACCTGTCCCAGCGCGGTTGCCTGCTCATCCGTGTTTGCAAATACTCTGTGATCGTCTATACGAGAACCCCATGAGGCTCTGTACGCTGCTGCCAAGCGCGACCGAGATCGCCTTCGCACTGGGGCTGGGGGACGCGGTGGTGGCCGTCAGCCATGAATGCGACTTTCCGCCGGGGGCGCGCGAGAAGCCCGTGGTGGTGCGCGGGGACATCAACTCCGACAACGTCACCAGCCAAGAGATCGACGAGGCAGTCCAGAGACACTTGAGGCGTGGCGAGGGTCTCTACAAGCTCGACCTGGAGATGTTGCAGCACCTCAATCCCGACCTCATCGTCACCCAGGGGCTGTGCGACGTGTGCGCGATAGGATACGACCAAGTCATGACCGCGGCGAGCACGTTACAGCCCCCGGCACGGGTACTAACGCTGTCACCCAATTCCCTGGGCGAGGTTCTGCGTGACATATGGCGCATAGGCAAGGCCACGGGAACCACCACGCACGCGGGCAGGCTCGTGAGGTATATGGAGGAACGTGTGGAGCGGATAACCACAGGCATCCGACAGAGCGGACCGAAGCCGCGGGTGGCATGTTTGGAATGGCTGGATCCCCTGTACAGCGCAGGCCACTGGGTGCCGGAGATGGTGGAACTGGCCGGCGGTGACGATGTGCTGGCGGTCAAGCACAAGCCTTCGAAGGGGGTGTCCCTGGAGGACTTGGTTGCAGCCGCGCCCGATGTGCTCGTGCTGATGCCCTGCGGGTTCGACGAGGGTCGGACCATGAGGGAATGGGAACTACTCAAGGATCTGCCCGCATGGCAAGCGATACCCGCCGTGGCCAGAAGACGAGTGTTCGCGGTGGATGGGGCGGGGTATTTCAATCGGCCGGGGCCCCGGTTGGTGGACGGCCTGGAGATTCTCGCGCGTTTGATTCAATAACGCTGATCGAGTAGAGCGGTCATTCTTCGGTTGGCTGTTTCTGGGGCCAAACGCTCAAGGCCAAGTCCGTTGAATGCCCCGGAGCACGTCGGGTTCATGCAATTCTACACTAAGCACCGGGATACTCTGTTCACCTGCCTCCTGTTCCTTGCTCCTGCGATTCTCGTCGCCCTCTTCTACTTCTCCCAGTTTGCGACAGAGACTGACCCGAGAGATAGCGAGAAGTTCCTGGACTTCCTGGTCCAAGCGCCCGGTAATGTCAGCATCTATGTATTTGCTTCTCTGTTTATTGGCGGATGGCTTGCTTGGTCCCGCAATCGCCACGTCGCCTTGAAGAGGCATTTTCGCGACAGAGAGGCGTACGAAACAAGCAGCGACCTGACTCCTCGGGATTGGTGGATGGCCTATACGTTCCGGAAACGCGGACTCGCACTGCGTATGGGCGCTGGGTTTATTCTGGCTTGCGTCTTCGCCTTGCTGTTGGGTGGACTGCATTTGATACTCTTCGGCCTATTGGAGATAGGGGTGCGAGATCAGCGTTTCGCTCTTGATTTGGCACAGCGGGCACAGTTCGACGAAAGGTATGGCAAGACGCTCCAGTTGATGACCGAGGGCCGATACTGGTTCAAGGCCGCCACGCCTTCTTTGGAGGCTACAGCGACTACCCAGGTTCACAGGGTGGGTTTCAACATGGATGGCACTCTCGGTGTCCTGTCATGGCGCTCCGGCCCCATACTCGTATCTGTTGATAAGGGCCGGTCCTGGGAAGCGCGAGAAAATTTGGGACTGGATAGGGGTCAGTCGGTGGCAGCCATGGGTTTCAGTGACGACGGACGCCTTGGGATGGTCGTGAGCAATGAGGGCGCGGCATTCGTGACCCGTGATCGGGGAGCTACTTGGGTAGGAATGGGAAACGTTCCCTTGAAGGAAGGCGATTGGATCGGAGCATCATGGTTCAGCCCGGATGGCAAACAGGCCTTGGTCATCGGACACAAAGGTTCCGTCAGGACTACGGACGACGAAGGACAGGCATGGTCAAGCAGGGCCGATCTCGCCCTGAATCCACGAGGGAGTATCAGCGCCGCAGGTTTTAGCAAGGACGGTTCGATAGGTGTAATAGGCGGCTACAAAGGGCCGGTGCTTGTTTCCAGGGATCGGGGCAAGTCATGGACCTTGCTTAAGCGGATTCGACTTCGCAACACCGAGTGGCTCGAAGCCGCAGTGTTCAGCGCAAACGGAAAATACGGCGTGGTCGGCGGCGTCTCAGGTTCCGTATTTGTAACCCAGGACAACGGGAAGACTTGGCGTAATCCGGCCGGTCTGAACTTGCCCCGCGCGGAGGGTTTGTCAACCGCCGTGCTAAGCGAAGATGGCAAGCGCGGTCTGGTGGTCGGCACACAGGGGTCCGTGTTCATAACCAAAGATGGTGGAAGCTCCTGGGCGAGAAGCACCACTGCCGGACTCAGAAAGGGGGAGCGTATCGCTCCAGAGTCACAGTCAACATTCAGTCAGGATGGATTGCATGGTGTGATAATGGGATCTGCTGGCACGATACTCGTAACAGCGGACGGAGGACAGTCATGGACCACATCCTTCAGATTTGATGACGATCAACCATTCATGACCGCCACGAGCGTACCTCTTGACTTGGAACGCAAAGTCTACGTCGCGGTCGCCCTGGACAGAGGTGCCGAGCCGTACCTGCTGGAGGACCATGACTCCTTGGATGATTGGCAGAATCGCCCCATGACCGAGATCATAGCTGAGATGAGAAACAACCTACTCGTCAGCAACAGCCAAATTTTTTCGGAGATGGCTACGTACATAGCAAACCCTGACAGACCCGCGATCGACAACACGCCTCACGATGAGAGCACAAACCCTTTGAATCAGCTATTGGACCGGCTCGCGGTGGCACGTATCGCAACGATGACGGTCCTGTTTTTTCTAGTACAGATTCTGGTCCGCCTGTATCAGTACAACTTGAGATTGGCCTCGTTCTGGGAATCGCGGAGCGATGCGGTGCTTCTGGCGCAGAGTTTCTCCGACAGGAAGGCGGCGACCTTCGATGATCTGGTGGGTTCGCTGGCGCCTGATGCATATGACTTCAAGGCGCCACCTAGATCCATGTATGGCAATGCCTTCAGTTGGTTTCGACGGAGACGCGAACCCTGAGCAGACTGGCGACCCTCAACATCGACGACAGCCGGAAACATGCTGGACCTCATGCATGCGTTGCGTTACCCTGACGCCATGTTTCCCCGACTCCTGCTGCTGTTCACCGTGGTCCCGCTGTTGGAGCTTTACCTGCTCATCGAGGTGGGCTCGATGATCGGCGGGCTCAACACCATCCTGCTGGTGCTCGGCACCGGAGTGCTGGGGGCCTTCCTCGCCAAGCTGGAGGGGTTGCGCACCCTGGGACAGATCCAGCGGAACCTGAGCCAGGGGATCGTCCCGGCCGAGGAGATGATGGACGGCGTTATCATTCTGGTGGCGGGCCTGCTGCTGATCACGCCGGGCATCCTCACCGACGCGTTCGGTTTCCTCATGCTCATCCCCACCACGCGGAACGCGTTCAAGCGCTGGCTGCGGCGGCGTTTCGACCGCGCCAGCGCCCGCGTGCGCATCTACACGCAAGGCGGGCCGCGCTCGTTCTAGTGTCCTGTCCCGAACAGAGACGCGATGCGCACGTACGACTGTCGTTCTCGAGTGAATGCCTGAGCCATGGGGGCCGACACCGCCACGCCCGCGCCGCCGGCCTCCGACGCCCGGGACCTCCTGCGCCTTGCCGTCCCCGCGTCTCTGGCCATCGCCAGCGAGCCGATCCTGAACATCGTCGACACGGCCATGATCGGCCACCTGGGCGTGGAGCCGCTGGCGGCCAAGGCCATCGCCACGAGCCTCATCGGCGCGGTGAGCTGGATCTTCGCGTTCTTGATCTTCGGCACCACCAGCCTGGTGGCGAGCCAGTACGGCTCGCGCAACTATGCGGCCTGCGGCGAGATCTTCCGCCACGCTCTTGTCGTGGCGGTGGCCGGCGGGACCCTCGTGGCCTCCCTGTGCTTCCTGTTCGCGCCCCGACTCTACTCGATCATGGGTGCGACCCCGGGCGTCGCGGAACTGGGCGTCCCCTACTTCCGCATCCGCTGCTTCACCGTTCCCATGCTGTTTTCCATCTACGCGGCGGTGGGGTTCCTGCGCGGCGTCCAGAACACCGTGTCGCCGATGCTCGTCGCGTTCGCCATGAGCGGGACCAACATCGTACTGGACTACGCGCTGATCTACGGCGGGTTCGGGTTCCCCGCCCTGGGCCTGCAAGGCGCGGCCGTGGCGTCGGTGACGGCCCACGGCCTGGGCATCGCCGCCTACGTCCGCCTCCTGCTGTTCTCGCACTACACCGGACCCTACGAACTCGACAGCCGGCAACTCCGTCTGCGGCGTTTCCGCAACCTCTCGCGCATCGCCGGAGACCTGGCGGTGCGTACCGCCGGGCTGCGGCTGTCACTGGTCTTCTCCACCGCCATCCTGGCGCGCATGGGGCCGGTGTACCTCGCGGCCTACGAGATCGTCTTCCAGCTCTTCATCTTCTGCTCGGACACCATCGACGGACTGGCCGTGGCCGGGCAGACGCTGGTGGCGCGGCACCTTGGGGCGGGCAACACCCGGCGCGCGCTGCGCCTGGGGCGGATGCTGGCGGGTTGGGGTTGCGCCGGCGGCGCCGTCTTCGGCGCGGCCTACTTCACCCTCCAGCAGCCGCTCCTGGCCTTCTTCACGGACGCCGCCGCCGTGACGGACCTGGTGCGCGCCGAAGCGTTCCTGCTGCTGGTGGTGTTCCAACCCCTGAACGGCATCGTGTTCGCTCTCGACGGCTTCCTTCTGGGCGCCCACGACACGCGCTTTCTCATGTGGGCGATGCTCGCGGGAGGCCTGCTCCTGTTCGTGCCGCTCACCGGCCTCGCGTTCCACCTGGAACTGGGCCTGTTCGGCGTGTGGGCCGGGTTCAGCCTGTTCATGGTGCAACGCGTGAGCGCCAACCTGTGGCGCCTGTTCAGCCGGCGCTGGGAGGGAGCTTTCGCCGCGTACGGCGCCGGGCGCGACGGATGAGCGTGCCCGGGACGCGAACCGGCACCGACAACCCGAATCGTCATTCCCGCGAAACAGGCTGTGTCAAAACGTCGCCCGGACAAGAATTGGCGCCAAACCCTCGGGTCGTCATTCCCGCGGAAATCGGGAATCCAGGGGTGGAGAGGCGGGAACAACAGGCGCCAAACCCCCGAGTCGTCATTCCCGCGGAAGCGGGAATCCAG